>NZ_JBIRFL010000008.1:287905-349483 GCF_044327445.1 Streptomyces sp. NPDC018045
GGCCGCCGGCGCAGCGGGTCCTGGCCGGGGTCCAGGTACTGCGTCTGCTCGTTGCGGTCCCGGGCGGCCCGCATCTGGGACTCCCACGGATGCGGCTCGTCCGGCCGGCCACCGGGCGGGCCCGGCGGTACGGGAGGCATCGCGCGCGTCGGGTCGGGGGCGCCCGGGCCGTACCCCTGGCCGGCGTCCGGGTCCTGGCCGCCCGGGCCGGAGGAGAGCACCTGGGTGGGGTCGGCGTCCGGGCCGCCGGGCCCGCTCCGGCCGCCCTGGCCGTTGGTGGACGGCAGCACGCTGGTCGCCGCCGCCGGGTCGTACCCGCCACCGGTGGACGGCAGCACCTGGGTGGGGTCGGCGTCGCCCGAACCGCCGGTACCGGTGCCGGGCACCGTGGCGGGGGACGGGTCCGGCGCGAGCAGCGCGGCGACGCCGAGCGCGGCCTCGGCCTGCGCCGCGGTCGCGTGCACGCCGACGCCCGCGGCGACCGTGCGCAGCGCGCGGGCCAGGTTCTCGGCGCCGGGCCGCTCGCCCGGCTCCTTGCGCAGGCAGCGCTCGATGACCGTCCACAGCGGCTCGGGGACGGTGGACGGGCGGCGCGGCTCCTCGCTGAGGTGGCGGTGCAGCACTTCGAGGGCGCTGGCGCCGCCGAACGGCGGACGGCCGGTGACCAGCTCGTACAGCAGGATGCCGGCGCCGTAGACGTCCACGGCGGAGGTCTGCGGGCGGCCCTCGGCGGACTCCGGCGCCACATAGGCGGGGGTGCCGACGAATTCATGGGTGCGGGTCAGGCCGGGTGAGTCCGCCAGGCGCGCGATGCCGAAGTCGGTGAGCATCGGGTGCAGCTCGGCGGTGTCGCCCTCGCCGGAGCCGGCGAGCAGGACGTTGGCGGGCTTCAGGTCGCGGTGCACGACGCCGTCGGCGTGGCTGGCGGCCAGCGCGTCGGCGATCTGGGCGGTCAGCAGGGCCGCGGCGACGGGGCTGAAGGGGCCGTTGTCGCGCAGGTGGCGGTGCAGGTCGGGGCCGTCGACGAGGTCCATGACCAGGGCGAGCAGATCGCCCTCGACGACCAGGTCGCGGGTGCGCACGATGTTCGGGTGGGTGAGCCGCAGCAGGACCGAGCGCTCCCGCAGGAAGCGCATGACGACGTCCGGGTCGTGCGCCAGCTCCTCCTTGAGGACCTTGATCGCGACCGTCTCGCCGGGCTCCCCGGCCACGGCGGCCTCGGCTCCCGCCGTCTCCCTCTGACGGGCACGCCAGACGGTGCCCGTGGCGCCGCGTCCCAGCGGCTCCTCAAGCAGGTACTTGCTGCCTACCGGCCGCACGTGCGCTCCCTGGTCGTGATCGATCCTTGCCGGGCCGGTGGGTCGCTGCGGCCCGTCGCCCCACTGTAGTGCCGCCGTACGGGCCGTACGGCGGGACGATCGGGAGGGGCTCGGGGGAAAGACGCGCATTCGGGACAGATGGTTGCGGGCGGGCCGTGCCCGGTGTCCACGTCGGGCCGAACAGCGACCGCCGATGATCGAAAACCGGCCGTTCGCCGCACCCGATCAGACGCTTTTCCGCCCGGGGACGATCAATCAAGATCACTGAGTGATGGTCGACGGGCGTGTTGTCAGTGGCAGGTGCGAGGATGCACCCAGCACGGAAGCGGTGGGGGTGCGGGGCCTCCGTCGCGCGCGTGCGGCGCGGGAGCACGAGCCCCGCGCCTTGGGACTTGTACGTGCCGAGTGCCCGGGCGCGGCGGGGGAGGTCACGGGGCCCCCGTCGAACGGTCCGGGCGGAAGGGACCGTTGACGGCGATGCAGATCCGGCTGACCGTCCTCGGGCCGCGCAGCGGCCACCCCACGCGGGTCTGCGACGTCCTCGTCACGGCCCCCGCCGGGACGGCGCTCGCCACGGTCGCGAGCGGCCTCGCGGCCGCCGTGGCCGGGTCCGGCGCGGACCTCGGCGGCAGCGGCAGCAGCGGCAGCAGCGGCAAGAGCGGCAAGAGCGGTGCCGCCCCGAACGGCTCCGGCGGCCCCGTCGTGCTGTACGCGGGCGGCGAGCGGCTGGACCCGCAGCGCGCGGCGGTCGGCGAGCCCCCGCTGATCGACGGCGCGGTGCTCTCCCTCGGCGTCCCGGGCCCCGCCCCGGCGCACGGCCTGCCGCACGGCACGCCCCGGCTGCGGGTCGTCACCGGGCCCGACGCCGGCGGGGTGCACCTCCTGCACGGCGGCCAGGGCGGCGCGATCCGCGTCGGCCGCTCCGCGGAGGCGGACGTGCCCCTCGACGACCCGGACGTCTCCCGGCTGCACTGCGCGGTGACGGTCGAGCCGGACGGCTCGGTGCTCGTCGCCGACCTCCACTCCACCAACGGGACGGCCGTCGGCGGCGCCGAGGTCGGTGAGCGCCCGGTGCCGCTGCCGCCCGGCGCGCTGCTGCGCATCGGCGAGTCCGCGCTGCGCCTCCAGGCCGCGCCCGCCGAGCCCGACCCGGCCCTGGTGTGCGCTCCCGACGGCGAGGGCCGGCTGCGGGTCTCCCGGCAGGACGCCGCCCCGGGAACCGAGGGCACCGCGCGTCCCGGCGCTCCCACCGTCACCGGCGCCGGTGCCGTCCCCGGCATCGGCACCGTCCCCGGCGCGCGCTCCGCCGCGCACGACCAGGACGCCCGGCGGCCCGAGGTGCCGCACCAGCCCTCCCCCGCCGCGTCCCCGGCCCCCTTCCCCGCCGCCCAGGGCGGCACGGCTCCCGTCGCCGGTCCGTACACCCCGTCCCCGTACGGCGACCCGCGGCCGCGCGAGGAGCTGCCCGCCGCGTACGACAGCCCGGCGCGCCGCGGCACCCCGTTGCGCGGCACCCCGTATCCGGGCAGCCCCCAGGAGCACTACGACCCGTACGGCCCGGATGCCACCGGGCCGGAGCGGACCCATGGCGGCGGACAGGGCCCGGCCCCGGCCGAAGACCCGCAGGACGGCTCGCACGACGGCTCGCGCGCGGACTCCGGGGCGGCCCCCAGGGCCGCGCGCCGGGGCGGCATCGGGGCCTGGGCCCGTCGGCTGACCGGCGCCCGGCCCGCCGCCGAGCGCCCCGGTTCCGGCCCCGCCCCCGCGCCGACCGTCTGGGAGGAGCAGCAGCGGCAGTCGCAGGCGGCGGTGTCCGGAGCGGCGGACCGGACGTACGGTCCGGCCGGCCGACGGCTGAGCCCCGAGGCCGCGGACGAGCGGTGGCCCGACCCGGCGACGGTGCTGCTGACCGCGCTCGGCCCCGGCCCCCGGCTCTGGGAGCGCGGCCCCGACCACCCGGACGCGCTCACCGTCCGGCTCGGCACGGTCGCGCAGGACGGCGGCCGGACCGCCGCGCCGGTGACCGTGGAGCTGCGCAAGGCGGGCGCCCTGGGCCTCGCCGGGCCGCGCGCCCGGCTCGGCGGCCTCGCCCGCGCCACCGTCGCGCAGCTCGCCGCCCTGCACTCCCCCGCCACCCTCGAAATCGTGCTGATCAGCACGGACCGCGCGCGCTCCCCGGAGGAGCGGCTGGCCGACTGGTCCTGGCTCGGCTGGCTTCCCCAGGTGCGCCCGGCCCACGCCCAGGACTGCCGCCTGCTGCTCGCGTACGACAGGGAGCAGGCGACGGCCCGTACGGCCGAGCTGGCGCGCCGCCTCGACGACGGCCCGCTGGGCCCCCACTGGGCCGGTGCCGAGCGCTCCGCCGTCGCCTCCGCCGCCGCGCGCCACAACGGCCCGTACACCCTCCTGATCGTGGACGGTGACCCCGGTTCCCCGGCGCTGCGCGAGACGACGGCCCGGCTCGCGGCGAACGGCCCGGCGGCCGGCATCCATGTGCTCTGTCTGGCCGAGACGCCCGCCGCCACGCCGGCCTTCCCGCTCGCCGCGACGTACGAGGCCGCCCGTGCGGCGTCGCCCGCGTTCGGCGAGTGCGGCGCGGTCGCCGTGCTGAGCGGTGACGTCGCCACGGCCCTGCGCGTCGTCCAGCCCGGTACGGACCCGAACGGCACGGTCGCCGCCGTCGACGCGGTCTCCGGCGCCTGGGCCGAGCGGTTCGCGCGCGCCCTCGCGCCGCTGCGCGAATCCGAGACGGGCGGCGGCCTCGGCGGGCGCCCGGCGCGCAGCGCGGCCGTCCCGCTGCCGGACACCTCCCGTCTGCTGGACGAACTGGGCCTGGCGCGGGCCACCCCGGCCTCGCTGATGGCCCGCTGGGCCGCCGCCTCGGACCCCGGCCGGGCGGGCGCGGCCGCCGTGCTGGGCGCGGGCCCGCACGGGCCGCTCTGCGCCGACCTGGCCGCCGACGCCTGCCATCTGCTGGTGACCGGCGGGCCGGGCAGCGGCAAGACGGAGCTGCTGCGCTCGCTGGCCGCCTCGCTCGCCGCCGCCGACCGCCCGGACCTGCTCTCCCTCGTCCTGGTGGACGGCGCGGGCCCGGAGCGCGGCGAGGGCCTGCGGCTGTGCACGGACCTGCCGCACGTCACCACCCACCTGTCGGCCTCCGACCCGGTGCGGATGCGGCAGTTCGCGCAGGCGCTCAGCTCCGAGCTGAAGCGGCGTGCCGAGACCCTGGCCGGCACGGACTTCGCCGAGTGGCGGGCCGGGCACCTCCCGGCGCCGCGCACCCCGGCGCCCCGGCGCCCGGCCGAGGGCCCGGCCGGCTCGTCGGCCGCCGGGCAGGACTCCACCTCGACGGGGACCCTGCGGCTGCGGGCGCGCAGCGCTCCCGATGCCCGCCCCGAAGGGCGGGCGCCGATGCCCCGGCTGTTCGTGCTGGTCGACGACTTCGACGCGCTGGTCGCCCCGGCCCTCGGCAGTACGGGCCGTCCCGCGGCCGGTTCGGTGGTGCGCGCGCTGGAGGCGGTGGCGCGGGACGGTGCGGCGCTCGGCGTGCATCTGATAGCGGCCACCGGCCACCCGGACCGTACGGCCGACACGGCCACGGACCGCGCGGCCGGACTGCGCGTGGAGCTGGGCCCGGCGGCGGACGCGGCCGAGCCGGTGCCGCCGGGACGCGGGCGGCTGCACCGCGCGGCGGACGCCTGCGTCACCCCGTTCCAGGCCGGCCGGGTGACCGGGCGGATACCCCGTACGTCCACGCTCCGCCCCACCGTCGTACCACTGGAGTGGGAGCGGATGGGCGACCCGCCGGCCCGCCGTCCGCTGCGCGAGCTGGGCAACGGACCGACCGACCTGGCCCTGCTGGCGAGCGCCTTGCAGCGGGCCGCCCAGTCCTGCGGCGCGCCCGTCGCCCCGCCGCTGCTCTGATCCGGCATCCGACGGCCCGCCGCCGCTCCGGCCCGGACGCATCGGCGTCCGGCCCGCGGCAACCGGCGCCCGGCGCCCGGCGCCCGGCCCCACCCTGACCCGGCGCCGACGGCCGGTCCCGGCACCCGGCTCCGGTACCCGGCCGCCGTACGGGCGGCTGCGGCGCGCCGTACGCGACGCGGCCGCGAGGTGTACGCGAGGGGTAACGGGCCGGTCACGAAAGGCCAGTTGAGGCGGGAGGCGGTATTGCGGGGCCGGTGATCCGGGCGTAGGACTGTGCGCGGCGGACCGTCGCACGGCGCGGACCGCCACACGGCGCTCAGTGCACCGCACGGGAGGGGCTTACGGGGATGGGCACTTCACGCACACGGCGCGCCGCCGCGCGCACCGCGACGACCGGCCGTACGGCGGGTGGCACGGCGGGTGGCACGGCGGCCGCCCGCCCCCGCGCCGCAACCACCCGCGCCGCGCTGGCCCTTGCCGCCGTGGGCGCCCTGACGCTCAGCGCCTGCGGCGGCAACGACGACGACGGCGACAAGAGCGAGGGCGGCGGCAAGGGCAGTGGCGGTGTCACCGTCCAGCTCCCCAAGCTGAGCGGCCACAAGCTCCAGGTGGCGGCGGTGTGGACCGGCCCGGAGCGGGCCAGCTTCCTGAAGGTGCTGGAGGAGTTCGAGAAGCGCACCGGCGCGACGGTCGACTACATCCCCAGCGGCGACGACATGGCCGGGTTCATCGGCTCGAAGGTGGCCGGCGGCGGGCAGCCGGACGTGGCGTTCCCGCCGCAGGTGGGCGTGTTGCGGGAGTTCGCGCGCAAGGGCTGGCTCAAACCGCTGGGGGCCGCCGCCAAGGAGCAGCTCGCCAAGAACTTCTCCGCGGGCTGGCGGGAGCTGGGGGCCTACCGGGGCACCGAGTACGGCGTGTACTACAAGGCCAGCAACAAGTCGCTGATCTGGTACAACACCAAGGCGTTCGAGAACGCCGGGGTGGGCGAGCCGAAGACCTGGGCGGACTTCCTCAAGACCGCGCAGACGGTCTCCGACTCCGGGGTGGAGCCGGTGTCGGTGGGCGGTGCGGACGGCTGGACACTGACCGACTGGTTCGAGAACGTCTACCTCTCCCAGGCCGGTCCGCAGAAGTACGACCAACTGGCCCAGCACAAGATCAAGTGGACCGACCCGTCCGTCAAGGACGCGCTGACCGCGCTCGGCCAGCTCTTCGGCAAGCCGGGCCTGCTGTCGGGCGGCAACAGCGGCGCGCTGCAGACCCAGTTCCCCACCTCGGTCACCCAGACCTTCAGCGGCGACCAGCCGAAGGCCGCCATGGTCTCCTCCGCCGACTACGCCGCCACCAACATCGCGCAGACCAAGTCCGAGGTCGGCAAGGACGCCAAGGTCTTCCCGTTCCCCGCGGTGGGCGCCAAGTCGCCCGTGGTGACCGGCGGCGACGCGGCGGTGGCCCTGAAGGACACCAAGGGCGCACAGGCCCTGCTCACCTTCCTCGCCTCCACGGACGCCGCGAAGATCTGGGCGCAGGCCGGCGGGTTCATCTCCCCCAACAAGGAGCTGGACCGGGCCGCGTACGTCAACGACACGATGCGCGAGATCGCCGATGCCCTGATCAAGGCGGGCGACGACTTCCGCTTCGACATGTCGGACCAGGCCCCCGCGAGCTTCGGCGGCAAGCCCGGCCAGGGCGAGTGGAAGGACCTCCAGGACTTCCTGAAGAACCCGAAGAACGTGGCGGGCGTTCAGCAGAAACTGGAGCAGGACGCCGCCAAGGCGTTCGGGAACTGACCCGGAGCGTCCGTACGGCGGCGGGCCACGCCGGTCCGCCGCCGCGCAGCGCACCACGGTGCGCACCGCCGCTGACCGCATCGACCGGGGGACACCACCATGAACGCTGCGACCGCGGGCGGGCCGGCCGGCCCGGTCCGTCCGCGCACCGGCACGCTGCGCCGGGTCAAGAGTGTGGCGGGCACCCGCCCCTGGGTCGCCGCCGTCTTCCTGCTGCCCGCCTTCGTCCTGCTCGGGGCGCTGGTCGTCTATCCCATCGGCTTCTCCGTCTACCGGAGCCTGTTCGACGCGTCCGGCGACGGCTTCGTGGGCCTGGGCAACTACGGCGAGCTGTTCTCGGACGAGCGGATCCGCATCGCCCTGAAGAACAACGTCATCTGGGTCGTGGTGGCCCCCACCGTCGCCACCGCGCTCGGACTGATCTTCGCGGTGCTCACCGAGCGGGTCCGCTGGGGCACCGCCTTCAAGCTGGTCGTCTTCATGCCGATGGCGATCTCGATGCTGGCCGCGGGCATCATCTTCCGGCTGGTCTACGACCAGGACCCGGAGCGCGGCGTCGCCAACGCCGTGTGGGTCGGCGTCCACGACACCTTCGCTGAGCCCGCGCCGTACCCGGGCGCCAAGCCGCGGCCCAGCGCCGGACTGACGGCGTCCGGCGGCTCGTACACCACCGGCAAGCCGGTGCGCGCGGGCGATCCGGCGCATCTGCCGCTGGTCGCCGTGCAGCCCGGTGACCTGAAGGGCGCGCGCCCGGCGACCGCCGCGCGCCCGGAGCCCGGCCGGGTCACCGGCACCGTCTGGCTGGACTTCACCCGCGGGGGCGGCGGCACCCCGGGCATCATCGACCGCTCCGAGAGGGGGCTGCCCGGTCTGACGGTCGAGGCGGTCAAGGACGGCAGGACCGTGGCGAGCGCGACCACGGGCCCGGACGGGCGGTTCTCGCTGCCCGCCGCGGCGGACGGCGCCCTGCTGCGGCTGCCGGCCGCGAACTTCGCCGCCGCGTACAACGGCGCGAACTGGCTCGGCCCGGCCCTGGTGACCCCGGCCATCATCGGCGCGTACGTGTGGATGTGGGCCGGGTTCGCGATGGTGCTGATCGCGGCGGGCCTGGCCGGGATGCCGCGGGAGCTGCTGGAGGCGGCGCGGGTGGACGGCGCCAACGAGTGGCAGGTCTTCCGCCGGGTGACGGTGCCGCTGCTGGCGCCCGTTCTGATCGTCGTGCTGGTCACCCTCATGATCAACGTGCTGAAGATCTTCGACCTGGTCTACATCATCGCGCCGGGATCCAGCCTCAAGGACGCCAACGTGCTCGCGCTCCAGCTCTTCCAGTCGTCCTTCGGCACGGATGTGGACCAGGGCATCGGCAGCGCCATCGCGGTGTTCCTGCTGCTGCTCGTACTGCCGGTGATGTACGTCAATCTCCGGCGCCTACGGAAGGAGCGCGGGCGATGACGACCGCCGACGGTGTCGTACGGGCCAAGCAGTCGCTGCCCGCCCGGATCGCGGCCCGCACGGGCGGCGGCGCCCTGCGGGCCGGGCTGATCCTGATCGGGCTGTTCTGGCTGATGCCGACGGTCGGCCTGCTGGTGTCCTCGCTGCGCTCACCGCAGGACATCGGGGAGTCCGGCTGGTGGCAGGTCTTCGCCAAGCCCGCCGAACTCACCTGGTCCAGCTACGGCCATCTGCTGGAGAACGACAAGGTGATGGACTCGCTGCTGACCACCGCGCTGATCACGGTGCCGGCGACGGTGCTGGTGGTCGTCATCGGAGCGCTGGCCGGGTACGCGTTCGCCTGGATGGACTTCCCCGGCCGGGACGGGTGGTTCATGGTCGTCGTCGGGCTGCTGGTGGTCCCGGTGCAGGTCGCGCTCATCCCCGTCGCCAAGCTGTTCGGCGCGGTCGGGCTGTTCGAGACGACACCCGGTGTGATCCTCTTCCACACCGCCTTCGGGCTGCCCTTCGCGGTGTTCCTGCTGCGCAACTTCTTCGCCGAGATCCCGCGCGAGCTGCTGGAGGCGGCCCGGCTGGACGGCGCGAACGAACTGCGGCTGTTCACCCGGGTGGTGCTGCCGCTGGGCGGGCCCGCCATCGCCTCGCTGGGCATCTTCCAGTTCCTGTGGGTGTGGAACGACCTGCTGGTGGCGCTGATCTTCGCGGACAGCGGCAACCCGCCGATCACGGTCGCGCTCCAGCAGGAGGTACGGCAGTTCGGCAACAACATCGACGTGCTGGCGCCCGGCGCGTTCCTGTCGATGGTGGTCCCGCTGGTCGTCTTCTTCGCCTTCCAGCGGCAGTTCGTCTCCGGGGTGATGGCGGGCGCGGTGAAGTGAGCGCCGCCGGGCCCACGGGGAGACGGGGCCCGGGCGGGCACCGGGAGCGTCCGGGCGGGCGCCGGGAGCGTCCGCCCGGAGGTACGGGAACGGGCGCGACGGCGTAAGGGAACGCGGTGCCGTACGCCATCTGCCGTTCACGTTGCTCCCCCACGATGTCGGGCACGCCGACGGCGGTACGGCCGCCACCGCGCAAGCCGCCGCGCGCGCCGCACGGGCCCCGCCCTGCCCGCGGCCGGGCCCCGATCCCCTCGACCGTCTGGAGACGGACCGCACATGACTGCCCGCACCGCAGACCTCCGTGACGGACACCTCCCGCGCCCCGGGCAACTGTCCGACGTCAAAGGCTGGTTCTTCACCGCCGACCAGCTCCTCTTCGACTGGTTCCTGGCCCGCCAGCAGGAGCGGGCCGAGCCGGGCGACCTGCTCGAACTCGGCGCCTACCTGGGCAAGAGCGCCATCTTCCTGGGCGCCCGGCTGCGCCCGGGGGACCGCTTCACGGTCTGCGACCTGTTCGACTCCCCCGCCGGGGACGCGTCCAACTCCAAGGAGATGGCGAAGTCCTACGCCACGCTGACGCGCCGCGCCTTCGAGGCGAACTACCTGTCCTTCCACGACGAGCTGCCGGAGATCGTGCAGGGGCCCAGTGCGCGCGTGGCGGACCACGTCGCGCCGGGGAGCTGCCGCTTCGCACACATCGACGCCTCGCACCTGTACGAGCACGTGCACGGCGACATCGTCACGGTGCGCGACCTGCTCACGCCGCGGGGCATCGTCGTCCTCGACGACTTCCGCGCCGAGCACTGCCCCGGGGTGGCCGCCGCCACCTGGCAGGCGGTCACCGGCCTGGCGCTGCGCCCGGTCTGCATCACCCCGACCAAGTTCTACGGCACGTGGGGCGACCCCGCGCCCGTACAGGCCGCGCTGCTGGCGTGGCTGACCGGCCGCGAGGGGATGTGGCACGAGGTGCAGGAGGTGAACGGGGCGCCGCTGATACGGCTGAGCGCCAAGAACGCCAAGGAGCCCGCGCACCCCGTCTCCCGCCACCGTACGGAGACCGCGCAAAGCGACGCCCCGGCGACCGCCCGGCCCTCCGCCGCGGCCTCCGGCCCGCAGGCGGCCGCCCGCACCGCCGCGCCCCGCCCGGCCGCCCGACCGCGCCGCGGCCCGGCCCGTCGCCTCGCGGTGAACGTCCTGCCGCCGTTCATCACCAAGGCCGTCGTCGCCGCCCGCCGCCGCTCGGCGGCCCGCTGAGGCCCGTCCGGCCCATTGCGGTCCGGTCGGCCCGCCGTCACCCGGCGACCGCGCCGGGGCCCGTGAGGGTCCGCGCGCCACCGGCCTGCCGCTCCAGGGCCCGTTCGGCGGCGCGGGGCGACGGGGCGGTCCGGCGTTCGCCGGACGGGAGCAGGGGCAGCAGGTCGTCCTCGCCGAGGAGGACCCGGCGCACCACCCGCTCCGCGGCCAGCCCGTCGTCGTACTGGCAGAA
Organism: Streptomyces sp. NPDC018045; assembly: GCF_044327445.1. Lineage (NCBI taxonomy): Bacteria > Bacillati > Actinomycetota > Actinomycetes > Kitasatosporales > Streptomycetaceae > Streptomyces > Streptomyces sp. NPDC018045. Next base: position 298,758 of record NZ_JBIRFL010000008.1, read on the forward strand.
GCGCTCCCGGAACGCGGCCCGCAGCGACGCCGCCGCCGGGCCGTCCCAGCGCCCGGAGTGGAAGGCCCCGGCGACGGCCGCCTCGTCCGGCGCGAGGACGCCCGGGGTGTCGCCGGGCCGCCCGGACAGCAGGTCGACGTAGACGCCGCGGGTGAGCCGGAAGGCGTCCCAGTCCGCGGTGTGCACGACGATCGGCCGGTCCAGGACGGCGTAGTCGAACAGCACCGAGGAGAAGTCGCACAGCAGCGCGTCGGCGGCCAGGCACAGGTCCTCGATGTGCGGGTGCCCGGAGACGTCCAGGACCGTGCCCTCCTCCTGGAGGGCGGCCGTCCGCGGGTCCGGTGCGCCCCGGTGCGGGCCGCTGTACGGGTGGGCGCGCACCAGGAGCTGGAAGCGAGGGCCGAGCGCCCCGGCGAGGCGGGCCACGTCCAGCGGCGGGGCGGCGTCCGCCGGGCCGCGGTGGGTGGGCGCGTACAGGACGGCGGTCGCGCCGGGCCGGACGCCGAGCGCGGCCCGCAGCGCGCGCACATCGGCCGCGGTGGCGGTGGCGTACCGGTCGTTGCGGGGGAAGCCGGTGGCGAGCGTCTGGTACGAGCTGGGGTAGGCGCGCTCCCAGATCTCGCTGGAGTGCTGGTTGGCGGAGAGGCAGTAGTCCCACTGGTCGGCGTGTTCCAGGACCCGGCCGGGGCCCGGCCCGGCCGGGGTGCCCGGGTAGCGGTGCGTGTCCAGGCCCGTGGCCTTCAGCGGGGTGCCCTGGTGGGTCTGGAGGCAGACCTGTCCCGGCCGCCCGGCCGCGCCCGGGAAGTCGCCGTCGGTGATCAGGTAGGTGGCGCGGGCCAGCACGTCCCAGTAGCGGCGTGAGCCGACGGTGACGTGGTCCGCACCCGCCGGGACGGCGTCCACCGCGTCCTCGTGGACCGCCCACACGCCGTGGAGCTGGGGCGCGATCTCGCGGGCCTTGCGGTCGACGGCGTACGGGTTGCCGGTCACCGCGCGGTTGCCGCGGGCGCCGTAGAGCACCAGGTCGGCGTCGAGCGGGGCGTGCAGCCGCAGGCCGTAGTAGCGCCGGAAGGCCGTGCGGGCGGCGGCCTCGCCGCGGTCCCGCAGCTCCCTGGCCAGCTCGCGCCGCAGGTCCTGGGCGCCGTGCAGCGACCGGTAGGCGCGGTACGAGCGCAGGGCGGCCGGCTGCGGCGCGCCCTCCGGGCGGTGCCGGCGGATGCAGCGGCTCGCGGCGCGGAAGAAGGCGGCGCGGTCCTCGGGCACGATGCGGTCGGGGTCGTCGAGGATCGCCAGCAGCCGGTCGGTCATCCGGGCGTGCAGGACGGTCAGCAGCGGCAGCCGGTCGTCTTCCGGGCCGCCCCGCTCCGCGCCTGCGTCCCGCTCGCCCGGCAGCAGGCCGTCGAGCCGGGCGAACAGCTCCTCGTAGCGCTCGACGGCGACGAAGTGGTGACGCCCCGGAGTGGTGGTGGCGCTGCCCCGCCGCCGCTCGCGCCAGGTGACGCAGACCCGGTCCAGCGCCGCGATGCGCCCGGCGGTCAGCAGGCTCCCGTACGCGTACGGGACGTCCTCGTACGGGCCGTCGGCGAAGGCGAGCCCCCGGCCGGTCCAGTGCTCGCGCCGCACCGCACGGTTCCACGCGGCGGGCTCGACGCCGAGTACGGCGGGGCGCCGCGCGGCGTCGAAGACCGCGTCGCCCGCCGCCTCCAGGAAGGCACCGTCGCCGCTGGGCCGCCGCCGCTCCCAGACGTCCATCCGTTCGTGGTCCCACAGCAGGACGTCGGGCTCGCCGCAGGCCCGCAGTCGTGCGTCGACGGCGGCCAGCGCGCCGGGGGCCAGGGTGTCGTCGCCGTCGAGGAAGAGCAGGTGGTCGCCCCCGGCGAGCGCGGCACCGGCGTTGCGGGACGGGCCCGCGCCGCTCGGGCGGCGCAGGTGCAGGGCGACGAGGCGCGGGTCGCGCCGCGCGTACTCGTCGATGATCGCGCCGGTGGCGTCCGCCGAGCAGTCGTCGACGGCGATCAGCTCCACGTCCCGGAAGGGCTGCTCCAGTACGGAGTCCAGGCAGGCGCGCAGGAAGCCCTGGACGCCGCGGGCGGGAACGATGACGCTGAACCGGGGCATGGCCATCCCAAGGTCGGGGCTCGCGGACCGATCACACGAGGGGAACGGACGCAGAGCGTAATCAGTCCGCTACGTACTGTCGATCGCGCCTGTCACCCGTTCGGCCCACGGCCGGTGACCCGCGGTCGCGGGGCGAGTTGTGCCGCACACCACGGAGGCCGGGGGCGGGGGCCCGCGCCCGGCCGCGGGGCGCGAGACGGCAAGATGGCCCGGAGCAGGGGCGCGCACGCAACCGGGCACCGGCTTCCGGCCTCCGTGCGGAGAGCGGGAAGCCCGGGCCCTCCGGCGCCGACCACACCGACACGAAATGTAGATGCAGTGACTGTGAATGAAGCCCCCGAGCCGCGGCCGGGGCCTGCCGTCACACCGTCCGCGCAGGTCAGCATCGTCGTCATCGCCTACAACGACGCCACGCTGGTCGGCGAGGCGGTGCGCTCCGCGCTGGCGCAGGGGGACGCGATCGCCGAGGTGATCGCGGTCGACGACGCCTCCACCGACCGCACGGCCCAGGTGCTGGACGCCCTCGCGCGCGAGCACGGGCGGCTGCGGGTGATCCACCGCGAGGACAACAGCGGCGGCTGCGGCACCCCCCGCAACGACGGGCTGCGGGCCGCCACCGGCCGCTTCGTGATGTTCCTGGACAGCGATGACGTCCTGCCCGACGGCGCCGTCGACGCCCTCCTGGCGGCCGCGCTGCGCCACGACACCCCGGTGACGGCCGGCCTGTGCGTACGCCGCGAGCTGCCGGGACCGCGCGAGGTGCCCTGGCAGCCCGGCCTCTACCGCGAAGCCGCCCTGCACGCGCCCGTCACCGACCACCCCGAACTGGTCGGCGACACCCTGTGCGTCAACAAGCTCTACGACCGGGCCTTCCTGCTCGACCACGGCATCCTCTTCCCCGACGGCCGCTTCACCTACGAGGACTTCGTCTTCACCTCCCGGGTGCTGGCCGCCGCCCCGCGCCTGGCGGTCGTCCCCGACGAGGTCTACGTCTGGCACGTACGGCGCGGCGCCGCCAAGCAGTCGATCTCGCTGGACCGCAAGGACGTCGCCAACTGGGAGTCCCGCATCGAGGCGCACCGCACCAGCGTGCGGATCCTGGCCGACGCCGGGCACAAGGGCCTCGCGCACGCGGCACGCACCAAGTTCCTCGACCACGACCTGCGGATGTACGTCCGCGAGCTGCACACCCGGGGCGCCGACTACCGGCAGGAGTGGTGGCGGCTGACCCGCGCGTACCTGGCCGGGTTCGAGGAGAGCGAGCTGCTCGCCGCCACCGCCCCGGCCCGCTGGCTCACCCGGGTGCTGCTCGCCTCCGAGGCGCCGGTGGACTCCGGCCGGCTCACCCAGCTCGCCGCCCGCCCCGGCCGGCTGCTTCCGCCGTACGCGCGCGACGGCGAGCGGCCCGTGTGGTCGCGCGAGCTGCCCGAGGCCGAACTCGACGGCCTGGACGCGCTGCCCGCGGGCGACCTGCCCGTCACCGTCGACGCCGAGCCGGTCCTCGGCACCCGCTCCCTGCTGCGGCTGCGCCTGCACGAGCTGTACGGGCGGGTGGCCGCCGCCGGGCCGGCCGGCATCGACGTGGAGCTGCGCCGCCGGGCGGACGGCCGCCCCGGGCCCGTGCACACCGCCACGCTCACCCCGGACCCGTCGGGGGACGGCTGGACGGCCGAGACGGCGCTCGACCTCAACGCCCTGATCACCCGCGGCGATCACGGCTCCGGCGCCCCCGTCCCGTGGGACCTGACCGCCCGGGTGCGCTGCGCGGACGGCTCCGTCCTGCACGCCGCGCTGCGGGCCACCGGCCCCGGGCTGCGGCGGCACGCGCTGCCCAGCGCCCGGCACGGCCTGCTGCTGGCGCAGCCATACGCGACCACCGGCGGCGCGCTGGCGCTGCGCATGGCGTCCGGTATGCGTACCGCGTGGCAGATCGCGGCCCGCAAACTGCGCCGTGGCGGCGGGCGCACTCGTTAGTCATGTCACAGCGGCCCGGCCGGCCGCGGCCGGGCCGGGCGCGACGGAGGCCGCGCGACGACCCCGGTCAGCGCGCCGGAGCCCGCCGTACGGCCCCCGGGGCGCCGTCCACCGGCGTCCGGACCTGCACCACCCGACGAGCAACGACCACCTTAGGATGGCGAGATGTCTTACCTGATCACGGGCGGCGCCGGCTACATCGGCGCCCACGTCGTACGAGCCATGACACAGGCGGGCGAGCGGGTCGTGGTGCTCGACGACCTCTCCACGGGCGTGGCCGCCCGGGTTCCCGAGGGCGTCCCGATGGTGGTGGGCTCCACCCTGGACCGCGAGCTGCTGGACCGGACCATCGCCGAGCACGGCGTCACCGGTGTCGTGCACCTCGCCGCGAAGAAGCAGGTCGGCGAGTCCGTCGAGCTGCCGCTGCACTACTACCGCGAGAACGTGTACGGCCTGCAGACACTGCTGGAGGCCATGGCGGCGGGCGGCGTCGGCCAGTTCGTCTTCTCGTCCTCCGCGGCCGTCTACGGCATGCCGGACGTGGACCTGGTCACCGAGGACACCCCCTGCGCGCCGATCAACCCGTACGGCGAGACCAAGCTCGTCGGCGAGTGGATGGCGCGCGCGGCGGGCAAGGCGCACGGCATCAACACCGCGTGCCTGCGCTACTTCAACGTGGCCGGCACCGCCACCCCCGAGCTGGCCGACATGGGCGTCTTCAACATCGTCCCGATGGTCTTCGAGAAGCTCACCGACGGCGCGTCCCCGCGGATCTTCGGCGACGACTACCCGACCCCGGACGGCACCTGCATCCGCGACTACATCCACGTCGCGGACCTCGCGGACGCCCACCTGGCCGCCGCGCGCAAGCTGGCCGAGCCGGGCCCGGTGCGCGACCTGACCCTGAACATCGGCCGCGGCGAGGGCGTATCCGTCAAGGAGATGGTCGACCTGATCACCGAGATCACCGGCCACACCGACGCCGTCGCCGAGGTCACCCCGCGCCGCCCCGGCGACCCGGCCCGGGTGGTCGCCGCCGCCGACCGCATCGCCGGTGAGCTGGGCTGGAAGGCCCGCCACGACGTGCGCGACATGATCACCTCCGCCTGGGAGGGCTGGCAGCACCACCGCGCCGGCGCCTGATCCGAGGCCGTTCCGTCCGCCCCCGGCCGTGCCGGGGGCGGACGGCTTTTCAGGCCGGGCCGGCCGCCGCGGGCCCGCCGCCGTCCGCCGGTTCACCGTCCGGCCCCGGCTCGTCGCCCGGCCCCGGCTCCCCGTCCTCCGCGGGCCGGGCGGGCGGCAGCTCGTAGCAGGCGTCCGGGATGCCGCGCTCCGGGTCGCGGAAATACGGGTACGCGGCGTACTCCCGGCCGTCCGCACCGGCCACCGGCGGCCCCAACTCCCGCTCGGTGTCCGCGTGGACGATCTCGCTCAGCTCGTCCACCAGCCCTTCGCGCAGACAGTGCGCGCGCAGTCGCAGCCGGGGCGGGAGGGCGGCCAGCACCCGGTCGGTGAGGTACGCCTCGACCAGCGGACGGGCGGCCTTCGCCATGGCGCGGCGGCCCGCGGCGTCGCGGGCGAGGTACGGCGCGGCGAACTGGGCCAGGATCTCGCCGTGGAAGTGGCGGACCATCAGCGTGTCCCGCTCGGGTCCCGGCGGCACCAGGCCGGCGACCTCGGCGAGCACGGTGGCGATGTAGCCCAGGTGCTCGGGCCAGTCACGGTCCTGGCGGCTGGCGTTGCTGTCGTCGTCGCGGCCCTGAAGGTAGTAGCAGTCGTAGTCGCCCAGGACGGAGACGGTGTCCGCGCGGAGCAGGGCGTGGATGCCGAAGGGCAGGTCCTCGGCGAGCAAGCGGCCCTCGACGAAGCGCAGTCCGCGCTCCTGGACGTAGCGGCGGCGGAAGAGTTTGTAGGCGGCCAGCGTCCAGTAGACGGGCGAGTCCCAGGGCGTGACGCGGGGGCTGGTGGTGCGCAGGTCGACGGGGGCGGGGCGCCCACCGGCGCCGACTATTCGCCCGTAGACGATGTCGGAGCCGTGGGTGTCGGCCAGCGCGGTGAGCCGTTCCAGTGCCTCGGTGCCGAGGTGGTCGTCGGAGTCGAGGAAGAAGAGGTACCGGCCGCGGGCGTGGTCCATGCCGACGTTGCGCGGCCGCCCCGGGCCGCCCGACGGCGGCTGGTGCAGCACCGTCAGGCCGGGGTGCGTACGGGCCTGTTCGTCCAGCCAGGCGCCGCTGCCGTCGTCGGACCCGTCGTCCACGGCGATCACCTCGACGGCGTCCGGCCCGAGGCTCTGGGCGAAGACGGAGCCCAGACACCGTTCGAGATAGCGCCGGGTGTTGTGCACCGGCACGACGACCGAGACGGCCGGGTCACGGGGGCCCCGGCCGTCGGGGGCGGACGGATGCTCTGCTGCCACGGTGTCCCTCTTCCGTCGTCCGGTACGGGCCGGCCCCGCGGCGCACGGGGCCGGCCCGGCGGAACTCAGCGCTCCAGCAGGGCGAAGAGCTCCTCCCAGCGCTTGACGATACGGTCGGTGGAGTAGCGCCGCACGTTCTCCCGCGCCGCCGTGCCGAGCCGGTCGCGCAGTTCCTTGTCGCAGATCAGCGCGTCGATGTGGCGGGCCAGTTCGGTGGTGTTGCCGACCACGGCCAGCAGCCCGTCCTCGCCGTCCCGCACGATCTCGTGGACGCCGGGCGCGGAGTCGAAGGCCGCGCACGGCACGCCGCAGGCCATCGCCTCCATGAGGGAGAGCGGGAAGCCCTCGGCCCGGGAGGACTGGGCGAAGACGGACGCGCCGCGCAGCGCGCCGGCCACGTCGTCGGTACGGCCCATGAACGCGACGGAGTCCGTCAGCCCCAGCGCCTCGGCCTGCTTCTTGAGGAGGTCCTCGTCGTCACCGGAGCCGTAGATGCGCAGGGTCCAGTCCGGGTGGTCCGGCGCGACCATGGCCCAGGTGTCGAGGAGCAGGTCGACGCCCTTCTCGTCGGAGAGCCGGCCGATGCTGACGACGACCTTGGCGGTGCGGTCGGAGGGCACCTCGGGCAGCGCCGGCAGCGGGTTGGGCATGAAGTCCGCGTTGTCCATGCCCTGGCGGATCCACAGGTCGGCGTCCTCGCGGGTGAGGGCGAGCAGCCGGTCCACGCCCTTGTAGTGCTTCTTGACCCGTGCGAAGCGCGAGGACTTGCGGCAGGCGTCGAAGGACTCGTGGGTCATGCCGACGACCGGCAGCCCCGCGGTGTCGGCGAGGTTCACCCACTCCATGGCCCACACCTGCGTGACGATGACCACGCCGCCCGGCCGGGCGCCGCGGAACAGCGCGCTGAGCTTGTCCGCCTGCTCCTGCATGCCGGCCTGTCGGGCGGCGCGCCGCCGCTGCTCGGCGATGTTCAGGCGTCCCTTGATGCCGCGGGCGGCCGGTACGGCCTGGGGCGGGTGCGCGTCGTACAGGGTCGTGGTCCGGTACGGCAGGTCGGCGCCGAGGTCGGCGCGCTGCTCCTCGGGGGCCGGCACCACGCCGATGACGTGCACCCGGTGGCCCTGTTCGGTGAAGAGCCGGGCCATCTGGTGGGACCAGGTGGTCACGCCGCCCATCTCGTCGACGTTGTTGGAGACGAGGAAGATGTCACGCCCGGTCATGGGCTTCCCCCTTCACGGAAGAACCGCTGTGCGCGGAGCCGCTGATGACGGTGGGGCCGGGCAGCGTGCCGCCGGCCGCCGGGCCGCGGTCCGCGGCGCGGCCGGTACCGCCGCCGCCGAAGAACCGGTCGACGATCCGGCGGGCCGCGTCGCCCCGGTCGTACTCGCCGAACTCGGCGGTGAAGCGGCGCCGTGCCTCGCGGTGCACGTCGTCCGCCGCCTTGAGGCCCTCGATGGCGTCGAAGAGTTCCCCGGCGGTGCCCAGGACCGGTCCCGGTGCCTTCTCCTTGAGGTCGAAGTAGGTGCCGCGTGCCTCGTTGGCGTACTCCTCGTAGTCGTACGCGAAGAACAGCATCGGCCGGTCGAGCAGGGCGTAGTCGAACATCACGGAGGAGTAGTCCGTGATCATGCCGTCGGCGAGCTGGAGCAGTGGGGTGATGTCGTGGTGCCCGGTGACGTCGATGACCTTGCCGCGTACGGACGGCGGCAGCACCACGTTGTTCAGGTAGTGCGAGCGCATCAGCAGCACGAAGCGGTCACCGAAGCGCGCGGCGAACTCGTCCACGTCGAAGGGGAGTTCAAAGCCGCGGACCGATCCGTTGGGGTTCGCGCGGAAGGTCGGCGCGTACAGCAGCACCGTCTTGTCGGCGGGGATGCCCAGCTCCTCGGCGAGCGGGCCGCGCTCGCGCACGCCGCTCGTCTCCTCGGCGCGGCGGGTGGCGACCAGCGCGTCGTTGCGCGGGTAACCGCTGCGCAGCAGCACCTCGTCGCGCAGCCGGAAGGCGTTGGCCAGGGTCCGTACGTCGTGCTCGGAGCGGACCAGGAAGTGGTCGAAGCGGTCGAGGACCTTCTGGAAGTCCTCCTTGGCGGCCCGCGTCTTGAGCTTCATGCGCGGCTCGTCGAAGCCCATGCGCTTGAGGGCGGAGCCGTGCCAGGTCTGGATGTAGGTGGTCTCCGGGCGCTTGACCAGCCGCAGCGGGAAGCCCTGGTTGTCGATCCAGAACTCGGCCTGGGCGAGGGCGCGCAGGTACTGCCAGCTCCAGCGCTTGACGAGGGTGGCGTCCTGGGGGAAGCCCTCCGGCTTCTTGCCGTCGTAGGCCCATACGGCCTCGAAGTCGACGCCCTGGCGGCGCATCTCCTCGTAGATGGCGCGGGGGCTGTCGCTGTACTGCTTGCCGAGGTGGCTCTCGAAGACGACCAGGCCCTTGCGGACGGGCAGCTTGCTGAACACCTCGTGGTAGACGCGCAGCTTGGTCTCGCCGGAGTTCAGGTCGCGCTGGGCCTTGCGGGCCTTGCGCACGCCGCTCTTGGCGAGGTCGGCGGCGGGGCTGCGCAGCGCCTGCCGCAGCACCTCGTTGGTGCGCCGGGCCGCCTTGCCCTGGGCATCCAGGACGAAGGTGAGGTGGCCGCGCTTGGAGGTGGCGGGCTCGACGCGGTCGCAGACCAGCCGGGTGAGCCGGGGGCGGACCCGCAGCGCGTGGGCGCTGTCCAGGTCGACGCCGCCGACGGTCAGGCGGGTGCGGGTGGTGACGCCGTCCGCGTCCAGGATCAGCCGGACGTCCCAGACGGCGTCGATGACGCCGAGCGGGCGCAGCCGGCGGGCGAGGTCCAGTTCGGCGTCCCAGTGCAGGCCGTCCCCGGCGACGCGCAGCGAGGTCAGCGGGAAGGAGAACGTCTGGAGGCTCTTGCGGCGGGCCTTCAGTTCGAGCCGGCCGCGCAGCGGGGTGCCGGGGGCGACCTTGCCGAGCGGGTTGACGACCGTGCCGGCCAGCCGGACCGCGCCGCGCCCGTCGTCCTCGTAGGCGGTGAGCTGGTTGCGCAGGAACAGCCGGCCGACCGAGCGGGTGTGGTAGCCGGCGTCGGTGACGTCCAGGACGCGGCGGCCCTCGGGGTCGTCGAGGTGTTCGGCGCACCAGTAGATGCGGCCGTCGCGCTCGGCGAGCGGTGAGGAGAGTTTGTCGCGGTTGATGAGGGTGTCCACCGCGGGCATCAAATTCTCCCAGTCCTCCTTGGCCAGGAGGTAGGCGCAGATCGCCTGAATGCGCTGGACCCGTTCGTACGCCTCGGGGGCGATACCGGCGAGATAGCCGTTGGCCATCCGGGCGAACTCGCGGCGGTAGTCCTCGTCCAGCAGCGGAAGATCACGCAGATGCAGCACGAGGTCGTGCTTGAGGAACTTGACGTCCTTGTGGAATTTGAGGTCGTCCAGGCCCTCGCGCTCCAACAGCTCGTCCACCCGGCGGTGGATCTCCATGCGGTGCGCGAAGTTGGCGATCTCGTGGCGCCGGTTGCTGATCGACTTCGTGGCGGCCTTCTCGAAGACGTTCCAGAAGTAGACGTGGTTGGGGATCAGCGTGATCCGCTGGGCCGCCACGTACGCCTGTGCGGAGAAAAGCAGGTCTTCGTAGTGGATGCCGACGGGGAAGACGAGCCCGGCCGTCAGGAGGAAATCGCGCCGATAGCACTTGTTGGTCGACAGCGTGTCAAAGACCAGGAGGTCGGGCAATTCGGAAACGGACTCGATGGTGCGGGTCCGGGAGTACAGCCACGGATACCACTCGGTCTGCTTCTTGTTCCGGGAATCGACGTCGACCCGAACACACATGCCGGAGACCAGATCGGCGCCGGTGCGCTCGGCCGCCTCCAGCATGTTGCGGCAGGCGTTGGGCTCCAGGACGTCGTCACTGTCCAGGAACATCACGTACGAGCCGGTGGCGTGCTGGACACCGTGGTTGCGGGGCGCTCCGCAGCCGCCGCTGTTCTCCGGCAGCCGCAGCGCCCGCACCCGGTCCGGGTGGGCGGCGGCGAGCTGCTGGGCCACGTCGAAGGATCTGTCCGTGCTGCAATCGTCGACGATCAGAACTTCGACTCCGTGGAGCGTCTGGTCCAGTACGGACCGGACGGCCGTCGGTAGCCGGTCGGCGTCGTTATAGACGATCACGACTACGGAGACGTCAGGCACGGGCACCCCAATCCTCTTTTCATAGCGCTGCGGGACCCCAAAGCTACCTTGGCCCGCGACCGGCCCGGCACGCCGTCGACCGGCGTACGAGCGCACGTTCGCCGCCGCACCTTGCTCTTGTCAAACCGCATTATTGCGGACATTTGGCTTACCGTAGGACTCTCGACCCGGGGACGATCACCCGCATCGAGATCCGGGTCCCGACATGCCGTACATGAAAAGCGCATCACCCAAAAGCGGCATCTACTCGCTCAAGACGCAGGTGATCAGGGAAGCGCGGCGCCCCGTGAATGTGACGATCAAAATGCTGACCGCGCCGGCGAAACGCCTGGCGACACCACGGTTCGCGCCGTCTTTCGCAGCATTGCTGGCCATGGGTGCCTATTGCCTCGGTATGACGATGCTCGGCAGCTATCCGTTCGGTACCCGCTCACGCGCCGTCAACGACCTCGGAAATCAGTTCGTACCGTTCCACGCCCATCTGTGGGACCTGCTGCACGGCACCACCACCGGCGACCTGGCCTTCAACTGGAACAGCGGCTACGGCACGCCCTTTCTCGCCGACTTCCTCACCTATCTGATGAATCCGTTCTCCTGGCTTGTCGGCCTCTTCCCCCGCGACCTGGTCGACCTGCCGGTGTTCCTCGTCACGCTCGGCTGCATCGGCCTGGGCACCGCGCTGATGACCGTCTTCCTCGGACGGGTGCACCCCGGCTCGCCCTGGCCGCGCGCGCTGCTCGCGGTGGGCTACGGCACCTGCGCCTGGGTCGTGAGCGACGGCACCGCCGACCCCATGTGGATGTGGGGCCTGGTCTCGCTGCCGCTGACCGGCATCGCCGCCGACTGGTGCCTGCACCGGTGCCGCTGGGTGGCCGGCACCCTGCTCGTCGGTGTGTCGTGGGCGGGGAACTTCTACACGGCGGCGATGGCCACCCTCGCCATGGCCCTGGTGTTCGCCGTGCGTCTGCTGCTCGCCACCGGCCTCTCCGTACGGCACCGGCTGCGCGCGGTGGCCCGCGCCGCCGCCATGGCACCGGTCGGCATCCTGCTGGCGGCCCCCGCGATCACTGTCACCCTCAAGGCCAGCAGGGCGTCCCGGCCCGCTCCGGAGGCCGTCTACCGGGGCCGGCCGCCGACCCTGGACCTCGTCGCGGAGCTGCTGCCCGGCGGGCGCGGCGCGGTGCCCGCGCCGCACCTGTTCATCGGGATGCTGGGCCTGCTGCTGGTGGCGGCCTTCCCGTTCGTCCGCGCCGTTCCGGTCCGTACGCGCGTCGCCTGGTACGGGCTGGCCGCCTGCGTCGCGGTCTCCTTCGTGTGGCGGCCGACGCTGCTGGTCTGGCACGGTCTGGCGGTCCCCAACGGCAGCCCGTTCCGCGCCTCGTTCGTGCTCAGCGCGCTGCTGGTGATCATCGCGTGGCTGGCGCTGGCCCACCGGCCGCGCCCGCGCGAGCTGGCGGCCGGCGCCGTGCTGGTCGCCGTGCTCGCCGCGGTGTGCCACGGCCGCAGCGTGGTCGGCCCGGCCACCTGGATCCTGGTGCTGGGCTGCGGTCCGGTGGTGCTCGCGGCGCTGGTCGCGCAGGCCCGCAACCGGGCGCACCACACCGTACGTATCGCCGTCGCCACCGTGCTGACCTGCGCGGTCTTCCTCGGCTCGGCCTACGCGGCGTTCGCCGTGACGGCCGTCCGGGACCAGCTCGCCTGGTGGGAACCGAAGACCACGTTCGACGGCCGGACACGCGCGGCCCACCGGGAGATCTCGGCGCACGACGACTGGCCGCGCTCCCGCACCGACCCCGGCCCGCACGAGTTCGCCAACAACGACCCCCTGCTCCTGGGCGGCGAGGGAGGCTCGTACTACAGCAGCTACGTGCCGGAACGGACCGCGCGCACGCTGCGCGAGATGGGCGCCGGCTGGTACATCCACGGCCGGCACACCCGCAGCGTCGAGGACCCGGTCAGCCGCGCGATCATGGGCGTGAGCACCTTCCGGACCGGGCCGCAGGCCGGACCGGTGGACGTGGGGCGGGCCGCCGCGGCGCCTCTGGTGACCGTACGGCCCGGCCTGCTCGCGGACGCGCTCGACCAGCGGCGGCGCGGGGCCGCCGCGCGGGGCATCGACGTGCGCCGCGATCCGCGGGTCGGCGGCGGCCCGGTCTTCGCCCGCCAGGAGCGGCTGCTGGGCGCGCGGGTGTACGAGGTGCCGTCGCTGCGTCCGGCGGGCGGGGGCGGGCCGTCAACGGGCAGCCATTCGGTGGCCGGGCGTTCCAGGATGTGGCCCGCCACACCCGGCACCGCCTTTCCCGGCCCCGCCTTTCCCGGCACCGCGGTTCCCGGCCCGTCCGCCGGGGCCGTGCGTCCGGTACCGCGCCTGGCCGACGGCGAGTGGCGGCTGCCGGCCACCCGCCGGGGCGGCGCGGCCGTCTTCACGGCCCGGTGCGCACCGGGCTCCGCCGTCTACTGGCACGCGCCCTGGTACCACGGCAGCGTGCGGTTCCACGGCCATACCTCCCCGGGGTTCGGCATCCGGGAGACGACCGCCAACCCGGTCAAGGTCCTCGGCTCGGCCCCGGCCGACGGCCGCCTGACGGTGTCGTTCAGCAATCCGAAGGCCCAGCGCGTCCCCGAGCACCCGCTCGGCTGCCTGAGCCGCGAGAAGCTCGCCGACGCCGTCGCCCGCCTGCGGAAACAGGGTCCGGTACGGCTCTCGTCGAGCGGCCACGGGCTCTCCGCCGAACTGCCCGCCCACAGCACCGGTACGGCCGTCCTCGCGGTCCCGGCCGTCACCGGCTGGAGCTGCCGGGTGGACGGCGCCGCCGCCCGCGCCCCGCACTCGTTCGGCGGTCTGCTCGCCGTACCGCTCGGCGCGGGCGCCTCGCGGCTGGACTGCTCGTACCGCCCGCCCGGGCTGCTGCCGGGCCTGGCGGCGAGCGGCGCCGCGCTGGGGGTGCTGGCCGCCGTGGCCGTCATCTGCGGTGTGCGGCGCCGCCGGGCCGGAGCACACCGCCCGCCCCCTTCGCCCGAATCGTGTCATTTCGCCTGATTAGTAGAATTACTCCCTGGGACGTGGTGGCTCCCGCCGCGCTCCGCCCCGGCGAAAGGGCCCCTACATGAAGCTCTCGGTCGTTGTCCCCTGTTACGACGAAGAGGAAGTCATCGGGCGCTTCGACGAGGAGATCCGCGAGGTGCTCGGCGAACTCGCCGTCGAGTACGAACTGTGCTACGTCGACGACGGCAGCACCGACGGTACGCTGCACCGGATACGCACCCTCGCCCAGCAGCACCGCCCCACCACCCGCTACCTCTCCTTCAGCCGCAACTTCGGCAAGGAGTCCGCGATGCTCGCGGGCCTGAAGGAGGCCACCGGCGACGCCGTGATCCTCATGGACGCCGACCTCCAGCACCCGCCCCGGCTCATCGAGAAGATGCTCGACCTCTACCAGCTCGGCCACGACCAGGTCATCGCCAGGCGCAGCCGGGACGGCGACACACCGCTGCGCAGCGTGTGCAGCCGGCTGTACTACCGCGCCGTCAACAAGTGGGTCGACGTGGAACTGACCGACGGCGTCGGCGACTTCCGGCTGCTGTCGCGCACCGCCGTGGACGCGCTGGTCTCGCTGCCCGAGTACAACCGCTTCTCCAAGGGCCTGTTCTCCTGGATAGGCTTCGACACCGTCACCTTCGACTACCGCAACGCCCGGCGGGAGGGCGGCGAGACCAAGTGGCGCTTCGGCTCCCTGGTCAACTACGGCATCGACGGCATGCTCTCCTTCAACTGCCGCCCGCTGCGGGTGGCGATCTACGCGGGCCTGAGCCTGGCCGCGCTGGCCGCCGCGTACGCCCTGTGGATCGTCGGCGCCGCGGTCGCCGGCGGCATCACCGCGCCCGGCTATGTGACGCTGGTGGCGATCATCGTGGGCCTGGGCGGCCTGCAGATGGTGATGCTCGGCCTGATCGGCGAGTACATCGGCCGCATCTACTACGAGACCAAGCGGCGCCCGCACTTCCTGGTCAAGGAGACCAACGGGACGGCGCCCACGCACACCCCCACGGCCCGGATCGCCGGCCGGGTCCGCCGATGACCCGTCACCGGCCGTCCCCACGGGGCCGCCGCGCCCGCCCGCTGCCGCGCCGGCTGCCGCTGGGCCGGCTGCTGCGCTTCGCCGTGGTCGGCGGGGTCAACACCCTCACCTTCTACGGGTGCTATCTGGCGCTGCATCCCTGGATGCCGTACTTCGCCGCCTACACGATCGCGTTCCTGTTCAGCATGGTGGGCTCGTTCTTCCTGAACACCTACTTCACCTACCGCACCCGGCCGACCTGGAAGAAGTTCCTGCTCTTCCCGCTGACCCAGGTCACCAACTACGGGGTGCAGAGCGCGGGCCTGGTCGTGCTGGTCAACGGATGCGGGCTGAACACCCGCCTCGCGCCCCTGCTCGCGGCGGTGATCGCGATCCCGTTCACCTATCTGGTGTCCACCCGCGTCCTGGTACCGAAGCGGGGGCGGTCGGCAGCGGTACGGGACGGGGACGGGCGGGAAGGGGACGGGCGGGAAGGGGACGGGCGGGAAGGGGATGTACGGGGTGGGGACGCGCCGGGCGGAGGCGTGCGGAACAGGGACGCACGGGGCGGGGACGTGCCGGGCGGCGACGCGTGTGCCGGCGAGGGCGGCCGCCGTACCGGTGCGCCCGGCGAGGACCGTACGGGGGACGAGGCTCAGCCGGTGCGCTTCGCCGGGCCGGTCTGACCCCGCGGCGCCGGCTGGACCGTCCACTCCTGGAACGCGCCGTCCACCCCCGCGTCCCGCTGCCGCACCACGTGCAGCCGCCCGTCGTTGCCGAGCACGGCCAGCACCGCGCGCCCGTCGGTGTCCTGCCCGACGGCCGCCGCACCCGAGTGCGGCACCTTCCCCGTCCGCCAGCGGCCCGGCGTGCCGCCGTCCGGGTCACTGAGCGCGTACCGCAGCAGGCCCGCGTTGTCCCGCCCCGCGAGCACCAGGGCCCGCGCGGGCCTGCCGACGGCCGCCAGGGCGACCCGCCCGTACCCGCCGACCGGCTCGTACCGCACCGCCGGCCGCCAGGAACCGGGCCGCGGCCGCCGCTCGGCCAGCAGCACCTGGGCCGTGACGCTCCGCCGGTACGCGAGGCGTACCTCGCCGTCGTCCAGCGGGGCCAGGCTCAGCGGGCCCGCGGGCTCCGGCAGGCCGGTGTCGCCGGTGGGTTCCGGTATCTGCCCCGGCTCCCTCGACACCCAGTGGTGCACGGCCCGGTCGCCGGGCGCCACGACGTGCACCAGCCCCTCGGAGTCCACGCACGCGTCCAGCCCGTCGACAAGGCGCGGCACCCGGCCCGCCGCGCCCGCGGGGGCCGCCGGTGCCTCCAGGGGCCGCCACAGCGACCAGTCCCCGCCCTGCGCACCGCTGCGGTAGGCGATGCCACCGCGCCAGTCGCGGGCGAAGACGTGCACCGTGCCGTCCTGGCCGACGGCCGCCGCCGGGAACCCCGTCTCCAGGGACGCGAGCGGGGCGGCGTCCGGAGTGCCCAGCGACTCCCAGGCGCCGAAGGTCGGGACGCCGTCCCGCGCGGTGCCGTTCTGCCGGGCGGTCAGCAGCTCACGGCGGTGCGCGTGGTTGCGTGCGGGCAGCACCGTGCGGGAGACGAAGAGCTGGAGCGCGCCCCCGGGGTGGCTCACGGCGTGCACCTGGCCCTGGAGGAGGCCGCCGCCGAGCCGGTGCGGGCCGCTGAAGGTGCCGTTGCCCGGCGCGGTCTCGGCCCAGCACACGGCGGCGCCGTCCAGGACGGCGAAGGCGGCGAGCCGGCCGTCCTTCAGGGGTCGCAGCCAACTGTTCGAGCCGGGGGCGCGCAGCCGGGTGCTGCGCGTCCAGTTGCGTGACCAGCCGTCCAGCGCCGAGCCGCCGACCTTGCGGTCGCCGCAGCCCGCCCGGTCGCCGCAGTCACGGCCGTCGGCCCACCCGTAGACGGACAGCAGCTCGGCCTTGCGCCGGGCGGTCGGCAGGTCGACGTTGTTGGGCAGCACGCCCGCCTCGTACCCGATGTAGTTCTCCACGACGGTGGGACGGCGGCGCCCGCGGCCCCAGTAGCCCGCCAGCGCCGCCTGCGCGAAGTAGGCCGAGCTGATGTGGTCCTGATGGTCGTGGTACAGGAGGCCGCGCAGCTCGCGGTCCTCGGCGGGCGGCGGCTGGTGCGGGGCGTGCACCGCGTTCGGGTCGAGCGTGCGCACCACGGTGGGCCGCACCCGTTCCAGCAGCGCGATCAGCGACTCGACGACCTGCTCGCGGCGGTACTCGAAGGTGCGCTGTACGGGGGTGCCCTCCGACCGCAGGGTGGGCAGCACGTCGACAGCGCCGAGCCACAGACCGCGCAGACTTTTCGCGCGCGGTTCGGAGACGCTCCGCGCCTCCACCAGCTCCATGAAGACGAGCTGATTGTGCGGCGCGGCGCGCAGCGTCTGGATCTCGACCTGGAAGCCGGGCAGCAGGGAGATGGCCTCCACGTCCCAGGGGCTGAGCGGATCACCGATGGCCATCACCGCGTGCGCGGCGCGCAGCCCGTTGGTACGGGCGCGCGCGAACGCCGGGCGGTCGCGCGGCGGCACCCGGTCCCCGCGCCCGTGCTCGGCGGTGTTCCGGCCGTCCGACTCGCCGCCGGTCAGACACACCGTCACCGAGCGGGCGCCGCTGCGCACCGACTGCTCCAGCGCCGGGTTCATGAAGTACAGGGAGTCGTCGGCGTGCGCGATGACGTGCAGGAACGCCTGCTCCGCACCGGAAGCGGCCGCCTCCCGCTCCAGCGCCGGGTCGGCGATCTGCGACAGCGGGGCGCGCGGCCCGAACCAGGCCCACCCCCCGGCGCCGACCGTCACCGCGGCCGCCCCGCCCCCGGCGATCTGGAGCAGCCGCCGTCGGGACAGCCGGGAGGGGTGCGTCGGCACAGGTCAGGCCCTCCACGGCGCCCGGCAACGCCCCGCTCGCAACCGTACGGCCCACGCCGGAATGAGCCACTCCGCAAACCCCGCCCCCTCAGTATTCGGTCGCGGGGCGCGCCTCGCTCGCCTGATTAGTCCGTGGTTGGGGGGTGGGGGGCGGTCTTGGGCGGGACGGTCCGACCGTGGTGGGGGGCTTGGGCGGGCGGCTCGGCTCAGGACGGGGGCCGAGACCGGGCGCGGTGGGGGCGGGCCGGACGGTGGGGACGGGCACGGTGGCGCCGGACTGGACGGCGGGGTCGGGGCCCAGGGCCGCAGCCAGGCGGCGGAGCGGGACCCAGGGCCGCAGCCACGCGGGCGGAGCGAGTCCTCGGGCCGCAGTGACGCGGCGGGCGGGCCCCCGGGGCGCGGCCAAGCGGCGGGCCGAGCCCCGGACCGCGGCCAAGCGGCCGAACGGCCCCCGTGGCCGCCGCCGGGCCCCGGCGGCCCCCTACGCCTCCAGGGCGGATGCCACCGCGAGTGCCAGTTCGTCCAGGTAGGTCGTCGGGAGTTCGTCGCGGACGACCATCAGACGCCAGTAGAGCGGTCCGGTCATCAGGTCCAGCACCAGGCGCGCGTCGGCGTCCGGGCGCAGCTCGCCGCGCTCGACCGCGCGGGCCACCATCGCCGCCGCGACCCCCTGCTGACTGTCGAGCAGGGCGGTGCGCAGCGCTTCGGCGATCTCCGGGCTGCGCGCGGCCTCGGCCAGGAGGTCCGGGATGATCTGCGACGCCACCGGGTGCCGCAGCGCGCGGGCCGCGACCTCCAGCAGCATCCGTACGTCGCCGCGCAGCGACCCGGTGTCCGGCGTCGGCAGGCCGTCGGCGGCCACCGCCGAGACCACGTCCAGCACGAGGTGCAGCTTGGAGCGCCACCGCCGGTAGACGGCGGTCTTGCCGACGCCCGCCCGCCGGGCGATGCCCTCGATGGACATCCGCGCGAACCCCACCGCCGCGAGTTCCTCGAAGACCGCGGCGCGGATCGCCTCGGTCTTCTCCTCGCGCAGTACGGCGGCCCCGGCGGGTGCCCGCCGCCCGCCCGGCGCCCTGGTCACGTCACTGCCGTCCTTTGCCATGCCTTGATCGTAGCGTCGCGACGCAACGGTTGCGTTTCGACGTCGGACGGTCGTACGCTCGGCACCGTTACGACGATACGGGAGCGTTCTGACGTCGAACGCCACTGCCGGGAGTGCGGCCGGCAAAGGCGCGGCCCTCCCCGCCCCTCCCTCACCCCCGGAGGCGACCACCCTCATGCCCCAGACCCTCGCCCCACCGGCCCGCCCCGCCGAGGCGTCGCCCGTGGTCCCGGCCGCCCCGCCCGACCCCGGCCTCCGGGCGCTCGCGGAGCGGCACGGCCTGACCGTCAGCGGCGCCCGCCCCCCGCTGCGCGAGTACACCCGCCGCCTGTGGGCCCGCCGCCACTTCATCGCGTCCTTCGCCACCGCCCGGCTGACCGCGACGTACACCACGGCGCGCCTGGGCCAGCTCTGGCAGGTGATGACCCCGCTGCTCAACGCGGGCGTCTACTACTTGATCTTCGGCGTGCTGCTGCACACCAGCCGCGGCATCGCGAACTTCATCCCGTTCCTGTGCACCGGCATCTTCGTCTTCACGTTCACCCAGTCCACGGTCCTGGCCGGCACCCGTGCCGTCTCCGGCAGCCTCGGCCTCGTCCGCGCCCTGCACTTCCCGCGCGCCGCGCTGCCCGTCGCGCACACCCTCATCCAGCTCCAGCAGCTCGTCTGTTCCATGGGCGTGCTGGCGGCCATCGTGCTGATCTGCGGCGTGCCGGTGACGTGGCACTGGCTGCTGATGGTCCCCGCCCTGCTGCTCCAGACGGTCTTCAACACCGGTCTCGCCCTGGTCATGGCCCGCGTCGGCGCGAAGACCACGGACACCGCGCAACTCATGCCGTTCGTGCTGCGCACCTGGATGTACGTCTCCGGCGTCTTCTACAACCTCTCCGCGTTCACCAGCACCGCGCCGCACGTCGTCTCGGTGGTCCTGAACTGCAATCCCGCCCTGATCTACATCGACCTGATGCGGTACGCCCTGATCGACACGGTGCGCGCGCAGGACCTGCCGCCGCACGTGTGGCCGCTGGCCCTCGGCTGGGCCCTGCTGGCCGGCGTCGCCGGATACGTCTTCTTCTGGAAGGCCGAGGAGGAGTACGGCCGTGGCTGACACCACCGTGAACCCCCCGCCCGCGCCCGCGGGCGCTCCCAGGGGCAGCGCTCCCGCCGACGACCGGGCCCCCACCGTCATCTGCGACAACGTCCACATCGTCTACAAGGTGCACGGCGGCAGCGCGGGCAAGGGCGGCGCCACCGCCGCCCTCGGCCGGATCGTCCGCCGCCGGCCGAGCGGTTCCGTCCGTGAGGTGCACGCCGTCAAAGGCGTCACCTTCGTCGCCCACAAGGGTGAGGCGATCGGTCTGATCGGCTCCAACGGCTCCGGGAAGTCCACACTGCTGCGTGCCGTCGCCGGTCTCCTGCCGCCCGCCGCCGGCCGCGTCTACACCCACGGCCAGCCCTCCCTGCTCGGCGTGAACGCGGCCCTGATGAACGACCTGACCGGCGAGCGCAATGTCGTCCTCGGCGGTCTGGCCATGGGCATGTCCCGTGCCGAGATCCGCGCCCGCTACCCCGGCATCGTCGACTTCTCCGGCATCGGCGAGAAGGGCGACTTCATCTCGCTGCCGATGCGCACGTACTCCTCCGGCATGGCCGCCCGGCTGCGCTTCGCCATCGCCGCGGCCAAGAGCCACGACGTCCTGATGATCGACGAAGCGCTGGCCACGGGCGACCGCGCCTTCCAGAAGCGGTCCGAGGCGCGCATCCGCGAACTCCGCGAAGAAGCGGGCACGGTCTTCCTGGTCAGCCACAACAACAAGGCCATCCGTGACACGTGCGACCGCGTGCTGTGGCTGGAGAAGGGCGAACTGGTCATGGACGGCCCGACGGAGCAGGTCGTCACGGCGTACGAGAAATCCGCCAGGTAACGCGGGAGCGGCCGGGCAGGGGCGGGCACGGCCGGGTCCGGGGCCCGGAACCACGGCGGCGCGGCCCGGCAGATGCCGGGCCGCGCCGCCGTCACGACGTGGTGAGCCGTCAGCTATGCGTACGCAGCAGCGTCCGCATCGTCCGCATCGCGACCGACAGGTTCGCCAGGTCGAAGCCCTCCGACCCGTGGATCTCCTCCAGCGTGGTCCGCGCGCGCCCGAGGATCGCCGCGTTCTTCTCCTCCCACGCCTTGAACCGCTCCTCCGGCGTCGCGGAGTCGCTGCCCACCGACAGCACGTCGCTGGTCAGCGCCGCGTGCGCGGCGAACAGGTCCTCGCGGATGGAGGCGCGGGCCATCGACTGCCACCGGTCGTTGCGCGGCAGTTCCAGGATGCGGTCCAGGAGCTGGTTGATCCGCAGCCGGTCGCCCAGGTCGTAGTAGACCTCGGCGACGTCCAGCGCCTCCTTGCCGGTACGGTCCGCGATGGCCACGATGTCCAGCACGGGGAAGGCCGAGGAGAACCCGGCCACCCGCGTGGCCAGCGCCGTCGGCACCCCGGCCCCGGCCAGCTCGTCCAGGATGCGCTGGTGCCACTCCAGGTCGCTGCCGCACAGCAGCTTGGGCAGCTCGGCCCAGACCCCGGCGACCCGGTCCGCGAAGAAGTCGATGGTCTCGGAGAGTTCCAGCGGCTGCGGGCGGTTGTTGAGGAGCCAGCGGGTACCGCGCTCCACCAGGCGCCGGGAGTGCAGCCGGATCCGGGTCTGCACGTCGGCGGCGACGACATTGTCGAGGGCCTCGACGTCGTCCCAGACCCTGCCGAGGCCGAAGATCGCGCGGGCCGCGGTGTGCGCCCGTACGACCTCTTCCAGCGCGGCGCCGGTCTCCTCCCGCATCCGGTGCAGGAAGCTCGTACCGCCGGAGTTGACGGTGTCGTTGACCATCACCGTCGTGACGATCTCGCGGCGCAGCGCGTGCGCGTCGATCTGCTCGGCGAACTTCTCCCGCAGCGCGCTGGGGAAGTACGCGTGCAGCAGGTGCTGGAGGTACGGGTCGTCCGGCAGCCCGGTCTGGATCAGCGCGTCGGCGACCGTGATCTTCGTGTACGCGAGGAGCACGGCGGTCTCGGGCTGGGTCAGGCCGCGGCCGGCGTTCAGCCGCTCCTTGATCTGCCGGTCACTGGGCATGAACTCCAGCGCCCGGTCCAGGTGCCCGTCGCGCTCCAGGCGGCGGATGAAGCGCTGCTGGGCGGGGAGCATGCTCGCGCACTGCGCCTGGGCCAGCGCGAGCGCGGTGTTCTGCGCGTAGTTGTTGCGCAGCACCAGCGCGCCGACCTCGTCGGTCATCTCGGCCAGCAGCTTGTTGCGCTGCTTGACCGTCATGTCGCCGTCGGCGACGACCGAGTTGAGCAGGATCTTGATGTTCACCTCGTGGTCGGAGGTGTCCACACCGGCGCTGTTGTCGATCGCATCGGTGTTGATCTTGCCGCCGTTCCGGTCGAACTCGATCCGGCCGAGCTGGGTCAGGCCCAGGTTGCCGCCCTCGCCGACGACCTTGACCCGCAGGTCCTCGCCGTTGACGCGGATCGCGTCGTTGGACTTGTCGCCCACGTCCGCGTGCGACTCGGCCGACGACTTCACGTACGTACCGATGCCGCCGTTCCACAGCAGGTCCACCGGCGCTTCCAGGATCGCCCGCATCAGATCGGCCGGCGTCATCTTCTTGACGCCCGCCTCGATGCCGAGGGCGGCCCGCACCTGCGCGTTGAGCGGGATCGACTTGGCGGTACGGGGGTGGATGCCGCCGCCCTGCGACAGCAGCCGGGTGTCGTAGTCCGCCCACGAGGAGCGCGGCAGCTCGAACAGCCGACGGCGCTCGGCGTACGAGGTCGCCGCGTCCGGGTTCGGGTCGAGGAAGATGTGCCGGTGGTCGAACGCGGCGACCAGCCGGATGTGCTCGCTGAGCAGCATGCCGTTGCCGAACACGTCACCGGACATGTCGCCGACACCGACGACGGTGAAGTCCTCGGTCTGGGTGTTGACGCCCAGCTCACGGAAGTGCCGCTTGACCGACTCCCAGGCGCCGCGGGCGGTGATGCCCATGCCCTTGTGGTCGTACCCGGCGCTGCCGCCGGACGCGAACGCGTCACCGAGCCAGAAGCCGTACGACTCGGCGACCTCGTTGGCGATGTCGGAGAACGTCGCGGTGCCCTTGTCGGCCGCGACGACGAGGTACGTGTCGTCCTCGTCGTGCCGTACGACGTCCGCGGGGTGCACGACCTCACCGCCGACGAGGTTGTCGGTGATGTCCAGCAGACCCGAGATGAAGGTCCGGTAGCAGGCGATGCCCTCCGCCAGCCACGCGTCGCGGTCCACCGACGGGTCCGGCAGCCGCTTGCCGACGAAGCCGCCCTTGGCGCCGACCGGCACGATGACGGTGTTCTTGACCATCTGCGCCTTGACCAGGCCGAGCACCTCCGTACGGAAGTCCTCGCGCCGGTCCGACCAGCGCAGACCACCTCGCGCGACCTTGCCGAAGCGCAGGTGGACGCCCTCGACGCGCGGCGAGTACACCCAGATCTCGTACGCCGGGCGCGGCGCCGGCAGGTCCGGCATGGCCTGCGGGTCGAGCTTCACCGACAAGTAGGAGTGCGGCTGCCCGGCGCTGTTCTTCTGGTAGTGGTTCGTGCGCAGCGTCGCCTTGATGACGGTGAGGAAGGCCCGCAGGATGCGGTCCTCGTCCAGGCTCGCGACCTGGTCCAGCGCGCCGTCCAGCTCCTCCAGCAGCCCGTCGGTCAGCTCGGTGCCGGCCCGCTGCCGCTCCGGCGACATCCGCGCCTCGAAGAGGCTGACCAGCAGCCGGGTGGTGTGGACGTTGTTGGAGAGGGTGTCCTCCATGTACGTCTGGCTGAACGTCGAACCGGCCTGCCGCAGGTACTTGGCGTACGCGCGCAGCACCATCGCCTGGCGCCAGTTCAGCCCGGCCCGCAGGACCAGCTTGTTGAAGTTGTCGCTCTCCGCGCGGCCGGTCCACACCGCCGTGAACGCGTCCTGGAACCGTTCCCGCGCGTCGTCGCCGTTCATCCGCTCGGGGATGCGCAGCCCGAAGTCGTAGATCCAGGCGGTGGCACCGTCGGTGCAGCGCAACTCGTGCGGACGCTCGTCGACGACCTCGACCCCGAGGCGGTTGAGCACCGGCAGGACCTTGGACAGGGAGACCGGCTCACCCGTGCGGTAGATCTTGAAGCGGCGCTCGTCGGGGCCCGCGCCGACCGGCTCGTACAGGCTGACCTCGAAGTCCTTGCCGCCCTTCGCCGTCAGCTTCTCCAGGTGCTGGAGGTCGGCGACCGCGCTGCGCGGCGGGTTGTCGGCCTTGTAGCCCTCGGGGAAGGCGTGGTTGTAGCGGCGCAGCAGCTCGGCGGCGCGCTCCTCCCCGACCTCGGCGGTCAGCGCCTCGGCGAAGCCGTCGGCCCAGGACCGGGCCGCCTCGACCAGACGCGCCTCGATGCGCTCGGCGTCGGCGTCGGTGAGGTTCGGCAGGGTCGCGCCGGGCTCGACGCGCACGACGAAGTGCAGCCGGGAGAGGATCGACTCGGTGTTCCAGGCGGTGAAGTCGACGCTGGTGCCGCCCAGTTCCTCCTTGAGGATGTCGATCAGCCGCAGCCGTACGCCGGTGGTGTAGCGGTCGCGCGGCAGGTAGACCAGCGCCGAGAAGTAGCGCCCGTACTCGTCCTGACGCAGGTACAGCCGCAGCCGGCGGCGCTCCTGGAGGTACAGGACGCTGGTGACGATGGACTGGAGCTGATCGACACGCGTCTGGAACAGCTCGTCGCGCGGGTAGGTCTCCAGGATCTGCAGCAGGTCGCGGCCGTCGTGGCTGTTCGCGGTGAAGCCCGCGGCGTCCAGCACCTCGGCGACCTTGCGGCGGATGACCGGCACCCGGCGTACGGACTCGGTGTACGCGGCCGACGAGAACAGACCGAGGAAGCGGCGCTCGCCGATGACGTTGCCGTCCGCGTCGAACTTCTTGACGCCCACGTAGTCGAGGTACGAGGGGCGGTGCACCGTGGAGCGGCTGTTGGCCTTGGTCAGGATCAGCAGCTTGTGCTCGCGGGCCTTGGCGCGCGCGTCCTTGGGCAGCCGGTTGAACGACGGGGAGACGGGGTGGCCGTCGTCGCCGCTGTGCGCGGGGTCCGAGCGCAGGATGCCGAGGCCGGTGCCGGCCACGGCGGTCAGCACGTCCTCCTCGGCGCCGGACTCGCCGGGCACCGACGTCAGCTCGTACTCGCGGTAGCCGAGGAACGTGAAGTGGTCGGCGGCCAGCCAGCGCAGCAGCTCGCGGGCCTCGTCGACCTCCTGGTCGCGCAGGTCGTCGGCGGTCGGCTCGGCGGGCAGCTCGTCGGCGATGCGCAGCGCGGCGTCGCGCATCTTCTCCCAGTCCTCGACGGCCTCCCGTACGTCGGACAGCACCCGCAGCAGATCGTTGGTGATCTGCTTGAGGTCGGCGCGGTCGGTCTCCCGGTCGATCTCGACGTGGATCCAGGACTCGATCAGCGCGTCGTGCGGCAGGTCCCGGCCCTTGCCGTTGCCCGCCTTGTCCTTGCCGGTCCGCCCGTGCAGGTCACACGTGTTGTCGAGGACCTCGATCAGCTTGCCGGTCACGTCCCGGCGGACGATCACCTGCGGGTGGATCACCACATGGATGCCGCGGCCCTGACGCGACAGCTCGTTGGTGACCGAGTCGACGAGGAAGGGCATGTCGTCGGTGACGACCTCGACGACGGAGTGGCTGCAGGTCCAGCCGTTCTCCTCGACCGTCGGGGTGTGCACCCGCACGTTCGCGGTGCCCTGCGGCCGGTTCTCGGCCAGCCGGTAGTGGGAGAGCGCGGCGCCGAAGACATCGACCGGGTCGCGGCCGGTCAGGTCCTCCGGCGCGGTGTGCAGGTAGTAGCGCTGGAGGTATCCCAGGAGAGTGTCCGGGTCGAGGCCCTGCACCGGTGCCTGTCCCCCGGCCGGGCTGCTTTCAGCGACCCGGGCGGCCCGCGCGAGCAGCTCGGTCTTGGCTTCGTCCAGCTTGGTCTGCATGTCCTCTGGCTCCTGTCGCGCGCCGTTGCGTGACGTTGTGGATGAACTCCGTGGAAGCCGCACGGCGCCGGCCCGACCGATGAGGGTTCCCCCGCCGCACCGCGGGGAGGAATCCGGTCGCAGACGACGCTGTGCCGCGATGAGCGATGACCGGACCGCTCGGCACCGACCCGGTCGGAGTCGGTGTTCGGTCCTGGTCGCAACGGTCAGCGGCCGCCCGGTCACTGTGCTGTCCCGGGCGCACGGCGAGGGCCTCGATGCCCCCGCGGCTTATCGCGCTGATCACGATGCAAGGCTATCGCTCCCGGCAGGGGTGCCGTCATGGTCCGGCTGTGTACAAAACCACTAGCCGATATTTGACGATCCGGACAGCGACGGAACAGCGCGCCGCGTCCCCTGGAATCCCACGGTATCCCGCGGGGGCTTGGCAAGGACGGCGATCCGGAGGACGTTGAGCGGGACACCGAGGAACGGACCACGGCGCACGGATGTGACGAACGGCACGTCCGCGCGCGGTGCGCGCCCCGAGCGGAGGTGGACGGCATGGCCGCCAAGATCCTGATCGTGACCGGCGACGCGGCGGAGTCCCTGGAGGTCCTCTACCCCTACCAGCGGCTGCGCGAGGAGGGCTACGACGTGCACGTCGCCGCCCCCGCCCGGAAGACCCTGCGCCTGGTCGTGCACGACTTCGAACCTGGATTCGACACCTACACCGAGCAGCCCGGCTACACCTGGCCCGCCGACCTGGCCTTCTCCGAGGTCGACCCGGGGCAGTACGCCGCGCTCGTGGTGCCCGGCGGGCGGGCGCCCGAGTACCTGCGCAACGACCCCGAGCTCCGCAAGCTCGTGAAGTCCTTCTTCGACGCGGACAAGCCCGTCGCCCAGATCTGCCACGGGCCACTGCTGACCGCCGCCATCGGCGGCCTCAACGGACGCCGGGTCACCGCCTACCCCGCGCTTGAAATGGACATGCAGGCCGCTGGCGCCTCCTTCCGGGACGCCGAGGTCGTCGTCGACGGCACCCTGGTCTCCTCCCGCGCCTGGCCGGACCTCGCCGGATGGATGCGCGAGTTCATCGCGGTGCTCCGGGCCAAGGCGCCGGTGACGTGATCTCCCCGCGGGCCGGGCGGAGCGGGCCCGGCCCGTCGGGGGCGATGGCTTCGGCCCGTCCGGGGCTGGCCGCCCCGGCCCGTCGGGGGCGTCCGCGCCGGGGGGGGTGGCCGCGGGCGGCGCCGGGCTGGGTCGGGTCGGGCGGACCGGGGCGGGCGGACCGGGAGGACCGGCGGGACTGGCCGGACCGGCAGACCCGACCGGGAGGGCCCGCAGGCCCGGCCGGACCAGCCGGACCGGTCCGCAACGACCCGTAGAGCACGCCCCACGCGGCGAGGAGGCGCCCTACGCGGCGATCTCCTCCGCCACCTCCACGGCCTCCGCCAGCGTGTCCACCACCGGCACCCCCGCGGCCGCCAGGCTGGCCCGGCTGTGCGACCCGCCCGTGTAGAGCACCGCGTGAGCGCCCGCGTGCCGCGCGGCCAGCGCGTCGTCCACCGCGTCACCGATCACGACCGTACGTCCCGGGTCCACACGTGCCGCCCCGCCGTTCCCGGACGGACCGGCGGCCAGGGCCGCGAGGTGGCGCACCATGTGCTCGCTCTTGCTCCCGCCGGAAGGCCCCGTACGGCCGTCCACGCGCACGAAGCGCGCCTCGATGCCGAAGCCCCGCACCAGCGGTATCAGCTCGTCGTGGCCGTACAGACTCAGGATCGACTGGCTGCGGCCCGCCTGCTGCCAGCTCTCCAGCAGCCGCTCCGCGCCCTCCGCGAGGCGGCACGCGGGCCGGTGGGCGGCGTAGTGGCGGTGGAACGCCTCGTCCATGACCAGCCACTCCGCGTCCGTCGGCAGCCGCCCCAGCAGCCGCTCGTAGAACCGTGGGACCGGTACGCAGTACAGCTCCCGGTAGCGTTCGAGGGTGATCGGGGGCAGGTTCAGCTCGGCGAAGGCGGCGTTGGTCGCGCCCATCACCGCGTCGGTGTCGTGAAAGAGCGTGCCGTTCCAGTCCCAGACGATGTGCGTCGCGTGCGTCCCCATGCCCAAGACCGTACCCATGACCACTGACAGCCCAGTCACGGACGGCGGTACCACGGGGCCCGCGGGCCGTCAGGCGATCAGGTTCGGGATCTCCTGCACGCCGAACCACATCAGCTCGTGGTCCTCCGCGCCGTCCACCGTGAACCGCGCGTCGTCGTCGCCGTGGTCCGCGGCGCCCAGCGCGTCGGCGGCCGCCGCGATGTCCTCGGCCGCGTCGTCGGAGTCGACGTGCACCGCCGCGGCCTTCGCCATCGGCACCGGTCCGGCGATCCGGACCTCGCCCAGCGCCGCCTGGTCCAGGCTCCGGTCGGGGTCGGCGGCGGCCGTGCCGTCCGGTACGTCCACCGCCACCACGACCCGGCGCCGCGGCGCCCGCGGGTCGGCCGCGAGCCGGCGCAGCGAGCCCTGCGCGGCCCGGTTCAGCGCCGCGTACTCAAGTTCCTCGATGTCGTCGGAGACGTACCACTCGCGCAGCGCGGGCGTGACGGCGTAGGCGTCCAGCGGGCCGGGGCCCAACTCCCCGGCCTCGTGCGCCGCCGCGAGTCCGGGCAGGGTCAGGGGGACATACACGCGCATGGCTGCCGCTTCCGCTCACATCGCTGGGTCTGGAAAATCTGTCCGGCCAGCATACGGGCGTGGGGTACGGCGTGAGATACGGGCCGGAGTCCCCCTTCGTGCTCCGTTCCGCCTCCCCGGCGGCGCCCTCTGCCGGGCCCGCGCCACCGTGCACCCGCACGTCCGCCCACCCTCACCCAGATGGGTGAACTTCCGGGCGCCCCCACGGCCCCGCCGCAGGGCCTTGCCGCCGCCGATTCCCCGCCGGTAGAAGAACCCCACCGAAGCTACTCACCGGTACCCACCGGACCGGCCGAACGGGGGCCCACCATGCTCACCACCCAGACCGACGCCCTGCCACCCGCCCGCACCCGCTCCCCCAGGATCTCGCCCGGTGCGGGGCCGGGCCGCCCCCGCACCGGTCCGCCGGGACGCCGTGACACCCGGCGTCCAGGAGCGCCCCGTACGGCCCCGGCCGTCCCGCGCCGCGCTCCCCGCCCCCTGCCGCACGACTGGTTCGCCGAACAGCTCCTGCTCACCCTCAGCGGGCGGCGTCCCGTGCACGCCCTCCTGGGGCACGCGCTGCCCGCCGCGTACGACCGCCTCGTGGAGCTGGCCCCGCAGGCGCCCCTGCGACCCACGAGCGCCGGCGCGGGCCGCTACGCACCGGCCCCCTCGGTGGCCCACTGCGGCCTCTGCCGGCCCCGCCCCGACGTCATCGAGGCGTTCGCCCGCATCGCCTCCGGCGAGCGGCTGCGCGCCCTCGCCTTCCGGCTGGAGCGGGGCAGGGACGCCCGGTGGCGCTGCGCCGCCCTCGACATCGGCCCGGCCACCCGGATCTGGTGACCGGGACGGTCGGCGCACGAGCCCGTGGGCGCCACGGCCCGAGCCCGTGGGCGCCATGGCGCGTACGAAAAGAGCCGGGGCGCCGCAGCTTCCGCTGCGGCGCCCCGGCCTCACCCGGCCCGGCGAGCGATGTCAGTCACCGCCCGCCCGGTGTCACTTCTTGCGGCGGCGCCCGCCGCTCTTCTGGGCCTTGCGGCGCTCCGCGCGCGTCAGGCCGTCCGACTCCGAACGGGCCGGGGCCGTGTCCTGGCCGGCCTCGCTGGTGAAGTCACCCTCGACGACACCGCCCTCGCCGTCCACGGTCGGCGCGGAGAAGTGCAGCCGGTCCGGGCGCTGCGGCGCCTCCAGGCCCTTCGCGTGGATCTCCGGCCGCCCGGCGCCGGCCCCGGCGGGCACGGCGTCCTGGGTGTCCTTGGCCGGCAAGGTCTTCTCCTCGGCGTCCGCCACCGGGACCTCCTCGACCTGCTGCTCGACCTGGACCTCCAGGTTGAACAGGTAGCCGACGGACTCCTCCTTGATGCCGTCCATCATCGCGGTGAACATGTCGAAGCCCTCGCGCTGGTACTCGACCAGCGGGTCCTTCTGGGCCATCGCGCGCAGGCCGATGCCCTCCTGAAGGTAGTCCATCTCGTAGAGGTGCTCGCGCCACTTGCGGTCCAGGACGGACAGCACCACACGGCGCTCCAGCTCACGCATGATGTCGGAGCCGAGCTGCTCCTCACGGGCCGCGTACTGCTGGTGGATGTCCTCCTTGACGGCCTCCGCGATGAAGTCGGAGGTGATGCCGGCACGGTCACCGGCCTCCTCCTCCAGCTCCTCGACCGTCACCTTGACCGGGTAGAGCTGCTTGAACGCGCCCCACAGGCGGTCCAGGTCCCACTCCTCCGCGAAGCCCTCGACCGTCTCCGCCTGGATGTAGGCGTCGATGGTGTCGTCCATGAAGTGCTTGATCTGCTCCTGAAGGTCCTCGCCCTCCAGGACCCGGCGGCGCTCGCCGTAGATGACCTCGCGCTGGCGGTTGAGGACCTCGTCGTACTTCAGGACGTTCTTACGGGTCTCGAAGTTCTGCTGCTCGACCTGCGACTGCGCGGACGCGATGGCGCGCGTCACCATCTTGTTCTCGATCGGCACGTCGTCGGGGACGTTGGCCATCGCCATGACGCGCTCGACCATCTGGGCCTTGAACAGGCGCATCAGGTCGTCACCGAGGGAGAGGTAGAAGCGGGACTCGCCGGGGTCGCCCTGCCGGCCCGAGCGGCCGCGGAGCTGGTTGTCGATACGGCGCGACTCGTGCCGCTCGGTGCCGAGCACATACAGCCCGCCGAGGCTCTTGACCTCTTCGAACTCCGCCTCGACCGCGGCCTCGGCCTTCTCCAGGGCGGCGGGCAGCGCGGCCGCCCACTCCTCGGCGTGCTCGACCGGGTCCAGGCCCTGGTTGCGCAGCTCGGCCTCGGCGAGGTCGTCCGGATTGCCGCCCAGCTTGATGTCCGTACCGCGGCCGGCCATGTTCGTGGCGACCGTGACGGAGCCCTTGCGGCCGGCCTGGGCGACGATCGACGCCTCCCGGTCGTGCTGCTTGGCGTTGAGCACCTCGTGGCGCACGCCGCGCTTGTTGAGCTGCTGGGAGAGGTACTCGGACTTCTCCACGGAGGTCGTGCCGACCAGGATCGGCTGGCCCTTCTCGTGCTTTTCGACGATGTCCTCGACGACCGCGGCGAACTTGGCGACCTCGGTGCGGTAGATCAGGTCGGCCTGGTCCTTGCGGACCATCGGGCGGTTCGTCGGGATCGGGACGACGCCCAGCTTGTAGATCTGGTGGAACTCCGCGGCCTCGGTCATGGCCGTACCGGTCATACCGGAGAGCTTGTCGTAGAGGCGGAAGAAGTTCTGGAGGGTGATCGTGGCGAGGGTCTGGTTCTCGTCCTTGATCTCCACCCCTTCCTTCGCCTCGATGGCCTGGTGCATGCCCTCGTTGTAGCGGCGGCCGGCGAGGATACGGCCGGTGTGCTCGTCGACGATCATGACCTCGCCGTCGATGACGACGTAGTCCTTGTCGAGCTTGAACAGCTCCTTGGCCTTGATCGCGTTGTTCAGGTACCCGACCAGCGGCGTATTGACCGACTCGTACAGATTGTCGATGCCGAGCCAGTCCTCGACCTTGCTGACGCCGGACTCGTGGATGCCGACCGTGCGCTTCTTCTCGTCGACGTCGTAGTCGCCGGTCTCCTCGATACCGCGCTGCGGGTTGGCGGGCTCGCCCTTCTTCAGGCGCTTGACCAACTTCGCGAAGTCGCCGTACCACTTGGTGGCGGAGTCCGCCGGACCCGAGATGATCAGCGGCGTACGGGCCTCGTCGACCAGGATCGAGTCGACCTCGTCGACGATGGCGAAGTTGTGGCCGCGCTGGACCAGCTCGTCCTTCGACCACGCCATGTTGTCGCGCAGGTAATCGAAACCGAACTCGTTGTTCGTGCCGTACGTGATGTCGCAGTTGTACTGTTCGCGCCGTTCGGCGGGCGTCATGTTGGCGAGAATGCAACCGACCGAGAGCCCCAGGAACTTATGGACCCGGCCCATCATCTCGGAGTCGCGCTCGGCCAGGTAGTCGTTGACCGTGATCAGGTGGACGCCCTTGCCGGACAGCGCGTTCAGATACGCCGGGAGCGTACCGACCAGGGTCTTGCCCTCACCGGTCTTCATCTCGGCGACATACCCCAGGTGAAGGGCCGCGCCGCCCATCATCTGAACGTCGTAGTGGCGCTGGCCGAGCACGCGCTTGGCGGCCTCGCGGACGGTCGCGAACGCCTCCGGCAGCAGGTCGTCGAGCGTTTCGCCGTCCGCGAACCGCTCCTTGTACTCATCGGTCAGCGCCCGCAGCTCGGCGTCGGAGAGGGCCGCGAAGTCCTCCTCGATGGAGTTGACCTGGCCCGCGATGCGGTGCAGTTTGCGCAGGATCTTTCCTTCGCCTGCACGCATGAGCTTGTTGAAGACGGACACTTGGGCTGGTCTCCTTGCCGGTCGGGCCTGGCGCTGGGGGTACCCCCCGCCGCAGGCAGGGGGAGGGTGCGCGGGCGCGGCATTTTTCCAAGGGGCAGGCCCCGCCGCAACGGCCATCGTAAAGGAGGACCCCATCCGGCCGGGAGGTCCACCGCCGCGAAGCGCACCGCTCCCCGGTGCACACCTCTCTCTACACGAGAACGCGCGACGCCGCGAGAAGGTGCCGGGAGGGGGGCGAGAAGTGGCCGGGAGACGTGGTGCCGGCGAGGAGGACGGGCCGGGGGCCGACGGAAGACGGGCCGGGGAAGGCCGGGACCGGAACGGGGAACGGGCCCGGGAAAACTGCTCGCCCCGCCCCTCCCGCCCTCCCCACACTCCCCCTATGGAACCCGTCACGCTGACCACCGGGCGCCTCCTCCTGCGCCCCTTCGCACCCGACGACGCCCCGGCGGTGCACGCCGCCTGCCAGGACCCGGCCATACCGCGCTGGACCCCCGTACCGGCCCCCTTCTCCCTGGCGCAGGCGCACGATTTCGTCGCCCGCAGCCGGCAGGAGTGGCGCACGGACACCCAGTACCACTTCGCGGTGACCAGCAAGGCCGACGGCACGCTGACCGGTGCCGTGAGCCTGTTCGGCATGACGCTGCTGTCCGAGGAGCGACAGGCCGGGGTCGGCTACTGGACGGCGCCGGAGCACCGCGGCAAGGGCCACACCTCCGAGGCCGTACGCGAGGTCGCCCGCTGGGCCTTCACCGACCTCGGGGCCGAGCGGCTGGAGTGGCTCGCGGAAGTCGGCAACGCCGCGTCACGCGGGGTCGCGCTCAGAGCCGGCTTCCGGATGGAGGGCACCCTGCGCGCCAAGATCGCGCACCGGGGCGTCCGGCGGGACGCCTGGATCGGCGCGCTGCTCCCCGCCGACCTGGGGCTGTCCTCCGAGACGCCTCATCTCCCGTTCCCGGCCTGACGAGTTCGGGCGGAGCGGTCCGCCGGGCGCGGTCCCCGGCATTGTCAGTGGTCGCTCCTACGCTGTGTTCCATGAAAGCTGCGAAGCCCGCGAGGCCCGTGAAGCCGAAGCCCGTGACCACCCTGTCCGCCGCCGACGCCCGGCGCATGGCGCTGCGGGCGCAGGGCTTCCTCGGCGCGCCGGACCGCCGCGCGGGGGTGCGGGGCGTCCTGCGGCGGCTGGGCGCGGTGCAGCTCGACACGATCTCGGTGCTGGCCCGCTCCCACGAGCTGATCCCGTACGCCCGGCTCGGTGCCGTCGGTCGCCCCGCGGTCGAGTCCGCCTACTGGTCGGGCGGCCACAGCTTCGAGTACTGGTCGCACGCCGCCTGCATCCTGCCGGTCGAGGAGTGGCCGCACTTCGCCTTCCGGCGCCGGGCGATGCGCGCGCGGGGGCGCCGTTGGCACCATATGGAGGACCGCGAGGGCTCCTGCGCCGCCGTACTGGACCGGCTGAAGGCCGACGGTCCGCTGACCACCTCCGACCTGGGCGGCGGCCGCAAGGGCGGCGAGTGGTGGGACTGGTCCGAGACGAAGATCGCGGTGGAGTGGCTGCTGGACACCGGCGAGGTGGTGTGCACGGAGCGCCGCGCCTGGAAGCGGGTGTACGACCTCGCCGAGCGCGCCGTCCCCGACCACCTGCTGCACGACGACCTGGACGACGCGGAGTGCATACGGCGCCTGGTCGCCCAGGCCGGCGCCGCGATGGGCGTGGCCACCCGCGCGGACCTCGCCGACTACCACCGCCTCAAGAACGACCAGGTCGACTCCGTCATCGAGGCGTCGGGCCTGGTCCCGGTCGAGGTCGAGGGCTGGGAGAAGCCCGCCTGGGCGGACCCCGCCGCCCTGGCCGAAGCGCCGCGCGGCCGGCACCGTACGACCCTGCTCTCGCCCTTCGACTCCCTCATCTGGGACCGCCCGCGTACGGCCCGCATCTTCGACTTCACCCACCGCCTGGAGGCATACGTCCCGCGCCCCAAGCGGATACACGGCTATTTCACGATGCCCCTGCTGACCGGCGGCCGGCTCGCCGGGCGGGTGGACCCGGCCCGCGAGGGCGGCACGCTCGTCGCCCGCCAGGTGTCGATGCGCGACGCCAAGGCCGTACGGCCGATGGCCCAGGCGCTGGCGGAGGCCGCGCAGTGGGTCGGCTGCGACTCCGTACGTGTCGAACGCTGCGATGACGCCACGCTGCGGGCGGCGCTGATCGCGGAGGTGGAGGCGGGGCTGTCGTAACGGCCAGGGGAAGCGGTGGGGCCGCCGCGGGCCCATTCGCCCGTCCGGTGCGGGCCGTCTGCCCTGCCGCCCAGCGGTCGGCCCGCCCGGCCGCCCGCCGGCCGCCCCGGCCGGGCACTCGCCGATCCGCTCAGCGGATCTCCAGGATCTTCTCCCGCATCGCGTACACCACCGCCTCCATCCGGGAGTGCAGTTGCAGCTTCTCCAGGATGTTCCGGACGTGGTTCTTGACGGTGTTCTCGGAGATGAACAGTTCCTTGGCGATGTCGCGGTTGTTCATGCCCGTCGCGACCAGCTTGAGGACCTCCAGCTCACGGTCGGTGAGCCGGGGGGCCGGCACCAGGCGGCGCTCGTCCGTCCGCTGGATCATCGACTTGAACTCGGTCAGCAGCTTGGACGCCATGGACGGGCTGATCTGGGACTGACCGTCCGCCACCGCGCGGATCGCCGTCGCCACCTCGTCCGTGGAGATCTCCTTGAGGAGGTAGCCGGTGGCCCCGGCCTTGATCGCGTCGTAGAGGTCCGCCTCCTCGTCGCTGATCGTCAGCATGATGATCTTCGCGCTGGGGGCCACCTCCTTGATGGAGGTGCACGCCTCGATGCCGCCGCGCCGGGGCATCCGTACGTCCATCAGCACGATGTCGGGCAGCAGGTCGGCGGCCTTGTCCACCGCCTCGGCGCCGTCCCCGGCCTCGCCGACGACCTCGATGTCCTCTTCGTGGGCGAGCACGATCTCCAGGCCCCGGCGGAAGAGCGCGTGGTCGTCGACGACCAGGACCCGGATCGGCTCCTTGCGCGACACGCCCACGTCCGTGCCCGAACCGTCACCGACGCCGTCGTCGTCGGCTCCGCCGCGCACGGGACCGAAGCTGTCCCCCATCGTTCCTCCCCGTCAACTACTCGGCCGGTGAAGGCCAGAGTTTGGATTTAAGGCTGGTTGACTACAGCCCGCTGCGGCCAGCCCGAACAACGCCATACAACCGTCTCCCCGGCATGTCGCCATTTCGCGCTCACAAGCTCCCTGGCTGGCACAGACACTATACGGCCTCAACTCCTGCCCCCCGCAGGCGCAATGGTGCCCCCGGGCGTACGCCGGGGGCACCACTTCAGCGGCCGTCAGCCGCCGAGCGCCCCACCGGCGCCACCGGGCTCCTCTCCCCCGAACGAGTCAGGGTTCAGATGGATGACGCCGTAGTCGTAGGCGTGCCGCCGGTAGACGACACTCGGCTGCTTGGTCTCGGCGTCGACGAAGAGGTAGAAGTCGTGTCCGACCAACTCCATCTCGTAAAGCGCCTGGTTGAGGGTCATCGGCGCCGCGGAGTGGGTCTTCTCGCGGACGATCAGGGGTCCTTCGCCCTGAACCTCCAGCGAACCCATCTTCGTCGTCGGCACCTGCTCCTGCGGCGCGCCGTCCACAGCGAGGTGACCGGTCTCGTCGAGCTTCGCCGCGTCCGGGACGCTCACCGCGACGTCACTCGCAGGGATGCGTCCGTTGCCGCGCCGCGAGTGGCGCTTGTCGTGCTGCTTGCGCAGCCGCGCTTCCAGCTTGGCCGTGGCCAGGTCGAGCGCGGCATAGGGGTCGGCGGCGGCCGCCTCGGCCCGTACCACCGGGCCTCGGGAGCGGAGGGTGATCTCCACTCGGTCGGAACGGTCGGCCTGCCGGGGGTTGGGCTCCTTGGACACCTCGACGTCCAGGCTGATCACCTTGCCGTCGAGCTTCTGGACCTTGTCCAGCTTCAGCTTCTCGGCCACGTGCTTGCGGAACCGCTCGGGCACCTCGGTCTTGCGGCCCTTGACGACGATGTCCACGCAGAACTCCGTTCCCGGATCGCCCCGCTACTACGCGCGGAGCGATTCCTTCTTGCACCAGGCTCCGGTGAGTGCCGAAGCCTCGGACTTGGCGACTTTCACCTCCTCCTCCCCCGTCGGCAGGGTCCCCACTCCCGTTCATTTCAGGGTCCCCGCAAAGACCCACAAACGCACCTATCCCGGCATCCGAGGCAAAGCGTCAGCCAAGTCCTCACAACCGAACATAGCTCTCCCGGACGGGTGACGGCACCCCCTGGCTGGCACTAGCTCCGTTTGGGTGCTTTTTCGCCCTCGTTACCTGCAACGATGAATTTCCGCGGTCAGTTCCAGTTGATTTCGAAAGCACTCCGCGGTGCCGCCACCACACCCGCCCCCACCACCCTCCCCCCGGCCGCCCGCACCGCCCGCGCCGCCTCCGCCAGCGAAGCCCCGGTGGTCATCAGATCGTCCACCAGCACCACCGGGGCCGCTGCCAGCAGCCGTCCGGCTCCGGGAGCGACTGTCAGGGCCCCGGAGACGTTGGCCAGGCGTTGGCGGGCACTGAGGCCCGCCTGATCAGCCACCGTACGCCGCTGCCGCAGCGCGGTGAGGACCCGAACGGGCACCCCGCCCCGCCGAAGGTCCCGAGCCGCCGCCCAGGCAATCCGCCGCACCGGATCATGCCCCCGCCCCGCCACCGCCCGCCGAGCTGAGGGGACGGGGATGAGGAGGAGGGTGGGGGTGGTGGGGGCGGTCGAGGTGGGGGCGAGGGGGTCGGAGGGGGTGGTGGGGTTCGAGGTGGGAGCAGGGGGCGCTGTGGAAGCAGGGGGAGTGATGGGGGAGGTGGGGGGTGTGGGGTCGGGAGAGGTGGTGGAGGCAGAGGTCGTGGGGGCGGGGGAGGTTTCAGGGGCTGGGGAGGCCATGGGGGTGCGGGAGGTCACGGGGGTGGCAAGGGTGGGCGGCTCAGGGGATCCGGGCCGTCCAGGGAAGCCGGGCGGCCCGAGGGACCCGGGCGGCCCAGCGAACGGCCGGGGTAGCCCGGAGCCGGTGCGGTCTTCCAGCCGCCGGCGAGGGCGCTGCACTCCTTCGGCCCCTGAGGCCTCAGGGGCCGAAGGGGACCCAAGGGGCCCAGGGGACCCAAGGGGCCCAGGAGGCCTCGTCACCGCAGCCGGACCACCGGCGGAACGGCCCCCGAGAGGCTCAGCCCCGGGCTGCCCGGAGCCCGGACACTCGCGCCCGGCCCCCGCCCCCGACGGCTCCCCGGGTCGAACCTCACCCCCGAGCGGACGCGCACCACTCGCCCCCAGCCCCAGCCCCAGCCCCTCACCAGGCCGAAGCGCATCGCCGTAAGAACTCAGCGGGCCACCACGCGCCCACAGCCCCCGCACAGCCCCCGCCAGCGCCTGCCCCAGCGGACCGGCCAGCCGCAGCGCACCCCGCTCCTTGTGCGCGAGCAGCACCGCCCGCACCTCATCGGCGTACGGAGCAGCGGCATAGGTCGGCGGAAGACCGGGCGGGGCGGGGCGCGGGCGCACCTTCCGGGGGCCCTGGGGGCCTCCCCCACCCCCGCCCCCACTCCCCCTCGCCCCCCGGATCAGCGCCTTGTGGCAGTCCTCGCACAGTTCCGTACGAGGTCGGCCGCACCCCGCGCAGTCCACCGGTAGTACCAGACCGGTGATTTCCCGCCATACGCCCTGCATGGATCTACTGTCCCGCGGGGTGAGGTGGGGCACCACCCCCTGTGGATAACTCGGGTGACGGGTTGAATCCCCGGTCCAGCCCCGGCCTCGCCCAGCCCGTCCCTACCGAATCGGACGTGGTCACATCGGTGGCGGCTACCAGCCCTCAACCACGACCAGGACCACAGCAACGGCAACGGCAAGCACCCCCATCGGCCTCAACCGCACCGCCCCGCCCCTACCCCGGATAAACCGGCGCCTTCCCATCCTTCGCCACGGTCTTCCAGTTCGCGTCCTGCGGCAGCCGCACTATCCCCTCGGCCCCGTCCGCGATCAGCGGCCTCGTCTCGTCCTCCGAAGCCGTCACCGCCTTGACGCCATTGACGCCGGGCAGCGTCTGCGCGCTCGACGCCGAGCCGTCCGTCTCCATGTACTGCATCTGCTGCACCCCGCCGGACTGCCGGCCGACGACCACGAGCCGACTGCCGCCCGCCCACGAAGCCGCCACCACGTCCTCCAACTGAGGCGCGATCGGACGCAATTCCTCCACCGACAGCACCGGGTGCTGCGCCGTGCCGCCGCGTTCCACCCGGCCGAGCTGCAGCGTCGTACGTCCCTTGTCCTCGACGAGCACCGCGATCCGGATGCCGTCGGACGCCACCTTGATCGCACTGATCCGCCGGTCGCCGAGGCCGGGCACCATCACCACGTCCGGCGTGCCCTTGCCCCCACGCAGGCGCAGCAGCCGCGAGCCCTTGTCGCTGCGGTCCGCTATCCACAGGTCGCCCAGGCCGTCCCAACTGGGTGCCGAGAGTCCGTCCTTGGCGGTGCTGTGCAGCAGTGCCGGGCCGCGTTCGGTGCCGTACTCCAGGGGCGCCACGTACAGCGACCGGCCGTCGGCCGAGACACCCGCCGCGGTGTCCTCCCCACGCGAGATCGCGATCGAGCTCAGCGGGGTCTTGCCGGAGCCGAACGGCCCCGGCACCGGACGCGGCTCCGTGGTCGTGTCCGGCATGCTGACCACCTTCTGATCAGCGTCGATGAAGTACTCCTGGGCGGGCCGCCCGACGTGCTTGCGCGGTGCGAACTCGTTGTTGGCGCGGTCCTGCGACAGGACGCACAGCCGGTTGCCGCCCTCGTCCAGCAGTTCCACCTCGCTGATCTTCGACGCCCGGGTGATGTCCTGGACGGTGAAGAACAACTGGGCCGCCATCCGCCGGCACTGCCCCGGCCCGGCGGCCGCCGCCCGCTTGCTCAGCTTCACCCGCAGCGCGTTGGAGTCGTCGAGGGACAGACCGGTGCTCTTGAGCGCGGTGCCCGTCGGGAACGCCGAGGCGGTGACCTGGTTCAGCCAGTTCGTGGGCCCCTCCAGCAGCGCGGTCACGCTCGCGGTGACCGGGTCTATCCGCTGCCGCAGGTAGACGGGGTCGGCGACCAGCACGTTGTGGCCCGCCTTGGCCGACTGTGCCTCCGACTTGTAGTCGGCGAAGTAGTACTTGTTGACGGAACGGTAGATCCGCTGGAAGTCGGACTGCCCGAGCACCAGGCCGTTGGGCAGCCGGTCGATGCGCCACTGCCCGTCCTCCTTGGTCAGGTGGATGGTCTGCTGATACGCGCTCTCCTCCGGCGTATAGGCGTGGTTGCGGTCGACGGTGGCGACCTGGCTGCCGGACAGCGTGATCGTGTAGCCGTTCGGGTCCTCGCGGTTGGCCTGTCCCACGGGCTCGGCCTTCGGGCGCTGCTGGAGCACCTTCGTCGCCGAGAACGGCTGCCACGTCTTCTTCGCCGAAGCCGCCAGATACTGCACGGCCGTACTGAAGTCCACCTCGTCGCTCGTCGTCGCGTCGAGGAAGCCGCTGACGATCTCCGTCGGCTGCGCGCCGTCCTGCGGCGGCACGCCGTAGACCCGTACCTGCGAGTCGGCCTCCGCCCGCGGCGACTGGTCGACCGCCTGCATGTCCCCGCTGTCCGGCATCGTCGCGCAGCCGGCCAGCAGCAACGCGCCGCACCCGAGCACCACGCCGGTACGGACGGCCCCGCCACGCGTCCTCGGCCGCACCCGCGCCCCACCACCGACGCGTACGCCGGCGCTCACCGCTCCGGCGCGCCGCCCGCCATGCCCGGCAGTATGCACGTCAGCCCCCGGCCGCGCACCGTCCCGGGCCCCGGCACTCGCCTCAGAACCCGCGCTCGCGCCCGTCTCAGCGCCCGCGCGCACGCCGGCTCCAGCACCCGTATCAGCGCTCGTTTCAGCACCCGTCTCAGCGCCCACGAACCTCGTCCTCCCGCTCAGCGCCCTCGCTGCCCGCGTCCTTCCGCTTCGGGCCGCCCCCGCTCCTGTGGTCCGACGTCGCGCCATCGTGCCCGCGCGCTGCTTCACCGCGTACGCCGTTCCCGCGCGCGCCCCCGTCGGCGCCCCCGTTCCGGCCCGCGCCGTCCTCCACCGCTCCAACACCATCCGCGCGAACAGCCGTACGGACATCCGTCCGCGCCTCCGTACGCCCCTCCGGCGGCCGCTGCGCAGGAGTACGCGCCGGCGTACGTTCCGGGGAGGACGGCTCCAGGGGCCACGGTTCCGCCAGCCGCTGCCGGGCCGGAATGGCAGCCGTCTGCCGCACCGCCGCCGCGCCGCTCGGCAGCGCCGAGCCGGCCGCCTCCCGGTTGCGCCGGGAATCCTCCGGTTCGAGCGGGATCGGCGAGCCGCGCAGCGCCTCTCCCGCCGTACGCGGCAGCGTCAGCCGGAACTGCGATCCGCCGCCCGGCTCGCCCCACGCCTGGAGCCAGCCGCCGTGCAGCCGCGCGTCCTCGACCGCGATCGACAGGCCCAGCCCCGTACCGCCGGTCGTCCGGGCCCGTGCCGGGTCCGCGCGCCAGAAGCGGTTGAATACCCGGGCCGCCTCGCCCGGCTTGAGGCCGACGCCGTAGTCGCGTACGGCGACGGCGACCGCGCCGCCGTTGCGGCCGCCGGCCGCGGCCAGCCGCACCACGACGTCCCGGCCCTCGCCGTGCTCCACCGCGTTGACGACGAGGTTGCGCAGCACCCGCTCCACCCGGCGGGTGTCCGCCTCGGCGATCACCGGCTGTTCGGCGCCGCGCACCACGATCCGGCTGCCCTTGCGCTCCGCCAGCGGCTCGGCGCCCTCGATGACCCGGTGCACCACGTCCCGCAGGTCGATCGGCTCGGCCTCCAGGGCGGCCGCGCCCGCGTCGAAACGGCTGATCTCCAGCAGTTCGGCGAGCAGCGACTCGAAGCGGTCGAGCTGTCCGCGCAGCAGTTCGGCGGAGCGCGCCGTCACCGGATCGAAGTCCTCGCGCGCGTCGTGAATGACGTCGGCGGCCATCCGTACGGTCGTCAGCGGTGTGCGCAGTTCGTGCGACACGTCGGAGACGAACCGCCGCTGCATCCGGGACAGCTCCTCCAGTTGCTGAATCTTGACCTGGAGGTTCTGCGCCATCTTGTTGAAGGATTCCCCGAGGCGGGCGATGTCGTCCTCGCCGGTGACCTTCATGCGTTCCTGGAGGAGCCCGGCGGCCAGCCGTTCGGAGATGCCCGCCGCCATGCGTACGGGCGTGACGACCTGCCGCACCACGAGCCAGGCGATGGCGCCGAGCAGCACGACCACGAACACGCCGGCCGTCGCCAGGGTGCCCTTCACCAGGCTCAGCGACTTCTCCTCCTGGCTGAACGGGAAGAGGTAGTAGAGCTGGTACGGGTTGCTGTTGACGTCGTTGAGCCGCTTGCCGATGATGATCGCCGGCTCGCTCTCTTCCGACCCGACGCGCTTGATCTGCGTGGACTGGCGGAAGGTGCCGGTCTTGGTGTCGAGCATCTCGCGCATCTCGGCGGGCACGCTCCGCTCGGGATCGATGTCCCCGGAGGCGCGCGGTCCGCGGGTGTCCGGGCTGCTGTCCCCGAACGGTTCCTCGACGGCCGATCCCGAGCTGAGCGCCACCACGGAGAAGACGCCCTGCCCGCCGCTGGCGAGCTGTTCGACCAGGCTGGTCAGCCAGGTCGCGGAGTCCTGCGAGCTGCGGCTGCCGGAGCGTACGGGGTCGTCACCGCGGCTGTCGGTGGTGCCGTCGGCCAGTTTCTGGGCCACCGCGAATCCGCCGGCCGCCTGGCTCTGCGCCGCCTGCCGTTTGGCCTCCAGCAGCCCGTTGCGGACCTGCCCGATGACGACGACGCCGAGCAGCAGCACCACACCCAGCGACATCAGCAGGGTCGTGGCGACCACGCGGAGCTGGATGTTGCGGCGCCACAGGCGCAGCGCGGGCAGCAGTGGGCGGCGTATCCAGCGGCCGAAGAGCCGCAGCATCGGGTGGACGGGGCCGGCCGTGGCCCCGTCGGGCAGCAGGCGCGCGGGCATGCCCCGGAGCCGGTCTCCCGGCCGGTCGGCCCGCACGGGGCGGGTAAGGGGGCGTGCTGTTTCGCCGACGGGCCGTTCGGCGGCACTCGCGCCGCGGTCACGGGCGCCGGCATCGCCGCTGCCGGCCTGGGTGCTATCGGCGCGCGCGGTGTGCTCGTCCTGGGCGGGGCCTTCGGGGCCGCTGTCCCGGCCGGTCGCCGGGCGGTCGGGCGACCGGTCGGCCGCCCGCCTGGTCAGCCGACCCAACAATCGACCAGAAAGGGACATATCACCCACCGGGCGGACGGCCCGCCCCCGCTCGCTCTCCGGGGTCGAACCGTCCCGGGACATGTCAGTTGGGCCCGGCCTTATAGCCGACGCCACGCACGGTCACCACGATCTCCGGGCGCTCCGGGTCCTTCTCGACCTTGGAGCGCAGCCGCTGCACATGGACGTTGACCAGCCGGGTGTCGGCGGCGTGCCGGTAGCCCCAGACCTGTTCGAGCAGCACCTCGCGCGTGAACACCTGCCACGGCTTGCGGGCCAGCGCCACCAGCAGGTCGAACTCCAGCGGTGTCAGCGCTATCGACTGGCCACTGCGCTTGACCGAGTGCCCGGCCACGTCGATGACCAGGTCACCGATGGCCAGTTGCTCGGGCGTCGGCTCCTCCGAGCGGCGCAGCCGTGCCCGGATACGGGCCACCAGCTCCTTGGGCTTGAACGGCTTGACGATGTAGTCGTCCGCCCCCGACTCCAGGCCGACCACCACGTCGACCGTGTCACTCTTCGCGGTCAGCATGACGATCGGCACACCGGACTCGGCACGGATGAGCCGGCACACCTCTATGCCGTCCCTCCCGGGCAGCATGAGGTCGAGCAGCACGAGGTCCGGCTTGGTCTCCCGGAAGGCGGCGAGCGCCTTGTCCCCGTCCGAGACGAACGACGGTTCAAAGCCTTCGCCGCGCAGCACGATACCGAGCATCTCTGCCAGTGCGGTGTCGTCGTCGACGACCAGGACGCGTCCCTTCATTCGGCCATCATCCCATTACCTGATCGTGACTTACCCAATCGTGATGTGGAACACAGTTCCGCCAGGCCGCCCGGAGTGACCGGCGAGATCACTCCGGCCTCCGTGACGACGGCCGTCACCAGCTCCGCCGGCGTCACGTCGAAGGCGGGGTTGTAGGCCAGCGCACCCAGCGGAGCCACCGGCACGCCGGTGCCGGCCTCCGCCCCGGCACCGGGCACGAACGGCAACGCGATTTCCGTCACCTCGTGCCCGGGCCGCTGCTCCACCTCTATGAGCGCGCCGTCCGCCGTGTCCAGGTCCACCGTGCTGGTCGGCGCCACCACTACGAACGGCACGTGGTGGTACCGGGCCAGTACGGCCAGCGGGTAGCTGCCCACCTTGTTGGCGACCGAGCCGTCCGCCGTGATCCGGTCCGCGCCGATCAGTACGGCGTCCACCTCGCCCGCCGCGAAGAGCGACCCGGCCGCCCCGTCCGCGAGCACCGTGTACGGCATGCCCGTACGCGCTGCCTCGTACGCGGTCAGCCGGGCGCCCTGCAGCAGCGGCCGCGTCTCGTCGACCCACAGCCGCCGCAGCTCACCGGCCCGGTGCGCCGCCAGCGCCACCGCCAGGGCGGTGCCCTCGCCCCCGGAGACCAGCGCGCCGGTGTTGCAGTGGGTGAGGATGCGGTGCCCTCCGCCGGGCGCCAGCTCGCCCAGCAGCGCCAGCCCGTGCGCGGCCATCCGGGAACTGGCTGCGGCGTCCTCCTCGTGGACCGCGCGGGCCTCGGCCAGCGCCGCGGCGGCGGCCCGCTCAGGGTCGGCCCCGCGCTCGACCGCGTCACGGTAGGCGCCGGCCGCCCTCCGGAC
Organism: Streptomyces sp. NPDC018045; assembly: GCF_044327445.1. Lineage (NCBI taxonomy): Bacteria > Bacillati > Actinomycetota > Actinomycetes > Kitasatosporales > Streptomycetaceae > Streptomyces > Streptomyces sp. NPDC018045. Next base: position 342,924 of record NZ_JBIRFL010000008.1, read on the forward strand.
GCCGTACTCAAGATTGACCGCCGTCGGGCGGGCGTGCGCCAGAGTGTCGGCTGCGTCGGCCACGTCGAACCCCCGCGAGGCGGCCAGGGCGACTCCGTACGCCCCGGCGATGCCCAGCAGCGGAGCGCCGCGCACAGCCAGCGTTCGAATCGCCTGCACCAGAGCCGGAACGTCCGTGCACACCAGTTCGACTTCTTCGGACGGCAGCCGTGTCTGATCGAGGAGAACCAGTACGGGCCCCTCGGGAAGCTCCTCCCAACGCAGTGACGGAACCACGGGAGCGTCGGCGCCCGCCTCGGACTTCTCGTAGCGATCGGCCATCCGCCCAGTCTGCCGTCGACAGCGGGCCGAGCAGAAGGGTTCCCTCGTGCAAGGGCGCTCACCCGGACAAGGGCCCGGGGACGTAGGACCCCGCGCCATGACACGATGACAGGCACTGCGGACGCCGCACCCCGGCCGTTCGAACGGGCGGGAAGCATGAAGGAGCGACGATGAACAACTCTCCGGGCTGGGCCTCGCCCGGATCCTCCCCTTCCGACGAGCCGGACCGCGCCGCGCAGGACCAGCCCGACGCCACGGGACCCGCCGACTCGGACGCTCCTGCCGACGCGGCCGGCCCCACGGAACCCACGGGCCCGGCCGGCACCGCGCCGACCGGTGACTCCTCGGTCCCCCCGCAGTGGTCCAAGGAACAGCCCCCCGCCGGACAGTGGTCCGCGCCCACCGGCGGCTCCGGCCGCGGCGGGACCGGTCCGCACGGCGGCACCGGCGGTCAAGGCGGATGGCGCGGTCAGCAGCCTGGCCGGGGCGGACAGCCGGGGTGGGGAGGACAACCGGGCTGGAGCGCCCCCTGGGCACCGCCGCCCGCGGCCAAGCCGGGCGTGATCCCGCTCCGCCCGCTCGGCGTCGGCGAGATCCTCGACGGCGCGGTGTCCACGATGCGCGCCCACTGGCGCACCGTCCTCGGCATCTCCCTGATCGTGGCGGTCGTCGCGCAGACCGCGAACACGATCGCCACCGGGCTGTGGTTCCGCAACGCCGGTGACCTGTCCGCGTTGGAGAACAATCCCGACGCCACCCTGAGCGAAGCGATGGACGCGGTCGGCACCACTCTCGCGGGCAGTGCCATCAGCTCGCTGGTCGGGCTGCTCAGCACGATCGTCATCACCGCGATGCTCACCATCGTCGTCAGCCGGGCCGTCCTGGGACGCTCGGTGACGGCCGGCGAGGCCTGGCGGGACGCCCGGGGCCGACTGCCGCGACTGCTCGGCCTGCTGATCCTGCTGCCCCTCATGGTCTCGGCCGTCATCTGTGTGGGCACGGTGCCCGGCATCATCGTCGCGGCCACCGGCCAGGCCGCCCCCGGCGCGCTGCTCGTGCTGCTCGGCGGTGTGGGCGCCGCCGTCGTGGGCGTCTGGCTGTGGATCCGCTTCAGCCTCGCCGCCCCGGCGCTGATGCTGGAGAAGCAGGGCGTCATCGCCTCCATGCGGCGCTCCGCCAAACTGGTGCGCGGTGCGTGGTGGCGGGTCCTGGGCATCCAGCTCCTCACGTACCTGCTGATCGCCGTCGTACAGATGATCGTCCAGGTGCCGGCCACCCTCGTCGCCGTCCTCCTCGGCGGCGAGAGCTTCACGGCCTGGACCAACGGTGGTACCGAGACCAGTTGGACGTTCCTGATCGTGCTGGCCGTCGGCACCGTGATCTCTTCCGCGGTCACGTACCCCATCAGCGCGGGCGTCACGGCGCTCCTCTACATGGACCAGCGGATCCGCCGCGAGGCCCTCGACCTCGAACTCGCCCGCGCCGCCGGACTGCCCGGGTACGGCGCGGACGCCCCCGGGCCGCAGGCTCCCGGTCCGCACGGCCCCGGCCCGGACACCACCGGCCAGGGACCGTCCGGCAGCACCCCGGGAAGCTGATGCGGTGACGGTGGCGGGGAGGACTGCCGTGCTCGCGCATCTGCTGTCGGGCTCCGGCGACGACGGACCGGTGCGGGTTCCGCGGGTGCCCGCCCGTGAGGCGGCCGAGCGCGAACTCGCCGATCCGCGGTACCACCAGAACGACCCGAATCTGCTCCAGCGTGCCCTGGACTGGTTCTGGGACCGCATCGGTGATCTCTTCGAAGCCGCTGCCGGTGCCACGCCGGGCGGCTGGACCGGCCTCCTCGCCATCGTCCTCGTGGTCCTCCTCCTCGCCGTCGCCCTCCGGCTCCGGCTGGGCGCCCTGCGCCGCACGCCTGCTTCCGGGGGCGGCGCGCTCTTCGGCGGCCGCCCCTGTACGGCCGCCGAACACCGCGTCGCCGCCGAACGGCACGCGACCGAAAACCGCTGGACCGAAGCCGTCCAGGAACGGATGCGGGCCATCGTCCTCGCCCTGGAGGAACGCGCGCTGCTCACGCCGGGCCCGGGCCGCACCGCCGACGAAGCCGCCTCGGAAGCGGGCCGGGTCCTGCCCGCCCACTCCGAGCGCCTGCATGCCGCCGCCCGCACCTTCGACGACGTCACATACGGCGGCCGCCCGGGCACCGCACAGGAGTACGCCGCTCTGAGCGCCCTCGACACCAACCTGCGGCACAGCAAACCCCACCTGGTCACCGCTCCCCACAGGAGCGGCACATGAGCGCCACCACGACCGGCACCACTTCGCTCACACCGACCACGCGCCGCCTGTGGACCCGCTCGCGCGGTCTGCTCGCCGGGCTCCTCGTCCTCGTGCTGGGCGGCGTCGGCCTGGCGGTCCTGCGCTCCGGGGACCAGCACGGCCGCCTCGACCCCCGGTCGGTGGACCGCTACGGCAGCGGCGCGGTCGCCGCGCTCCTCGCCGACCGCGGCGTCGACACCCGAGTCGTGACCACCACGGAGGAGGCCGCCGCCGCAGCCGGCCCGGACACCACCGTCCTGGTCGCCGACCCGGACCTGCTGACCCGCCGCCAACTGGACACTCTCCACCGGGCCACCGGCCGCGCCGCAGGCCGTACCATCCTGCTCACGCCGGGCCCGGCCGCCCTGGACGTCTTCGCGCCCGGGACCAAGGCCGGGACGCCCGCCGACGTGGAGCCGTTGTCCCCGAGGTGTGCCCTGCCCGCCGCGCGTGCCGCGGGTGACGCCGAACTCGGCGGTCTGCGCTACTCGACATCTGCCCGCGCCGCCGACCGCTGCTACCCCAGCGACGGCGAGGCCACCCTGCTGCGCCTGCCCGCCACGGCCGGCGGCGACACCGTCCTCCTCGGCGCCCCGGACATCCTCTACAACCACCGCCTCGCCGAGCGCGGCAACGCCTCGCTCGCCCTGCACCTGCTCGGTTCGCACAAGCATCTGGTCTGGTACCTCCCCTCCGTCAGCGACCCCTCGTCCACGCAGGACGGCCGACGCAGCTTCTTCGACCTCATCCCCTCCGGCTGGCGCTGGGCGCTGCTCCAGCTCCTCGTCGCCGCCGCCGTCGCCGGCTTCTGGCGGGCCCGCCGGCTCGGCCCGCTCGTCCCCGAGCGCCTCCCGGTCACCGTCCCCGCCGCCGAGACGACGGAGGGGCATGCCCGCCTCTACCAGCAGGCAGGCGCCCGCGACCGGGCCGCCGACGTCCTACGGGCCGCCGCCCGCACCCGGCTCGCACCGCTCACCGGCGTGCCGCCCACGCACGCCCACACCCCCGACATCCTTCTTCCGGCGGTCTCCGCGCGACTGCCCGCGAACGCGGAGACCGGCACCGCCTTGCACCCCCTGTTGTTCGGCCCCGCGCCCGCCGACGACAAGGCCCTGGTGGTCCTGGCCGACCAACTCGACAAGCTGGAACGTTCGATCCTGTCCCCAGAGAGGCACGCCCCCCCGTGAGCACCCCGACAGATGACAGCGCCCGAGCCTCACTGGAGGCCGTACGCACCGAAATCGCCAAGGCCGTCGTAGGCCAGGACCCGGCCGTCACCGGCCTCGTCGTCGCGCTGCTCTGCCGCGGGCACGTCCTGCTCGAAGGCGTCCCCGGTGTCGCCAAGACCCTGCTCGTCCGCGCGCTCTCGGCAACCCTGGAACTCGACACCAAGCGCGTTCAGTTCACCCCCGATCTGATGCCGAGCGACGTCACCGGCTCGCTCGTCTACGACTCACGCAGTGCGCAGTTCTCCTTCCAGCCCGGCCCGGTATTCACCAACCTGCTGCTCGCCGACGAGATCAACCGCACCCCGCCCAAGACGCAGGCTTCCCTGCTCGAAGCCATGGAGGAGCGTCAGGTCACCGTCGACGGAACGCCGCGCCCCCTCCCCGAGCCCTTCCTGGTCGCCGCCACACAGAACCCCGTCGAGTACGAAGGCACCTATCCGCTGCCCGAGGCCCAGCTCGACCGGTTCCTGCTGAAGCTGACGGTCCCGCTGCCCGCCCGCCAGGACGAGGTCGACATCCTCACCCGGCACGCCCAGGGCTTCAGTCCGCGCGATCTCGACGCGGCGGGCCTGAAGCCCGTCGCAGGCCCCGCCGATCTCGAAGCGGCCCGGGCCGCGGTGGCCAAGACCACCGTCTCCCCCGAGGTCACCGGTTACATCGTCGATATCTGCCGTGCCACGCGCGAATCCCCCTCGCTCTCCCTCGGCGTCTCACCCCGAGGCGCCACCGCCCTGCTCTCCACCTCCCGGGCCTGGGCCTGGCTCACCGGCCGCGACTACGTCATCCCCGACGACGTGAAAACCCTGGCCCTGCCCACACTCCGGCACCGCGTCCAACTCCGCCCGGAAGCCGAGATGGAAGGAGTCACCGCCGACTCCGTCATCAACTCCGTCCTCGCCCACCTTCCCGTCCCCCGCTGAGACCGAGCCGTGGCCCTGACCGGACGCACCGCCCTCATCTCCGCCCTCGGAGCCCTCTTCGTCGGCCTCCTCATGCCGAGCTGGTCTGGCATCCTCACCGTCCAACTCGCCCTGCTGCTAGCAATTTTGTGCGACCTGGCACTCGCCGCGCCAGTGCGGAAGCTCCAGTTCACCCGAACCGGTGACACATCCGTTCGACTCGGCCAGGAAGCCTCCACGCACCTGGCCATCACCAATCCGGGCCGGCGCCCGCTGCGCGCTCAGCTCCGCGACGCCTGGCCCCCCAGCTCGTTCGCCCCCGGCACCGATGCCCCGGCGTCCCGCCACCGCGTCCGCATCCCCGCTGCCGAGCGCCGCCGCATCATGACCACGCTCCGCCCCACCCGCCGCGGCGACCACCACGCCGTCCGCGTCACGGTCCGCTCCTACGGCCCCCTCGGCCTCGCGGCCCGCCAGGGCAGCCACCACGTGCCGTGGACCATCCGCGCCCTGCCGCCCTTCACCAGCCGCAAGCACCTGCCCGGCAAGCTGGCCCGGCTACGCGAACTCGACGGCCGCACCAGCATCCTCACCCGCGGCGAAGGCACCGAGTTCGACAGCCTCCGCGACTACACCCCCGGCGACGACACCCGCTCCATCGACTGGCGCGCCACCGCCCGCCGCCAGTCCGTAGCCGTACGCACCTGGCGTCCGGAGCGCGACCGACGCATTCTCCTGGCCCTCGAAACCGGCCGCACCTCGGCCGGCCGGGTCGGCGACACGCCGCGCCTGGACGCCTCCATGGACGCGGCCCTGCTACTGGCCGCCCTGGCGTCCCGCGCCGGTGACCGCGTCGACCTCCTGGCCTACGACCGCCGGGTACGCGCGTCCGTCCAAGGCCGCGCGGCCGGAGACCTCCTGCCCGCGCTGACCGATGCCCTCGCGCCCCTCGAACCGGAACTCGTCGAGGCGGACGCCCGCGGCCTGGCCGCCGCGCTCCACCGCAGCACACCGCGCCGCTCCCTGATCATCCTGTTCACCGGCCTGGACACGGCCCCGGTCGAGGAAGGCCTGCTGCCCGTCCTCCCCGGCCTCACCCAGCGCAACGAGGTCATCGTCGCCGCGGTGGCCGACCCTCGTACGGAAGAAATGGCCGCCGCCCGTCACACGCCCCAGGCCGTGTACGCCGCAGCCGCCGCCGAACAGACACGCGCGGCCCGCCGCCGTACCGCGGACCGCCTGCGCCACCACGGCGTCACAGTCATCGACTCCACTCCGTCCCGCCTCGCCCCGGACCTGGCAGACGCATACCTCTCCCTCAAGGCCTCCGGCCGACTGTAGAACGGCCGGGCTTTCTGCCGGGCCGTTGTATGTGAGGCATACGAAACGTGGCCGGCCGCCCAGAAGCCGACCAGCCCGGAGGTAGGCAGCCAGGCGTCACACGCGGTACGGGCCGATGAAATCACGCGAGTCGAGGACGGACCCCAGGCAACAGGACCAACGCGTCGTCCGCCCCCACCGGAAAGGGCCCGCACCACTCACTGGCGAAGGCCACTGGGCACCCACCAGGCACCCCGCACTCGTGCCTGAAGCTCATTTAACGCAGGATGCCCCGCACCATGTGGAGCGGGGCATGTATTCATTCAATGTGTTGCTCGTGGACTATCGCGGCAATCACCCGTGGACGGCAGGCAGTGAACGCAAAAAAGCTCCGGTCCCTGAACCAGAGGTTCAGGGACCGGAGCTGAAAAATTGTTCGGCGGCGTCCTACTCTCCCACAGGGTCCCCCCTG
>NZ_JBIRFL010000009.1:0-334718 GCF_044327445.1 Streptomyces sp. NPDC018045
GAGCTGGGCTTCGGCTCCGGGATGACCTGCTGGCGGCGTCTGGCCGCGTGGAACGATGCCGGCGTCTGGGACGAACTGCACTTGGTGCTGCTGAAGAAGCTGCGGGTCGCGAAGAAGCTGGACTGGTCGCGGGCGGTGATCGACTCCTCCCACGTCAGGGCCGCTCGCCGGGGCCCGAAAGCGGGCCCAGCCCGGTCGACCGAGCACGTCCGGGCAGCAGGCACCACCTCATCGTCGACGGCCAGGGCATCCCATTCGCCGTGATCGCCCGCCGTGGCGTCCCCCACGGCTCCGGCCTCGGCGTTTACCGGTGGGTCGTGGAGCGGACCATCGCATGGCTCCACGGCTTCCGCCGGCTACGGGTCCGCTGGGAACGACGCGACGACATCCACGAAGCCTTCCTCGGCCTCGCCACCTGCCTCATCACCCACCGACACGTCCGACACCTTTGTTAGGACCTTACTGAGCTGCCGGGGCTTTGTCGCCCGTTGCGGCGGTCGCCGGTGCGGTGATCTTGACCGGTTGCGTATCGACCGTGCTGTGTCCTTCGGCCCAGTTCTCCAGGATTGTGCGGCAGGCGTGGTCCAGGTGGTGCAGTCCGGTCAGGTCCAGTTCGACCGGTCGCTGGCGGGGCAGTGCCTCCAGGCTGTCGAGGAGCTTCGGCAGCCGCAGGAAGGTCGCGTAACCCGACAGATGCACCCGGACCGGCCCGGCGCCCTGGTCGACGATCTTCAGCTTGGTGTGCGAAGACTCCCAAGCACTCTTGATCACCGCCAGGGCCAAGCCGATGAGCACGCCCTCGAACATGTTCACCGCGACGATCGCCACGGCCGTGACCACGAGGATCAGCGCCTCGCTGCGGTGGCCTCGCCACAGTGCCGCGATCTGGCGGAACGGGATCAGTTTCCAGCCCGCGTGCACAAGGATGCCGGCCAGGGCGGGGATCGGAATCAGCGCCAGGGCGGACGGCAGCGCGGCGGCGAACAGCAGCAGCCACACACCATGCAGCACCCGTGACGCCTTGGTTTTCGCACCCGCGTTGACGTTGGCGGAGCTGCGTACGATCACCGCGGTCATCGGCAGGGCGCCGAGCAGGCCGCACACGGTATTGCCCGTGCCCTGGGCGATCATCTCCTGGTCGTAGCGGGTGCGCGGGCCGTCGTGCAGCCGGTCCACGGCCGCCGCACTGAACAGGCTCTCCGCGGAGGCGATCAGCGCGAACGCGATGATGGTGCCCCAGATGGCGGGGCCGGCCAGCTCGCCGAAGGCATCGAAGCCGGGCGGCTGGAGGACGCCGAGCAGCCCCTCCACCTGGACGGTGGCGGCCGGCAGGCCGAAGGCGAGAGTGGCGGTGGTGGCGAGCAGCACCGCCACGAGGGCGCCGGGCACCGCCTGCGCCTTCTTCGGCACCTGCTTCCACAGCACGACCACGGCGATGGTGCCCGCGCCGATCGCGAGCGAGGCCAGTGCCTGGCTGTTGCCCAGGGCGTCGACCAGGGCCTTCGGGAGCCCTGCGAGTTTGCCGACCCCGGAGCCCGGAGCGGTCAGGCCCGCCGCCGCGTAGAGCTGGCCGGCGATGATCACCAGGCCGATGCCGCAGAGCATGCCCTCGACGACGGAAACGGAGATCGCCCGAAACCAGCGGCCTACCTTGAAGATGCCCATGGCGAGTTGGAGCAGCCCGGCGACCAGCACGATCACGCCCAGCGTGGACACCCCGAACTTGCTGACGGCCTCGAAGACCAGCACGGTCAGGCCCGCTGCGGGCCCGGACACCTGCAGGCTGCTGCCGGGCATGCATCCGGTGACCAGGCCGCCCACGATGCCGGTGACGAGCCCGAGCTCCGCCGGCACGCCGGAGGCGACCGCCACACCGACGCACAGCGGGACGGCGACCAGAAAGACGACGATGGATGCGGTGAAGTCCTGCCGCAGGTAGGGGTACTTCGACACCATGGCCTCCCGTCTTCTCAGAGCGTCTCGAAGGTGTCGGACTCGGCGCGGTGTGCGAGCACGGTTCCGGTGTGCACCTCGTAGTACCAGCCGTGCAGCGCAAGTTGCCCGGCCCTGAGGCGCCGTTGGATGCCCGGGTAGGAACGCAGCCGCTCAAGCTGCGTCCGCACGTGGTGGTGCACGGCCTCGGCGACCGTCGGGTCGGTCTTGTCGGAGCAGACGGGTTCGTCCGCGGCATGCGCGAGCCAGTTGCGCACGGCGGGCGCGGCGGACAGGTCTTCGTGGCGGACCACCGCACCGACCGCGCCGCAGTGGGAGTGGCCGCACACCACGATGTGCTGGACGCCGAGTACCTGCACGGCGTACTCGATCGTGGCCGCCTCACCGGTGGGGGCGGTGGAGGCGTACGCAGGGACGATGTTGCCCGCGGTGCGCAGTTCGAAGAGCTCGCCCGGCCCGGCGCCCGTGATCAGAGCCGGAACGACCCGGGAGTCGGAGCAGGTGATGAACAGCACCTCGGGCGACTGGCCCCCGGCCAACTTGGCGAACGCCTCGGGGCGCTGTCCGAACACGCGGGCGTTATCGATGAGAGATTTCATGGCGGTCGCTCCTCCTGGCCCCGCCGTGGGGCGTGTCGGGCTGACAGGACACAGAGGTGGGGGTTGCTCTGCTGGCGCGCAGCAATACGCTGTGGTGGGGTCGGCGAGTGGGGCTGGGGTCCGCTCGCGGTGCGGTCCTACGCGACATCGGGTCCGGCCGATCCGTACCGGTCCAAGACCCGGGGCCTGGTGAGCGGGCCGTCGAAAGCTCCGGGCGCCGGAGTCCCGGTAGCCGGCGGGCCTGTCGCGCGAGGCCATCCCGCAGGGCTTGTTGTCGGGCAGGGTGTTGGTCGTGGCGTGACAGGACGCGTGGGGAGGCGAAGGACACCGGGGGTACAACGAACGGGAGGGTGAGCAGGAGGTGCCGACATGCTCTGCTCGGTCCGGACCTTTCTGACTCGGGCCATACACCCCTCCAGGAAGTCCACTACCTCTTGCACACACCAACAGATGGTCAAGGCCCGGTAAAAATATGGTAGTCCGGCAAGGCTGCTTGCGAGGTTACCTTGATGTTTCCAGCCGACGGAGAACCTGCGAACCTGAAGTGGATGCAGCGTGAACCCGCTGGCTCGGTCGGGCAGTTGCGAGCATGGTGGCCCGGGCTGACCAGCCGTAACCGAGGTGCGACCGCTGCAACGAGCTGCACTGAGCAGCAGGCTCAGCATGTCGCTCCGGGCACCCTGGCCGGATACGGGAGACTCGGTGAGGGCTTTCACAAAGTCGGCGCCATGAGCCCGGACGGTGAGCATGCCCTTGGCTGGGCCGCGCGCCGTCCTGTGGCGGATGTATAAGAAGGTCCTGCTGGTGATGCTTGTGGTCGCCCGACGTACCCAAGGTCGGGCGACCGGAGTATGTTGCCTGCCGGCCTGGCCTGCTGTCGGTATTGAGATCCATTGAGGGATATCACCGGCGGTTCTACTCTGGTGAACGCCTGCACCAGCCCTGGCCGGTCGGTGCCGGCAGTCCGTTCGACCAGCGGTCAAGTCGACAGAGCGGGCCGCCGGATCCGCCTTCCAGCAGCGGACGCACGGATCCGGCCCGCCCGCCGCCCGTTGCCTCGGGGCTCCCGCGGCCTCAGCGACGGTCGGTGAGGCGCTCGTCCGGGGCCGGAGAGGAGCCGGTCCCGGACGTGGCAGCCGCGGCGGCACCCGCCCTGCCGTCCTTCCTCAGTACCCCGTAGTCCCGGCCTTGCACGGCCCGGGCCGGCGCTGCTGTGAAGAACCTGTTTCTCGTCCTCCTGGCCTTCTCCCGCCTGCTGTGGGGGAACGGGAGGGCGGAGGCAGTGGTGGAAAACGCCCGGGCCCTGCGCTGGTGTGCGGCGGCACAGGGATCGGCCGTGCGGCGGTCGCCATGGCGGGCACCGGCGTCTTCGGGCCGTGCCGCCGATTGCCGTGGCCACGGCGCGTGTACGGGTGCATGGTGTGCCGGGAGTCCGGCCGGCATCGAAGGGCATATGCCTACGTCCAGCCCCCGGAGGCCTTGTTGATGACCGCCGCCCTCGGCCCGGAACCGCACTTTGTGCAGCCCCGGCCTCAATTGCAGCCGCAGTTGCAGTAGGCAGGTTCGTCGTCGGGCCTCAAGCAGCCGTCCAGGGACACATCTGCTCAGATGTCCAGGGAACTCAGACCTCGACGGAGAACGTTGCGAGCCGCTTCGGTCGCCTCTGTATGTGCTTGCCTGGCTGCTTGGTAGTCCGGTGTCGGCACGGTCGCGCCGGAGGCAAGTACCTCGCGGATCTTTCGAAGCGAGATGTACGAGGCGTCGATCGCCGTCACACCTCCTGGGTTGCTGTGAGAATCAGCCGTTCCCGTGCCTCATCGCATCCCGACGCCTGGTATACCTGCCGAATTCTGGCTGCTCTCGCTTGCGGACTCGCAGGCTCTTCGTCGGCGGCCAACCGTATGGCGCCGGGCGGCCTCGACGCCGGCAAGGTGCTCTTCACCCCACGCCGTCAGGGTCTGAAAGACGGGCGTGAGAGTGCGGCCCAGGTCGCTGAGCGCGTACTCCACCCGTGGTGGGATGTCGGGGTGGTAGGTCCGCTCGATCAGCCCGTCGCGTCCAGGTCCGCATCGCTGTGAAGGCCGCCGGCGTCAACGCCTTGGACTGGAAGATCCGCAGGGGCTTCTTCTCCGAAGGCAAGCGCCTCCCCGGCCCGGCGGGCACGGGCATCGAGCTGGCCGGCATCATCGACTCCGTCGGCCACGGCGTATCGCAGTGGCAGGTGGGCCAGGCCGTCTTCGGCCGTTCGGCCACCGGTGGCGCGGCAGCAACCCACGACCTCGCCGGCGCGGACGAAATCTTCGCCAAGCCCGAGTGGCTGTCCTTCGAGCAGGCCGCCACCCTGCCGGTCGCGGTCGAGACCGCCTACCGCACCCTGCGCGAACTGGGCGTGCGCGAAGGCCAGACTCTGTTGGTGCACGCCGCCGCCGGCGGCGTCGGCCTGATCGCCACCCAGCTCGCCCGCGCCTGGGGGGTGACCGTCATCGGCACCGCCAGTGAAACCAACCACGCCATCCTCCGCGAGATCGGCGCAGCCCCCGTCACCCATGGCGAGGGCCTGACCGACCGCGTTCGCACCACAGCCCCCCAGGGCATCGACGCCGTCCTCGACGCGTCCGGCCGCGGCGTCCTGCCCGACTCGATCGCCCTGACCGGCGTCCCGGAGAAGGTCCTGACCATCGCCGATCCCACCGCCGCGGAACAGGGCGTCCGCTTCTCCGGCCGGCCCGGCCCCGCAGCCCCCGCCCTGGAAGCCGTCCTGCCCCTCATCGAACAGGACAAGATCCACATGCCCATCGCCTCCGTCTACCCGCTCCAGAAGGCCGCCGAGGCCCACCGGCACAGCGAGAACGGACACCTCCAGGGCAAAATCGTCCTCAGCGTCGAACCGTGACCGGGAGACCGGCCCACGATCCTCATAGCCGTTTTCGAAGCGTGGCGCCCGCCGGACAAGTACTGGCGGGCGAACTCCTTGTTCTCCCCACGTACGAGCCGGTCACGCGCGCGATGCACCCGTCGGCCAGCAGTGCTCCCAGGCCCCGGCCATCGATCCCGCAGTTGTGGACACGATCTTCAGAGCGGTGGCGCCCTGAGCGTGCAGTGCCTGGATCAGCACCTCCGGTACGCCGCTGAGGCCGAAGCCGCCGACCGCCGGCGACGCGCCGTCCCGGGCGTCGGTGACCGCCGCGGCGGCGCTCGCGCAGACCGTCGCCATGGGCGCTCGCAGTGTCCTTTTCAGGGTTGCCGAAGCACGTCGGAAACGGATGTGGCGCCACCGTGGGCGGTATAGCCGCCATTGACGGGAATCCCGGCGCCGGTGATGAACGACGCCGCGTCCGACAGGAGGAACACCACGAGGGGCGTGATCTCGTTGACGGTGCCAGTGCGGCAGAGCGGCGTCTCGCGTATCTGCGCCTCGCGGAAGGCGGAGGCGGCCGAGGCGGTCATCGCGGTTTCGCCGAAACCGGGGTGGACGGTGTTGACACGGATGCCGCGTCGGCCGAGTTCCGCGCAGGCCGTCTTCGACAATCCCCGCAGGGCCCATTTGGAGGCGGTGGACGCGACCGGGTAGTGCCTCGTGAGGGCCGCGGAGAGCCGACGTTCACGACCGACGAGCCCGGTCGCGTCAGGGGTGAGGTACTGGATGCCAAGGAGCGGCCGGTGACGACCACGGCCAATCCGGCAAGCCGCGTCACGGCCGGGCCCGCGAACGCTTGCGGGCGGCGGGCACCGGGGCGGGGTCCGCCCCGGCGGCCACGGTGTTGGACACGGTGCCGATGCCTTCGATGGTGAGGGTGACGGTGTCGCCGGGCTTCAGCGGCGGTGGCGACTGTTCGCCTCGTACGCCCCAGAGTTCGGCGAGGCAGCCGCCGTTGCCGCAGGTGCCGGAGCCCAGGACGTCGCCGGGCATGACGTACGTGCCGCGCGAGGCGTAGGCGACCATCTCCTCGAAGGTCCAGCTCATGTTGGACAGCAGGTCCTGGCCGACGACCTCACCGTTGACCTCGGCGGTCAGCGCCAGGCGCAGGAAGCCGTCGGCGTCGCGGTAGGGCTCCAGTTCGTCGGCGGTGACGAGTACGGGGCCGAGTGTGGTGACGGTGTCCTTGCCCTTGCAGGGGCCCAGGCCGACCTTCGTCTCGGCGGACTGCAGGTCGCGGGCCGACCAGTCGTTGAAGATCGTGTAGCCGATGATGTGGTCGCGGGCCTGCTCGGGGGTGAGGTCGCGACCTTCGCGGCCGATGACGGCAGCCACTTCCAGTTCGAAGTCGAGGACTGAGGAACCCGGGGGCATCGGCACATCGTCGTGGGGGCCGGCAATGGCGTAGGGATTGGTGAAGTAGAAGGTGGGGGCCTCGTACCACTGGTCCGGCACGCCGGTGATGTTGTCGACGGAGCGGCATACGCCTTCGACGTGTTCCTCGAAGGTGACGAAGTCCCGCACGGTCGGCGGTCGCAGCGGCGGCAGCAGCGTCACGTCCCTCAGCCGCGGCCCGGCGGGTACGTCGAGGGTGGCGGCGCCCGCCTCGCGGAGCCTGCCGGTGCGGAGCAGGCCGAGGAGTGAGTCGTGGCCGGGAACGGGATACAGACGACCGTCGTCCTCGACGACGCCCAGACGCCGACGGCCGAGATGTCCATAACTGGCGAAGCGCATGGGAGGGCTCCAGGGGTGGAAGGCCGGGGGCGCGACAGGCAGTCAGGGCATAGGCAAAGGTGCCGCGCCTCCGGGTCTCGGGGACGGTCAGACCGGCGGGGCGGTGAAAACGCCGCGGTCGACGTCGTTGAAGGACTCCTTGGCCACCAGTTCGTTCATGGCATTGGCGGTGCCCCACTGGTCGGTGACTTCCGGCTTCGAGAAGTCGTAGACGTGCGGGTGCCAGGTGTCCTCGTCGAGCTCTTCGAGCTCGGTGGTGTACTCGACGGTGTTGCCGTGCGGGTCGAGGAAGTAGGTGAAGGTGTTGTCGCCGGCCAGGTGCCGGCCGGGCCCCCAGATCTTGTGGAATCCGGCACGCATGACACGGCCGGAGCCGCGCATGTATTCGTCCAGGCCGCGCATTTCGAAGGAGACGTGGTGGAGCGAGGTGTGCGGGCCCTGGGCGATGGCCATGGAGTGGTGCTGGTTGCTGATCCGCATGAAGTGCATGACCTCGCCCATGTGCGGGGAGCTGAGGGTGTCGCTCAGCGCGAAGCCGAGGAACTGCTCGTACCAGGCCCTGGTGCGGTTCAGGTCCGGGGAGTTGAGCACGACGTGGGAGAGGCGGACCGGGATGGCCTCCTTCTCCTCGATCCGGCGGTGGTGCCGGGCCTCGACATCGGCGGAGACCTCGATGGTGCGGCCGTCCACGTCGAAGAAGCGGAAGCCGTAACCGCCGCCCGGGGTGTCGACGCGTCCCGGCCGGGAGATCATCTGGACGCCGCCGGCGAGGAGCCGTTCGGCGAGGGTGTCGACGGCGGCCGCGTCGGCGGCGCCGTACGAAACCAGGTCGAGGCGCTTCTCGTCGGCCTTGCGCAGTCGTACGACGTACTGCTCCGGGGAGCCTTCGGCGGCGAGGAAGGAGATGCCGGAGTCCTCGGCGACCTCGGTCAGTCCCCAGACCCCCGCGTAGAAGTCGAGCTGCTTGTCGTAGTCGGGCACGGCGAGGTCGACGTGCCGCAGATGGGTGAGCAGACGCATGTCAGTCCTTCCGGAGGAGGAGAGCCGTCGCGTTGGCTCCGCGTACGGCGTGGAAGTCGGCATCGGGCAGTCCGGCGGCGCGCAGGGCGGCCACCGGGTCGTCGGTACCCATGTCGAAGGGGAAGTCGGAGCCGAGCAGGACACGGTCCGGCCCGGCGGCGCGGATCAGTTCCCGCAGGACGGCCGGGTCGTGCACCAGTGAGTCGAACCAAAGGCGCTTCAGATAGCTGCTCGGCTCCCGCGCGCAGCCGCGGGCGTCGGGGCGGGCCCGCCAGGCGTGGTCGGAGCGGCCGATGTGGGTGGGGAGGTAGCCGCCCCCGTGTGCGGCTACCAGCTTCAGTCCGGGGTGCCGGTCGAGGACGCCGGAGAAGATCAGGTGGGAGAGGGCGACGGCGTTCTCGGTGGGCTGGCCGACGGTGTTGGACAGGTACCAGCGGTCGAGGCGCCCGTCGAAGGTGCAGCCGAAGGGGTGCAGGAAGAGCACCGCTCCGGTGTCGGCGGCGCGGGCCCACAGCGGTTCGTACGCCGGATGGGACAGTTCCCCTGGCTGCGCCGGGGAGGCCCCTACCCGGCCGGGCGCGTGCGAGGAGATCTCGACGCCCAGCAGGCCCTGCTCCAGGGCGTGGTCGAGGGCTTCGACGGCGAGCTCAGGGTGCTGGAGGGGTGCCAGACCCAGTCCGTACAGGCGGTCGGGGGCCCCGGCGCAGTGGGCGGCGGTGCCGGTGTTCGCCAGCTCGTAGAGCGTGCGGGCGAGTTCCTCGTCGGCCCAGTAGTGGTAGTGGGACGGCGACGGGGACACCATCTGGATGTCGACGCCCGCCGCGTCCATGGCGGTGAGTCGCTCGTCGACGTACGTCAGCAGCGGGAGACGGTCGCGGACCATCGGGCCGTTGACGGCCAGTGCCTCGGGCCCGTTGCGGCGGGCGTCGAGCTTGCGGGCCTCGGCCAGCGCGGGGTGCCCGGCCACGGCCTCTTCCACCTGTGGAAGCAGGAGGTGGGCGTGGACGTCCACCGTGGGGACGCTCGTCGTCGGAGCGTTCATGGGAGTTCCTTCAGTGCGTCGAGGGTGCGGCCCATCAGTCCGGGTACGTCCGCGGCGCGGGCCCCGTCGAGCTGCCACTGGCCGATCTGCACGGAGGCGTCGACGACCATCCGCACGCGCGGCATGCGGCGGTCGCGGTAGGCGGTGAGCGTGCTCTCCGGAGAGGCACCCCAGACGTCGTCGGGGCTGAGCAGTTCGGCGAGCACAGACACGTCCTCCAGCGACATGGCGGCGCCCTGGGCGAGGGTGGGCGGGCAGACATGGGCGGCGTCACCCACGAGCACGACACGGCCGCGATGCCAGGCACCTTCGACCAGATGCCGATCGAACCAGGTGTAGTTGACCTGCGCCGGGTCGGTGATGAACGCCCGGATCTCATCCCAGTGGCCGCCGTAGCCTTCGGCAAGACGGCGCATCTCGTCGGCGTACGACGTCGGGTCGATGGATGCCCGGTCGCGGTTCGCCTCGACGAGGTAGGCATAGACGGTGGTGTCGCTGGTCGGGCAGAACCCGGCGATGTAGGCCGGACCGCCATACGCGAGGTGGGTACGGACGACGCTCGCCGGGCGCGGCGCGGGAGCGCGCCAGATCGCCATGCCGGTCGGGGCGGGTTTGTCGGTGACACCGATGAGCTCGCGCGTGCGGGAGTTCAGACCGTCGGCGGCCACCACCAGGTCGTACCGGCCGGCCGTGCCGTCCGTGAAGGACACGTCGACACCCGCGGCATCCTGCGTCAGCGTGTCGATGGTGCAGCCGAGCCGGACCCGGGTGCCCGATGCCCGTACGGCCTCGATGAGGATCCTCTGCAACGCCGGGCGCCGCATCCCGACCGTGGCCGGGAGGCCGTCGCCTCCGGTGCGCGCGTCCTCCTGCGTGAAGACCTCGGTGCCGTCGGGGGCGACGATGGTGACACCGTCGCTGCTGAAACCGTGGGCGCTCACCTGCTCCAGGACGCCGACCTCACGCAGGACGCGCAGGGCGTTGCCCTGAAGGGTGATGCCGGAGCCTGTCGTGACGTTCCAGTCGGCCTTGGCCTCGACGAGGTCGACGGCGACACCGGCTCTGCGGAGCAGGACGGCGAGTGCGCTGCCTGCGGTGCCTCCGCCGACTACCAGGACGGTACGGGTGTGGGTCATGTTCGGGGTTCCTCCCGTGTGAGGGGGCCGCGGGTCCTCGGGCGGCGACTGGAGGCCGGCTCAGTGCTGTCAAGGACCAGGTGCGGTACGGCTGTCCGGGACGCGCCGCACCTGGCACGTTTCGGGCTACTTCACGGCGATCGGGTTGACCGGGGAGCCGACGGCTCCGGTGATGGGCAGGGGCGCGGCGGTGAGCCAGAACTCGTACGCCCCGTCGTCCGCGCAGTCCTCGGCGAGCGCGTCCGGGTCCCACATCTCGCCGATGAGCAGGCCGATGTGGGGGATGGCGACCTGGTGCAGCGGCTGGAAGGCGTGGTCGAACTCGCCTGGCCGGACCTCGAAGCCCCAGGTGTCGGTGGCGATCGCGGCGATTTCGCTGCCGTGCAGCCAGCCCGCGGTGGTGAACGAGAGGCCGGGCGCCGGTCCTCCCGCGTAGTCACCCCACCCGTCGCGCCTGGTGCGGGCGAGCTGGCCGGTGCGTACGACGACGATGTCGCCGCGGCCGACGGTGACGCCGTGCGCCGCGGCCGTGGCGGTGAGGTGCTCCTCGGTGATGGCGAAGCCGTCGGGCAGTTCGCCGTTCTCGCCGATGACCCGGCCGACGTCGAGGAGTACGCCGCGCCCGGCGACGTGCGGGGCCATGTGCTCGATGCCGGTGACCCGGTCGCCGTCGGATGTGACGGTCTCGGCAGCGTCCCGGTCGTTCCACGCCTGGCCGTGGTCGAAGATGTGCCCGAGCCCGTCCCACTGGGTGGAGCACTGCAGGGGCATGGCGATCACGTCGTCGGCGCCGCCGATGCCGTGCGGGAAGCCCTGGTTGCCCAGGGCCGCGTCGGTTCCGGTGTCCAGCATGGTGTGGACCGGGTTGGTACGCCTGCGCCAGCCCTTCTGCGGGCCGTTCATGTCGAAGCTCTGCGAAAGAGAGAAGCTCACACCCCTGCGTACGAGCGCAGCGCCCTCGCGCCGCTTGGCGGCATCCAGGAAGTTGAGCGTGCCGAGCACGTCGTCCGCGCCCCAACGCCCCCAGTTCGAGCACGCCTTGGCGGCCTCGGCTATCGCGCCCTCTGGATCCGAATGGTCGAGGTTCATGCCTGCTCCGCGATACAGCGCGTGCGCTGGGCGCCGAGCGCGGTGATCGAGCCTTCCATGACGTCACCGTCGCGCAGCAGCCGGCCCCAGTGCATGCCGTTGCCGGCCGGGCTGCCCGTCAGCACCAGGTCGCCGGGCAGGAGTCGAGCCGTCTGGGAGGCGTACGAAATCAGGCGCGCGACATCGAAGATCATGTCCTTGGTGGACTCGTCCTGCATGGTCTCGCCGTTCAGCTTCAGCGTGACCTGGAGGTCGGACGGGTCGGCGAGGAACTCGGCCGGGACCAGGTAGGGGCCGAGCGGGGTGAAGCCGGGCGCGTTCTTGGAACGCAGCCAGTCGGTGCCGATGGCGGGCATGTCCCGGCGGAAGACGCAGGCGCGGTCGGTCAGGTCGTTGGCGATGGTGTAACCCGCCACGTACGACAGGGCCTCCTCGACCGGCACCCGGTGGGCCGGCTTGCCGATGACCACGGCCAGCTCCAGTTCCCAGTCCGGCTTCTCACACCAGTCGGGCAGGACCACGTCGTCGTACGGACCGGTGATCGCGCTGGGCAGCCCGGTGAACACGTACGGCAGGTCCTCCGCGGCACGCCGGTCCATGATCTCCGCGATCTCCGCCCGTGCCTCGCCCTCCGTGCGCGGGTCGTCGGGCGAACGGTGCGCCAACTCCAGATCGATGACGTGCTGCCGGTAGTTGGCGCCGGACTGGAAGACCTGGCGCGGCTCGACCGGAGCGTGCACGTTCAACTCGTCCAGCGGTCGCCGGCCCCCTGCCCGGAAGGCGGCGAGATCACGCAGACGCGGCAGCAGGGTGTCCCAGCGCTCCAAGAGCGTGACTACGGTCAGGTCCGGGTCATCCAGCGCCGCGCGCAGGTCGAGCACCTCACCCTCGGGCGCCACCAGGCCCGGGTAGGCAGGGATGCCGGATCCACGGACGGAGAACGTGCCGAGGGCGAAAGGCCCGGAGAAGAGGGCGGAAGATGCTGCGGGTTTCACGACGTTGTCCTCCCGATTGCGATGGGAACTAATCTGGCCCGAGCACCACGGATAAGGGAAATCGATTCTCTGGATGCCTTCCATCCATGCGGCGAATGAAGCTGCTGCCATCGCACCCGAGGAAGCACCATGAACCTGGCCAGCCTGGACCTCAACCTCGTCATTGCCCTGAGAGCCCTCCTCGAGGAGCGCAGCGTCACGCGCGCCGGGCAGCGCATCGGGCTGAGCCAGCCCGCCATGAGCGCCGCCCTGGCCCGGCTGCGCCGTCACTTCGACGACGACCTGCTCTCCCGCGTCGGCAACCGGTACGAACTGACCGCCCTGGGGCAGGTTCTCCTCGACCGCACCGCCACCGCCTGCGATCTGCTGGAACGCGTCTTCACCAGTCAGGCCGACTTCGATCCGGCCCAGGAAACCCACACGTTCACCCTCATCGCCTCCGACTACGCCGTGGCGGTCTTCGGCGCCGAGCTGGCCCGCACGGTCCACGCCGAGGCCCCGGGCATCCGGCTGCGCTTCCAGCAGACGTCCACGGACGTCACCGAGAACACCGGGACGCTGCTGAGCACAGCCGACGGGCTGCTCATGCCGCACGGCGTCATCAGTGGCTTCCCCACGGTCGAGCTGTACCGCGACCGCTGGGTCTTCCTCGTCTCCGACGACCATCCCGACGTGGGCGAACGCCTCACGCTCGACGACCTGCGCCGCCTGCCGTGGGTGACCTACCAGCGCACCTACGACGCGCCCGCGGCCCGGCAGCTCGGCATGCTGGGCATCGAACCCAGGACGGAGGTTTCCGTCGACAGCTTCCAGGCGCTGCCCTGGCTCGTCGCCGGAACCCGCCGCATCGCCCTCATCCAGGAACTCCTCGCCGACCGGCTGCGTGGCATGGCTCCCGTACGCGTCATGGAGTGCCCCTACGAAGCCGTACCCGTCCAGGAGGCCCTGTGGTGGCATCCCGTGCACACGCACGACGCCGCCCACATCTGGCTCCGCGAGACGGCCGGGCGGATCACCGTCCCCGCGTCCTCGCCCCCGGCTCACCCACGGCCCCAATGAGGTCCATCCGAGATATCGATGGAACAGGGGCTGGTGCTGAATTACTCTTTCACTCGGTATATGACCCGGTGGCGGGGTGGTTTGGCTGCTCGGGGCGGGGGTGCTGGTCGGTGGTGTTACGGGCGCGGCCGAGCCGTGACGAGAACGAGGAACAGTTCGTGCATCGGCTGGCGCGAGCGCGCAAGGCGCCTCGTGATCTGGTGGTACGGGCACGGATGGTTGAGCTGGTTCGGACAGCGAGTGCCTGCCATCGCGGACGAGTTGAGGCGCAGTCCCAAGACGGTTCGCCGGTGGCTGCACCGCTTCAACCGTCTGGGCCTGGACGGGCTGGAAGACCTGGGTGGCCAGGGCCGCAGGAGACGGATCTGCGAGGCGGAACGCTCCCGGATCACCGGCCTGGTCCAAGAGTCTGCACCGGGCCGGCTGACGGTGCAGGCGGGCGGCGACCGTGCCGCGGCGGACGAGGCCGGGCCACTGAAGTGGACCCTCGACGCGCTGTCCGCTGAAGCACGGCATCTGAGTCCCGGTCGGCCAGCAGCGCGTACAGGAGGCGTCGGAGCCGGCCACCCTTGCCCGGTACCGGCAGCACAACGTGCATCCCGCGCCCCCGGTTCATCCGACGCGTCGGGGCCGCCGGAGTATGTATGTCAGAGTCCTCCGGCGGCCCGTGACACGTCGACTGAGAGCCCACGTATCGCCGTCAGGATCAGACCGGTGCGAGCCCGGCGGCGGGCTCCCGGTGCAACGCACCCGAAAGCCCACGGCAACTGACGGCCT
The DNA here is from genome assembly GCF_044327445.1 of Streptomyces sp. NPDC018045. Lineage (NCBI taxonomy): Bacteria > Bacillati > Actinomycetota > Actinomycetes > Kitasatosporales > Streptomycetaceae > Streptomyces > Streptomyces sp. NPDC018045. Next base: position 14,322 of record NZ_JBIRFL010000009.1, read on the forward strand.
CACCATGACATTTCCCCTGCAATCCGCCCGGTCGGCCACGCTGTGTGCCAGCCGGGTGTTCGCTGCCCGCCCACGCGTTCGTGCGGCAGGGGCCCGATGACCGCTCCCGCCGACGGTCTTGGCCGTGCGCTGCCGTCCGGGCGGATGTCCCCGCGGCAGCAGCCGTTCCGGCAGGCGAACCCAGGTCTGCTTCTCGCACTTGCGCCGTGGCGAGAGCGAGGCGACCCGCAACGCGGAACAGAAGGTGCAGGCCACCTTCGGCCGCGGCGGCTGGCGCACCGACGAGGAGATCGCTCACCGGTTCGGCACCCGAGAACTGCTCGAATCTGGGCTGGTGAACTGCCCACTGTGGCGTCCGGCACCCGCACCGGCCGACGAGGACGCCACAGCCGGCGTGGACGGGGCCCGGACTGACGGTGTGGGACCAGATGATCTCCTGCGCACTGGCCCGAAAGCCGTAACCAACGATCGCTTTGGGCCCCGGCCCGTACCGAGTGCCTACCGCGCGACGACGAGAGCCAGCAGCCCGCCGCACATGGCCATGGGACCGGCGAATGCGATGCCCCTGCGGCTGACGGCAGCGGAAATACTGCGGCCGTCCCATCTGGCGAGAACCGCTGGGCACGGCTACCCCACGGAACGCGGCGGCCTCGATGCCGTCGCACTCCTGCCCGCGCACCTGGGTGCTGGGCGAAGCTCGACGCGGACCCAGGTGCCCCTCGCGGCCCCCAGACGCCCACGCTGTGCCGCTTACGCACCACTGGGCGCGGGAAGCACGTACCACTGAAGCTCCGCCTTCTAGGTGACGGGACTTCAACGTGTACCGAGATGGCACAGTGGAACGCAACCTCTAGAACCCAACCGCAGATCACACGTCTGCCCGTTACTGACACAGAATGCAGTGCCCCTCTGTCGAGGAGCACGACGAACAAGGACAACAGCATTGCCCCACACCTGGAAGGGAAAGGACGATGCGCCCCATGAAGTACACCGTCTCCATCGAGGTTGCCCTGCCACGGGAGAAAGTGGTCCAACTGCTCGCCGACCCGGCGCACCTGCCGAAATGGCTGCGGGGCCTGGTGCTGCACGAGCCGCTGAGCGGTGAGCACGGGCAGCTCGGCACCAAGTCGCGGGTTGTGCTGCAGGTGGGCCAGCGGAAGGTCGAGTGCACCGAGACCATTACACGCCGGGAACCGGCAGACCTGCACGAGATCCCGAAAACGAGCGTCGTTCACTATGACCGTGAGATCGTCGGCGAGCGCATGTGGAGCGCCGCACGCGAGCGACTGACCGATGCCGGCCCGCAAACGACGCTCTGGGAGAGCGAGAACGAATACCGATTCGGCAGCTTGACGATGAGACTGGTGGGACTTCTGATGCCCGGCGCCTTCCGCAAGCAGTCGCTACAGCACATGCAGGATTTCAAGGCTTTTGCCGAGCAGGGAAAGGACGTCCGCGAAGAGACGAGCTGAACTGCTGTAACTGGTCACGCGTCTGACGGAGTGGCGTGTCGATATTTCATTCGTTCATGGAAGCCCCGCCACCGACCTCGCGCCCTGCTCGTCCTCTCCAGCCTCGAGCTCGCACGCTGACGGACGATCGAGGGCGCAGACTGCCGCCCGCGACCAGTACGAGCATTCTCGCCAACGATCACACCGTCCCGATGGCCTGCGCCTTCAAGATGGCGGGGTTTCACTGAACGTCTCCAGTCGCATACGGCTCTTTCGTGTACCGGTACCGGCCAGGCCGCAGTGACTACGCGGGGCCGCCGACGTGCACGTCGTACCAGCAGTGTGATCAGAGGGAGGCCGGTCGGTGACGACCCGATTCGCCGTGTCCGGCGCCGGCTCCTGGGGCTCGGCGTTCGCCGTGGTCCTGGCCGACGCGGGATGCGAGGTCTCCCTCTGGGGGTGACGCTTCGAGCTGGTCAACGCCATAACACCACCGGCCAACCCGGAGTACTTCCCAGGCGTCGAACTCCCGACGGGGATCACGGCGACGACCGATCCGGCGAAGGCCGCGTCGGGCGCCGACTTCGTGGTGCCCGTGCCCCCTTGCCAGACGCTGCGCGCCAACCTCAGCGCCTGGGCGCCTGCGCGATACTGTCATCATGGCCGTCACTCGGCAGCTTGCCCGCATATCGGGGGAGTATCTCGCCTCCTGCCGCCAGGCAGCCGACGCATCGGCGGACGGAGATCCCCTCTGGGATCCACCGTCGGCGGACGTCCTCGACCTGGACTGGGCCCCGTTCCTGCTCGTACGGGTCTGTGAGCTGGGAGGTCTCGATGACGTCCATCGCAATGCTCTCCGACAGGCTCTCGACGGTGACACCGCCATCGACCTCGCCTTCCTTAACACGCATCCGCATGCCATTGGACCCTTCGGGCCAGACCCCACGGTCCTCTCCGCGGCTCAAGTGGCCCGCGCCGCGGAACTGCTCGGGCAGATCGACTTTCCGGCTCTCCTGGCCGCCTTGCCCGCAGACGAGGCAGAGGCCGCCTCCTTGATCGGCAACGGCGCGGACAAAATCGTCGGCGGCCCCAAGAAGTACCTGCTGGAGCACTTCAACGCCATGCGCGAGTTCTACCGTGGTGCATCCCAACGGCAGCTTCTCGTCGTGCTCTGGTGGGACTGACGCCGACGGCACCGGCTCGCCGCTGTTCAGGCCCGCGGGTCATGGTGCGCGGCGGGGTAGGCCAGTGGTGAGGGACAGGGCGTGTGCGCGGACGGCCAGCGTGCTCACCGTACAGACGTGGCAGTGAGCTTCCTGCCGCCTGTAACCGCCCGGGGACCGGGTGACCGTGGCGGGGTATTCCGATTCCCGGGCGAGCAGCGACAGTCATGTCGCTCGGCCCCGCGCGTGAGCGGGGCCGAGCCCGTCGCTTCAGCGAACGGGCCTGCATCTGCTCACCCGTACCGTATGTGCCGGCTCACAGGCCGACGCGCAACACCCCGTCGCCGGGGCGGTCGACCTCCTGTGCCGTGGGGGCCAGGCTGCGGTCCGCCCTCCTAAGGGCTGGCCAGCGGGTCATGAGCGGAGCCAGAGTCGAATGGCGGCCACGGTCACGGTGCCGTAGAAGCCGTACGCCCGCTTGTCGAAGCGGGTTGCCACGGCAGGGAAGCCCTTGAGCGCATTGACCGTTCGCTCGACTTCATCGCGGCGTTCGTAGACCGCCTTGTCGAATCCTACGGGCCGACCGCCCGCACTACCGCGGCGTCGGCGGTTGGCCCGCTGGTCCTTGCGCTCAGGAATCGTGCGCTTGACCTGACGACGCCGCAGATACCGGCTGTTCCGGCGGGACGAGTACGCTTTGTCGCCGCCCAGGTGATCGGGGCGCGTTTGCGTCTGACCGCCAGCCGGACGTGGAACACGGATGCGTTCGAGGACCGGAATCAACTGCTGAGCATTGCCCCACTGGCCTGGTGTAATGACGAACGCGAGCGGACGGCGGCCGCCCTCACCAGCCACATGGATCTTGCAAGTCAGCCCACCGCGCGAGCGGCCCAGAGCTTCATCCGGATCGTGTTGAACGGGTTGGCTACGTCGTTCAGGGATACACGGTGCGGCGGTACGGGCGCCTGTGGCGTGCTGATGGGCACGACTGGAGGCCGAGTCGACGCTCACCCTGCTCCAGTCGATCCGGTCTTCAGCGTCGGCATCGGCCTGGACGGCTCGCAGGGTTCCTTTCCACGTCCCGTGGGCTGACCATCTGCGATGCCTGTCGTGCACTGTCTTCCACTTCCCGGACCGTGCTGGCAGATCACGGCAGGGGACACTGGTCCGCTGCCGGAAGAGAATGCCGTTGATCACCTTGCGATGACTCCTCCAGCGCCCTCCTCGTCCGACGTGCTTCGGCAAGTGCGGCTCCAGCCGAGCCCACTCCTGATCCGATAGCGCCCCGCCCCATACCAGCCGGAACGATGCAAGCGTTGGACTGGTCCCACGACTCATCGGACAGTGATCCTTTTCCAACCTCAGTTTGAGCATGCCAGGTGCAGGGTGAGGACGGCCTGGACGAGGCTGGTGATACGGCTGGTAGAGCATCGCCGTTTGCGCATGAGCCGCCAGGTTTTGAGGGTGGCCATGGCCTGTTCGACGCCTGCGCGGATCTTCGCGTGTGAGCAGTTGACGGCCCGCTGGCCAGGGGAGAGAGTCTTCCAGCGCCCCCAGCAGGGAACTCGCACGGTGCCGCCGGCGCCCCGGTAGTCCTTGTCGGCCCAGCATTCCACCCCAGCTCCCGCCAGGGCGCCGATGATGCCGTGGGTTCGCGCGGCCTTGATGTCGTGGACGGATCCCGGCAGCGCGGGCGACGCCCACAGTAACCGTCCCGCCGGATCGGCGATCACCTGCACGTTCATGCCGTGCTTCTTGTGTTTCCCGGAGTAGAAGGGTCGGTCGGCGGCGATCCGGTCGGTCGACAGCAGCGTGCCGTCCAGGATCACGAACGCCTTGCCGGAGGCTGTCCTCACCGCCTCGGTGAGGGTTGGAGCCAGAGCGGCCAGGATGTCGACGGCCTCGGCGATGTACCGGTAGGCGTTGGTGGTGCCCACGCCGAATCCGGCGGCGAGCCGGGCGTTGGGGGTACCCCGGCCGGAGGCTGGGGGGTATGGCCGCATCGCAGATGAGCCAGCACGAGCAGCGCCTGCCGTCCGGCGGCCAGCCGGCGCCATCGTGTCCCTTGCGCAAGACGACGTGCGGTCGGCTCGCGGGCGAGGAAGCGCAGAGCGGAGGTGGACAGATCGACCCCGGCTGGGTAGACGAGCATGCGGAAGCTCCTGGCAGGATGGCTTGGACTCGACACCCACCCGTCTACCAGGAGCTTTTCTGCGCCCGGACTCCGTCCTCACCCCAGTGGCGCCGCTCCGCACGCAGGTTGAGGAAACCTCGGTGGGTGCTGGCGTGAGGGAGCGCGCGCGGAAGTGCTCGGCGCCGAGCACGAGCGCGGGACGGTGGTCGAAGCGACACCGGTCCCCTTCGTGCCCGCGTCGTGTCCGGCTACCTGCGAGCCGGGAGCGAGCTGGATTCGGTCGAGCTCGCGGCTCAGGGCCGAATCGGACTCCCTTTTGGTGTGCTCATCTGTGCTCAGCGAGGAGCGGTATCGGCCGGGGGCCCTGCTCCCAGGAGCGCGAGGAGCCCGGGGAATCTCTTCTCGATGTCCGCGCGTCGTAGTCGGATGCCCTTGCGGTTGCCGTAGTCGATCTCGTCAATGAGACCTGCCTCGCGCAGGACCCGGAAGTGGTGGGTCTGGGTCTGCTTCGAGATCGGAAGATCGAACGAGTTGCAGCCCCGCTCGCTGTCGCTGCGGTCGGTGGCCAACTCCGTCATCACCGAACGACGGTGCTCGTCGGCGAGGGCACGGAACACCGCACCCAGATCGAGCGCATCGGCCTCCGGGCCGTCCAGGTTCCTCCCGGCCACGCGGCACCTCCTTCAAGTACGACTTGCATCGTACCTGAAGGGCGTGCTTCCCTGAGGTACGAAATTGATCGTACCTTGGTCCGGTTGCGCCGCCCCGTGCCGCCACTCCCTCAGCCCCGGCCCGGCACTCGCCGGGGACCTGGTCATCGACATTCCGAGAGGTCATCGTCATGAAGAAGCCCGAGGTGCTGATAGTCGGTGCCGGAATCGCAGGGCCCGCACTCGCATACTGGCTCTCCCGGAATGGATACCGGCCGACGGTCGTCGAACACGCCCGGCAACTGCGCTCCGGTGGTAGCGCGATCGTCGTGAAGGGGCCCGCGATCCCGGTCGCCGAGCGCATGGGCATCCTCCCGCAGCTCCGCGAGCTCGCCACCCGCAATCGGTCGCTGACCCTGCTCGACCCCGGCGGCAGGCGAATCCTGCAACTCCCGCTCACCTCGGACAAGGCGCCGACGGCCGAGGTGACCCGAGCCGACCTGTCCGAGGTGCTCCACCGGTCGGCGCAGACCGAGGCCGAGTTCTTGTTCGACGACACGGTCACCGCTCTCGACCAGGATGAAGGCGGGGTGGACGTCACCTTCCGGCGGTCCACGCCACGGCGCTTCGACTTGGTAGTCGGTGCCGACGGAATGCACTCCACCGTACGGCGCCTGGTATTCGGCCCCGAGCGGCAGTTCGCGAGCGACCTGGGCCTGTACGGCGCGACCGTCCCGCTGGAACCCGACGCCATCGAGGACCCGAGTGAGATGACGATGCTGACCGTGCCGAACCGGATGCTGGTCCTCCACCCCTCGCGGACCACCCCGCTCGCGATCTTCACCTTCCGGGCCGCACAGCCGGCGCCCCACGACCGCAAGAACATCGCCCTTCACAAGCAGACCGTGGCCGACGCCTACGCCGGCGTGCGGTGGCGGGCACCGGAACTCGTGGCAGCCTTCCTCGACCACCCGGCTCCGTTCTTCGACCCCCTGGCCACCCTCCGGATGCCCTCGTGGTCCCGCGGACGGGTCGTCCTGCTCGGGGACGCGGCGGCGGCGACGGCCCTGCTGGGTGACGGGTCCAGCATGGCGATGGCGGGCGCGTACGCCCTCGCAGAAGAGCTCGCCGCCCATCCCGGTGATCACGCCCGCGCCTTCGCCGCCTACGAGTCGCGGCTCCGCCGTGAGATAGGCCCGCGGCAGCGACGCGTCGGCCTGCTCTCCAGGCTCATGGTGCCCCGCACCCGGCCGGGCCTCGCGGTGCGCAACACGGTGGGCCGCGCGGTCGGTCGCACGAACCGGATCGCCTCCCGCGAAGCCGCGAACCGGTAGACCGGGTCCGCACCGACCGGTCACCGGTCGATGCGCAGCTCCGCGGTAGCTCTCAGCCGGGCCGGCGCCGCCATGTCCGACGAGCCCGGCCCGGAGTGGCAGGTCATCGCCGATGCGGCCGGTCGACTGCTGTGGGCCTCACCCACCGTTCCCGGCGCTCGCCACGACATGGGGACTGCCGGCGACTACACCCCGCGACGCGGAAAAGAAGTGCTGGGCGGACAAGGCGTATCAAGGCGGCGACGGCATCACCCCGGTGCCCTTCCACAGCCTGCATCTCAAGCTGCGGCAACGTCGGCACAACAGCACCCACGCCAGGATCCGCCGCCTCGGCGAGCAAGCCATGACCACCCTGAAGGACTGGCGCCTCCCGCGGAAACTCCGCTGTAGCACCAACCGGGTCACCGCCACCATGAAGACCCTCCCCGCCCCTCGTCACGCCTCAACCTGAGGTCGGAAAAAGCTCACTGCCGTGACCGTCGTGGTCTGCCCGGAAGACGGGATGGCCGCGCTCAACGACCACGTTCGCACAGCCATGGAGGAGGTGCCCGGAATTTCCCTCCGTGCCAGGGAGGCCGAATTCTGGGCACACACATCGGTAGCGTATGCACGTGCCGACTTCCCGGACCGCGACCTTAACCGCGCGCTGCGGGCGCTGCGGCCCCCACGCGTGGATGTCACGATCGACCGCGTCCACCTCGTCAACCAGTACCAGCACCCTGACCGCGGCTACTACACCTGGGACGTCGTCGAAGAGGTCCCGCTCGGCTGAGTGCCGCGGGTGTCCTTCGCCTGTGAGCCGCCGCGGATGGCGACCCGGGCGGCAACGTCAGCGGCGTACCCCATCCAGTCCCCGCCCTTCGCGCGCTGCCAGGCGACAGCCATGTACCGCTCGACGGGGCGGACCGATGCTCTGAAGGAAAACGCCTTGGTTCTGTCTCTCCGATCACGATGGGAGAGACGGACCGTCGACGTGGCGTCTCCTTAGACGATGTCTTGGTTGGTGAACTGGGTGATGTGTATGGGCCCCTAAAGGTCCTGGTCGGGTGCCGTGATCCTGAGGTCGACACGCATGACGTGGCGCAATCTCCACAAGGGGTCCCATAGCTGGTCCATGCTCTCCCAGGCGGCTTCCAGGTTCTCTCCCTGCTGGGTAGCGCCTCCATCGAGTCGCATCAGCAGGCCATAGAGATCGCCAAGATGACGGTTTGCCGTGCTGGCCGCCTCCGCCACGGTGTCGGGCAGCACCATCTGGGCCTCGGCGTGACGCAGGCGGTGCTCACGGCGTGCCCGGTCCAGGTCTGACCGCAGCTCCTCGGGCACCTCACCTCGTTCCAAGGCGTGAAGGACCTTCGTCATCACGTTGGCCAGGTCGCGAGTACCCGCGCTGAGAGTGGCATAGCACGTGCGCCGTGCCTCGAGCTGGGCCTGGCGCGTGGCGTACTCGCGTTCATCTTGTTGGAGTTGCCTGTTGTGTTCCAGCTCGCGGACCCTGGCACGGTCGGCACCGCGCTGTGTGATCACGGCGGCTGCGAGCGTGCCGCCAATGCCCAGAACCGCGATCGCGATCTGGCTGATTGAGCTGTTCAACCTGCCCCCCCGGCCCCGATGGGCTCGCCGGGACTGTACCCGCTGTTGGACGTTTCTCCTCAGCGGACGATGCGCCGGTGGCAGATCAGGGACCCAACTGGTGCGGGCACCATCGGCACGACCAAACCCGGCGAACCTTTCCGACCACAGCACTAGGCGGAGTGCCGTGCCCGCAACGCAGCTCGACGGCGGTCGCATCACGAAGGCCGGATCACCACGGCGCTCAATGATCGCCGGCGGGGCGTTGTCGGCATCGAGAACACCGCCAGCTTCGTGGCATTCTCATTGTCCATGCGGCTCCCGCCGAGGTCGGGGCAGTTGGGCGTGTGATGTGTTCAGGAAGGCGAGCCCAGGGGGATGGTGGCGATGTGATCCCAGGAGATGGTTTTGGCTGTGCTGTTGGCGGTGACGTCGACCAGATGTACGGCGTCGATGTGCAGCGGCGCGTGGCGGGGCCGCACTTGCCGCAGTAGCCGTTGAGCCTGGTCGGACTCGGCGTCGCCGTGCGCATAAGCGAGCGTGAGGTGCGGGGATGACCAGCGGTGGCGCACCGCGTCGTCACCGCGTACGGAGCGGATCGTCTTGCGGACGACCTCGTGGAGACGGGCCACCTGCTCGTCCGGATGGAGATCGGCGATCACGCCGGAATGATACGAGAGCATCGGGCCCACCAGGACTTCGAAGGGCTCGATGTGGGCGAGCTGGTCCATGAGGGCGGCGTCGAGTTCGGCACGCTCGTGCTGCGGGATGAAGGCGGCGTAGAGGTCCGTGACCTGATCGAGCGTGTCGTGCAGCCAGTCGCCTTCCACGCACGTGATCGGAAAGTCCCGCAGTACCGCTCGTCCTCGGTTGACGAGCGCGGCCAGCTCCCGATCTTGATCCCGCGGGGTGATGTACACGTGAAGCAGACTCTCGCCCTCGGGCCACGCGGCCTGGGCATGCTGGAATACGAACGGCTTCATGACCATGCACCGTAGCGGTTCGGGCGTGAACATCCGTCGCTAGCAGCCGGGTTGGGTGCCGACCCGGCAGGATGAACCCGCACCCTCAGAGGAGGACCGCCACAATGACGACCGCCTACGACGATATCGGCGCCGCCGAAGACGCGCTCTGGACCAGGCCCCGGACCACTGAGCTTCTTCAGCGTTGCAGCTCCAGGGTGAGGATGGCCTTGGCGATTGACGTCATGCGGTTGGGGCTGCAGCGGGACCTGCGGAAGATGCGCCAGGACTTGAGGCGGGCGACGCCGCGTTCGGCGGGTGCCCGTGTCGCAGCCAGGGCCCGGTTGCGTGTCTTGTCGGTGGGGGTGAGTTCTTGCAGGGGCCTGCGTTTGATGCCTGTGGTCAGCCAAGGGCCGGCGCCCTGGTAGTCGAGATCGGCCACGATGGGAACGCCCTGGCGCTCGCAGATCCGAATGATTCGGTGGGTCCGGGCGGCGGCCAGGTCGTGGGTGCGGCCCGGCAGGGCGGGCGAGAGCCACAGCAGCCTGCCACCGGGATCGGTAACCACCTGTACGTTCACGCCGTGGCGCCGGTGTTTGTGGGAGTAGTCGGCCCGGCCGTCGCCGACCCGGTCGCACTCGGCGAGGGTGCCGTCGAGCAGGACGAAGTCGGGTTCGTGGTCGCGTGGCGTCTTCAGTAGGCCCGGGGCACGTGCGGCGAGCAGGTCGACAACCGCGCTGGTGTAGGCGTGGGCGGTGGACTCGCTGACCCCGAATCCGGCGGCGATCTTTGCCAGAGTGGTGTGTTCACGCAGGTACACCAGTGCCGTCATCGCGCGCTGGGACGGGCGGAGCTTGCAGCGCCGGTCGCCCTCACGGGTGACGATGAGCATGGTGACCCACTCCACGAGTGCGTGCGGCAGGTCGAGTGCGGCAGGATGGATGGCCAACGAGGCCCCCGAGCAGCGTGATGGAGACGTCAGACATCTCGATCAACAGCCCAGGGGCCTCGCTCGTTGCGCTTCACGGCTCATCACCCGATCGGTGGCCACCTCGAAGAAGCTCATTGACGCTGACTTCTTCGCCGATCGAATCGAGGAAAGTTTTTATTGGCTGGGTACGTAGAAGGCCGCTGGATCAAGAAAAAGAAAGACCCTGTTACCGGTAAGCGGGAGCGCACCAGTCGTTACGGCAAGGGATCTCGCTACAGGGTTTCAGGGGTTCCGGGTGTGCGGGGCAGGTCGTTCGAAACGCTGGAGTGCGCGAAGGCATGGCTTCGACGGTCCAGCGCCGATCAAGAGCGCGGAGAGTTTGTTGACCCCCGTGACGGATCGTTTCTCCTTGCGGATTATGTACAGTGCTTCTGGTTCCCCGGCATGTCTGGCTCCATCAAGACCAGGCAGAACCAGAGCCGCAAGGTGTTGCTTCACGTCCTTCCACACCTGGGCCAAGTTCCGCTGAGGGACGTCACCGCTGCTCGACTACGCGCCTATATTGCCGATCTGGAGAAATCCTGCTCGCCACAGTACGCGCGAGCCATCCTCGGGGCTCTGTCCAACATCTTCGAGACGGCCATCGATGACAAGCGATTGATCCGCAACCCCATGCGGGCAAAATCGGTTCGCTGGCCCAAAGCTGACGAAGGGAGACGTGAAGCATGGCCCCCGGAGACGGCTCGCCAGATGCGGGACAGCATAAGCGATCGCTACCGGATAACGGTGGTTCTCGGCGTGGGGTGTGGTCTGCGGCAGGGCGAAGTCTTCGGGCTGAGCCCAGATGACATCGACTATGAAAAAGGTGTCATCTATGTGAGGAGGCAGGTTCAGGCATTTTGTGGACGCCTCTACTTCACTCTCCCGAAGGGCGGTAAGACGCGTGTCGCAGATATGCCTGTATCCGTCGCCCGCGAGTTGAGGGAGCACTCCGAGAAGTACCCGGCGGTGGAGGTGGAGCTGCCACGGGGTGAGCCCGGTAAGCCGACGAGGAAGGTGCTGCTGCTCACGACCAGGTTCGGCAATGCCGTCGCGGTGAACACGTACAACACCTACATCTGGAAGCCTGCGCTGGCTCGCGTTGGAATCATCCCTCCGTGGCCTGCGGGCGCGAAGCCGTGGTAGTGGAAGGCCGCGCACCGGGACGGTTTTCATGTGCTGCGACATACGTACGCGTCGCTGGTCCTTGAAGCCGGCGAGTCGGTGGTGACCTTGGCCAGGTGGCTGGGCCACTCGTCCTCGGTGATCACGCTCAGTCACTATGCTCACTCCATGCCGGAGGCCGGGGGGCGAGGGCGTCGGGCCATCGATGGGTTGCTCGGTGATCCGGTGGACACTGTGGTTGAAAGTTGAAACTTCCCAAATTCTCCCCAAGGTCCTCCGGTGGGCTTTCGGGCGAAGGGGGTGACCGGGGCGGGATTCGATGCGGTCGTATCGGTATGCTTGCATCATTATCTGTGGACCCAATCGACCGCACGTCGCTGACCTGCGACGAAGCCCAGGAAGTAGCCTGATCCGCATGTTGTCCGAAGTCACTGCGACCCGCTATGTCACGCCCTTGCGTGAGGGTGGGTCGCTTCCGGGGATCGTCGAGGGTGACGATCTCGGTACGTATGTCATGAAGTTCACCGGGGCGGGGCAGGGGCGTAAGACTCTGGTCGCCGAGGTCATCTGTGGGGAGCTGGGGCGGCGGCTGGGGTTGCGGGTGCCTGAGCTGGTGCGGATGTGGCTCGATCCGGTGATCGGGCTGAGCGAGCCCGACCAGGAGGTGCAGGGGCTGCTGAAGGCCAGTGGCGGGCTGAACCTCGGGATGGACTATCTGCCGGGGTCGCTCGGGTTCGATCCGCTGGCCTTCGAGGTGTCCGCGCGCGAGGCGGGCCGGGTCGTGTGGTTCGACGCGCTGATCAACAACGTGGACCGCTCGTGGCGCAACCCGAACCTGCTGGTCTGGCATGGTGAGCTGTGGCTGATCGACCACGGCGCCACGATGATCTGGCAGCACAACTGGCCCACCGCCGAGAAGTCGGCGGCCAAGTCGTACGACGCCTCCGACCATGTGCTGGCGAGTTTCGGGCCGGACATCGAGGCCGCGGCGGCCGAGCTGGCGCCGCGTGTCACCGAGGAGCTGCTGACCGAGGTCGCCGCCGCGGTGCCGGACGAGTGGCTGGTGGACGAGCCCGGCTTCGACTCGCCGGACGACCTGCGCCGCGCCTATGTGCGGGCGCTGCTGGGCCGCGCCCCGGTGATCGGCGAGCGGATCGACATCGGGGAACGGACGACGGACGGGCCCTCCCGGGTACCGGGCTGGCTGGCGAGCGAGTTGCCGCGGAGGACAGTGAAGTGAGCGGCCTGCACAACGGACGTGACGTGTTCGAGTACGCCCTGCTCAAGGTCGTACCCCGGGTCGAACGCGGCGAAATGATCAACGCGGGGGTGGTGGTGTACTGCCGCGCCCGGCGCTTCGTCGAGGCGCGTACGCATCTGGACGAGGGGCGGCTGCGGGCCCTGGACGCGACCGTCGACGTCGAGGGCGTCAAGGCGGCCCTGCGTGCCGTCGAGGGGATCTGCGTGGGCGGTGAGCGGGCCGGGCAGGCTGCGGGGGACGACGCGGGGCGGCGCTTCCGGTGGCTGATCGCGCCGCGCAGCACCGTCGTGCAGCCCGGCCCGGTGCACACCGGGCTGACCGCGGACCCGTCCGTCGAGGCCGAGCGGCTGCTCGGCCTGCTGGTGAGGTGAGCGGGAGCGGCCGCCGGCCCGTGCGGGGTCCGGCAGCCGCCCTGAAGTGCGAGGGCGTGCCGGGAAGGCGTTGACAGGGGGTGGCCGGGCTTCTAGCGTCAGCCCTGCTGAAGCTACTAAGCGGTTGCTCACCTGTGGTTGCGGTGCGGCGGACCGCTCGTCGAGGTTTCGAGGGTGAGGAGAACCCCGCATGTCCACCACCGAGCAGCGCGTAGCCGTCGTCACGGGCGCGGCCCGCGGCATCGGCGCGGCCACCGCCGTACGTCTGGCCGCCGAGGGCCGCGCCGTCGCCGTCCTCGACCTGGACGAGGCGGCCTGCAAGGACACCGTCGAGAAGATCACCGCGGCCGGCGGCAGGGCGCTGGCCGTGGGCTGTGACGTCTCGGACGCGGAGCAGGTGGAGGCGGCGGTCGCACGGGTCGCCGCGGAGCTGGGCGCGCCGACCGTCCTCGTCAACAACGCGGGCGTCCTCCGGGACAACCTGCTGTTCAAGATGAGCGAGAGCGACTGGGACACGGTCATGAACGTGCATCTGCGGGGTGCGTTCCTGATGTCGCGTGCCTGTCAGAAGCACATGGTCGACGCCAAGTTCGGCCGGATCGTCAACCTCTCCTCCAGCTCGGCGCTCGGCAACCGCGGGCAGGTCAACTACTCCGCTGCCAAGGCCGGCCTGCAGGGCTTCACCAAGACCCTCGCCATCGAGCTCGGCAAGTTCGGTGTCACCGCCAACGCCGTCGCGCCCGGATTCATCGTCACCGACATGACCGCCGCCACCGCCGAGCGCGTCGGCATGGGCTTCGAGGACTTCCAGGCCGCGGCCGCCACCCAGATCCCCGTACAGCGCGTCGGCAAGCCGGAGGACATCGCCAACGCCATCGCCTTCTTCACGGGCGACGCGGCCGGCTTCGTCTCCGGCCAGATCATGTACGTGGCCGGCGGCCCGCTCAACTGACTCCGGAAGCAGGGAACATGACCGCACAGGACAACCGGCTGCCCGAGCTCTCCGGCAAGGCGGCGCTGGTGACCGGCGCCAGCCGGGGCATCGGGTACGGCATCGCCAAGGCCCTCGTGGCACGCGGTGACAAGGTCTGCATCACCGGCCGCAACGAGGACGCCCTCAAGGAGGCCGTCGAGTCGCTGGGCGCCGACCGGGTCATCGGTGTCGCGGGCAAGGCGCACGACGAGGCCCACCAGCGCGTCGCCGTCGAGCGCGCCATGGAGGCGTTCGGCCGCGTCGACCACCTCGTCAACAACGCCGGTACGAACCCGGTGTTCGGCCCGATCGCCGACCTCGACCTGAACGTCGCCCGCAAGGTGTTCGAGACCAACGTCGTCTCCGCGCTGGGCTTCGCGCAGCGCACCTGGCACGCGTGGCAGAAGGACAACGGCGGCGCGATCGTCAACATCGCGTCCATCGCCGGCGTCTCCGCCTCGCCCTTCATCGGCGCGTACGGCATGAGCAAGGCCGCGATGATCAACCTGACGTTCCAGCTCGCGCACGAGTTCGCGCCGGTGGTACGGGTCAACTCCATCGCCCCAGCGGTGATCAAGACCAAGTTCGCGGCCGCGCTGTACGAGAACCGCGAGGAGGAGGCAGCGGCGGGCTACCCGATGGGACGCCTCGGTGTTCCGGAGGACATCGGGGGCGCGGCGGCGTTCCTGCTGTCCGACGCCGCGGGCTGGGTCACCGGGCAGACGCTCCAGGTGGACGGCGGGCTGTTCCTCAACGCGGGTGTCTGAGGAGCGGCGTACGCGCGGGACCGCGTAGCGGCTTGCGCTCGCGTGCACTCCAAGAGGCAAGGTCTGTGGTGCCGGTCCGCAAGGGGCCGGCATCACACCTGTCACGGCCCGGGACGGAGCCGGTGACGCGACTTCGCGAAGGGGACCGCCATGCGGTACCGCACTCTCGACGGCGGCCGGGGGCCCGAGGTCAGCGCCCTGTGCCTGGGGGCCCTGCCGTTCGGCACCACCGTCGGCGAACCGGCCTCGTTCGCCATCCTGGACCGCTTCGCCGAGGCGGGCGGCACCTTCGTGGACACCGCGAACAACTACGCCTGCTGGGTGCCGGGCGCCACCGGTGACGAGAGCGAGCTGCTGCTCGGGCGCTGGCTGCGCAGCAGGGGCGCCAGGGACCGTACGGTGCTGGCCACGAAGGTCGGAGCGCGTCCCGACCCGTCGCGTGGCCCCGAGTGGCCCGCCAACCGGGAGGGGCTGGGGGAGAAGGCCGTACGGGACGGGGTCGACGGCAGTCTGCGGCGCCTCGGCACCGACCGGGTGGACCTGTACTACGCGCACGTCGACGACCGGGACGTGCCGCTGGAGGAGACCGTGGGAGCGCTCGCGGGCCTGGTGCGGGACGGCACCGTGGGCGTCCTCGGGGCGAGCAACCACGCCACGTGGCGGCTCGCCGAGGCCCGGTACCTCGCCGGGGCGCGGGGCCTGCCCGGCTACCGCGCAGTACAGCAGCGGCACACCTACCTGCGGCCGCGGCACGACGCGGACTCCGGCCTCCAGAGGGAGACCGACGAGGAACTGCTCGACTACGCCGCCGCGCACGAGGACCTGACACTGCTCGGGTATTCGACCCTGATGCACGGTGGGTACGCGCGGCCGGAACGGCCCTTGCCCGAGCGGTACGACCACCCGGGGACGGTGGCGCGGCTGCGGGTCCTTCACGAGGTCGCGGCGGAGGCCGGTGCCACCGTGAACCAGGTGGTGCTGGCCTGGCTGATGGGCGGCCGGGTGCCGGTCGTGCCCGTCCTCGGTGTGAGTTCGGTGACACAGTTGGACGAGTGTCTGGCGGCGCTGGACCTGCAACTGGACGCGGTGCAGCGGGCGCGGCTCGACACGGCCTGAGCGGGTGCGGGCCGGGCGGTGGGCGGGCGTGCGGGCGTTGTCAGTGGTCGCCGGTAAGTTCGTTGCCGAGAACGGATCGCACACCGGAGGTTGCTCAGTGATGACCGACATGCTGCCCGAGTCCTGGCGCGGCGTCCTCGGCGAGGAGTTGGAGAAGCCGTACTTCAAGGAGCTCACCGAGTTCGTCGAGCGGGAGCGGGCCGAGGGGCCGGTCTACCCGCCCCGCGAGGAGGTCTTCGCGGCCCTCGACGCGACCCCGTACGACCAGGTGAAGGTGCTGATCCTGGGGCAGGACCCGTACCACGGCGAGGGGCAGGGGCACGGCCTGTGCTTCTCCGTGCGGCCCGGCGTCAAGACTCCGCCGTCGCTGCGCAACATCTACAAGGAGATGAAGGAGGAGCTGGGCCACCCGGTGCCGGACAACGGGTATTTGATGCCCTGGGCCCAGCAGGGCGTCCTGTTGCTGAACGCGGTGCTGACCGTGCGGGCCGGTGAGGCCAACTCCCACAAGGGCAAGGGCTGGGAGAAGTTCACCGACGCGGTCATAAAGGCCGTCGTCTCCCGGCCGGACCCGGCGGTGTTCGTCCTCTGGGGCAATTACGCGAAGAAGAAGCTCCCGCTGATCGACACGGAGCGGCACGCGGTCGTGGAGGGCGCCCACCCCTCCCCGCTGTCCGCGAAGAAGTTCTTCGGGTCCCGGCCCTTCACCCGGATAAACGAGGCCGTCGCCGCGCAGGGCCACACCCCGATCGACTGGCGCATCCCCGACCTGGGCTGAGCCGGGGAGCCGCGGCGTGCCGCGCACACCGCGCGGTACGGCCGGGCGGCGGTTAGCGTCGGGGAAGGCAGGCCGTGCGTGGCGGCGGACGAGGGCCGGAGGGTGCGGCGGTGGACGATCAGCGTGCGAAGGCCGGCGGTGACGTCGTCCTGACCCGCATCGGGCAGGCGGTCATGCTGCACCGGGGCGGCGACCGGGAAGAGGCGCGCAACCGACTCGCGCGGCTGTGGGCCGAGGTCGGGCCGGACGGTGACCCGTTCCACCGCTGCACCCTCGCGCACTATCTCGCCGACACGCAGGACGACCCGGCCGACGAACTGGACTGGGACCTCACCGCACTCGAAACGGCGCGGGAGGCCGAGGCCGCACCGGCGGCGGGGCGGGACCGGGAGCGGCAGCCTCCGGCGCGCGGGTCCGTGCCCGCGGTGGCGGCCCTGCTGCCGTCCCTCCATCTGCGCCTCGCCGCCGACTACGCCGCCCTGGACCGGCCCGCCGAGGCCCGCGCCCAGCTCGACCGGGCCCGGGAGTCGGCGGCGGCGCTGGGCGATGACGAGTACGGCCGGGGTGTGCGGCAGGCGATCGAACGGCTCGGGGCCCGGATCGCCGGGCCGGGCGGTACGGACGGTGAGGGCGACCCGGGCGGCGGAGGGGGCGCCGGGCGCGCCGGGGAGTGAGGCGGTGCGGGAGGCAGGTGGTGGGGGAGGTGGTATGGGGTGAGGCGGCGCGGGGTGTCAGTCGCCGTAGACGTGGCGGCAGAGGGTGTCGGCCCGGTCGTGGTCCTGCCAGCGCCCGTACTCGCGCGCGAGCTTGCACAGGCCGGGGGCCGGGGCGGCCGGGCGGCGGTTCTCGGCGCGCCGCCACGGCGGTCCGTACCGGCGGGATCCGGGGGCCTTGGGCTTGCCCCGTACGTCCCCGTCCACGCCCGTTCGCTTCTTCTTGCCCGTCGCCGCGGGCTCCGGTTGCTGGGGCCGCGGCGCCTGGGCTCCGGACGCGGGAGGCCGCGCGGGCGCCGGCTGCTGCGCGGCGGCTCCGGGCGGTGTCGTCCGCCGCTCGCGCGCAGGGGGCCGGCTGACCTCCGGGCCGTTGGGCTCGACGGAGGGGGCGGGCAGCGCGGGGCGCGGCAGGAGGCTCTCGGGGGCCGGGCGGGGGGCGACGGTGACACAGCCGGTGGTGACGACCGCCGTCGTCATCACGAGGACCGCCGCTGCGGGAATACGGAGCACCGGCCAACTCTGCCGATCGGGGCGGCTCTTGTGAAGGCTCCGCAGGAGTGAAGGTTCCAGGGGTGGGTTGACGCGGTGTCAGTTGGGGCTGAGGGGGGTGAGGGCGAGGGGGCGTGATCGAGGGGGCTGGGGCCGAGGGGGGGTTGAGGAGATTCTGGGGCCGAGGGGAGCGACTGACGGAGTCGGGGCCGAGTAGGGACGCGACCGAACGGGATCGCGACCGCGAGGAGATCGGGGGCCGCGAGGGAGTGGGGCCGAGGGGCCGTGACCGGGTGGGGGCATGACCGGGTGGGGGGTGACGTCGGCTGTGGCTGCGGGGCGCCACGTGTCGACTGTGCCGTGAAGCCGTGGCCGTGGCCGTGGCCGTGGCCGTGGCTGCGGAAGCGGAAGCGGAAGCTGCGGCGTGTCGGCTCATGTGTCAGCTACGGCCGAGCATCCCGGCGAGCAGTTCCTGGAAGCCGGCGCGGAGTTCCCGCCGGGTCGGCGGCGTCGCGTGGCACTGCCCGGCGACGCAGGAGAAGAGGACGCCGTCGCTCCAGGCGATCATGTTCAGCGCGTGCCGTTCGGGAGCCGCCGACCCGGCTGCCGCCAGCATCGCCACCAGCGCCTCGCGGAACTGCTGTCCGGCCCGGTCGTAGAGCGCGCGCAGTTCGGGGCGGCGAGTGGCCTCCAGGGCCAGTTCGTAGCGGGCGACGACGAGTTCCCGGTGGTGGGTCAGCGAACGGTGCAGGGTGAGGGAGAGGGCCTCGGCCAGCGCGTCGGCGCCGCCGCCCGCCGCATCCGGCATCTCCCGGGGCGTGAGGACGGCCGCCTCGCGCTCGGCCAGTCGCCGTACCACCGCTTCCAGCAGGGCCGCGCGGGTGCGCGCGAGGTTCGAGGTGGACCCCTGTGGCAGTCCGGCGGCCTCGTCGACGGCCCGGTGGGTGAGTCCGCGCAGTCCGCGTTCGGCGAGCAGGGCCAGGGCCGCGTCGGCGATGCGTTCATGGCGGGGTGCGGCGGCCTCGGAGTGGGGGACGGGGTTGTCGGTGCGGGGGGCGGCGTTACCGGTCATGGCAGGTGAGCCTATCGCCTGGACTACGGGTGTAGTAGCGTGGAACTACAGGTGTAGTCATCGGGGCGGTCGGGCTGGAGCGGGTGGGCCGGAAGGGGCGACGCGTGGCGGCGGACGGTTCATCGCGCGTCGGCCCCCGGACGCGTCGGCTGTGGCGGCTCACGGTGGCAGATGGCACGTTCCTCGGGGAGGACTCATGCGGCAGCGCACAGCGATCGTCATCGGTGGCGGGATCGGCGGCCTGACCGCCGCCGTCGCCCTGCGCCGGCAGGGGTGGCAGGTCACGGTCCTGGAACGGGCCCCCTCACTCGAACCCGTCGGCGCCGGCATCGCTCTCGCGCCCAACGCCCAGCGCGCGCTGGACACGATCGAGATGGGCGACGCCGTACGGGCCATGGCCGCCTGGCAGACCGAAGGACAGCTCAGGACGCCACGCGGCCGTCGGCTGGCCTGTACGGACAACGCCGCCTCCGTACGGCGCTTCGGCGGCCCCGTCGTGATCACGCACCGCGCGGAGCTGGTCGGCCTGCTCACCGCGCGGCTGCCCGAGGGAGCCGTACGGACCGGAGCGCCCGCCGAGGTGGCCGACCCGGGTGACCCCGCACGGCCGGACCGCCCGGCCCACGTACACGTACTCCCGCCCAACGGAGGCCGGGCCCCCACGGGGAGCCGGAGTTCCCCTGGGAACCGGCTCTCCACCGTAGACCGGCGCCTGACAAGGAGCCCCGTCGGCCACCCCACCGGAACTCCCGCCGAAACCCCCTCCGCCCCCACCACCACCCCCACCACCCTCACCGCCGACCTCGTCATAGCCGCCGACGGCATCCACTCCGCCGCCCGCCGCACGCTGTTCCCCGGCC
Source organism: Streptomyces sp. NPDC018045 (assembly GCF_044327445.1). NCBI lineage: Bacteria > Bacillati > Actinomycetota > Actinomycetes > Kitasatosporales > Streptomycetaceae > Streptomyces > Streptomyces sp. NPDC018045. The sequence goes on from NZ_JBIRFL010000009.1 coordinate 34,080, forward strand.
ACCCCGGGCCCCGCTACGCCGGTTTCACGAGCTGGCGTCTCGTGGTCCCGGCCCCCAGCCGTCCGTACGCGGGGCACGAGACATGGGGGCGCGGCGAGACGTGGGGGAGCGTGCCGCTGCACGGCGGCCGGGTGTACGCGTACGCCACCGCGGTCGTGCCACCCGGGGGCCGCGCGCCCGACGACGAACGGTCCGAGCTGCTGCGGCGCTTCGGCGGCTGGCACCACCCCGTACCCGAGATCCTCGAAGCCGCCGACCCGGCCGGCATCCTGCGCAACGACGTTCATACGGCGGCCCGCCCGCTGCCCGCCTGCCACCGGGGCCGGGTCGCGCTGCTCGGCGACGCGGCGCACCCGATGACGCCGAACATCGGCCAGGGCGGGTGTCAAGCGGTCGAGGACGCGATCGTGCTGGCCCACCACGTCGGGGCGGGCCGGGAACTGCCGGGCGCCCTCGACGCATACACGCGGGACCGGCTGCCGCGGACCACGGAGGTCGTGCGCCGGGCGGAGCGCGTCGGCCGCCTCACCACCTGGCGGTCCGTACCGGGCGCGCTGCTGCGCGGGGCCGCCGTCGCCTGCACCGCGCGGTTCGCCCCGGACCTCGCGCTGCGGGCTCTCGACGGCATCGCCGACTGGCGGCCGCCGGGCGCCACGTATGCTTCCGGGGCGCCGGGCACACGGCCGGCGCGCCCGGCACGATGACCGCACGGCATCGGGGTGGGCGGCACCAACGGCACGCCCGGCGCGCCGGTCCGCGCAGGCGGCCCGCGGCGACGGCGCAACCCAGGGAGTACGCGTGAAGGTCGGCTGCATCGGACTCGGCGACATCGCACAGAAGGCGTATCTGCCGGTGCTCGGCGCGCTGCCCGATGTCGAGCTGCACCTCCAGACCCGTACCCCGGCCACCCTGGAGCGGGTCGCGGGAACGTATCGCCTGCCCGCCGGCCAGTGCCACACCGACCTGGACGGGCTGCTCGCCGAGGGCCTGGACGCGGCGTTCGTGCACGCGCCCACCACCGCACACCCGGAGATCGTCACCCGCCTCGTCGAGGCCGGGGTGCCGACCTATGTCGACAAACCGATCGCGTACGAGCTGGCCGAGAGCGAGCGCATCGTGCGGCTCGCCGAAGAGCGCGGCGTCAGCCTGGCGGTCGGCTTCAACCGCCGCTTCGCGCCGGGCTACGCGCAGTGCCTGGAACACCCCCGCGACCTGATCCTGATGCAGAAGAACCGGGTCGGCCTGCCGGAGGAACCGCGCTCGCTGGTGCTGGACGACTTCATCCACGTGGTGGACACGCTGCGCTTCCTGGCGCCCGGGACCGTCGATCATGTGGACGTGCGGGCGAAGGTCCGGGACGGTCTGCTGCACCATGTGGTGCTGCACCTCTCCGGCGACGGGTTCAGCGCCATCGGCAGCATGAACCGGCTCAGCGGTTCCGCGGAGGAGATCCTCGACGTGTCGGGACAGGACACCAAGCGCCAGGTCGTCAACCTCGCCGAGGTCATCGACCACAAGGGGCAGCCGAGCGTACGGAGGCGCGGCGACTGGGTGCCGGTGGCCCGGCAGCGCGGCATCGAACAGATCGTGCCCGCCTTCCTGGACGACGTCCGAGCCGGCAGGTTCGTCTCGGCCGAGGACGCGCTGCGGACGCACGAGCTGTGCGAGCGGGTGGTCCGCGAGGCGCTGGCCCAGGGGGCGTGAGGCCGCCCGCCTGCGAGTCGGCCCCCGATCCGGCCGGACCCCATCCACAGCCGTCCGTCCACAGCCGTCCGTGCGGAGCCGTCCGCCCGGAGCCGTCCGTGCGGAGTGGGCTGTCCACAGTGGCCCGTCCGGAGCGGCCCCTGTCGTCGCCCTCCTGGTCCGCCGCTATCGAGGCGCGAGCGTCTCGCGCCAGTTGTCGACGGTGACGACGTCCGCCCACTGCGGGAACAGCCGCTCGATGAGGACGCGGTGCAGCTCCGGATCGGTGTCCAGACACGCGTCGGACAGGACGGTGAGGCCGAAGTCCAGGTCGTTCGCCTGGCACAGGGTGGACAGCACCACGGCGCTGGTGGCGATGCCGGTGAGCACGAGATGGTCGATGCCGCGCGCCCTGAGCACCACGTCGAGATCGCTGCCCGAGAACGCGCTCGCCCGTCTCTTGGTGACCACCACGTCGCCGGGCCGGGGCGCGACCTCGGGGTGGATCTCGGTGCCGGGGGCGCCCTCGATGTAGAGGCCGGCCCGTGCGATGCCGGCCAGCGCCCTGTTGCGGGTGCCGACTTCCGGGAAGCCGGGACGTAGCGCGATGACCACGTAGATCACGGGTATGTCCGCCGCCCGGGCCCCGTCGATCGCCCTGCGCAGGCGTGGCAGGTAGCCGGAGCCGTCGTCGGCGATGTCCACGATGGCCTGTTGGACGTCCATCACGAGAAGGGCGCTGCTCATGTCGTCTCCGGGAACGAAGGTACCGAGGTACGAAGGAACGAAATCAGTACGGCGTTGAAACGGACCGGTCCAGGTGCCTCAGCCGGCAGTTCGCGCGACGCGCGACGCAGGGTGAACGACGTGAGGTGAACCACTCCATCGGGCACGGCCTGCTGGAGAGCCTAGTCAACTCCGCATACCACGACCCGCTTCGGCAACCGCTCCGCTCACCGGAGGCCGAACTCGTGCCCACGCGACGCGCCGGGCGGCGGCGAACGGATGAACTCGCCAGGCGCGCCGCAGCACTAACGGTTCCGTTCCGCCTCGTGTGCTCCCCGGCGTGACCGGAGCGCACGCGCTCCCGTCACCACCGCGTACGCGCCGAGCGCCAGCATCCCGCCGTACAGCGCCCAGTCGCCGAGGCGTACGTACGGGCTGGTGCCCTCGGCCAGCGGCACGTCGTACACGGCCGCCGCGCCCCGGTCGGTGCCGAGCCGGCCGCCCACCGGCTCGCCCCGCGGCCCGTACACCGCGCTGACCCCGGTCAGGGTGGCGTGTGTCATCGGGCGCCAGGTCTCGGCGGCGCGCAGCGCGGCCAGCGAGGCGTGCTGGGCCGGCGCCCAGCTCTCCTGGAAGGTCGACGTGGAGGACTGCGCGACGAGCAGCTCCGCGCCGTCGCGCACCAGTTGGCGGCTCATGTCGGGGAACGCCGACTCGAAGCAGACCAGCGGCCCCACGCGCAGCCCGCCCGCCGAGCCGACCGGCATCAGCACCTGCCGGGTGCCGCGCATCCGGTTCTGGTCGGCGGCCTTGCCGACGTGCGTCGCCCAGCCCAGTACGGAGCGGAGCGGGATGTACTCGCCGAAGGGGACCAGCCGCATCTTGTCGTAGCGGTGGCCGGTCGTGCCCCGCGGGCCGACCAGGACGGAACTCTTGTAGATGCCGGGCTGACCGGCGTGCCGCCCGTCGACGTTCACCAGGAGGTCGGCGCCCACCTCCCGGGAGAGCGCGGCGAGCCGGGCCGCCATGGCCGGGCTGCGGGCCAGGTCGCGGTTGACGCTGCTCTCGCCCCAGACCACCAGCTCGGCGCCGCGCCCCGCCAGCGAGCGGGTCAGCGCCTCGCCGCGCGCTATCCGCGCCTCGGCGCCCGCGACCTCGCCCGGTTGGACGACGCCGACGCGGACCGTGCCCGCCGCCCGCGGCACCGGCGCCCACAGCCAGGCCGCGGCGCCGCCCACCGCGCCGACGAGGAGCCCCGCCACGGCCGGGACCCGGGCGCGCGGCAGGGCGACGAGGACGGCGAGCGCGGTGTTGACCGCCACGATGACCAGGCTCAGCAGCCACACGCCGCCGAGGGAGGCGAGCCGCAGGGCGGGCGGCACCTGCCACTGGCTGGCACCCAGCAGCCCCCAGGGGCCGCCCAAGTACTCCCACGACCTGACCAGTTCGACCATCAGCCAGCCGGACGGCACGAGGACGAGGGATGCCGCACACCGGCGTGCGCTCGGCGCCCCATGCAGCAAGGTCCGTACGAGCAGGCCCCAGGGCGCCCACAACAGGCCGAGCAGCGCCGCCAGCACGAGGATGAAGACATGCAGGCTCGGCAGCAGCCAGTGGTGCACCGCCAGCATGAAGCCGGCGCCGCCGAGCCAGCCGTCCAGCGCCGCGCGGCGCTTCGTACAAGCCGAACGCGCCAGCAGGACCCACGGGACGAGGGCGACGTAGGCCAGCCACCACAGGGCGGGCGCCGGGAAGGCCAGTGCGGGCAGCGCCCCGGCCACGACCGCGGCGGCTCCACGCCCCCAGGGCGACGCGAGCGCTTTGTCCCACCGGTCGGCCGACTCCCGCATACCGCTCCCTCCATCGGATCGCTGCGTCCAGTGTGCGCGCGTCGGCCGATCATGGACAGAAGGCGGGGTGCGGCCCGTCAGGTCCGCGCCGGGAGGATCTGCCGCCACTTCTCGTGGACGACGACCTCGCTCAGCCGCCAGCCGTCGGTGGCGCGGCGGGCGGTGAAGACGTAGCGGCCCGCGCACGTGTAGTTCGGCACGGCCGACGCGCCCGCGCCCTTGCCCGGGTGCCGGCCGTGCGGGCCGGTGGCCGTGTCGGGCGGCGCGTCGTGGTCGGGCGGTGTGTCGTGCGGGCCCGTGAGGTGCATCGGGTTGAGGTAGTCCGCCTGCACGGTGGCCGTGTCGCCGGGCGCGCCGCCGTCGCGCAGCGCGATGCCGATCCGCCGGTTGACGATCAGGTGCTGACGTACCGGGAAACGTCGCATCATCTCGGCGAGCCAGTCCGCGATGTCGGTGACGCTGCCCGCGATGCCGCCCGCCGAGCGGTAGTCGGCGCGCCCCTCGGGGACGAACAGGCCCCGGTAGGCGGCCCAGTCGCCGTCGTCCACGGCGATCGCGTAGCCGGTGATCAGATCATCGATGGCGAGGCGGTCCATGACAGTGGTGTGTTCCACACGCTGGGTCATCGCCTCAGTGTTCGGCATGGCGGCGCCTCCGCCAAGGGCCGGGCCGCACCGGTGGTACGGCCGTAGGCCCCCACCCTGAGGTGGGAGCCTACGGGGGAACGGCGGTCCGGGGCCTGGGGGGCCTGGCGGTTCGGTGGCCTGGCGTCTCGGGAGCGGGCGGTGCCTCGACCCTCCGGTGGCCCGGTGCTCAGGCCCTCCGGTGCTCCGGCCCTCCGGTGGCCCGGTGCTCAGGCCCTCCGGTGGCCCGGTGGCCCGGAGCACCGGTGGTCAGTGCGCCGAGGCCGGTTCCGTGGCTGCGCGGGCCGCCCGTTCGGCGGAGGTCCGTGCCTGTACGAACTGGGTGCGGTACAGCTCCTCGTAGCGACCGCCCGCCGCGAGCAGCGCGTCGTGGGTGCCGCGCTCCACGATCCGTCCGTCCTCGACCACCAGGATCAGGTCGGCGGCCCGTACGGTCGACAGCCGGTGTGCGATGACCACGGACGTACGGCCTTCCAGGGCCTCGGCCAGCGCCTCCTGCACCGCCGCCTCGGAGGTGTTGTCCAGGTGGGCGGTGGCCTCGTCCAGGATCACCACGCGCGGCCTGGCCAGCAGCAGGCGGGCGATGGTCAGCCGCTGCCGTTCACCGCCGGAGAGCCGGTAGCCGCGCTCACCGACCACCGTGTCCAGGCCGTCGGGCAGCGAGGCGATCAGGCCGTCCAGGCGGGAGCGGCGCAGCGCGTCCCACAGTTCCTCCTCTGCCGCCTCCGGCCTGGCCAGCAGCAGGTTCTCGCGGATCGTGTCGTGGAAGAGGTGCCCGTCCTGGGTCACCATGCCGAGGGTGTCGCGGATCGAGTCGGCCGTCAGGTCGCGGACGTCCACGCCGCCGATCCGTACCGCGCCGGTGTCCGCGTCGTACAGCCGCGGCAGCAACTGCGCGATCGTCGACTTGCCGGCGCCCGAGGAGCCGACCAGGGCGACCATCTGGCCCGGTTCCGCGCGGAAGGAGATGTCGTGCAGCACCTCGGCGCCGCCCCGGGGGTCCAGGGCCGCCACCTCTTCGAGGGAGGCGAGGGAGACCTTGTCGGCGGACGGGTAGCCGAAGCGTACGGAGTCGAACTCCACCGCGACCGGACCGTCCGGCACCGCGCGGGCGTCCGGCTTCTGCTCGATCAGCGGCTTGAGGTCGAGTACTTCGAAGACCCGCTCGAAGCTGACCAGCGCGCTCATCACCTCGGTGTGTGCCCCGGACAGGGCCGTCAGCGGCGCGTACAGGCGGGTGAGCAGCAGGGCCAGTGAGACGATCGCGCCCGTTTCGAGGTGGCCGCGCAGCGCCAGGAAGCCGCCGAGGCCGTAGACGACGGCGAGGGCGAGGGCGGAGACCAGGGTGAGCGCGGTGACGAAGTACGTCTGGACCATCGCGGTACGGACCCCGATGTCCCGTACCCGCCGGGCCCGCGCGGCGAACTCGGCGGACTCCCGGGCCGGGCGGCCGAAGAGCTTGACGAGGGTGGCGCCCGGCGCGGAGAACCGCTCGGTCATCTGGGTGCCCATCGCGGCGTTGTGGTCGGACGCCTCCCGGCGCAGCCCGGCCAGCCGCCGGCCGACGCGGCGCGCGGGCAGCACGAACACCGGCAGCAGCACCAGCGCGATCAGCGTGATCTGCCACGACAGGCTCAGCATCACCACGAGCGTCAGCAGGAGTGTCACGACGTTGCCGACCACGCTGGACAGCGTGTCGCTGAACGCCCGCTGCGCGCCGATCACATCGTTGTTCAGGCGACTGACCAGGGCGCCCGTCCGGGTACGGGTGAAAAAGGCGACCGGCATCCGCTGTACGTGGTCGTAGACGGTGGTCCGCAGGTCGAGGATCAGCCCCTCGCCCAGCCCCGCCGACAGCCGCCGGGTCAGCAGGCCGAGCCCCGCCTCCGCCACCGCGATGGTGGCGATCAGCCCGGCGAGGCCCAGGACGGTACCGGCCGCCCCGCCGCCGTCGATGGCGTCGACCACCCGGCCGGCGAGCAGCGGAGTGGCGACCGCCAGTACGGCGGTCACCGTGCTCAGCACCAGGAACCAGGCCAGTGAACGCCGGTGCGGCCGGGCGAAGGCGACGATGCGCCGCAGGGTGGAGCGGGAGAACGGGCGCCTGTCCTGCTGCGCGTTCAGGGCACTGTGCAGCGAGTGCCAGGCGGTTACTTCCATGTCCATCGCGGTCCTCCGGGGCGGCGTGGGCGGCACGGGATCGATCGCGGGCCGTGATGACCGGCGACATGCCAGAAGCTATGACCTCAACCAATGTTGAGGTCAAGGGATTCCTTTGTCGGCGCGCCGGGAGCCGGTGGGGGAGGGGTGTGCCGGGGGCGCGCACCGGGCCGGTGCGCTGGGCGTGCGGTGGCGAGCGGGAGTGCGTACGGGCGTACGGAGGTGCAGAGGTGCTCACGGGCGTACGGAGGTGCGCAGGTGCTGACGGGAGTGCTGAGAGGTGCGGGAGTCCGGAGTGCCTGCGGGCGTGCGGAGCGGCTGCCGCAACGACTCTCAAGTTCCGGTCGCCGCCCGTCGCCACGCCGTGGTGCGCAGCAGGCGCAGCCCGTTGAGTCCGACCAGGACGGTCGACCCCTCGTGCCCGAGCACGCCCAGCGGCAGCGGGAGGTGCCCGGCCAGGTCCCAGGTGACCAGCGCGCCGATGCACACGGACGCGATGACCAGGTTCTGCACCACCAGCCGGCGCGCCCGGCGGGAGAGCGCGACGACCGTCGGCACCGCGCCGGCCTCGTCGCGCACCACCACCGCGTCGGCCGTCTCCAGTGCCAGGTCGGATCCCGCCCGGCCCATGGCGACGCCGCTGTGCGCGGCGGCCAGGGCAGGAGCGTCGTTCACCCCGTCACCGACCATGAGCACCTTCGCCCCGCCGTCCTGCCAGGTCCGGACCACGGCCACCTTGTCCTGGGGCAGCAGCCCGGCGCGTACGTCCGTGATGCCGCACTCCTCGGCCGTGCGGCGGGCGGCGCGGGCGTTGTCGCCGGTCAGCAGCGTCACCCCGGTCGCAGGTCCGGCCCCGGCTCGGCCTCCGGTCCCGGCTCGGCCTCCGGTCCTGGCTCCGGCTCCGGTCCTGGCTCCGGCTCCGGTAAGGCGGTGCAGCCGGGCCACGGCCTCGGGGGCGCCCGGGCGCAGCCGGTCGGTGACGGTCAGTACGGCGGCGGGTGTGCCGTCCACCAGGACGGCCACCGCGGTGTGACCGGCGGCCTCACCTTCCGCCACGGCGGCGCGCGCCTCGCGCAGCCGTTCCTCCGCACGCTCCGCACAGCTCCCTGATGCCTCCGCGCTCAGCAGCGCAGCCGGGCTCCCGACCCGTACCGTGCGCCCCTCGACAACGGCGCGCACGCCCCGGCCCGGCGCGGACGAGAAACCGTCCGCGCCGGGCACCCGCGGGCCCCGCTCCCTGGCGGCGGCGACCACGGCCCGGGCGAGCGGGTGTTCGCTGGGACGCTCCGCCGCGGCGGCGAGCGCGAGGACCCGCGCCCCGTCCGCGCCACCCAGTGCACGTACCTCGGTGATCCGCGGCGCGCCCTCGGTGAGCGTGCCGGTCTTGTCCATCGCGACCCGCGTCACCGCCCCCAGCCCCTCCATCGCCACCGCCGACTTGACCAGGACGCCGTGCCGCCCGGCGGTGGCGATCGCGGACAGCAGCGGCGGCATGGTGGCCAGCACGACCGCGCACGGCGACGCCACGATCATGAAGGTCATGGCCCGCAGCAGGGTCGTGGTGAATTCCGCGCCGAGGAGCAGCGGCAGCGCGAACAGGGCGAGGGTCACGGCCACCACCGCGGTGGAGTACCGCTGCTCGACCTTCTCGATGAACACCTGGGTGGGTGCCTTCGTGCGGCCCGCCTCCTCGACCATGGCGACGATGCGGGCGATCGCCGACTCGGAGGCGTCCTTGCCGACCCGTACCCGCAGCGCCCCGGTGCCGTTCAGCGTCCCCGCGAAGACCTCGTCGGCCGGGCCCTTGTCCACCGGCAGCGGCTCGCCGGTGATGGTGGCCTGGTCCACCTCGCTCGCGCCGTCCAGCACCGTGCCGTCGGCGGGCAGCCGCTCCCCGGGGCGTACGAGCACCGTGTCGCCCACTTGCAGCGCGGCCGCCTCGACGGTCTCTTCCCGGCCGTCCGTCGTCAGCCGTACGGCGGTGGAGGGCGCGAGGTCGAGCAGACCGCGCACCGAGTCCTCGGTGCGCCGGGTGGCCACGGCCTCCAGGGCGCCGGAGACCGCGAAGATCACGATCAGCAGGCCGCCGTCCAGGAACTGCCCGATCGCCGCCGCGCCGACCGCCGCGACGACCATCAGCAGGTCGACGTCGAGGGTGCGTTCGCGCAGCGCCCGCAGGCCCGCGAGGCCCGGTTCCCAGCCGCCGGCCGCGTAACACACCGCGTACAGCGGCCCCCACGCCCACGCCGGGGCGCCCGCCAGGTCGAGGGGGAGGGCGAGCAGGAACGCGAGCGCGGAGACGGCTGCCCAGCGCGTCTCGGGGAGGGCGAAGAGGCGGGTGCGGCGCGGCTGCGGCGGGGGAGCGGCCGACACCGGCGCCGCGGCCGCCGCTGCCGGTGCAGCGGAGCGAAGCGCGCCGGCCGGTGGCGCCGCGGTGGCCGGGGGCTGCTGCGTACGGCCATGGCTGGACGTGGACGTCATCGGTACCTCGGTGCGGGGAGAAGGGCGGGGCGGAACCCGGACACCATAACCGAACACATGAAGACGTCTTCAAGTATGGCCGAATATACGATGAGGCATATGGGACACGGAGTCGACGGCAGGACCACACCGGCAGCACACCTGGACGCGGATGCCGCCGCGACCATCGCCGCCACTCTTCAGGCGCTGGCCACCCCATCGCGGCTGATGATCCTCACCCGCCTGCGCCAGGGGCCCTGCCCGGTGGGCGAACTCGCCGAGGCGGTCGGCATGGAGCAGTCCGCGGTCTCCCACCAGCTACGGCTGCTCCGGGCGCTCGGCCTGGTCACCGGCTCCCGGCAGGGCCGCCGGATCGTCTACAGCCTGTACGACACGCACGTCGCCCAGCTCCTCGACGAGGCCGTCTATCACATCGAGCATCTGCGGCTCGGCGCGCGCGACCTGCCCGACATGGCGGAGAACGACGAAACCGGCAGGGCCGGAGCCGGAGAGAGGGCCGGAGCCGGGAAAGGAGCCGGTGGCACCGGGCGGCGGCCTCTCGGTCACTGACTCGCGCCGGACCGGCCGCGTCACGGACCGGCTGCGCGCCGGGGCGGCCCGCGCTACGGACGGGTTGCGCTACGGACCGGCCTCGCTCCGGGCCGCCCGCACCCGGCATGCGCCCCAGTGCTCCCGCACCCGGCATGCGCCCCAGTGCTCCCGTCCCCGGCGTGCGCCCCAGCGCTCCCGGACCGCCGACATCCGGCGTGCGCCCCCGCGCACGCGGTCCGGTTCCCCCCGCGTGCGCTTCCGCGCTCACCCGGTCCCGTGCGCCGCCAGCCGCTCCCGTACGTCCTCCGCCGAGAGGTAGACATCGGTGCGCTCGAAGTCGCGCAGGGTCGCGGGCTTCTCGGCCTGGAAGCCGGTCCGCACGAAGTCGTCCCCGGCGGTGGCGTTGATCAGCCAGTTCGCCACGGTACGGAACCTGGCGACGCCGGTGCGCAGCGCCAGCAGGTGGTAGCCGCGCGCCGCCACCTGGGCGGGCAGCCCGGTCAGCTCGTACCCCAGCGGCTTGGACACCGCGTCGATGCCGCCGAGGTCCACGACCAGGCCGAGGTCCTTGTGCCGGTACGGCGAGCGCGGCGCCCCGCGCAGCCCGGCGATGATGTTGCGCGCGGCGTGCTTGCCCTGCCGCTGGGCGTGTTGTGCGGTGGGCGGGCAGACCGCGCCGGCGCCCTTTGTCAGGTCCGGGACGGCCGCCGCGTCGCCGCAGGCCAGCACGTCCGGCATGCCCGGCACGGTCAGGTCCGCGTCGACGACGAGGCGGCCGCGCACGGTCTCCGCCCCCAGGGTGCCGATGAGGGGGCTGGCCGCCACGCCCGCCGTCCAGATCAGCGTCCGGCACGGCAAGACCCGCCCGTCCGTGAACTGCACGCAATCCTGGGTCACTTCGGCGACCGAGACGCCGAGCGACACCTCCGTACCGCGCTGCCGCATCAGCTCCAGCGCCTTCCGGCCGAGCCGGTCGCCCAGTTCGGGCATCAGCTTCGGGGCGATGTCGATGAGGTGCCACTTGATCTGGGTGGGGTCCAGCCGTGGGTAGCGCCGGGCGGCCGCGTTGGTGAGCCGCTGGAGGTAGGCGACCGTCTCCGTACCGGCGTAACCGCCGCCGACGACGACGAACTGGAGCCGCGCCGCGCGCTCTTCCGGGTTCGTCGAGGCCGCGGCGATGTCGAGCTGAGCGATGACGTGGTCCCGGATGTACGCGGCTTCGGCCAGCGTCTTCATGCCCCGCGCGTACGTCGTCAGGCCGGGGATGTCGAACGTCCGGGTGATGCTGCCGGGGGTCAGCACCAGACGGTCGTAGCGGATGTCGGTGGTCTCGCCCGTGATCAGCCGTACGACACAGACCTTCGCCGCGGTGTCGATGCCGATCACTCCACCGGGCACCAGCCGCGTCCGGCGCAGGATCCGCCGCAGGGAGGGCGCGATCGACTGCGGGGTGACCACTCCGGCGGCGACGTGCGGCAGCAGCGGCAGATACAGCTCGTAGTTGTTGGGCGTGACCAGCACGATCTCGGCGGTCTCGGCGGACAGCCCGTGCTCCAGGCCCCGGGCGCACTCCACCCCGGCGAAGCCGCCGCCCACGATCAGGACTCTGGGTCGTTCCATGACGCGTCCTCGCCTCTGTCAGCAGCTTTGTCGGCTCCCGGCCACGCTGGCACGGGGCGGCGGGGCCCGCCACCGCGCCCACCGGGTACCTCCTGCGACCGGGTGAGAAACACGCGTCCCGACTGCCGCGGCGCGTCCCGGGAAGCGCGATGCGTTCCGGGCGGTGCGGCGTGGTGTATTCCGGGCGGTGCACCGAGGCGCGTTCCGGGCGGTGCGGCGCGCCCCGGGAGTGCGGCGCGGCCCGGGCGTACGGCGTCTCCCGGCTCAGCGGCCGTCGCGGTGGGTGGGCCGGGGGCGGCCGGTGCGGGCGAAGTGCGGCAGGGAGATGCCGCCACGGTGCGCCGCCTCGCCGGTGCCGGGCCGTACGAACAGCGTGACGGTGACGCCCTCGGTGAACCCGTTGCGGCGCATCAGCGTCGCCGACGCCGTGTTGCCCACCTCGACATCGGTCACCACGGACGCGGCGCCGGCCTCCGTCAGCGCGGCGCAGCAGTCCTGCACCAGACGCCCGGCCACGCCGCGCCCCTGGAAGTCCGGGTCCACCGCGATCCACTCCAGGTAGCCCCAGTCCTCGCGCTGCTCGAAGGTCATCGAACCGAGCACGAACCCGGCGAGCCGCTCTCCGGCCAGGGCGACCCGGCAGGCCGGCACGGAGGCGTCGAGGTGGGTGGCGACGGCGGTCAGCGACCAGCCGGTGTACGGCATGGAGTCGGTGTCGTAGACCCGTTCCCCCAGCTCCAGGACGGCCGGGAGGTGCTCGGGCCGCAGGGGGTGCAGGGCGATCTCGGGGTCGTGCGCGGCCGGTGTCGGCATGGCCGGCGCTCCTTTCGTCGGGACGGCAACGGCAACGGTCATGAGGGCCCGGCCCATGAGGACACGACCGGTGAGGGCGCCCTCACGAGGACACGCCCGGGGCGCGCCCACCGGGACGCACAGGCGCAAATCCACCCTAATCGGCGCCATCTCAGTTTGCGGATGGGCCCCTGTAGTTTGCGGGGATGAGCACCACCGTCGCCGAGATCCTCTCCCTCCTGCTGCTGGTCTGCGTCCTGGTCTTCGCCGTACGGAGGCCGGGCGGCGCCCCCGAGGCGGTGGCGGCCGTACCGGCGGCGGGCGTGCTCGTCCTGGCCGGTGCGGTGTCGCCGACCGCCGCGTGGGAGCAGGTGCACACGCTGCTGCCGGTCGTCGGATTCCTGGCCGCCGTGCTGGTCCTGGCGTACCTGTGCGCGCGGGAGGGGCTGTTCGAGGCGGCGGGCGCGGCGCTGGCCCGGCGCTGCGCGGGGCGGCCGCGGCCCCTGCTGGCCGGGGTCTTCGTGCTCGCGGCCGCAGTCACGGCGGTGCTCAGTCTGGACGCGACGGTGGTGCTGCTGACGCCGGTGATCGTGGCCACCGCCGCGCACGCCGGCGTCCGCGCCCGGCCCCACCTGTACGCCTGCGCCCACCTGTCGAACTCCGCCTCGCTGCTGCTGCCCGTCTCCAACCTGACCAACCTGCTGGCACTCGGCGCGGCCGGACTGTCCTTCACACGCTTCGCGGCCCTGATGGCACTGCCGTGGGCCGTCGCGGTGGGCTCGGAGTACCTGGTGTTCCGGCGGTTCTTCGGACGGGAGCTGGCGGACGGCGCCGAAGAGCGCGGTGACGGAAGGCATGGTGGGCGGGGCGACGAAAGGCGCGGCGGGCGCGGCAACGAAGGGCACGGTGGGAACGGCGCCGCCACTGCGGATGCGCGCCCAGGGGGTGAGCACGAGCACCGGACCGCTCCGCCGTTCCCGGTCTTCGCGCTCGTGACCCTCACGCTGACGCTCGCCGGGTTCGTCGTGACCTCCTTCGCCGGGCTGAACCCGGCCTGGGCGGCGCTGGCCGGGGTGCTGGTCCTCGGGGCGCGGGCGCTGGCGCGCCGGGAGACGACCGTGCCCGGGATCGTGCGGGCCGCCAACCCGTTGTTCTGCCTCTTCGTGCTGGCCCTGGGGGTCGTGGTGGAGGCGGTCGTCGCCAACGGTCTCGGCGGGGCCGTCGACCGGCTGCTGCCCGAGGGCGCTTCGCTGCCCGCGCTCCTCGGTGTGGCCGTGTTCGCCGCGCTCCTCGCCAACGTCATCAACAATCTGCCGGCGGTGCTGGCGCTGCTGCCGGTGGCGGCACACGGCGGTGCCGGTCCCGTCCTGGCGGTACTGATAGGCGTCAACCTCGGTCCGAATCTGACGTACGTGGGCTCGCTGGCCACGCTCCTGTGGCGGCGCATACTCCAGGGCCGGGGCGACGCGCCGGACCTGGGCACCTTCACCCGGCTCGGCCTGCTGACCGTTCCGGCGGGCCTGGTCCTGTCGACACTGGGCCTGTGGGGCGCCTTGCGGGTCATCGGTACGTAGGGCCGAGCGCGCCGCCCCGGGCGTCCATCGAGCAGGCCCATGGCATGGGTTTGAGACAACTCCATTACGTATGTGCCGTCCGGACTGACGGTGGGACCAGCGGGTATGCCGTAGACACGTAGGGCGCAGCCGACGACCCGGACCCCGCCGGAGGCTGGCACCACGCGGATGCCGAACGCCGACGGTGGTCATTCCCGCCCGGATCGCGACGGGCGAGTCCCCCAACTTCCGTACGTCCCCACGGTCGGCGTGCGGCGGCATCACCCGCACAGGCACGGAGGTGGGGACAGGCATGGTGGATCAGGGGCGGAGTTACGCGAGCCGGGAGCGCGTGGTGGGCGCGACCACGGTGGTGGAACTGAGTGGGGAAGTGGACATTCTGGCGGCAACCGCGCTGACCGCGCGGCTCGACGAGATCACCGGTGCGCGCCACCCCGATCTCGTCCTCGACGTGCGGCACGTGACCTTCATCGACTGCTGCGGCGTGTCGATGCTGTGCCGCACCCGGCGCCGGGCCGAGGCCAAGGCGGGCCGTCTGCGGCTGGCCGGCGTCGCCGACAGCAAGAGCGTGCTGCGGCTGCTGCGGCTGACCGGTCTGCTGGCCGTCTTCGACCTCTGCCTCGCCCCGTGTCCGGACACGATGCCCCGGATCGCCCGCGAAACCCGAGCCGGGGCCCGTACCGAGACCCGCACAGGCACTTCCACGAACGCGCCTGGGGACGCCCCCGTGGACGCCCCCACCGGCAACGCCGTCGCCTGACGTCACATCACGTCAGGCAGGCAGTGCCCCCCTCGACCGCCGCCACCCTCGGCGCGGATGAGTCCCGTGAGGCGATCTTTTCGGCGCCCGCTGAGCGACCGCCGTTGCCGGCGGACTCGCTCAGGAACAGACGGTCTCCCTCAAGAACAACAGTGCCCGCACGCGCGTTCCCCCGGCGGCGCGCTGAGCGGACGCGGCGGCTACCGGCCGCGCGTTGCGACAGGTGACGGGTAATAACTCGGCTGTGCAATTGCTGTGCGGACACTATCTCCTTTCTGTGAGGGGCCGGTATCGGCCATGCTTTGTACCGCATTCATGGGTGAGGGCGGAGTGAGAGTATCGGGGAAGCAGCAGGTTGCGAGCCGATCGCTCAAGTGCCGCCACAGGCGCGGAGGATGGAGCCCGCGCGGACGTGCAGGTCGGCGTGGGCGGCCGTAGGCGCCGGAGCCTTCGGGGGAAGCGTTCCTGCCAGGAGGGAATTACCGGCGGCGCCGACCGGCGGTTTCCTTCCGGGGGATTGACCGGAAAGGTGCTGGACGCAGCAGGATTCGCCATTCCGCTTCCGTGGCTCATGTATCTCTCATGTTCGCGTGGCACGGTGAGGTTGCGTGTGCGAGGCGGCATCGGGTCTCACGTACGGACGTGCCCTTTTTCTGTGGTGGGACAGTCCGCTATTCCGGTGCCGTCCCGCCGGTAATGCACTGTTCCCCCGAAATACGGCCTCGGCGCACGGCCGTCGCCCCCTGAAGGCGCCGTCCGCGGCGGCGCCCGGCACGGTCGTGCCCGCGCCGGGAAACCACCGTCGCCCTGCGGTGCCCCGACCCCCTCCGCATCCGGGAGCAACCACCATGTCCGCCACCACTTTCGTGGACCGGCCCCTCAGCACCGAACGGCCGCGTGGCCGCTGGCAGTTCTGGCACACCCCAGCGGGCCGGCCGCGCTGGGACCGGCCCGCGCTCCTGGGCATCGCCGCGCTCGCCGCGGTGCTGTACGCCTGGAACATCACCAGCAGCGACTACGCCGGTTACTACGCCGCCGCCGTACGCAGCATGTCGGAGAGCTGGAAGGCGTTTCTCTTCACGTCCTTCGACCCGGCGTCCACCGTCACCCTCGACAAGATCGGCGGGTTCCTGTGGCCGCAGGCGCTGTCCGCGCGGCTCTTCGGGTTCAGCAACTGGGCCCTGACGCTCCCGCAGTGCGTCGAGGGCGTCGTCTGCGTCCTGGTGATCCACCGCACGGTACGGCGCTGGCGCGGTCCGGAGGCCGGCCTGCTCGCCGCCGGGGTGCTGACGCTCACGCCGGTGGCGGCGTCGATGTTCGGGCACGCACTGCTGGAGGCGCCGCTGACCATGTGTCTGGTGCTGGCCGCCGATCAGTGCGCCAAGGCGATGACCGACGGGCGGCTGCGGCCCCTGCTGCTGGCGGCCGTGTGGGTGGGGCTGGCCTTCCAGGCGGCGATGATGCAGGCGTGGGTCATCGTGCCGGCGCTGGCCGTCGCGTACTTCGTGGTCGCGCCGGCCACCTCGCGCAAACGGCTCGGCCACCTGCTGGCCGCGGGCGCGGTGCTGTTCGCCGTCTCGTTCTCCTGGGTCCTGCTGATGACCGTCGTCCCGAAGGACGCACGGCCGTACGTGGACGGATCGCGCGACAACAGCGCCCTGTCGATGGTGTTCGGCTACAACGGCTTCGACCGGCTCGGCTCCGGCTGGAGCATGGACGCCGCCAACAGTACGACGCCGGGCGCGGCGGGAGCGGGCGGCGGGCACGACGCCAAGAACGGTGCCGCGTCCGGCGACAAGGCCGGCGCCAAGACGGCCGAGCGCCCGCCGGGGGCCGGTTCCGGGCGGCACGCGCCCGGGAAGGACGCCGGCCCCGGCGCCAAGGGCGCGTCCGGTACCGGCCTGGCGCAGGGCGCCCGGCCGGCCCAGGGCGGCGGGTCGCAGGTGGCGGTGGGCGACCCCATCAGCGGTTGGCTCAAGCTCTTCCGCGCGCCCCTGGCCCAGCAGATCGGCTGGCTCTTCCCGCTCGCCCTGTCCGCGCTCGTCCTCGGCTTCGTCACCCGCCGCAGGCGGCCCCGTACGGACCCGGTACGCGGCGGCTACCTCCTGTGGGGCGGCTGGCTGCTGACGGCGGTGGCGGTCATGAGCGCCATCAACGTCCCGCACGCCACGTACATGTCCGCCCTGGCGCCCGGCCTCGCCGCGCTGTCCGCCGCCGGAGTCGTCACGCTGTGGCGCGCCCACCGCCGGGTGGCCGTGCATCGCGCCGGAAAGGGCGTCAAAGCCCTGCGTCCCTGGGCGCTGCCGGCCGTCGTCGCGGCCCAGGCGGCCTGGGCGGTGCACTTGGTCTCCGGCCACTCCGACTGGGTGCCGTGGCTGATCCCCGTCATCATCGTGACGGCACTCGCCGCTCTCGGCCTGCTTGCCCACGGCGTCCTCCGTGGGCGGCGTGCGGACGACGGGCCGGGCGCCGCCGGCGGGGCGGGCGGCGCCGGCGGACCGGCCGCTCACGAGGGCTCGGACGCGTACGGCTCTCCGGCGCGCGCCCGCGCCCGGCGGTCCACCCGCGCCCGGCGGATCGCCGTCGCCGGTCTGGTCGCCGGCTGCGTCACGATGGTGGCGGCCCCCGCGACCTGGTCGCTGTCCGTCCTGGACCCGCGCTACACCGGCTCCGCGCACTCGGCGTCCGCGGGCCCGCAGGACGCCACGCTGGGCACGCCCACCCGGCTGACGGACACGCAGCGCAAGATCCTCGACTATGTCGAACGGCGCCGCGGAGCAGCCGACTACGCCTTCTCGGCCGGGCTGCTCACCGCGGAGCCGTACATCCGCCTCGGCGGCGCTTCCGTCCTGCCGCTCGGCGGCTTCGCGGCCGGGACCGAACCGGTCACCCTCAGCGAGTACCAGCGGCTGGTGGCGGCCGGGAAACTGCGCTTCGCGCTCGTCGGCAAGGGGGACGACGCCGGTACGTCGCAGACGGCGCGGATCAGCCGGTGGGTGCGGTCGGCGTGCGAGAAGGTCGATCCGTCGGCGTACGACGCTGAGGCGGGGGACGGGAGCGGCGGCGCGTCCGGGGCCCCGACCGGAAAGCAGCGCGCGTCCGGGGCCGGCGCCGGGAACGGACCGCAGGCCGGGTCCGGGGCTCGCCAGGACCTCTACCGCTGCTCCCCCGAGGACACACGCGGCTGACCGGGGCCCGGGCGGCTGACCGAGGGTCCGCGCGACGCGTGGCTGACGGCGGACGCCCGCGGCTGACCGGCATCCCTTTGACCCTCTTGGCCCGTCGTGCCCCTCTTGACCCGTGAGCGAACGGGCCAGCACAGTACGGAGGACCGCTTGGTCCGACCGGTCTCCTGACCCCGCGTCAGGGAAGGTGGAGGGTGCCGTGCACAGCAGCCCGAGCGTCGTGCCGTCGGGCCCGGACACCGCCGTACCCGAGGCGGCCGTGCCGTCGAGCGCCGTGCCGTCGAGCGCCGTGCCGTCGGGCCCGGACACCGCCGTACCCGAGGCGGCCGTGCCGTCGAGCGCCGTGCCGCCCGTCGACGAAGCGGCCGCCGTGGCGTTCACGCGGGACCTGGTCCGGCTGCGGACCGTCAACGTCGCGGGCGCCACCACCGTCGAGCAGCCAGCCGCCGACCTCGTCTCCCGGCTCTTCACCGCGTTCGGCTGGACCCACGAGGTGATCGAGGTCGCCCCCGGGCGCCCCAACGTCGTGGCGGTGATCGAAGGCGGCGGCGGACCGGGCCGCACCCTGATGTTCGAGGGGCACACGGATGTCGTGACGGAGGGCGACGCGGCTGCATGGAGCGTCGACCCGTACGGCGCGGAGATCCGCGACGGGCGGCTGTGGGGCCGTGGCGCCGCCGACATGAAGTCCGGGGTGGCGGCCATGATCTACGGGGTGCGGGCGCTCCAGGAGGCCGGTCCGTTCCCCGGCCGGGTCGTCGTCGGCATGTTGTGCGACGAGGAAGGGCTGATGCTCGGCGCCAAGGCGTTCGCGGCTTCGCCGCTCGCCGCCGAGGTGGACGGCGTCGTCGTCTGTGAGCCGGAAGGGTACGAGATCTGCACTTCGGCCCGCGGCGGCATCCGCCTGCGGCTCGGCCTCCAAGGGATGATGGCGCACGGCGCGATGCCGAAAGAGGGCCGTAACGCCCTCGTGGCGGGTGCGCGCGTCGTCGCCGCGCTCGCGGCGGCCGAGGCGTGGGCGGTCCGGCGGTACGGTACCCATCCGCACGCCGGGACGGTGACCGTCACCCCGACGGTGCTGCGCGCCGGCGACCCCGACCAGCTCAACGTCATCCCCGGCCACGGCGTGCTCGGCATCGACGTACGGACCGTCCCCGGCACCGATCACGCGCATCTCATCGAACATCTGCGGCGGACGGCCGTGGCCGCCGCGGCCGAGGTGGGCGTCAGGGCCGAACTGACCGTCGTCGACGACCGGCCGGCCGTCGAGATCGCCGCCGGTCACCCGCTCGTCGTGGGCCTGGCGGCCGCCCACCGGCAGGTGCACGGCGTCGCACCGTCCTTCGGCGCGGTCCCCGGCACGACCGACGGGACGATCCTGACCCGTGACGCGGGCCTGCCGACGGTCGTCTACGGGCCGGGCGGCAAGTGGATCGCCCACCAGAAGGACGAATTCGTGGCGGTACGGGAGATCGCGGAGTACGCGCGGGTGTACGCCGTGGCGGCCCGGCACTTCCTCACGGGGGCCGGGAGCGGCACCGGTCACGGCACCGGTCACGGAAGCGGCCCCGGAGCCGGCCGCCCCGTACCCGCCCGCCCCGAAGGCGACGGCGCAACGGACAAGCCCACCACGGACAGGCCCACCACGGACAGGCCCACCACGGACAAGCCCACCACAGACGAGCCCGCCACAGACAGGCCCACCGCAGACAAGCCCACCGCAGAGAAGCCCACCACAGACAAGGAGCAGGCCATGGACGACACCGCCGGTGCGCCGGTCGAGTACGCGCAACTGTTCCGCCTGGACGGGAGGCGGATCGCGGTCGTCGGCGGAGCCGGCGGCATCGGCCGGGAGGTGGTGCGCGCGCTGGCCGCCCACGGCGCCGAGGTGACCGTCGCCGACCTGGACGCGGCCGGCGCCACCCGGGCCGCGGCGGCCGCGTCGGCCGAGACACCGGCCCCCGGCAGCCGGACCGGCACCGCGACCGCCTTCCCCCTCGACGTCCTGGACGCGGACGCGGTACGGGACGCGGCGGACCGGTGGGGCGCGCTGGACGGGCTGGTCGTCACCGTCGGCGTCAACGTGCGCAAGCGGATCGCCGACTACACCGCCGCCGAGTTCGACCGGGTGCTCGCCCTCAACCTGCGGGCGGTCTTCACGCTCGTGCAGGCCGTCGCGCCCGCCATGGCGGAGCGCGGCCAGGGCAGTGTGGTCGGCCTGGCCTCGATGCGCGCCTTCCAGGTCGAGCCGGGGCAGAGCGCGTACGCGGCCTCCAAGGCCGGGCTGGTGCAGTTCCTGCGGACGGCCGCGGCGGAGTGGGGGCCGCGCGGCGTCCGGTTCAACGCGGTGGCACCCGGGGTGGTCCGTACGCCGCTCACCGATCAGATCGCCGCCGACCCGCAGTGGTACGACGCCTACGCGCAGGCGTCCGCGCTGCGGCGCTGGGCCCGTGCCGACGAGGTCGCGGGCGCCGTCACGTACCTCGTCTCGGACGCGTCCACGTTCGTCACCGGGAGCGTCCTGACGGTCGACGGCGGCTGGACGGCGGTCGACGGCCGGTACGAGCCGTCCGTCTGAGACTCCGCGCGGCGGACCCGATCCAGCCGACTGCCGCCCCACCGGCCACCGGACAGCGCCCCCGGCCCCCCCCAGACAACGCAGCCCCCGGAGCCCCATGCCCCCGCACCCCGCCGACACCACCACGACCACCACCTTCACCGTCCCCGGCCTGGCCGCCCCCGTGGAGATCCGCGTCGACCGCTGGGGCGTGCCCCACCTGTACGCCGCCTCCCGGGACGATCTCTTCCTCGCCCAGGGCTTCAACGCCGCCCGGGACCGGCTCTTCCAGATCGATCTGTGGCGGCGCCGCGGACTCGGCCTGCTGTCCGAGGTGTTCGGGGAGAGCTGCCTCGAACACGACCGGGCGGCCCGGCTCTTCCTGTACCGCGGCGGCATGGCCGACGAATGGTCCGCCTACGAGCCCGGCACGGAGCGCGACACCGAAGCCTTCGTGCGCGGCGTCAACGCGTACGTCGCGCTCTGCCGGGCCGACCCCGCGCACCTGCCGCCCGAGTTCACGCTGCTGGGCCACCGGCCCGCCTACTGGGAGCCCGCCGACGTCGCCCGTATCCGCAGCCACGGCCTCTTCCACAATCTGGAGCAGGAGGTCGCCCGCGCGCTGACCCTGCGCGACCACGGCCCCGACGTCGAGGACCTGCGCCGGGTACGGGAGCCCGCGCACGACCTCCGCGTACCGGAAGGGCTGGATCTGTCCGTCATTCCGGACGACGTGCTGCGCGTCTACCGGCTGGCCACCACCCCGCCGTGGGAGAGCGGCGGGCCGGCCCGGGGGCCGGACGGCAGCAACAACTGGGTGATCGCCCCGTCCCGTACCGCCACCGGCCGGCCGCTGCTCGCCAACGACCCGCACCGCGCCGTCACCCTGCCCGCGCTGCGCTACCTCGCCCATCTGTCGGCCCCCGGCATCGATGCCATCGGTGCCGGGGAACCCGCGCTGCCCGGCATCTCCGTCGGCCACAACGGCCGGATCGCCTTCGGCCTGACGATCTTCCCCGTCGACCAGGAGGACCTGTACGTCTACCGCACCAGCCCCGCCGACCCCCGGCAGTACTGGTACGACGGCCACTGGGAGCCCATGCGCCACGTGACCGAGACGGTCCCGGTGCGCGGCGCGCAGCCGGTCACCGTCGACCTGTGGTTCACCCGGCACGGCCCGGTGATCCACGACGACCCGGAGCGCGGCACGGCGTTCGCGGTACGGGCGGCCTGGCTCGGCCCCGGCATGGCCCCGTACCTGGGCAGCACCGGATACCTGACGGCGGACGGGCCGGACGCCTTCGTCAGCGCGCTGCGCCGGTGGGGCGCGCCCGGCGAGAACCAGGTCTACGCGGCCCCCGACGGGACCATCGGCTGGCAGCCCGCCGGCCGGGTCCCCGACCGCCCGAACTGGGACGGCACGCTGCCGGTGCCCGGCGACGGGCGCTACGAGTGGGCGGGCTGCCACCCCGTCGAGACCCTGCCGTCGGTACGCGACCCCGCCCAGGGCTGGTTCGCCACCGCCAACCAGATGAACCTCCCGCCCGACTACCCGAACGCCGACCGGACCGTCACCTACGACTGGCACGCGCCCACCCGCCACGACCGGATCGCCGCGGAACTGGCCGCGCGCACCGGCTGGACCGTCGCGGACTGCGTACGCCTCCAGACCGACCACACCAGCCTGACCGCCCGCCGCGTCCAGCCGCTGCTGGCCGGGGTCAGCAGCGACGACCCGGACGTGGCGTGGGCACTGGAGCGGCTCCGTACCTGGGACGCCGGGCTGACGTCCGACTCCGTGCCCGCCGCGCTCTTCGAGGTCTGGTACCGGCGGCACCTGCGTCCGGCCGTCCTGGGGCGAGCGCTGTCCCGGCTGCTGCCCCCGGACCGGTGCGCCGCCGCGCTGGCCCGTGTCCTGCCCGCGGACGAGGCCGCCACCAGCGACCCCCGGGTGGACCTGGACCTGCTGCTCACCCCGGGCGGCCGGCTCGGCCCCGACCCGGACGGCGCCCTGCGTACGGCCGTCCTCGAAACCCTGCCCGCCGCGCTCGCCGAACTCGGGCGGCTGCTGGGACCGGACCGCGACCGCTGGACCTGGGGGGCGCTGCACCAGGCGGAACCCCGCCATCCGCTCGCCGCGTGGCTGGGGGAGCGGGCCCCGCACTGGACCCGGATCGGGCCCGCGCCGCGCGGCGGCAGCGGTGACACGGTCGACGCCACCGCGTACGGCGCGGACTTCCGGCAGACCTCCGGTGCGACCTTCCGGCTGGTGATCGACGTCGGCGGCTGGGACGCCTCGGTGGCCATGAACGCGCCCGGCCAGTCCGGCGACCCGGCCGGTCCGCACTACGGCGATCTCTTCGCGGACTGGGCGGCGGACGGCGCCTTCCCGCTCCTGTACGGCCGCGCCGCGGTCGAGCGGCACACCACGCACGTGATCACGCTGAAGCCGCCGGAAGGGCCGGGCACGGACACTCCGCCGGACCGCCGTGATTCAGATCACGGGAATTATGGTGTAACAAACCACCGGTAAGTGCGCGATGAATAAAGAGGTGCTCGCCGTGCACCGTGCCTATGTGTATCGAGAGGTTCCCTCGTGTCACTCACCTCGCCCGTCATGCGACCGCAGGAAACAGCCGAATCCCCGCCCCCGGAAGCCGTACCGTCCGACGGTACGGCGATCGAGGCGGCCGGCGGATTCACCCTGTCCCACGGTGACGAGGGGGACGCGCCGGCCCAGCAGGTCGCCGGCGCCGGAGCCTCCGCCGACCCGGTCAAGGACTATCTGAAGCTGATCGGCAAGGTCCCGCTGCTCAACGCCGAGCAGGAGGTGGAGCTGGCCAAGCGCGTCGAGGCCGGACTGTTCGCCCAGGAGAAGCTGGACACCGGCGAGCCCGCCGGGACGCTCCGGCGCGAGCTGGAGATCCTGGTCGCGGACGGCGCACGGGCCAAGGAGCACCTGGTCGAGGCCAACCTCCGGCTCGTCGTCTCGCTCGCCAAGCGCTACACCGGACGCGGGATGCTCTTCCTGGACCTGATCCAGGAGGGCAACCTCGGTCTGATCCGCGCGGTCGAGAAGTTCGACTACGTCAAGGGATTCAAATTCTCGACGTACGCGACCTGGTGGATTCGCCAGGCCATCACCCGTGCGATGGCCGACCAGGCCCGGACGATCCGCATTCCCGTCCACATGGTCGAGATCATCAACAAGGTGGCGCGGATTCAGCGCCAGATCCTCCAGGACACCGGCCGCGAACCCACCCCGGAAGAACTGGCCAAGGAACTCGACATGGCCCCGGAAAAGGTCATCGAGGTACAGAAATACGGCCGTGAACCGATATCCCTGCACACCCCGCTGGGGGAGGAGGGCGACAGCGAGTTCGGCGACCTGATCGAGGACACCGAAGCCGTCGTCCCCGCCGAGGCGGTCGGGTTCTCCTTCCTCCAGCAGCAGCTCCGCTCCATCCTGGAGACCCTGGCCGACCGCGAGGCCGGCGTCGTGTCCATGCGCTACGGCCTCACAGACGGGCAGCCCAAGACGCTCGACGAGATCGGCAAGGTCTACGGCGTCACGCGCGAGCGGATCCGCCAGATCGAGAACAAGACCATGTCGAAGCTCCGCCACCCGTCCCGCTCCCAACTGCTGCGCGACTACCTGGACTAGCGGCTGGAAGGTCGCCGAGGGGCCGGCGCGGCCAGGGGCCGCGCCGGCCCCTCCCCCTTGCCCGCCTCGGCGGTGCACGCCGCCGTCGGCCCGGCGGCCGACCCGGGCCGGCGGGACAACGCCGCGCCGGTCACGGCCGCGCACACCGGCTGCGCCGGACGCGGCGGGCGGTCGGTCGGCCGGGCAAGGGCGTTTCGCCGCGCGCCCGTTGGCCGTACCGTTCGGTGCGATACCTGAGCCCGCACCGAACGGGTGCGCCCGGCAGACGACCGCAGGAGGACATGTGACCAGCGCAGTCGAGCACAGCTCCGTCGAGGTGAACGGCGTCCGGCTGCACATCGCCGCACAGGGGCAGGGGCCACTGGTCCTGCTCCTGCACGGCTTCCCGGAATGCTGGTACTCCTGGCGCCACCAGTTCGCGCCGCTGGCCGAAGCCGGGTACCGGGTCGTGGCACCGGACCAGCGCGGCTACGCGCGCAGCGATCAGCCGGCCGACATCGCCTCGTACACCATGCTGCACCTGACCGGCGATGTGATCGGCCTGATCCACGCGCTGGGGGAGGAGCAGGCGGTCGTCGTCGGCCACGACTGGGGCGCGCCGGTGGCCTGGACGACGGCGCAGCTCCGGCCGGACGTGGTGCGCGGCGTCGTCGGGCTGAGCGTGCCGCCGGCGCCGCGCTCTCCCGCGGCGCCGCTCGCCCGCCTGCGGGAGATCCTCGGGGACGGCTTCTACCAGGTCTACTTCCAGGAACCGGGCGTCGCCGACGCCGAGCTGGCCCAGGACCTGACCGCCACCTTCCGCGCCATGCTGGTCAACGGCTCCGGCGACAGCCCGTTCACCGACCCGCCCCGCCCGTGGGTCGTCCCGGAGGGCGGCCGACTGCTGGACACCATGGCGCAGCCGGAGGAGCTGCCCGGCTGGCTGACCGAGGAGGACATCGAGACCTTCGTCGGCGAGTACGCCCGGCACGGCGCCCGCGCGTTCACCGGCGGCCTGAACTGGTACCGCAACATCGACCGTAGCTGGGAGCTGCTCGCGCCGTTCCAGGGCCGGGGCATCGATGTCCCCGCGCTGTATCTGGCGGGCGAACGCGACCTGGTCCGGGCCTTCCCCGGCGTCGACGAGCTGATGCCCGCCCTGGAGCGGGCGATGCCGAACCTGCGCCAGGCCCCGGCCCTGCCCGGCTGCGGCCACTGGACGCAGCAGGAGCGGCCGGACGAGGTCAACGCCGCGCTGCTGGAGTTCCTGGCGGAGCTGCCCACGGTGAGGTGAGGGCGGAGCGGACCGGCGCCCGCTCGTTCCGGGCACGCGCCGGTCCGCTCGCTCCTGCCCGGCGCGTGCCCGGCCGGCTCGCCCCTGTCGGGCGGGCGCCGGCCCGCTACACCGTGGCCTCGGCCTCTTCCGCCGTGTCCCGGGCGGGCTCGTTGAGCTTGCTGTGCCGCCGGCCGTAACCGAAGTACAGCGCGAGGCCGACCGCGAGCCAGACGAGGAAGCCGACCCAGGTGATCAACTGGAGGTTGAGCATCAGGTACAGGCAGCACAGCAGCGAGACCAGCGGGACGACCGGCACCCATGGGGTACGGAACGCGCGGGGCAGGTCAGGGGCCGTCCGTCGCATGATCAGCACGCTGGCCGAGACCGCCGCGAAGGCGAACAGCGTGCCGATGTTGACCATTTCGGCGAGCAGGTCGAACTTCAGGAAGGCCGCCAGTCCCGCCATGATCACGGCGAGCACCAGCAAGTTGGTCTTCGGGGTGCCGTGCTTCGGGTCGACCTTGTACAGCGCCTTCGGCAGGAGCCCGTCCCGGGCCATCGCGAAGATCACCCGGCTCTGCGACCGGAAGCAGATCAGACTCACCGCGGCGAGGCCGACCACCGCGCCGAGACTGATGACCGTGGCGAAGAAGGGATGGCCCTTGGCGGTGAACGCGTCGGCCAGCGGAGCTTTGACCGACAGTTGCGAATAGTGCTGCATTCCGGTGACCACCAGGCACACCGCCACGTACAGCACGGTGACGACGATCAGGGAGGCGATGATGCCGATGGGCAGATCGCGCTGCGGCCGACGGGTCTCCTCGGCCGAGGTCGCCACCATGTCGAAACCGATGTAGGCGAAGAAGACCATGGCGGCGGCGCTGAGAATTCCGCTGATACCGAAAGCCGTCGGGGTGATGCCCGTGAAGATCTGCAAGAGCGGGGCCTGTAGCCCGGACACCTCGGCGGTGTGCCGGGCCTCGGGCACGAAGGGGCTGTAATTCGCGGTGTCGATGAAGAACAGCCCCGCGACGATCACCAGCAGCACAATCGCCAGCTTGACGCCGACCAGCACATTGGTGACGCCCTTGGACAGCTTTCCGCCGACGACGAGCACCGCGCCCAGGACGAGCACGAGCAGCGCCGCCGGGAGATTCACCACGGCGTCGTCGCCCCCGCTCAGCGCGGCGGGCAGATGCAGTCCGACGCCGTTCAGCATCGACTGGAGATATCCGGACCAGCCGACCGCCACCACCGCGGTGGCCAGGGTCAGTTCCAGGCTCAGCGCCCAGCCGATGATCCAGGCCGGCAGCTCGCCCAGTGAGGTGTACGAATACGAGTACGCGGAGCCCGCGACCGGTACCGACGAGGCGAATTCGGCGTAACACAGCGCGGCGCAGGCACAGACCGCGGCGGCCACGACGAAGGAGAGCGCCACGGCGGGTCCGGCCATGTTCCGGGCCACGGTACCGGTGAGGACGAAGATTCCGGTGCCGAGAATGACACCGACCCCGAGGATGGTCAGATCGAACGCGGAAAGGTCCCGGCGAAGTTGTTGTTCGCCCTCTCCGCGAGCCTCCTTGACGGCTCGCTCCAAAGGCTTTTTGCGCAGCAGACTCACGGTGGGTATTCCGAACTCTCTCAGGGGCACGGGAAACGGTCGTACGCGTTCCCGGTCGGAGTCTCCTTCAGGCGTCCGCGTCCTCGCAACGTAACGCTCCGGCGTCTCAAATACTGGGACCGGCGCCGGGACGCGGCGCACCGCAACCCGCGAAAGAGCCGACCGCCACGGCCCGGCGCGGGCGTGTCGCGACGGCCGGTGAACCCCCTTCACGCGCCGGGCTCGTCGGCTAGAGTGGAAGGCATGGCTTCCTGGTACTACTTCATCTGAGACCGGGCGTGACCGCGGCCGGCTGACTTTCCGCCGCCCCGCCGTACGACCGGCAGCGCCGCCGCCCGCGCGGGGATATCCGCCGCCGGGCCGCCGCGTCCATTCCGCGGTCACCTTCCTTTTCGCAGCCGCATTCCACCGCGCGCTGCCCTCCCGGCCTCTGACGGAATCCGGCCCCCGTGCGCACGGCGCACGGTGCGCCCTCGACGTACCCAGGGAATTACCGTGCGCCATCGCGCCCAACTGACCATGAAAGACGTCTCCCGTACCTACGGCGACCGCACCGTGCTGGAGCAGGTGTCGCTGACCGTGCGCCCCGGCGAGAAGGCCGGCGTCATCGGAGAGAACGGCGCCGGCAAATCCACGCTGCTCCGGCTGCTGGCCGGGGCGGAGAAACCGGACGCGGGCGAGATCACCGTGTCCTTCCCCGGCGGCACCGGCCACCTCGGCCAGACCTCGGACCTCGACCCGCGCGGCACCGTGCAGGACGCCGTCGACGCCGCCCTCGCCGATCTGCGCGCCCTCGAAGCCCGGATACGCGCCGCGGAAGCCGCCCTGGCCACCGCGACACCGGACGAACTCGACGCGTACGGCGAGCTGTTGACCACGTACGAGGAGCGCGGCGGCTACCGGGCGGACGCCCGCGTGGACGCGGCCCTGCACGGCCTCGGCCTGGGCCACCTCACCCGCGACCGGGTCCTCGGCTCGCTCTCCGGTGGCGAACAGTCGCGGCTGGCACTCGCCTGTCTGCTGGCCGCCGCGCCCGAACTGCTCCTGCTGGACGAGCCCACCAACCACCTCGACCACCAGGCCACCACCTGGCTGGAGGCCCGCCTCAAGGCACACCGCGGCACGGTGGTCGTCGTCACCCACGACCGCGTACTGCTCGACGCGGTCGCCACCGGCATCCTGGAGGTCGACCGCGACCTGCGGACCGTCACGCGGTACGGCGACGGCTGGCAGGGCTACCGGACGGCCAAGGCCGCGGCCCGCCGCCGCTGGGCGCAGGACCACGAGGAGTGGCGGGCGGAGGTCGTCCGCACCGCCGGGCTGGCGGACTCGGCCGGCCGGCGGCTCGCCGATACCGGCAAGGACCCGCACGAGGGCTTCGGCAAACACCGCCGCTCGCACGAGGCCAAGCTCTCCGGCCAGGTCAGGGCGGCCAGGCAGCGACTGGACCGGCTCCGGCGCCACCCGGTGCCGCCGCCTCCCGTACCGCTCCGGTTCACGGCGGAACTGCGTACGTACGCGGACGGGGCGGACCCGGTGGCGGACGGGCCCGCCGCGGCGGCCGCCACGGACCACCATCCCGTCGCCGCCACGGTCCGCCCGCCCGTCGCCGCCCTGACCGACATCACCGTCGGTGACCGGCTGCGCATCGCGGAGCTGACCGTGCTGCCGGGCGACCGCCTCCTGGTGACCGGCCCCAATGGCGCGGGCAAGACGACCCTGCTGCGCGTCCTCGCCGGTGACCTGCGCCCCGACACGGGCACCGTGCGTCGGCCGGCCCGTACCGGATACCTCGCGCAGGAACTGTCCGCCACGCCGCCCCGGCAGCCCCTGCTCGCCGCCTTCGCCGCCGGGCTCCCCGGCCCGCCGGAGGAGCACGCGCCGGAGCTGCTGGCTCTCGGCCTGTTCCGGGAGGAGGACCTGAGGGTGCCCGTGGCGGCCCTCTCCATCGGCCAGCGGCGACGGCTGGAGCTGGCCCGCCTGGTGACCAGGCCCGCCGACCTGCTGGTTCTGGACGAGCCGACCAACCACGTCTCCCTCGCCCTGGTCGAGGAGCTGGAGGAGGCGCTGTCCGCCCATCGCGGTGCGGTGGTCGTGGTCTCCCACGACCGGCGTTTCCGCGACGGGTTCCGCGGGCGTGAGCTGGAGCTCGACGGCGGCCGGGCGGTGGAGGAGCGCGAGCGCTTCGCGAGGAACCGCTGAACCGGGGGCGGCGGGCGTACTCCGGGTGCGCCCGCCGCGTCGAGGGCCGAGAGTGGAGACGGAGCCCGCGTGAGAAGACCGTGCGGAAGGGTGAAGGGACAACCGGCCCGGTGGCGGAGAGGCATGGCGGCGCGGTGAACGGGCACGCGTGCGGACACGCCGGACGGCGCACGGCCGGGGGCCCGGCGCACGGCACACGTAGCCCATCGGCCGCGAGAGCCGCACCGGAACCGTCCGCACACGTTGCAAACGTCAAAAACCGGGCACTCGGAACACCGTAAAGACATCACCGTCAAGGCTGTCACGCCTGTCAGTCGGTGACCCGCGAACCTGAGGAGGAAGCGCCATGCACCTTTCGCTCCTTCAACCGATCATCGACCGGCCGGGCCCCTGGGCTTCCGTGTACGCCGAGGTGCCGCACAGCACCGAGGACGCGGCCAAGCAGCGGGAACTGTCGGCGGACGCGGCGGCCCGACAGCTCGCGGAGCAAGGGGCGGACCGTGCCACGTGCGACGCCGTGCGCGAGGCCCTGACCGGCGTCCACGCCGACGGGGAGACCACGGCCCTCTCCGGACGGGCGGTCTTCGCCACGGACGGCGAGGTCGTCCTGAACGCGCCGCTCTCCGGCCGCCCCGCCAAGTCGTTCGCGACCTGGTCGCCGCTGCCCAGGATCACCCCGTGGGCCGAGGCGGCCGCGGACGACGCCGGGTGCCTCGTGGTGTACGTGGACCGCACCGGCGCCAACTTCGAACTGCACGACGACCGGGGCGGCGAGGAAGCCGGCGAGGTCGACGGCCTGGACTGGCCGATCCACCGCACCGCGACGGCGGACTGGTCCGAACGGCACTTCCAGACCGCGGTCGAGAACACCTGGGAGCAGAACGCCGGCGAGATCGCCGAGGCCGCGCAGCGGACCTTCGAGGCCTGCGGCGCCAAGGTCATGCTCCTGGCGGGCGACCCCCGCGAACGCCGCGCGGTCCACGACAAGCTCCCCGAACAACTGCGCTCGGTGACCTACGAGACCGACCACGGCGGCCGGGCCGCGGGCTCCGACAGCACCGCGCTGGTACGCGACATCGCCCAGGTGCGCGCCGCCCACGAGCGCGACCACGTGGCCGACGTCCTCGACCGCTTCCGGGCGGGCGCCGGAGTGGGCGGCACCGACCCCGCGTACGCCGCGACCGGTGTACCGGCCCTCATCGAGGCCGCACGCGAACACCGCATCGACACCCTGATCATCACCCCCGGCGGCGCCGACGCCGGCCGCGAGGTCTGGGTGGGCCCCGGCGCCGACCAACTGGCGGTCCGCAACTCCGAACTCCAGTACCTGGGCGAGACCAATCCGTCCGCGGCCCGTGCGGACGACGCCCTGCTCCGCTCGGCCGCCGCGAACGGAGCCGACGCCGTGGTCGTCCGCGACCCCTCCGAGGCCCCGACCGGCGGCCTCGGCGCCCTCCTCCGCTGGAGCACACCACCCCGGCACGAGTAGGTCCACAGCCACACCGAGACCGGTGCCCGGGCAGCCTCCACACTGCCCGGACGCCGGTCTTTTCCGTACGCGGAGCCGGCAGCGCGAAGCCCAGCACAGCAGCAGACCGGCTACCGACCGGAACCGGCCTTGAGCGGCTGTGAGCGGCTGTGATCCGGCCAAGGCCGGTGCAGGGCCATGGGATGGCGTCGATCGTCATCCGCCCGCACCTGCAGGAGCCGGTGCGCGTCGATGTCGCGCTCGGCTTCCCGCCGAGCGGTTCCGGGGGCTGCACGTTCGGCAGGCCGGGGCCCGGAAGCTCCTTCCGCCGGGGCGGCCGTCAGGTTCGGGCCGCCCCGGCAGACAGGGCCGAGCTGGTCAGGCGGGGCCGTGCGAAGCGGCTGAAGGCGCGCTGACCGGCTTGCTTCCGGCCGGGCGGACCGTCACGTCGACTCGACCTTCCTTTCGCGATTCCTCCTGTGGCCCACGCCCGCAGGCTAGGAAAGGGCGTGGCGGCCGGACAGGGCGCACGTTCCGCGCCCGGTCGCGGAATTCGGGCGCACGCCGGGCGGTGCGGCGCGTCCGCCCCACGCGGTGCGCGGCGCCTCAGGCCGGGGCCGGTCGGGGGCGGGGACGGGGCGGGGGTACCCCTGGGCCGCCCGTGGGCCGCCGGGTTACGGTCCATGACCGTGCAGCGCCGAACGCAGGCCGTACCGGCCCCCGCGGGACGCGCACCGACGAGGAGGTCACCTTGGCCCGTACCACCCCCGCCCCCGCCGCCGCGATCCGCGCCCGGCTCGACGCCGTCCGGGACCCGCTGCTGTCGCTCGCCCGCGACCTTCACGCGCACCCCGAGACGGCCTTCGCCGAACACCACGCGGCCGACGCCCTCACCCGCCTGCTGGCGGACGCGGGGTTCGCCGTGGAACGCGGTACGGCCGGGCTGCCGACCGCCTTCACGGCCACCGCGGGACCGGCCGACGCCGACCTGACCGTGGGGCTGTGCCTGGAATACGACGCGCTGCCGGACCTCGGCCATGCCTGCGGGCACCACCTGATCGCCGCCGCCGGGGCGGGCGCCGCCATCGCGCTGGCGGCGGCCGCGGACGATCTCGGGCTGCGGGTGAAGGCGCTGGGCACGCCCGCGGAGGAGAGCGGCGGTGGCAAGGTCCTCATGCTCGACGCGGGGGCCTTCGACGACGTGTCGTGCGCGATGATGGTCCACCCGGGCCCGTCGGACGACTTCGGCGGCACGTCCCGGGCCTCCCGCGGCGTGCGGGCGGAGTACCTGGGCCGCGCCGCGCACGCCGCCATCGCCCCGCACGACGGCCTGAACGCCGCCGACGCGTGCGTGATCGCGCAGACCGCGCTGGCCCTGCTGCGCCAGCAACTGCCGGACGGCGTACGGATGCACGGCATCGTCACGCACGGCGGCGACCGCACCAACATCATTCCGGCCCGGGCCCGGATGCACTGGCAGTTGCGTGCCGACACCCTGGACGAGCTGGAGACGCTGTGGCCCCGCGTACGGGCCTGCTTCGAGGCGGGCGCCGTGGCCACCGGCTGCGAGCTGACGCTGACCGAACCGGCCCCCGCCTACGCCGACCTGCGCCAGGACGCCTGGCTCGGCGACACCTACGCACGGCACGTACGGGCGCTGGGCCGGGATCCCGAGCCCGCCGGCTCCATCGGGGCCTCCACCGACATGGGCAACATCAGCCGGTTCCTGCCGGCCATCCACCCCACCATCGGCCTGTCCTGCCGCGCCCGGCCGCACACCTCCGAGTTCGCCGAGGCGGCCACCGGTGAGCACGCCGACCGCGCGGTGCTGGACGGGGCCCTGGCCATGGCCCTGACGGCCGCCGACCTGGCCGCCGACCCGCGGCAGCGGGCCCGGGTCACGGCGGCGCACCGTGCCCGGGCCGGTCAGGTGGAGGCACGTCAGCGGTGTTCGTCGGCCGGTTCGCCCCTCGGGTGACCCGCCGCGTTCTGCTGCTCCTCCAGGTTGGTGGAGAACGTGTCGCCTTCCTTGCCGACCCGCTCGTCCTCGTCCTCGGCGTCCGTGACGTCCAGTTCCGCGTCCTCGAACTCCTTGACCAGCTCGTCGGCGGCGGAGTCGGTGTGCTTGCGGTCGTTTCCCATGGAGCGGTCCTTCCTGTGGGCCGGCGGCCGTGCGGGCCGGCCGTTCGGCCGGTTCCGTGGCCCGGGCCCGTGGGGCGGTGCGGTCGGCGGGCACCCGGTGCGCACCGGGTGCCTCACGCCCCACCGGGTTCCCTGACGTGCGGTGATCATGCCCGGAGCGGCGGCTGCCCGCCCGGCCGTACGGGTTTCCCGCGCGGTACGGGGGCTACCCGGTGCTGCGGCCGTTCGCGGCGGACCGGGGACGGGCGTCCGGCCGGTCCCGGTTCCGCCGCGCCACCGAGACCAGGAGGTGCGTGGGATGTTCCGAGCCATCGCGGACGTGCTGAGGGCCGTGGGCAGCACGCTCGCGGCAGTCGTCACCCTGCCGTTCAGGGCACTGGCCCGGCTGTTCGGCGGCGCCTCGCGTTCGGCCCGCTGACCCCGGCTCGCCGGGCGGACCCGTCGTGACACCGCCGGGCCCGCCTGCGGCACGGCGGCGGCCTTGAACCGGCCGCAACAGGTCCGCCGGAACAGGTCCGGAACAGGCGCAGGGCGGCCGGGACGGCGCGAAGGCGGACGGCCGGGTGACGGCCGTCCGCCTTCGTCGCGGTGGTCCAGGGCGTCGCGGTGGTCCGGGGCTCAGCCGGGCAGCGCCGGCCGGTTCCAGTGCCGGTGGGCCGCGACCGCGTCGGCGAACGCGCCCGTGAAGTCCCGGGCCGTCGCGCCACCCGAGAGCCGGTCCGTGACGATGCCCGCCTCGGAGACCGTCGGGTCCCCGTCGGCGGCCGTGCGCAGCTCGCCCGGCAGCAGGCCGGTCAGCTTGTCGACGCTCGCGCCCAGGGCGCCGATCGGCTTGCCGTGGCGGTAGGCGCTGCGGACGAAGCGCAGGGCGGCGTCGTCGGCCGCCGCGTTGCCGGAGTCCAGGCCGCCCGGCGGCAGCAGCACCGCGTCGTAGAGCACCGAGGCGACGGTGGGCAGCGCCCGGTCCACGGCGAGCGTGCTGCCGTCCTTGTCCTGAACGGTGCCGTCCTGCGGGGCGAGCAGTTCCACGATCGCGCCCCGCTCGGTCAGCGCGTCGCGGACCGCGATCGTCTGGGCGGCGTCCACACCGTCGGAGACCAGCACGGCGATCTGCCGGGTGCTGATCGAGCCGTCGCCGCGGTTGTTCTCGAAGCTCAGCGCGGGGGAGGGGGCCGGCTGCGGCGTGTTCGGGCGCTCCGGCGGCGCGGGCACGCCGATGCCCTCGGCGACCGCGACGGCCAGCGCGTGGTCCACGTACGAGAGCTGCTCGACCGTACGGGCACGGACCTCCTTGGCGCCCACCTTGCCCAGCTCGAAGCGGAACGCGTCGACGATGTGCTGCTGCTCCCAGTCGGCCATGCTGTGCCAGAACATCGCCGCCTGCGTGTAGTGGTCCTCGAAGCTGGGGCTGCGGCGGCGGATCTTGCGGCCGTCCACGCGCTCGGTGTAGTGCCGGAAGGCGGGGTCGTCCGGGTCGGCGAGCGCCGGGCAGCCGCCGCCGAGCGAGTTCGGGAAGTAGTTGGTGCCCCGGTGGATCTCGTTCTGGTGGTAGCCGTCGCGCTGGTTGTTGCGGACCGGGGCGACCGGCCGGTTGACCGGGATCTGGGCGAAGTTCGGCCCGCCGAGGCGGATGAGCTGGGTGTCCAGGTAGGAGAAGTTGCGGGCCTGGAGCAGTGGGTCGTTGGTGAAGTCGATGCCCGGTACGACGTTCGCCGTGTGGAACGCGACCTGCTCGGTCTCGGCGAAGAAGTTGTCGGGGTTGCGGTTGAGCACCATCCGGCCGATGGGTTCGACCGGGACCTGCTCCTCCGGGATGATCTTGGTGGCGTCCAGCAGGTCGAAGTCGAAGGCGTGCTCGTCGGACTCCGGTACGAGCTGTACGCCCAGCTCCCACTCGGGGTACACGCCGGCCTCGATGGTGTCCCACAGGTCCCGGCGGTTGAAGTCGGGGTCCCGGCCCTGGGCCTCCTGGGCCTCGTCCCAGGTCAGGGAGTGCACGCCCAGCTTCGGCTTCCAGTGGAATTTCACGAAGGTGCCTTGACCCTGCGCGTTGACGAACCGGAAGGTGTGCACGCCGAAGCCCTGCATCATCCGGTAGCTGCGCGGGATGGCCCGGTCGGACATCAGCCACATGATCGTGTGCAGTGTCTCGGGCTGGAGGGAGACGAAGTCCCACAGGGTGTCGTGCGCCGAGGCACCCGTCGGGATGTCGTTGTGCGGCTCCGGTTTCACCGCGTGCACGAAGTCCGGAAATTTGATGCCGTCCTGGATGAAGAAGACCGGGAAATTGTTCCCCACCAGGTCGTAATTGCCCTCCGAGGTGTAGAACTTCGTCGCGAATCCGCGTACGTCACGCACCGTGTCGGCGGAGCCGCGCGGGCCCTGCACGGTGGAGAACCGGACGAACACCGGGGTCTTCACGGCCGGGTCCTGGAGAAAGGCCGCCCGGGTGAATTCCGCGCACGACCGGTACGGCTGGAAATAGCCGTACGCGCCCGCACCGCGCGCGTGCACCACCCGCTCCGGTATCCGCTCGTGATCGAAGCGGGTGATCTTCTCCCGGAAGTGGAAGTCCTCCATCAACGTGGGGCCGCGCTCACCGGCCTGGAGGGAATCGTCGGTATGGTCGACGCTCACGCCCTGGTCGGTCGTCATCGGCCCGGAAGCCGGGTCCTCGGCGCGGAAGCGGTCACGCTGTTCTTGCTTCGGGTCGGCCATCGAAATCTCGCTCCTTCTCTGCCCTGTCCACACGTGTGCGCGGGCGTCCGCACGCCGAATGCGCGCCGCGTCCGGCGGTCCGTCGCGACGGCACTCCGCCGGGCTGGGTATCCGCTGGACCGCTGCGTCAAACATGTCTTTCGGGCCGCTCGGATGACGGGGTGCAGCTAGGCGGAAGCGCTCCGCAGGCGAGTCGGTGCTGACCGTCCTATGCTCGGGAGTGCAGACGGTGGGCGTATGCCGCGTACCTGGTCGGACCCGGTTTCGGCCAGCCGGAGGCTGTCTGGTGGGCGTGCCTCCGCCGTCTCGGTGACGACGCCCAGACCCCGCGTCCGTTGGGAGAGTGGATCCCGTGAGCACAGCCGCCACGGCTCCGTCACGCCGCCGACGAGCCTTTCCGGACACACCAGACGCGGCCGAGACGAACGCCGTATTCACACGCTTGGCAGAACTGCCCGAAGGACCGGAGAAGAGGCGGCTGCGCGACGAACTGACACGGGCCTGGCTGCCGATGGCCGTCCGTCTCGCGCTGCGTTTCCGGGACCGCGGCGAAAGTATGGACGATCTGAAACAGGTGGCCGCTCTGGGCTTGGTGAAGGCCATCGGCGGGTACCGGCCCGAGCGTGGCAGCGCATTCGAGAGTTACGCCATCCCCACCATCGTCGGCGAGGTCAAGCGGCATTTCCGGGACTGCACCTGGGGCGTGCACGTACCCCGTCGCGTCCAGGAACTCCGCAACACCGTGCGGCTCGCCGTACGCGAACTGGCGACGGCCTCCGACAGCCGTTTCCCGACCGTCGCGGAGATCGCCGAACGCACCCGGCTCACCGCCGACGACGTCGTTCTCGGCCTGGAAGCCATCGAAAGCTACAAGACCCTTTCGCTGGACGCCGAGCGGCCCGGCGCCGACGACGACTTCGCTCTCCGTGACAGTATCGGCTTCACCGAGTCGCAGTACGAGCTGGTGTTGGCCAGGGAAACGGTGCGCGACGGTCTGCGCGGACTTCCGGAGCGGGAACGCCGCATCCTGTACATGCGGTTCTTCTGCGATATGACACAGAGCCGGATCGGCGAGGAACTGGGGCTGTCCCAGATGCATGTGTGCCGTCTCATCAAGCGGACCTGCGCGCGCATTCGCGAGCAGGCCGACGGGACCGGCCCCGAGGCGCCCGCCAGTTCGGTCGCGGCATGAGCCGGTGAAATGACATGCGGTCCTGCCTTTCCTGGTAGGACCGCAGTAGCAGTGCTGGACACAATGGTGGAGAAGGGCCGGCTTTACATGGGCGACTGCCAGATGACGTTCGTTCCCGGGGTGCCGTCGTGGGCCACCCTCCTGACGGGGGACCTCGACGTCGCGACGCGTTTCTACGGACCGCTGCTGGGCTGGCGGTTCGAGGCCGGACCGGACCGGTGGGGCCCGTACGTACGGGCGATGGCCGGGGACACGGCGGTGGCGGGGCTGAGCGCGGCCGCCCGCCACACCGAACTGCCCAACGCGTGGACGACGTACTTCGGGACGCGCAACGCCGACGACGCGGCGAACGGGGTCCGGGAGCGCGGCGGCACGGTCGCCATCGGCCCGCTGGACTTCGACGCGGGCCGGCTGGCGCTGGCCGCCGACCCGGCCGGGGCGAACTTCGGCCTCTGGGAGTGCCGCGAGAGCACCCCGCAGCCGCACCGGCAGGCGGTCGGCACCGGCGCGCCGGTCTGGGTGGAACTGCGCACCCGGGACGCGTTCGACGCCGCGCGGTTCTACGGCGACCTCTTCGACTGGTACAGCGAAGAGGAGGGCACCCCCTTCGACGTGCGCTGGGAGGACGAGCGGGTGGTGGTCAGCGTCGAGGACCGGGACGCGGTGGGCCTGTACGGCGGCGCGATCGAGGCGGCGGCCGACCCGCAGGTGCGCCCACGCTGGAACATCCACTTCCAGGTGCCGAGCGTCGAGGAGGCCGTGGCGACCGCGAAGAAGCTCGGCGGCCAGGTGGAGTCCCAGGCCGAACGCACCTCGCACGGCCCCGTGGCCGAGCTGCGCGACCCGGAGGGCACCCTCTTCCACATCATCGGCGCCACCTCCTGAGACCGTCCGCCGGGCCTACCGCACCGCCACCAGCACCGCGTCCTCGCCGAACTGCCAGACCGGCGCGGCGTGCCGGAAACCGGCCCGGCGCAGCAGCCGTACGTGGTGGGACAGCGGCAGGCCGTTGTGGACGCGGTGCGGGGTGTGCCGGGCGCGGCGGGCGGTGAACGGGTCGGCCAGCTCCGGGTCGGCGGCGGCCGCGGCCCACCAGGACGCCCAGTCCTCGCGGCCGGGCGGCCGCTGCCGTTCGGCCCGCCGCAGCCCCACCTGCGCGGCCACCTCCGCCGCCCGGTCCCCCCGCGGGCTGCGGAACCGGTCGCTGTTGACGAGCACCCCGCCGGGCCGGACCAGGCCGGCCAGATCCTCGTACGCCCGGCGCAGCGCGTCCGGCGCGAG
Organism: Streptomyces sp. NPDC018045; assembly: GCF_044327445.1. Lineage (NCBI taxonomy): Bacteria > Bacillati > Actinomycetota > Actinomycetes > Kitasatosporales > Streptomycetaceae > Streptomyces > Streptomyces sp. NPDC018045. The sequence continues at coordinate 72,186 of NZ_JBIRFL010000009.1, forward strand.
GCAGTGCAGGGCCGTCGACGAGACCGCCGCGTCCAGTGGGCGGTCCAGGCCCAGGGCGCCGGTCCAGCCGGCCGCGCCGACCGGCGCCTCGACGAACCGCACGGCGTCACCGTGGTGGGCCCGGCCCAGGGCCAGCAGGACGGGGTCCTTGTCGACGGCCACGAGGTCCGCGCCGGGCAGCCGCCGGGCCAGCCGCGCGGCCAGCGAACCGGGCCCGCACCCCAGGTCCAGGACCAGCGACCGCGTCTGCCGGCCGGTCACCTTCTCGACGGCGTCGGCGACGACCGTGAAGCGCTCCTCACGGTCGATCGCGTACCGCTGCTGCTGCCGTTCCCACCGCCGCACCCACAGCGCGGCCGTGGCCGTGCTCAGTCCCATCCGCTCGCGCCACCTCAGCCGTCTCGCACCTGTCCGCCCGGTGGCTCTCAACCTACAGGTGAAAACGGTTTCCAATGGCGTGCTGTCACTCCAAAGGGGTCAGGCGCACGTCCGGGCCGGGCGGCGCCCCGCTCAGGCGTACGCCCCCAGCACCTCCAGCAGCCGGTCGATCTCCGCCGGGGAGTTGTACGCGTGCAGGCTCACCCGGACCGAGTGCTGCCGCTCGCCCCCGCTGCCCTGGCAGAGACTGTCGGACCGGACCATGAAGCCGTGGTCGAACAGCCCGAAGCCCAGGTCGCCCGAGTCGATGCCGTGGTGCCGGAAGGTCACGATGCCCTGCCGCCGCTGGACGTCCGCGTCGGCCGCCAGGCTGCGCCGGCAGCCCAGGACCTCGTACGCGGGCAGGTGCCGCAGGCCCTCGGTCAGACGGGCGGCCAGGGCGCTGGTCCACCGCCCGACGCGGCCGGTGCCCACGGTGTCGAGCCATTCGAACGCGGCCAGCAGACTCCGGACGCCGGTGGTGTTGGGACTGCCGTCCCACCCGCCGGGCACGAAGGCCGGCCCTCGCGCGTTACGGGCCCACACGGCACCCGAGCCGGGCAGCGCCAGCGTCTTGTGCCCGGAGAAGACGGCGAAGTCCACGTCCAGCTCCGCCAGCGACACGGGGATGTGCCCCACACTCTGCGCCGCGTCCAGGCAGATCGGCACGTCCGGCCCCACCGCCTGCCGGATGCGGTGCACGTTCATGTCACCGCCGTAGACGTGATGGACGTGGGTGACCGCCACGAAGCGGGTCCGCGGCCCGGCCAGTGAGGCCAGGGCCGCCGGGTCGTAGTCGCCGGACCCCGCCTGGTACGGCATCGGGCGGACCCTGATCCGCAGGCCCTGCCGGGCGAGCAGGTCCCGCACCTCCAGCCACGGGACGATGTTGGCCTGGTGGTCGGCGAGCGGCACCACGATCTCGTCGCCGTCGGACAGGTGGCCGGCCAGCCAGTCGCGCGCGACGGCGCGCAGCCCCGCCGTCGCCCCGCTGACGAAGTGCACGCCGGAGCGCTCCGGTTCCGGGTCGCCCAGGAACTCCTTGATCCGCCGGCGGGTCTCCTCGATCAGTACGGTGGTCCGGTTGGCCCAGGTGTAGGTGCCGCGTCCGGCGTTGGCGTTGCCGGTGGTGAGGTAGTGCTGCACGGCGTCCAGGACGGCCTGCGGCTTCTGGGTCGTGGCGGCGCTGTCCAGATAGGCGAGCTGCGGGGAACCGGTGATGATCGGGAACTGGGCGCGTACGCCGGTGTGCCAGGCGTGCAGTTCGTCCAGGGCCGCGGTGGCGAGCGCCTTCGTCGTGGTCATCAGCCGTCACTCCCGTACCAGCGGGGCGTCCGCGTCGCGCCAGGCGATGATCCCGCCGCGCAGACTGCGGACATCGGGGTGGCCCATCCGCGCCAGCAGCGCGGCGTACTTGGCGGACTGCTCGCCGACCGGACAGGCCAGCAGGACGGGGCGGCTCTTGCTGAACGGCAGCCCGCCGCGCACCAGTTCACCGAAGAGCTCGTCGACGATGTTGACCGAACCGGCGATGTGCAGCGCGGTGTAGGCGAACGGGCTGCGCAGGTCCACGACGAGCGGCCGGTCGCGCTCGATCCACCGGAGGGCCCCCTCGACGTCGATGTCCGGTGCCCCGCCCACCTCGGCGTCGGACAGGGTGGCGACGGAGTTCGGCTGCGGCGGCCGGCCCAGCAGCTCGGGCCGCCGCTGCCGTACGTAACCGAGATAGCTCTCGATGCGGTCGCACACGATGAACACGGCGGTCCGGCGCCCGGCCGGGCGGTCCGGTTCCGGCACCGGCCCGGTGTCCAGCTCACGCAGGTGCCGCACGGCGCCGAAGTACGCGGCCCCGCTGGTCGGACCGGCCAGGATGCCGCACCGCCGGGCCAGGGTCAGCATCCCGTCGATCGCCTCGTCGGCGGTGACGGAGGCGATCGTGTCGTACGTCCCCGGGTCGAACAGGCCGACCTCCTGCACCTCGTCGATGGTGCGGATGCCGGGCACGAAGTCCGCCTTGTGCGAGACCAGCCCGACCACGTCCACCCCGGGATCGTGCTCCCGCAGCACCCGGGCCACCCCGGTCGACGAGCCGGCCGTGCCCACACAGGCGATGAACCAGTCCGGCGCCCGGCCGTCCAGATCCTTGATGATCTCCGGGCCGGTGCCCTCCACATGGGCCTGGGTATTGCGGTCGTTGTAGTACTGGTCCGTGTACAGGTACGCGCTTCCCGGCTCGGTGAGCGTCTGGTGGAAGTGGGTCAGCGGGTCGTCGGTGTTGGTCGGATCCAGACACTCGGTCTGCCCCGGCAGCTCCTCGACCTCCGCGCCCAGCAGCAGGAGCAGGTCCTTGATCTCCGGTATGCGCATCCGGTTCGTGACGGTCTTGAACGGCACTCCGTGCATGCCGGCGAGGACGGCCAGCGCCTTGGCCGTGTTGCCGCTGGACAGTTCGACGACGGTGCGGTTCTCGTCCGCGGCGGCGGCCAGCCCGGGCCGGACCATGTTCCAGGCGGCCCGGTCCTTGATCGAGCCGAACGGGTTGAGCATCTCCAGCTTGGCGTACAGATCGATGCTGCGCAGGCCGTGCACGGACGGATCGATGCGTACGAGCGGGGTGTTTCCGATGGCGTCGGTGATGCGCTCGAACCTCATGCAGACCCTTTCGTCCGGCGGTTCACGTACGGCCAGTACTGTTCGTCCAGGCACCAGTGCCAGGAGGCGTCCTCCTGGCCCGCGGCGTCCGCCGGCCCTTCCTGCCATACGGCGACCTTGCGGGCGACGGGCTGCTGCTGGGCCTCGTCGGCGCTGAAGTCCATGCAGTAGCCGGCGGTGTTCGCGAAGGCCAGCAGGTCCCCGGGGCGCGGTGCTTCGGGCAGGTGGACCGCGCGGCGGGTGATCATGTCAGCCTCCAGGCAGAGGTTGCCCGCGAGGTAGCACGCCACCGGTCCGGCGTCCGGAGCGCCGCCCGGCGCGGCACGCGGGACGAGGACCGGGTCGACGAGGACGCCGTGTTCCTCCAGCCCGATGTCGTCGGCGTTCGCGTCCAGCCGCACCAGGAGGTGACCGGGGTCCGTACCGGCGCCGGAAGCCGTACGGTCGGCCGCTTCCGCGCGGTCCGTGGCTTCCGTACGGCGCACCTCCAGCACCCGCGCCAGGGTGACCCCGCACTGGTCCACCAGCGCGCGCCCGGGCTCGGTGTGCAGCTCGTACAGATTCTCCAGCAGCAGGGTGGCCAGTGGGCGCCCCAGGGAGGGCGCGGGGAGCGACAGCAGCGCGTCCAGGTACCGGGCACCGGCGGTCGGGCGGTGGGCCGGGTACAGCGCCAGCGCGCCGCGCAGGGTGCCGTTCTCGTTGCGCAGGCCGTAGGTGTGCCGACGCCAGGTCATGGGTGGGCGGGTACCCAGCGCGGCATTGGTCAGTTCCGTCGTGTACCGCTGCCACTGGGCGCCGTCGGCGAGGTAGTCGGTGCCGAAGCCGCCGCCGATGTCGACGGCGCGCGGGGACAGGCCCCGGGCCCGGCAGATGTCCAGGGCCTTGACGCACCCTTCGAGCGCCACCGCCTTCTCGGCCGGGCTGGTCGTGTCGAGGTGGTAGCCCACGCCGGTCAGCGCCACCGCGTCGCTGTGCCGTTCCACCGACTTCAGCAGCCCGTCCAGCTCGGCTTCCGCCGTACCGAAGCGGCTCTGCCGGGTCAGCAGCTTGACGCCGGGGGCGCAGAAGCCGGAGAGCCGCAGCAGGACGCGGACGCGGGGGAGGCCGTGATCGCGTACCAGCGCGGCCAGTTCGGCCAGCTCCAGCGGGCTGTCGATGTTCACGGTGGTGCCCGAACGGGCCGCCAGCCACAGGAACTCCGGGTTCTTCGGCCCGGTCGCCATGACGCGGTCCGGTACGAACCCGGCCCCCAGGGCGTGCTGGAGTTCGCCGAGGGAGGCGACGTCCACGGCCGCTTCCGTGGCGGCGAGCCGGCGGATCAGGGCGCTGGAGCGGTTCGCCTTGTGGGCGAAGAAGATGCCGCCGCTGAGGTGGTGCTTGCGGTAGACGGCCCGGAAGGCGGCCAGGTTCTCGGCGACGCGGTCCGGCAGCACCACGTTCAGCGGCGATCCGAGCCCGCCGGCGAGTGTATGGAGAAACGTCCTTGCGCGCAGCAGGGAAGCCAGCCGGGACTCCAACCGCGGTTCGAGGTACAAGGGAACGTCCATACGCAATACTTCCCCCGGTACGGACCCCAGGCCACCTCATCCGCGGAACCGGCCGGGACGGACCGGCCGCGGCCCGGCCGGTCCACGGCCCGTCACCCGGCTGCGGTGCGGGACTCCGTCAGGTGCCGGACGCCGGACCGTACGGCCCAGAAGAAGACCGCGAGCGCGAAGGCCGCCACGACCAGCGAATCGTAGGGCGCCGGCAGCCGGGCGGAGCCCTCGAAGCTGCCCAGCCAGGACAGCACGGTCAGCACCGCCAGGTACGTCACCAGCCAGGCGCCGGTGCGCAGTTCGGCGCGCAGCGGCAGGCGGCGGCCGGCGCCGTCCCGGTCGCCGACGGCGTCCGCCGCGCCGCCGGAGCGCCGCATGGCCAGGAAGACCAGCAGTCCGGCGAGGACCAGCGGCAGCGCCAGGCGCAGGGTGTGCCAGCCCGACCAGTACACGAACTCGCTCGCCACCACGAAGCTGACGGGCGCGATCCAGCGCAGGCCGGGCACCCAGCCGGTCGTGCCGCTCCCGGGGTCGGCGAGGAAGACCGCCGCGGCGACCGCGGAGGCCCCGTAGATCAGCAGGTACATGTTGCCCATGACGGCGACGATGTCCTGCCAGCCGCCGAACGGCAGCAGGAAGATCACGATCACCGCGAGGTTGATCGCCAGCGCCCGGCGCGGCACGCCGAAGCGCTCGTTCACCTTCATGAAGAAGCGGGGGATCGTACGGTTCTTGGCGAGCGCGTAGGTGTGCCGGGCGTTGATGGCCACGCCCACGTACGCCGAGCCGCCGGGGGAGATCACCGCGTCCGCGTACAGCAGGCTGGACAGCCAGTGCAGATTGAGAATCAGCGCGAGCTGCCCGAACGGGGACTCGAAGGAGACACCCTTCCAGCCGCCGCCGAGCACGCTCTCGGGGACGGTGAACAAGAACGCCACCTGGAGGGCCAGATACATGGCGACCGCCAGGGCGATGCCGGTGAGGACGGCGGCGGGGATGGTCTTGCGGGGGTTGCGGGCCTCGCCGGAGAAGTCCAGTGGCGCCTGGAAGCCGTTGACCGAGTAGACGATGCCGCCGCCGGCCAGCGCGGTCAGGCAGGCGGCGTACCCGTACGGCGCGAACCCGCCGTGGTCGGTCAGGCGGCCGTGGTGCCAGCCGGAGGCGATGAGCGCGATCACGGTGACCACCGGTACCGCGATCTTGAACACCGAGACGAGGTTGTTCAGCCGCGCGAACATCCGCACCGCGTACCAGTTCAGCGCCGTCAGCACGACGCTGAGCGCGGCGGCGACGCCCACACCGGCCAGGGTCAGGGTGTGGCCGCTGTAGAGACCGGGTACGTAGTGCGCGGCGTACTGCATGATCGCGCTGATCTCGGCCGCGGTGCCGCCCACCGAGAGCAGCACCGACCAGCCCACCAGGGTGCCGACCAGCCGGCCGCTGGCGAACAGCGGCCAGCGGACCGTTCCGCCGCCCTCGGGCCGGGACGCGCCCAGCTCGATCATGACCAGGGCGACCAGGCCGCACAGCAGCCCCGCCCCGATCCACGACAGCAGCGAGGCGGGGCCCGCCGTCTGGGCCGCGTACAGGGCGGCGAACAGCCAGCCGGACCCCACGATGTTCGAGAATCCGATCGCGGTGAGCCCCCAGAACCCCAGGTCCCGGCGCAATCGGCGCTCCTGCGCCACCACGGGCGCACCGGCCTCGTCGACCTCACCCGTCACCTGACGTTCCGACACCGAACTTCCTCCCTGATGTCCCTCACCGACCGTCGTACCGTCCGCCGCCGATGCCGGACGTGCACATGCGGATTCTGCCGCTCCGCCGAGGTGAAGTCGCACGTCACCACGCGCGGCCGGGCGGCAGGTGTCCGAATTGCCGGTTAAGGGAACGGGCCTTCGGCGGCAACCGCGGTGGCACGCCTGCCGGGAGGGAGGGAGATTAAGGCTGTATGAAATCTGCGGGCGGGTGTTCGATTCGATGCTCGATCCGTCGCGCGATCTGCCGCGCTCCTCGCCGCTCGGTCACGGCGGAAGGGCGGCCGAAGGGCGGCGGGGCGCGGCCGCCGGCACCGCGCCCGCCGTCCGCGGAGCGCCCGCAGGTCAGCTACGCAACGGCCCCTCGCACGTGTAGGACGCGCTTCCGGCCCGCCCGTCGGACCAGACGTCCACGGCCCCGAAGAAGCAGTCCATGTCGGCGAGGTTGTCGGCGGCGGCACCGGCCCGGTCCAGCAGGAAGTGGTCGACGGTCTCCGCCATGTCGGCGAAGACCCGGTCCGCGTCGCGGGCGTCCGAGAGGTTGGCGGTGATCCGGCCGGTGCAGGTGAACCGCGCCCGGCCGCCCGTCTCGCCGCTGCCCGTGCAGGCCGGCGTGAGGTACGTGGCCGTGGCGAGGGCCGCCCGGACCTCGGACGCCTCGGCGAAGCGCAGTGCGACGACCGGGGTGAAGGTGGTACGGGGCACGTACAGGTCGTCGGCCTGGGCGAGCTGCGCGTCGAGGAACGCGTCGTAGGCCCGCTGCAGCGCGGCGTCCGCGCCCAGCCGGCTCCGCCACGCGTCGAACCCCTTCGGGTCGTCGGCGCGCTGGTAGCCGTACATCTCCCGGATCAGCGACGGGTGCCGCTGCCACAGGAACGCGAAGAAGGTGCCGGCGTAGTCGTAGAAGCGGAAGCCGTCGCCCGCGTACGTGGCGTGCAGCAGCCGGTCGACGCTCATCCGCGGGCCGCCGCCCGCCGTGTCCGCGATGATGCCCTTGACCAGCGACTTGCGTACCTTCACCCCGTCGTCGCGGGTGCCGCCGGCGAAGAACTCGGCGGTGCCCTCGTCCATGGCCGTGGTGAGGTCGCCGGTGTACCAGGGCGCCTCGCCGAAGCTGCCCGGTACCGCCCAGCGGCCGTTGAGGTAGTGGGTGTACTCGTGCCGGAACAGCTCTTCGAGGGTGAGTGTGGAGTCCTGCGGCACGCGCCGCTGGTAGGTGTAGAACGTCGCCCCGTTCTCGATGTAGACGCCGCCGTTGTCGGTGCCCATGCCGGTCAGCAGCGGGTGCATGATCTCGTACTCGGCGCGGGACGCGTACAGGTGGACGTGCAGTGTGGCGTTGGTGTCGCCGGCCAGCGGCGTGTCGGTTCCGAGCACCCGGAAGAACTGCGCCCTGACCTTCTTGCTCGCGTAGTAGAGCTGGTCGACGGTGGTCCGGTCGAGCGCGGTGCGGACTTCGAGGGCGCCCCGGTCGTAGGTGTACGTGTGGGGGAAGATCTCCTTCTCGATCTGCGGGCGGCAGACGCCGTGGCGCGCGCAGACGCCGTAGTGGTTCAGCCAGCCCGCCACCGCGGCCCACGGGGCGCCGCGCCGCCCGAAGTTGGTCTCCGCGACGGCCAGCAGGGTGCCGAGGTCGCTGACGACGGCGGGCTTGAGGGCGTCGATCTGCCCGAAGCGGCCGTACTCGCCGAGGGCGTCGCGCACCGCCCAGGCGTTCACCGTCCCCTTCAGGTGGGTGTGTCCGGAGAAGGCGCGGAAGGCGGCGCGGTACGGGGCGTCGGCGGTGACGGCGGCGCGGAAGGCGGTGTCGTTGTTGCCGGGGTACACACCGAGGTAGTTGACGGTGAGGGCGGCGAGGGCGGCGCCGCCCCACGTCGGGTCGGTGGCGGTCGGCGCGCCGGGCCCCATGGTGCCCAGCACCCGGCGTATCAGCGGCAGTTGGTGCCGGCGCAGCCCGGGCGCGCTCGCCGTGGTGAGAGCTTCGCGCAGCGTCTCGGCGTTGTGCCGGGTGGGTTCGAAGGTGCGGGCCGCGGTGCCGTACGCGGCGACGGCCGTCCGCATCGCCTCGACCGTGGGTGCGTCCGTCACGTCGATCTCGGCGCGCGAGAAGTCGTGGTAGACGACGGCGTGCAGGTAGGTGAAGAGCTCGTACAGGTGGGTGGCGTCCGTCCCGTCGTGGCCCGGCGCGAGCGCGCTGATCCGGCGGGACAGGGCCTGTACGTGCGCGCGCGACATCACGGGGGCGAGCCGGGCGTCCCAGGTCCATAGCAGGCCGCGCAGGCAGCCTTCGGCGGTGACGGCCGGGTCGGTGAGGAAGTCAGCGAGGGCCTCCGGGGCGAGGCGGGTCAGCGCGTCCAGGGTGCAGGGAGCCGTGGTGCTCGGGGAGCGGGGCGTGTCGGAGGTGTTTCGCACCAGGTCGCCGGGGATGCGGCCCCGGGGGACCAGGCCGTTGCCGGGTGGCAGGTCCCGCGCCGCCGGCTCGGGGGCGTCGGCGAACCGTTCGGCCCGGTCGGTGCCGCCCGCCTCGGGGGTGCGGGCCGCCGCCGACGGGGCGGCAGGCGGCCGGCCGGGGGCCGCTCCGTGGGCGGTCTGAGCCGCGGGGAGTACGAGACCCACCGACAGGGCGGCGCTGAGCAGGCCCTTGCGCACAGTGCGTAACGGAAACACCGGCTGCTCCTGGGTAGAGGCGTATCGGGCACGGGACGGGCGCGCCAGCCCAACTCGCCCTTCCAAAGGGAGAGTTGACGTCGCGTCGGGCCGTCGCGCGCCCCGTAACCTAGTAATGTGACATTGCACTGACAACCCGTTGGCTACGCCTTTCGGTCCCGCGACTGCTCAGCGCCCCGCGGTGCTGCCGCCTTCAGCGCCCCGGAGCCGGGCCTGGGCCGGGACCGCCTTCCGGCCGCCCCGTCCGGCCCGCCGCGCGGCGGGCTCCGCCCCGGACCGCGCCCACAGCGACCGCACGTGCCCCAGATGGCGCGCCATGCACGCCTCCGCCCCCACGGCGTCCCCCGCCAGCGCGAGGTCCAGCAGTTCCAGGTGTTCCTGCGCCGAAGGCAGCAGCTCACCGCGTTCGTCGAGGCCGGTCAGCCCGTACAGCCGGGACCGCTTGCGCAGGTCGCCGACGGTCTCCACGAGCCGCGCGTTGCCCGAGAGCGCCAGGAGACCCAGGTGGAAGCGGCGGTCCGCCTCCAGGTAGCCGATGAGGTCATGGTCGCGCGCGGCGCGGACGATCTCCTCGGCGAGCGGTCGCAGCGCGGCCAGAGCGTCGCGGGAGGCCTGTCGGACCACCCGGCCCACGGTCGGCACCTCGATCAGGGCGCGGATCTCCGCGAACTGGTCGAGGTCGCGCTCGCTGACCTCGGTGACCCGGAATCCCTTGTTGCGCACCGGCTCGACCAGCCCCTCGCGCGCCAGGTCGAGCATCGCCTCCCGTACGGGCGTCGCCGAGATGCCGAAGCCGGCGGCGAGCGCGGGGGCGGAGTGCACGGTGCCGGGGCGCAGTTCACCGGCGATCAGCGCGGCGCGCAGGGCGTGCGCGGCCCGGTCGCGCAGCCGCTCCTGGCCGGTGAGCGGTCCGAGGTGCTGCACATCGCCCCCTGGGTGGGCCCCTCGCGGGGGACTCCGTACCGGCGTCGGACAGGGGACCAGCGTACAAGGTGACGCTATGTCAGGGGTGGGGGCGGGCACCGGAAGACGGCCCCGGGCCGGCCGGCTCAGCGGTGGTCGAGGACTCCTGGGCCGCCGAGCGCGGGGACGGCACCAGGCGGCCCTGGGACGGGGTGGCGCCCGGCCCCGCGTGGGCGTCGAACGACGACCCCGCGTACCGCGTGTCCAGTACGGACAGCGACCAGGTGGCCGGGGCGGCGAGCGCGGCCAGACAGCCGGCGGCCAGGCCGAGCCGGCCGAGCAGGCGACGGCCCGACCGCAGCCGGAGGACGAGCGCCGCGGTGCCGAGCAGCCCGGCCGCCGCGACGAGCGGCGTCAGCCACGGCGCGAAGCCGGTGTGGCCGACCGCGAGATACCCGGCCCAGGCCGCCTGCAGGGCGACGGCGGCGGGCAGGGCGGCGCGGGCGGCCCGGCCGGCCCGGTCCGTACGGTGGACGCGCCACATCGCGAGGAGTCCGGCCGCGCCCAGGGCCGCGAGCGCGGGAGCCAGCCCCGCCACGTACGCCGTGTGCGGTACGGGGAAGACGCTCAGCACCGCCGCCGTGGTCAGCAGCCAGCCGCCCCACATCACATATCCGGCGCGCGTCCGGTCCGTACGGGGGCGGTGGCGGCTCCGGGCCAGGCCGAAGGCGAGGCCGAGCAGGGCGAGCGGGTAGAGCCAGCCGATCTGCCCCACCAGCCGGGTGCCGACCAGCTTGTCCGGGGCGTTGTTCTCCGGGTCCGAGGCGGTGATGCCGCCGCTGCCGGACTTCGCGTCCGGCCCGGTGCCCGGAGCCGCGCCGATCGGGACGTCCGACTGCCCGGAACCGTTGCCCGGCTGCCCGAACCGGCCGAACCCGTTGTAGTCGAAGACCATGGAGAAGGCGCTGTTGTCCGAGGTGCCGGCCACGTACGGGCGGACGTCCTTGGGCGTGAACGTCATCATCAGCACCCAGGACAGCGACACCGCGCCCAGCACCGCGCCCGCGGTCAGCAGATGGCCGAGCCGCCGGCGGAGCGTGACCGGCGCCGCGAGCAGGTACCCCACGGCGAGCGCGGGCACGATCAGCCACGCCTGCATCATCTTGGCCTGGAAGCCCAGCCCCACCCAGACCCCGGCGAGCAGCAGCGACCCGAGCCGGCCGCCTCGCACGGCCCACTGGTACCGGTCCGCCGCCAGGACCAGGCACATGATCAGGGACGCGTCGGGAATCGCATGGCCGAACATGGACGCGCCGATCGGCGTCAGGACGAACATGCCGGCGGCCAGGAGTCCGGCTGCCGGGCCCTGCCAGCGGCGTACGACGCGGTACATGACCAGGACGGAGATGACGCCCTCGACGCACTGCGGCAGGGTCAGGGCCCAGGCGTGGAAGCCGAAGAGGCGGGCGGAGAGGGCCTGCGGCCACAGGAAGCCGCCGATCTTGTCGAGGGTGATCGTGGCGGCCGGGTCGAGTGTGGTGAACAGAAAGGCTTTCCAGCTCTCGGCCATGCTGCGGGCGGCGGTCGAGTAGTACGGGGCCAGGCCGCTGCTGGTGATGTTCCACGCGTACAGCAGCCCGGCGAGCGCGGCGATGCCGAGCAGGGCGGGCCGCGCCCAAGGGGGCTGGCCTTCGGGTGAGCGCCATAACTCCCAGCGACGGCGCGGTCGTTGACGGGCGGCGCCGTGGCGGGGTGCGGGCGTCGCGGCGGCGGAGGCGGGCGGCGGGGGCGTGGGCGCGGACATGGCGGAGCAGGGCCTCCTGGTCGCGGAGTACGGGCGGGGACGGTATGTGGCGCGACGTCCCGTGCCCGTGGGGCCCCGCACGTGATGGCCGGGGGCGGGCCGCACCGGCCGGGGTGCGCGTGCGGGCCCGCCGTGCTCGGCCCCGGTGGGCGAAGGCGCCGTCCGTGCCGATGGTGGTCCGCTGTCCCGGGACGGGCAAGAGGGGCGGGCGGCCGGCCTTTGTCCGGGAGCTGACCGCGCAGCTCAGCGGGGCGGACGACGCGTGATTCCGGACAACGCCCCGGCGCCGCGCGGTCGTCCCGGTCGTCCCACGTGAATCCGTCGGCGGGCTGCTACGGAGTGTCGGTGCCCCGCGGCGCCGAGCCGTCGGAATCGTCGTCCGCGGGCGTCGAGCCGTCGTCCGCAGGCGCGGAACCGTCCGCCGCGCCCCGCCGGTCGGTCGCCGGCGGGCCGACGGTCAGTTCGGCGACGGCGCCGCCGTCGGGGGCGTTGGAGAAGCGCAGGGTCGCACCGAGGACGCGTGCCTGGCCCACGGCGATCGTCAGCCCGAGGCCGTGCCCGCCGCTCTTCCTGCCGTTCCGGGGGCGGGAGCGGAAGCGCTGCGGTCCCTCGGCGAGCAGTTCGTCGGGGTAGCCGTCGCCGTGGTCGCGCACCGTGACGACCGGCCCGTCCACGGTCAGGACCACCGGCTCGCGGCCGTGCTTGTGCGCGTTGGCGACGAGATTGCCCAGGACGCGCTCCAGCCGCCGCTGGTCGGTCTCCACCCGGCAGTCCCGCACCACCCGGACCTCCGCCGCCAGTCCGGTGGCCCGTACCGCGCGCCCGGCCAGCGGCCCGAGCCGGTGCACATCGAGGTCGGCGCGTTCCACCTCGGCGTCCAGCCGGGAGATCTCCAGCAGGTCCTCGGTGAGCCGGCGCATGGCCCGGACCCGTTCCTGGACCATCTCGGTGGGCCGCCCGGCAGGCAGCAGCTCGGCAGCCGCGTGCAGGCCGGTCAGCGGGGTGCGCAGCTCGTGAGCGACATCGGCGGTGAATCGCTGCTCGCTGTGCAGCTTGCTCTGCAGGCTCGCGGCCATCGCGTCGAGCGCGGCGGCCACGGCGGCGGTCTCGTCCCGGGCGTACCCGGGGCAGCGCGCGCGGGGGTCGTCCACCCGCGCGTCGAGGTCGCCGTCGCTGATACGGCGCGCCACCTGCGCGGTGCGGTGCAGACGCCGGGTGACGCCCCTGGTGGCGTAGAGGCCGACGACGAGGGTCAGGGTGATGGCGACGGCCGCCGACCCGATGATGGCCCGGTCCAGGGCGCTGATGACGGCCGCCCGCTGGCTGTAGTCCTGGCCGACGGCCAGGGCCTTTCCGTCGGCCGGTGTCACCGCCCACATCGTCGGACGGCCGCCGTGCCCGCCGAGCTGGGTGCCGCGCTCGCCCCGCCGCGCCATGTCCCGCAGCGCGGGCGGCAGGTCGGGCGGGTCCAGTCGCGCGTCGCGGCCGAGCGGCTCACCGGCGACATACGTCTCGACCACCGCGTCCAGCCGGTCCAGCGCCGCGTTCCGGGCCTGCTCCTCGGTCTGCCGGCTGACCAGGACGTGCACCAGCACGCCGAGCACCGAGGCCAGGAAGCAGCACATGACCATGATGAACAGGGCCGCCTTCCATCGCAGCGTCGCCGTCCACGACGGCAGGCGCCGCCACCGGTGCGTGCGCGCCCCCGCCGAACCGGCGCTCACCGTACGGCCCGAGGGGAAGCGGACGGCGGCGCGGCGGCCACCGGAGCCCTCGCGAGCGCCGGCGGCCGGGCCTGCGTCTGCCCTGGGAACGGCCGGGAGCGGGGGAGGTACACAGTGTTTCCAGTCGGTGGTCACGGAGGCGCGGGCCAGAAGGGAACCTTACGTCGAACATGATGTTGGCTCCCCTCCGTTGCGGCAATCCGGCGATGGCGTAACAAACGCCCATAAGAGAGTGAGCGGCGTCGTTACTGTCCGTAGTGGCCGCCCGGGTGTCCTGCCCGCACTGGCCGCTCCTGTGCGGCGCGCAAAGCGTGGCCCGGGACGCTGCCTCCGGGGCCGCGTCGTCTCAGGCGCGTTCCGTCCCGGCCGCGGCCGCCGCCTTCACCAGCGTTACGGCGGCAGCGCGGGCGCGCAGCGCCGTGTCCGGGGCGCCGTTGATCGTGGCCGTAGTGATGGCGCCGTCGATCAGCAGCGCCAACTGCTCGGCGAGCGCCGCCGGATCACTGACGGGCAGCTCCCGCACGAGTCCGGTGAGGTACGCGTACACGGCGTCCTTGTGGTCGCGCGCGGCGCGGGCCACGCCCTCCGAGACGGCGCTCAGCTCGCCGAAGGCGTTGATGAAGGCGCAGCCCCGGAAGCCCGGCGTGGTGAACCACGTGTGCAGCCAGTCGAAGACGGCCGCCGGCGCCTCCTCGGGCGTGCCGGCGTGCTCCTTCACGTGGTCGGCCAGGGCTGCCCGCCAGCGCTCGTCGCGGTGCCGCAGGTAGGCCGCCACCAGTTCGTGCTTGGAGGGGAAGGACTGGTACAGCCGCTTCAGGGACACTCCGGACGCGGCGCGGATCTCGTCCATGCCCACGGCCTGGATGCCGCGTGCGTAGAACAGGTCCTCGGCGGCGTCGAGGAGCCGTACCCGGGCTTCTTCCTGATGCACAAGGGCCTCCCGCTGTCGCTGAGAACGATCGTTCTCTACAGTAGCGGACAGCATGGAGAACGACCGTTCTCCGTGTGGTTCCTCCTGCAAGGAGTCCGTCATGACGCCACGTCCCCCACTGCCGCCGTTCGACCGGGAGGGCGCGCTGAAGAAGGTCCGGGCCGCCGAGGACGCCTGGAACACCCGCGACCCCGAACACGTCGCCCTCGCCTACACCGAGGACTCGGTCTGGCGTAACCGGGACACGTTCCTCACCGGCCGTGCCGAGATCACGGCCTTCCTCCGCGAGAAGTGGTCGCGGGAGCTCGACTACGCCCTGCGCAAGGAGCTGTGGTCCTTCCAGGACGACCGGATCGCGGTGCGTTTCCAGTACGAGTTCCACGACGCCGCGGGCCAGTGGTGGCGCGGCTACGGCAACGAGCTGTGGGAGTTCACCGCCGAGGGGCTGATGCGGCGCCGCGAGGCGAGCGTCAACGACGTGCGGATCGGCGCGGCGGAACGGCGCATCGTCGGCCCGCGTCCGGCCGGCGAGACCCGGGACCGCATGCCGGTGTGGTGACCTGAGCCCCCATGGCCGCGGTGCCGCAACGCGTTCCGTCCCGCCGGGAACCCCGGCGGGACGGAGCCGTACGGTGGCCCGGCGCGCCGTCGACGACGGGCGCGCCGGTGGCCGGCGTCGGATGACGCTTACTTCACGTTGATCGCGGTCCACGCGGCCGCGACCGTCTTGTACTCGGTGCTGCTGGCGCCGTACAGGTCGGCGGCGGCCTTCAGCGTGCCGGTACGGGCGCCCGCGTACTTCGTGGTGGAGGTGAAGTACGTGGTCAGCGCGCGGTACCAGATCTTCTCGGCCTTGTCGCGGCCGATGCCGGTGACCTTCGAGTTGTCGTAGGTCGGGCTGTTGTAGGTCACGCCGTTGATCGTCTTGGTGCCGCTGCCCTCGGAGAGCAGGTAGAACCAGTGGTTGGCCGGGCCCGAGGAGTAGTGCACGTCGACGCCGCCCAGCGACGAGGACCAGTAGTCCTTGGACGCGCCGTCCTTGGAGGGCTTGTCCATGTAGCGCAGCGGCGTGCCGTCACCGTTGATGTCGATCTTCTCACCGATGAGGTAGTCGCCCTTGTCGGTGGCGTTGTTGGCGTAGAACTCGGTCGCCGTGCCGAAGATGTCGGACGTCGCCTCGTTCAGGCCGCCGGACTCGCCGCTGTAGTTGAGCTTGGCGGTGGCGGCGGTGACGCCGTGGCTCATCTCGTGGGCGGCCACGTCCAGGGAGGTCAGCGGGTTGCTGTTGTTCTGGCCGTCGCCGTACGTCATGCAGAAGCAGGAGTCCTGCCAGAAGGCGTTGACGTAGCTGTTGCCGTAGTGGACGCGGGAGTAGGCGCCCTTGCCGTCGTTGCGGATGCCGTTGCGGCCGAGGACGTTCTTGTAGAAGTCCCAGGTGACCGCCGCGCCGTAGTGCGCGTCGACGGCCGCGGTCTGCCGGCCGCCGCCCCACTTGTCGTCGGCGTCGGTGAACAGCGTGCCGGTGCCGGATGTGCCCTGGCGCAGGTCGTACGTCTTGTGGCCGCCCCGGGCGCCGTCGGTCAGGTTGTAGGTGCTGCCGCTCTTCGTCGTGGTGAGCGGGACGGTGCCGCTGTACGTGCTGGTGCCCGTACCGGTCTCGATCGTCTCGTCCTGGAAGAGCTTCTTCCCGGTCTTCGCGTCGGTGACGACGTGCAGTTCGCTCGGCGTGCCGTCCTTCTGGACGCCGGTGACCACGGTCTCGTACGCCAGGACCGGCTTGCCGGAGGCGGCCCAGATCACCTTGCGCGGCGCGTCCTTGGCCGCGGCCTTGCTGTTCTTCTCGGCGGCGGAGGCGGACAGCGCGCTCTTCTCGGCGGCCCTGGCCGGCTGCGCGGCGTCCGTGGTGGGCACGGCTATCCGGGCCTGCGTCGCCTTGTCGACCGTACGCGTGCCGTTCTTCTTCTCGTGGACGACCAGGTCCCCGCCGAGGACCGGCAGGCCCTCGTACGTGCGCTCGTAGCGCGTGTGCACCGTGCCGTCCGCGTCCTTGATGACATCGCGGGCGACGAGCTTCTCCTGACCGCCGAGGCCGATCTCCCGCGCGGTGCCGGCGGCTTCCGCCTGGGCGCTCTTGATCGCGGTCACGCGCTGCTGGGCGGACAGCGCGACGGCGGAGGCGCCGGTCGCGGCGTCGGGCTGCGCGGTCGCCGACCCGGCCTGGACGGCGACGGCCACCATCGCGGCGGAGGCGACCAGGGCGGCGGTCCGGAGGGTGTACGTGCGGGGGGTGGAGGTCATGCGTCTCAACTCAGTCTCCTAGCGCGGGCCGTACGGATGCGGCCCGAATGAGGGGGAGGGCGAGCCCTGTCGGGCCGCCCGGTGGTGCAGGAGTGAATCGAGAGGAGAGTGCCATCACCCGACCGTGTTTGTCAGGGCTTCAACAAGGATTTCACAGGGGGTTTGCCGAAATGCGGTTGTTTGTCGCCGATTTCTGGTCGGTAGGGGACCGCTTTTGTGAACAGCCTGTTGCGTACGGATCGGATGCCGACGGCCCGCAGCCGGGCCCGACGCGGCGTACGCCGCCGCCCCTCCGTGGCCCCGTGCCGGAGGCCCGGCACCGCCATCGGGCGCCGGGCCTCCGTGCTGCTGTTCCTCGGACGCTGCCTCAGGAGGTGGGCAGCTTCGCCGACCAAGCGGTCACGGACAGGGTGCCGTTGTCCACTTCCTGGTCGAACGGGAGGACATCGTGACCGTTGCCGCCCGTCGGCGAGACCTGTAGGTACTTGGCGTGGGCGGTGTTCGCGCCGGTGTGCGTCCACACCAGGTCGGCGTAGGCGCTCTTGCCCGGTGCGAGCGTGACCGGGTGTGCGCCCGGGTCCTGGGCGAAGTACGTGTCACCGTGCCGCGCCCGGGTCCTGAGCCCCGTGTGTCCGGCGCCTTCCAGCGCCAGGCCCGGGTAACCGGAGACCGTGCAGGTGCTCTTGCCGGTGTTCTCCATCCGCAGGTACGTGCCCGCGTGGTTCATCCCGGCCTGGCTGCCGCCCGCGTCCGTCGTCGTGACCTTCAGCGTCCCCGGCTGACACGCCCCGGCGCCGGCCGCCCCCGAGTCGGCGGCGGAGGCGACACCCGTACTCGCCCCGGCGGCCAGGGCGGCGACAGCGGCAGCGGTACGCAGACCACGCATGGTCGATCAACTCCCTCTTCCCCGGCGCCCCGGGGAACACGTTCGTGATGCACCCACCCGCCTGCCCCGTACACGCAACTCGACACGTGCGTCGGCGCGGTGGCGGGCCGGTACGGCCTTGCCCGTTTCCGTGCCTCCACCCTGCGCGTGCGCGCTGCTGATCGACTAACGGGCGGCTAACGCCTCGGTGCCGGGTGCCGGGTGCCGGGTGCCGGGTGCCGGGGCCGGGCCCGGGAGTCAGGGATCAGGGGCGGCGGAACCTCGAAATCCGTGCGTGACGCAGCTCACTCGGCCCGCCCGTCACAGACGCGAGGCGGCCTCCATCCCATGGGCGAACCGATCGCACAACGGGAGGCACACATGAAGGTCCTGGTGGTGGGAGCCGGCTACGCGGGGACGATCGCGGCGAACCGGCTGGCCAAGAGGGTGAAGACGGCGGACATCACAGTGATCAATCCCCGTCCGGACTTCGTCGAGCGGGTGCGGCTGCACGAGCGGATCGCGGGCACCGGAACCGCGACGACCCCGCTGACGTCGATGCTGCGCCCGGGAATCGCCACCCGGACCGGCACCGTCGACAAGATCGGCGACGGCCAGGTCACCCTCGGCGACGGCACCGGCCTCGACTTCGACCACCTGCTCCTCGCGGTGGGCAGTACGGCCGTACCGCTGCCGGGCACCGTCGCGGCGGGGACCTGGGAGGGCGCGGAGGAGGCCCGGGCCGCGCTGGCCGGGCTGCCCGGCGGGGGAGCGGTCACCGTCATCGGGGGCGGGCTGACGGGCATCGAGACGGCGTCCGAGATCGCCTACGGCCGGCCCGACCTCCGCGTACGGCTCGTGGGGCAGACGATCGCCGCGAGCCTGTCGGCCGGAGCGCGGGAGCGCGTACGGACCGGTCTGGACCGGCTGCGGGTGGAGGTCGTGACGGACTCCGTCACGCAGATCGACCCCGGCGCCGGGGAAGGAAGCGGTGACCTGGTGCGTCTCGGCTCCGGTGCGGGGTTCAGCTCCGACCTCACGCTGTGGGCGGTCATCGGGAGCGTGCCCGACCTGGCCGCGCGCAGCGGACTTGAGGTGGATCCCGACGGGCGGGCGGTGGTCGACGCGTATCTGCGCAGCGTGACGGACCCGCGGATCTTCGTGGTCGGTGACTGCGCGGCGGTTCCCGGCTCCCGGGCGGCCTGCGCGACGGCCATGCCGCAGGGCGCCCACGCGGCGGATACGCTGGCGCGCATGATGCGCGGACGCGAGCTCACGCCCTACTCCATGGGGTACGTCGGACAGGGGCTGAGCCTGGGCCGGCGCGACGGGCTGCTCCAGGCCGGCCGCAGGGACGACACCGTGCGACGGTTCTACGTCGCCGGGGGCGCCGCGGCCGTGGGCAAGGAGCGGGTCTGCCGCTACGCGAAGTTCAGCGTCCGCACCGCCACCTACACCTGGCCGCGGGGCTCGAAGTGACCGACCGGCCGGACTCCGCGGACGAGTTCACCGCACACCGGGCCCTGCTGTTCTCGATCGCCTACGAGATCCTCGGCTCGGTGGCCGACGCCGAGGACGTCCTGCAGGACAGCTACCTGCGCTGGCGGTCGGTGGACCACGCCTCGGTGGAGAACGTGCGGGCCTATCTGGCGCAGATCGTCACCCGGCAGGCGCTCGGTGTCCTGCGGTCGGCGGTCCGCCGCCGGGAGCGGTACGTCGGGCCGTGGCTGCCCGAGCCGCTGGAGACCGACGCCGCCGCACCCGACGGCATCGACCACGTGCTCACCGGCGAGGCCGTGACCACCGCGATGCTGCTGGTCCTGGAGGCCCTGTCCCCGGCCCAGCGCGCGGTGTTCGTGCTGCGCGAGGTGTTCGGCTTCGACTACGGGGAGATCGCCGCCGCCGTGGACAAGTCCGAGGCCGCGGTGCGGCAGTTGAACCAGCGCGCCCGTACCAGCGTGCGCGCGAGGCGGCACGCCGCGGTCGCCACCCCCGCGGAGGCTCGGCCGGTCGCCGAACGGTTCCTGACGGCGGCCGCGACCGGCGACGTCCAAGGTCTCATGGACCTGCTCGCGCCCGACGTGGTGTTCCTGGCGGACGGCGGCGGGGTCGTGAACGCGGCGCGGCGCCCCGTGACCGGGCCCGACAAGGTGGCCAGGCTGCTGCTCGGACTCCTGGCCAAGACCGCCCACATGGGCGAACTCGACATCCGCACCGGCACCCACAACGGAATGCCCTCCGTCGTGGCGCTCATCGACGGCGTACTCGACCAGGTGACCTCGGTCGAGATCCGCGACGGCCTCGTGACGGCCGTCTACTGCGTCCGCAATCCGGAGAAGCTCGCGATGGTCGGGGTGTGACCAGCGGGCGGCTGCCACCCGGCACGGACGTCGCTCCCGCTTCCGGGAGCGCGTCCGCGGGTGCGTGCTCGCCGGCCGGGCCGGCGAGCCAGGCCCTTCCCGCGGTCAAGCGCCTTGCCTCCGCCCGGAGCGGGCTCAGGGACCGGCAGTCATGGACCCGCCGCAGCGGCAGGCGCATCCGGGGCAGGCGCGGCCAGGGACCCGGGCAGTTCGAACGATGCGGCCGACGGCAGGACAGCCGTTTCAGCCCTGAGGACGGCCGGGGCAAGGGCGTCCCTGGCGGCGGTGCGCCTGGGCGGGCGCCCAGCCGGGCAGGTCTGAGCGGCGTCAGTTGCCGCCGGCGATGAAGTCGGCTATCGCGGCAGCGACGGCTTCGGGCTGCTCATCGGGGATGAAGTGCCCGGCGTCGGGCACGATGACGCCGGTGGTGTTGTCGGCCCATGGGCTGATGGAGGCCGCCATGTCCGGGATGGAGCCGTGGCTGCTGGATATTCCGAGGACGGGCACGGTCAGGTGCTGCCGGTCGAGCGCCTGGTGGTTCTTGCGCGCCGACTCGGCGGCGTCTCGGTAGTAGGCGAGGGAGGCGCGGAGGCCGCCGTCGGCGGCGAGGGCCGCCGCGTAGTGGTCGAGGTCGGCGGCGTCGAATGTGCCGGGAGCGAGGGCCTTCGTCTTCAGGAACCAGCCGACGTACTCCCGTTCGCGGCCGGCGAGCAGGGTCTCGGGCAGGTCGGGTACGAGGTGGAACGCGAAGTGCCAGGTCTTCCACGCCCGGTCCGGGTCGGTGGAAATTGTTTCCGGGAGGGTGATGCCGGGGATTCCGGCGTCGAGCAGCGCGACCCCGCGCAGTTGGCTCCCGTGGTTGAGGGCGAGGGAGAAGGCGACCCAGGCGCCGATGTCGTGGGCGGCCAGCCAGTAGTCCGGCGCTCCGAGTGCCTGGACGGCGGCGTGGACGTGGGCGGCGACCGTGTGGGTGTCGTAGCTGCGCTCCGGGCGCTCGGAGTGGCCCTGGCCCGGCAGGTCGATCGCGATGACGCGGAACCGGTCGGCGAGGCTGGGCATGACCTTTCGCCAGGCCCGCCAGGTTTGCGGGAACCCGGCGAGCAGGACGACAGCAGGACCGGCCGGCCGGCCGCCTTCGACGGCGTGGAGGCGGATGCCGTCCGCGTCGACCCAGCGGTGGGTGAATCCGGCCAGGTCGTGCAGGGGCAGGTCGCGGACGGGGTTGCGTTCGGAGACGGTCATGGGATCCTCCATCGGTGTCGGGGTGCGCTGGTCCGGCGGTGCGCCCGGGGGCCGGGCCCCCGAGGGCGATGCAGATGACGCGGGCGGTCGGCGTGGTGCTCGACATCCGGGTCCCGGCGGCCTGCTCGACAAGGCCGGCAGCAGGACGGGGACGGCGTGCCCGGAATGGGTGAACAGGCAAGACGTCGAGCTGAGTTCAGCCCGGTTGCGGGGATCGCGGTCCGAGGGTGTCGAGTGCTGCGAGCGCGAGGGCGGGACGGCGCCCGAGCGTGTCGGGCAGCGCGCCGGTGCCCGGGTTGCGTGGTGTGCCTTCCGCGCTGTTTCGGTTCGGGGGGCGCCCAGTCGCGATCATGTCCGGAGGCTAGCACATCTTGAACCGGTCGGTTCAAGATAGGGTGACGGACAGCATCCGGAACACCGACACACCGGCAAGGAAGTCCACGTGGCAGGCAAGAAGCAGTTCGACATGGACGCGGCGCTCGACGCCGCGATGATCCAGTTCTGGCGCGTCGGCTACGCCGACACCTCGGTCGGCGACTTGTCCCGGGTCACCGGCCTGAACCGCAGCTCGATCTACTCCTCGCTCGGCGACAAGGACGCGCTGTTCCTGCGCTGCCTGGATCGCTACGCGGCGCGCTACGGGCACAAGTACGACGCCGCCCTGTCGGGTGCGGCCTCCGATCCCCTTGCCTCGGTCCGCGCGTTCTTCGACGTCACCCTCAAGCGCATCGCCGACCCCGAAGTGCCCGACGGATGCCTGATCACCCAGACGGCCATGGCGATTCCCGTGCTGAGCCCGGCCGTCGCGGCGCACGCCAGGCAGGCGCTCGGCTTCCAGCGCCTGCGCCTGCGCGCCGCGCTGAAGGCCGGCCGGATGGCCGACCGGGACGCCGAGGACTTCGCTGTACACGCGGCGGCCGTGAACCAGTCGCTCGCTGTGATGAGCAGAGCCGGGGCGGGCCCGGCACAGCTCCTGGCCGTGGTGGACGTGACCGTTGACGCGCTCTCGCAGGCACTGCGCGCGGCCTGACCTGCACGTTCCACCTGGCAAGCGAGTAGGGCGAGCAGCCGCTGACGATCATCGTCACGGCCCGGCGTGCCCCCTCGACGGTCGCCGAACGAGCGGCCGGGTACCTGACACGCACCGGGCCGCTCCATGCCACACCGCGCCCGGCGCGCCCACCACGCGTCCACCCTCCCGGGCCGTACCCCGGCGGGGGCCGTTCGGGCAGGGATGGATACTGATCTTCATGCGTATCGACTTCGATCCCGGACAGTTCGACCGGCAAGGCTTCTACCGGCTGCTCACGGCGAGTGTGGTCCCGCGGCCCATCGCCTGGGTGTCCACCATATCCGGCGCGGGGGTGGCCAACCTGGCCCCGCACTCGTTCTTCAACATCGCCTGCGTCGCGCCGCCCGTCCTGCAGTTCTCGGCTGTCGGGCGGAAGGACTCCCTCCGCAACATCGAGGAGACCGGCCAGTTCGTGGTGAACTTCGCGCCGGAGGAACTCGCCGCACAGATCAACGAGACGGCGACCGACTTCCCGCCCGGAGTGAGCGAGTTCGACGAGGTGGGGGTGGCCGCCGAACCGAGTCTGCGGGTCAAGCCGCCGCGGGTCGCCGCCTCACCGGTGGCCTTCGAATGCGAACTGCACAGCACGACGCGGTTCGGCGACTCGACCGTCGTCTTCGGCCGGGTGGTGCACGCCGCCGTGTCGGAGGAGGTCATGACCGACGGCCACCCGGAGATCCGGAAGCTGCGGCCGCTGTCCCGTCTGGGCAAGGACGAGTGGGGGACGACCGGCGACGTACGGGAGATCTCCCGCATCCGGTACGCGGACTGGCAGGGACCGGCAACGGGCGTCTGAGCGGGGACGCGCGGGCGCCGGGGGGCAGCGCATTTCGGTCCCCTCCCTCTCGTGTCCACTTCCGCATCACCCCGGTCTCCGGGACTCTTCAGTGACCCGGCCCGCAGGCGTAGCGGGCCCCGGCCACTGGAGATGCGATGACGAGACCGACGAGCTGCTCCGCCGCGGCGTCGGCGCCGGACCCCACCGGCGCCGCTCGCGCCTCCGCGGGGCCGTTCAGCCGCCGTACCGCACTGCGGGCCGTCGCGGCGACGGCGGCCGGTACGCCTGCCCTGGCCTACGGAGGCGGCACCGCGCACGCCGCCCGGGGCGACCGCCGGCTGCGCACCATGACGTTCAACCTCCGCTACGCCTCGGACCAGCGGCCCCATTCCTGGGCCGAACGCCGCCCGGTCATGCGGGAGTTGCTGGGCCGGGCCGCACCGCACCTGCTCGGCACCCAGGAGGGCCTCTACCGCCAGCTCCAGGACATCGCGGACGACCTCGGCGACGACTACGCCTGGCTGGGCACCGGCCGGGCCGGGGGCAGCCGCGACGAGTTCGCCACCCTCTTCTACGACATCCGCCGACTGGCCCCGGTCGAGTACGACCACTTCTGGCTCTCCGACACCCCGTATCTGATCGGTTCGGCGACGTGGGGTAACACGGTCATCCGGATGGTGACCTGGGTGCGCTTCCGGGACCTGCGCACGGGCGGTGAGTTCTACGCCCTCAACACCCACCTCGACCACCTCAACCAGTACTCGCGCGAGCGCTCCGCGGCCCTGATCACCGACCGGCTGCGCGCGCTCGACCCGGCGCTCCCGCGCATCGTCACCGGCGACTTCAACGTCCCCGCCCACAACAACCCCGTGTACGACACCATGCTCAACCGGGGCACACTCGTGGACAGTTGGGACACGGCGGACTCGCGCAGCACCCTGTACGCCACGTACCACGGCTACCGGCCGCTGGTACGGGACGGCGAACGGATCGACTGGATCCTCACGTCACCGACGGTCCGGACCCACCGCGCCGTGATCGACACATACTCCGAGAACGGGCAGTTCCCCAGCGATCACCTGCCGGTGCGCGCGCTGCTGGAGCTGCCCGGGACACCCGGGTCCTGAGCGGTACCGCCCCCGCCCCGCACCCGGAGTCCGGCCAGCAGGTCGTGCGTCGCGGCCGCCACCGCGTCCACGGCCTGCTCGAACACCTCTCGGTTGTGCGCGGCCGGCGCGCGGAATCCGGAGACCTTGCGGACGTACTGCAGGGCGGCGGCCCGTATGTCGTCCTCGGTCACGGCGGGCGTGGCAGGGGGCCTGAGCGTCTTGATGCTGCGGCACATATCTCCAGTGTGCCTCGCCGTTCGGGCCGTGGCAGGCGTTTCACCGCACCCAATCAAACATGCGCTCGAATGGTGGCCGCGTTGTCCATGCTCCTCTCCTCCTCTGTTGAAATGCCGACATGAATGATCAGGAATACGCGCACCTCCGTGACCGGCTGGCCGACGAGCGGATCGCCTGGCTGTGCACGCTGCGCCCGGACGGCTCGCCGCACGTCACACCCGTCTGGTTCGTCTTCGTACGCGGCACCTGGTGGATCGGCGCGGAGCGCGCCTCGGTGAAGCGGCGCAACATCGAGAACGACCCGCGGGTCTCGCTGGCCCTGGAGGGCGGCGAGGCGCCCGTCGTCGCCGAGGGGCGCGCCAGGGTGTGGCACATACCGCCGGGCACCGGTGCGCCGCCCGCCCTCGACGTGCCGCCCGACGTCGTCGCCGCCTTCCTCACGAAGTACGACTGGGACGTCACCGCCACGTCTCCGCCGGCGGCGGGCCGGGTGCTCTTCGAGGTCCCGGTCGGCCGCTGGCTGCTGGCGGGCACGGCCCAGTAGCGACGCCCCGGCGTCCCGCCCCTCGGTTTCCCGCCCCCGCAGTCCGGCCCTACTCCAGTCCGGTGACCCGGAGCGTGATGTTGAGGCGCCCGCTCGCCAGCCCCGTCGCCGGGTCGCCGGTCCCCGGACGCACCTTCGTCACCCCGTGGTAGGCGAACCGCGACGGCCCGCCGAAGACGAACAGGTCGCCGGAGGCCAGCTCGATGTCGGTGTAGGGGCGGCCGCGGGACTCGGTGTTCCCGAAGCGGAAGACACAGGTGTCACCGACGCTGAGCGAGACGACCGGGTCGCTGGACCGTTCGTCCTTGTCCTGGTGCATTCCCATGGTGGCCCGGCCGTCGTAGAAGTTGATCAGGGCGGTGTCCGGTGTGTAGCCGTCTCCGGCGGCCGCGTCCTCGTACGCGTCGGCCAGCGCCGCCCGCCCCAGCTCCACCAGCCAGTCGGGAAAGGCGGCGACGCGGGCACCGTTCACGTCGTCCGCGGTGCGCAGGTAGGTGTACGGCTGCCAGTGCCAGCCGAGGCACACCGTCTGTACGGACATGACGCCGCCGCGCGGCAGCCGGGTGTGCCGGATCGGGACCGGCCCCCGTGCCCAGTCGCGGCAGGCGGCGACCAGTTCCCGCTGCCGCTCCAGGGACAGCCAGCCGGGCACGTGCACCGCGCCCGGCGCGGGCCGGGACCGTACGCGCTCCGGGCCGCCGAAGCCGGGCAGGGGCATGCTCACAACAACCTCACTCCCGGTCCGGGTCGCCCGCGGGCGGCAGGGCGTGCGCACCGCCACCCCTTACCGCTCCATCTTCCCCCCACCTGCGCTTTCGGCTACTCCGCCGGCTCCGCGATCAGCGCGGTGGCGACCCGCCGGAAGCCGAGCCGTTCATAGATCCGTGCCACGTCGTCGTTGTTCGCCGACAGGAACACCGTACGGACGCCCCGCTCGCGGGCGTCGGCCACCAGCGCGGCGGTGACCGCGAGCCCCAGGCCACGGCGGCGGGCGCTGGGCAGCGTTCCCACGCCGACGACCTCGCTGACCGTGCCGACCGGCTGATGCTGACCGGCGCACAGCGCGGCGCCGTCCGCCTCCGCGACGGCCACGGCGGTGTACCCGTTCCGTACGCGGTCCGCCACGGCGTCCACCGACCCGTCCTCGACGAGCTGCCGCACCGCCTCCGCCAGCTCGCGGGCCCCCGCCGGGCCGACCTGGGTGTCGGGCTGCCCGAAGGCGACGTGCGGTACGGCGACGGCGTACGGCAACGCCGGGTCGCCGTCCTCCACCAACCGGACCCGCACCGTCGCGCCGGCGCCGGCCCCGGCTGCCGCTCCTGCCCCGGCTGCCGCTCCCGCTCCGGCGTCCGTACCGTCCCCCTCCGCCCGGCTCCCGTCCAGGTCCAGGGCGAGCAGCGGGTGCTCATGCACCACCAGCCCCGATTCCTCGATCGCGGCGCGCAGGCGTGGGGTGTTCTCGGCGACCCACTCGAAGCTCTCGGGTGCGCCCAGCTCCCGCTGCCGGTCCCGCACCCTCGTCACCTCGGCGGCGCTCGCCGCGTCACCGGCCCATCCCCGGGTGGGCCGCGCGTAGTACGGCCAGCCGCGGCCGTCGCGTACGAAAAGGGTCAGTGCCCCGAAGCCCTCGGCCCGGGCGGCACTGCGGGGCACGGCGTCGTAGTACTCCTCGATCCGGTCGAGCAACTGCTCCAGCAGCAGGTCGGCGTGCTGGTCGTGGTCAGTCTCGGCAGCGTTCACGCGCGCATACAAGCAGTGGTGCGCCGCTCACCGCCAGCGGTTTGTCGAGCACTTACCGCCGGCGGCGTCCGATCACCCGCCGTCGCGGCTCTCCGTCGCGTCCTCCTGCGCCCGCGCGGCCGCTCAGACGGTCTCGGCGACGGCCCCGCGCACCGCGAGCGTCCATATCTCCAACAGGCGCGCGTACTCCGCGCGGTCCTCAGCCGTCCACGACCGGCCGCGGCGGGCGCGCACGAACCGCCGGATCGCTTCGTTCGCGTCGGCGGCGGTGAGGGGCGCACCCATGGATGGGGGAGGGGTTGGGGGCATGCCGTCCATGCTAGGGGCGGCCACTGACAACGCGCCCGTGCCGAAGTGGCCCTGGCCGCCGCACCGGTGCGCGGGCGCGGCCACGTGCGCCGCCCACACGCGGCTGACCTGCTATGACCGTTACGTGCCCGGGGTGCGGGAAGCTCCATATGTGTCCAGACCCACACCCTCTGCCCGCCCTTCGTCCACGTCCCGCACCACACGAATTCCGCTCGGATGGCCTCAACGGCCCCGGCGGCACGGCCGATTCCGTCACCCGAGCCCCGGGCGGCCTCCGGAGCCCGTTCGCGACCACCCGGCAGCATCCGGCAACTCCTGTCCGCCTCTCCACTCCTGAGCGACCGCCACGCGCGCGTCTCCGCCCCCCCCGGCCACCCTTAGGCCAACCGGGTAAATCGGGGGAAAAGGCGCGTTTCTCCTTTCATATGACCGAACGTCGAGGGTTGAATCGAAGCGTCAGTCACTCTCAGCACGCCTCAAAAGGAGGATGTTGGTATGCGTTCTGTCATGCGTCCGCTCTTCGTCGGCCTCGCGGTGGTCGGCCTGTCCGCCGCCGGCGTCGTCGCGGCCCAGGCTCACGGTCACGACGACGACGAGGTCAACATCAGCAAGTACACCAACGCGCCGAGCCACGCCTCGCACAACTGGGGCAGCGGCAACTGGAACTCGGCCGCCCGATTCGGGGACCTGGAGCAGGACTGATTGCCCCAGCTCCTTGATGGCGGGCACATCCGGCATCCCACCGGGTGTGCCTGCCGGCCCGCGAAAGGTCCGGGCGAGGCGCCTCTCCCGCCTCGCCCGCCGATCCGCGGCCAAGGACGCCGATGTCATGGCGAACGACGACGACACTCCCGAGCAGCAGGCCGCTCTGCTGCGCGCGCGGTTGCAGCACCTGCAGTTCGAGTTCGCACAACTCGCCCGCAGGGGTGACGAACTCGAATCCGCGCTGAAGTACGTGCTCGACAAGGCGGGCGGCGCGGTGACCATCACCCGGCAGGACCGCGACCGCCTGCGCGCCGTCGCCCGCGTACACATGCGGTACGAACCCTCCGACGGCAGTTGGCACTACGAACTGCGCTGAAACGCCCCGGACTCCGGCCCGGACGGAAGTCCGGGTAATTCCCCGCCCCGCCTTCTTTCAACGGCTCCGAAACGGGTATCACACAGAAAACCCACCCCACTGTGTGCCTCGGAGCCGCGGATGCGACATGCCCTGCCCATGCCCGGAGACATAGGTCTCACCCGGATCAACGGCAATGTCGGCCGCTTGATCCGTATCGGCCAGTGGCTGAACGGAAACGGATTCGGCGAATATCAGCACGCCTTCCTCGTACTCCCCGGCGACATGCTCATCGAAGCCGAACCCGGCGGCGCGGCGATCCGTTCCCTGTCGGCCTACGACGGCGTGCACGTCCTGTACGTCTGCCCGGAAGGACTCACCGACGACCGGCGCGACGCGATATGTGCCGCGGGCCGCCGTTACGAGGGGGTCCCGTACAGCTTCCTCGACTACCTGGCCATCGCCGTACACCGGCTCCGCCTGCCCTTCCCGGGACTGCGGCGGTACGTCGCCGCCACCGGCCACATGATCTGCTCCCAACTCGTCGACCAGAGCTACCTGGACGCCGGTACCCACCTCTTCGACGACGGCCGCTGGCCCGGCTATGTGACCCCCATGGCTCTGTACCAGCGCCTGGCGCATTGACCCCACTTCCGGCTCGATGGCCCCACGCCGCACCACCGAAAACCTCGCCCGGTAGCGACACTTCGCGCACCCCACGGAATTCCGGTGCACGAGCACGGGCTGATTTCCCATCACCCGTCCCGACGAAAGACGTCATCGGTGATTGAAGCATCGGTCGGTGCGGTGCCCGGCCCCGTTCCGGCGTTCGTGACCATCGCCGTCCTGCCGGCCGTTCCGGTCGGCCTCATCGCCAAGTCACGCGGGTATTCGTTGCCCTGCCGATGGTGCTGACCACGGTCTGCCCGGCACCGCCTTTCTGGCTTCCGAATCGGCCCGGCTGAACGTCCGGCCGTTCGTCCCGCTGTGCTTGCGGTCCGGCCACCCCGACTCCCCGGGGCGCTCTCGGCCTCATGCGGTCCCCTCCCAGGCGTCGGCGCCGAAGGCGCCTTTGACGTCGGAGGCGATGGTCGCGGGGTTCACCGTGGCGCGGAGGGCGTAGACGGTGGTCTTGCGGGTGCCACGCACGCTGAGGTGTACGGGGCTGTCGCCCGGGTGGTCCGCGAGGATGCGCTGGAGCTCTTTGACGGACTGTTCGGTGACGCGGTACGCGGGCAGCGCGAGCCGTACGGGGGGCCTGCCGCCGTGTTCGGCGGAGGACACGTCGAGGACGGCCAGTTCGCGGCCGAAGAGGTTCATCGTTCCGTCCCGGTCCTCGATCTTGCCCTTGACGGAGACGACGTCGTCCTCGGCCAGGGCGTGCTGGACGAGCTGGTAGGCGGCGGGGAAGAACAGGACCTCGATGGCGGCGTCGCGGTCCGCGAGGCTGACGACGGCCCAGACGTTGCCCTGTCTGGTCATCTTGCGCTGGATGCCGGTGATCAGGCCGGAGAGCCGTACGTCTCCGGTGGTGCGGCCGGAGGCGAGCAGGTCGGCGATGGCGCAGTCGCGCGCGCCGGAGAGGACGTGCTCGGCGCCGTCCAGCGGATGCGCGGAGACGTAGAGGCCGAGCATCTCGCGTTCGGTGGCCAGAAGTTGCCGGCGGGGCCACTCCGTCGTGTCGATGGGGAAGTCGAGCCCGAAGGCGGGTGTGCCGTCTTGCGCTGCCGGCCCGGCGAAGAGGTCGTCCTGCCCGAAGCCCGCCGCCTTCTTCACCGGGGTGATCGCGTCGATGGCTGCTTCGTGGACGGCGGTGAGGCCCTTGCGGGTGTGGTGCAGGGAGTCGAAGGTGCCGGCCTTGATCAGGGACTCCACGGCCCGCTTGTTCAGCGCGGGCAGGTCGGCCTTGTCGAGGAAGTCGGCGAAGGAGCGGAACGTGCCCTTCCTGCGGCGGGCGTCGACGATCGCGTCGATGACGCTGTCACCGACGTTGCGCACGGACCGCAGCCCGAAGCGCACGTCGTCGCCGACGGCGGTGAACGCGGCGACGGATGCGTTCACGTCGGGCTGGAGGACCCGTACACCGTTCCTGCGGGCGTCGGCGAGGTAGACGGCGGCCTTGTCCTTGTCGTCGCCGACGGAGGTGAGCAGGGCGGCCATGTACTCGGCCGGGTAGTTGGCCTTCAGGTAGGCGGTCCAGTACGAGACCAGGCCGTAACCGGCGGTGTGGGACTTGTTGAACGCGTAGCCGGAGAACGGGAGCATGACGTCCCACAGCGCCTTGACGGCCTCCTCGCTGTAGCCGTTGCCCCGCATACCGGCGTGGAACGTGTCCCACTCGGCGGCCAGCACCTCCGGCTTCTTCTTGCCCATCGCGCGGCGCAGCAGGTCGGCACCGCCGAGGGTGTAACCGGCCAGCTCCCGGGCGATGGCCATGATCTGCTCCTGGTAGACGAGCAGGTGGAAGGTGGTGCCGAGGATGGGCTCCAGAGCGTCCTTCAGCTCGGGGTGGATGGGGGTGATCGCCTGGCGGCCGGTCTTGCGGTGGGCGTAGTCGGTGTGCGCGTTGGCCGCCATCGGGCCGGGGCGGTAGAGGGCGTTGACCGCGGCGATGTCCTCGAACCGGGTGGGTTCCATCTGCCGGAGCAGGACCCGCATGCCGCCGCCGTCGAGCTGGAAGACACCGAAGGTGTTGCCTTCGGCCAGCAGCCGGTAGGTCCTGGCGTCGTCGAGCGGGATGACGGTGGCGGAGGAGTCCCCGTCCCGGGGAGCGACGGTGGTCAGGCTGATGCCGCGGTTCTCGCGGATGTTCTCGATGGCCTGGTCGATGACGCCGAGGTTGCGCAGCCCGAGGAAGTCCATCTTGACCAGGCCCATGGCCTCGCAGGACGGGTAGTCGAAGCCGGTGATCTTCACGCCGTCCGACGCGCGCATGTGCAGCGGGATCCGGTCCGTGAGGGGCGTCTTGGACAGGATCACCGCGGCGGCGTGCACACCGGTCCCGCGGGTGAGGCCCTCCACCCCGCGGGCGGTGTCGATGACGCGCCGCACGTCCCGCTCGCTCTCGTACATCTGCCGGATTTCCGCGGCCTCCCCGTACCGTTCGTGGGAGGAGTCGAAGAGGACGGCCAGGGGAGCGGGCTTCCCGTTCTGGTCCGGCGGGAGCGCCTTGGTGATCCGCTCTCCGTGGGAGAACGGATAGCCGAGGATGCGCGAGGAGTCCTTGATCGCGTTCTTGGCCTTGATCCTGCCGAAGGTGTTCACCATGGCGGTGTACTCCTCGCCGTACTTCTCGGTGACATAGCGGACCATCCGGTCGCGCTGCCGGTCGTCGAAGTCGAGGTCCACGTCGGGCGGGTTGATGCGCTCGGGATTCAGGAACCGTTCGAAGAGCAGGCCGTGCTCCAGCGGGCACAGTTCGGTGATCCGCGTGGCGTAGGCGACGATCGAGCCGGTCGCCGAGCCGCGCCCGGGGCCGAGCGGGACCCTGTTCTCCCGGGCGTGGCGGCAGATGTCCGCCACGACGAGGAAGTACGAGCTGAAGCCCATGGGACCGATCACCGACATCTCGGTCTCGAAGCGCTCCAGGATGTGCGGGGGCACCGGATCGCCGTAGCGCAGGGCCAGCCCCCTGAGCACCTCCCGGCGCAGCCACGACTCCTGGGTCTCGCCCTCGGGCACGTCCGGAAACCGCGGCATCTCGTCGACGTGGTCGAAGACCTCGTCGTAGGACTCGACGCGCTCGGCGATCAGCAGGGTGTTGTCACAGGCTTGCGGCAGCTCGGAGAAGAGGCCGCGCATCTGCGCGGCGGTCTTGAGGTAGTAGCCGGACCCGTTGAAGCGGAAGCGGTTCGGGGCGTCCTTGCTCTTGCCGACGCCGATGCACAGCAGGCTGTCGTGGGCGTCGGCCTGGTCCTCGGTGACGTAGTGCGCGTCGTTGGTGGCCAGCAGCGGGATGCCGAGATCCTTGGCCAGCCGCAGCAGCCCCTGACGGACGTCGCGCTCGATGTCCAGGCCGTGGTCCATCAGCTCCAGGAAGTAGTTCTCCCGGCCGAAGATGTCCTGGTACGCCGCCGCGGCCGCCTTCGCCTCGTCGTACTGGTTCAGCCGCAGCCGGGTCTGGATCTCCCCCGAGGGGCAGCCGGTGGTGGCGATGATGCCGTCCGGCCGCTCGGCGATCAGCTCCCGGTCCATACGCGGCTTGCCGGCCGGGAACTGGCCCTCGTAGCTGGCCCGCGTACCGAGCCGGAACAGGTTCCGCAGCCCCTGGACGTTCCGCGCCCACATGGTCATGTGAGTGAAGCGGCCGCCACCGGAGACGTCCTTGGAGCCCTCGCCGTCCTCGCTCACGGCGCGCCGGCCGCCCGGCCCCCAGAACTCCTGCTTCCGGGCGAAGCGGGAGGACGGCGCCACATACGCCTCGATGCCGATGATCGGCCTGAGGCCGTCGAAGCCCTTCGCGACCTGTGCGAACTCGTACGCGCCGAACATGTTGCCGTGATCACTCATGGCGATCGCGGGCATGCCCTGGCGCGCCGCCTCGGCGAACATCGGCTTCAGCTTCTGGGCGCCGTCGAGCATCGAGTACTCGGTGTGGTTGTGCAGGTGGACGAAGGAATCCGGCACGGGCGAGGCCACCTCCAGAGGGCGGGGAAAGCCCCGATGCGACGGGGCGCTCGACGGCTGCGTACAACCGTTCGTTGACCCTGGACATGAAAGCGGCCGGTACGCTGCGCGATCAAACAACCAACCCGCCACTCCGGACAACGAATGGTTGTGTGTGCACCTCGTAGGATGGCGGCGTGGACCTCACCGCCGTACGTACCTTCGTCGCCGTCGTCGACACGGGACAGTTCCAGGAAGCAGCCGCCGCGCTCTCGGTCACCCAGCAGGCGGTGTCCAAGCGCGTCGCCACGCTGGAGAAGGACCTCGGCGTACGGCTGTTCGGCCGGCCGGTCCGGGGGGCCGGGCTCACCATCGACGGGCAGGCCTTCCTGCCCTACGCCAGGGCACTGCTGCGGGCCGAGGAGCGGGCGGCCGCATCCGTACGTCCCGGGCACCGGGCACTGCGCGTCGACGTGGTCGGCCGGCGTCTCGCCACGGCGGGCCTGCTCCGCACCTTCCACCAGGCGCACCCCGCGACCGAACTCGACGTCGTGACCCTGTTCACCTGCGACGAAGCCATCGCCGCCGTTCAGGCCGGCACGATCGACGCCACCTTCCGCGCCTTGATCACGCCGGGCGGGCACCTGCCGGACGGCGTCGAAGCCACCCCGGTCTTCGACGAACCCCTCCACCTGTTCACCGGGCCCGCGCACGAGTTCGCGGCCGCCCGCTCCATCGCCCCCGCACAGCTCGCCGGACGCCGGATCTGGATGCCCGGCAACGCCCCCGGGACCGAGTGGGCCGCCTACTACGACGCCCTCGCCGCCGCGTTCGGCCTCACCATCGACGCCATCGGGCCCGACTTCGGCATCGAGCCCCTGCTCGACACCATCGCGGACTCCTCGACACTGGCCACCTTCCTGAGCGAACAGACCCCACTCGTCTGGCCCGCCGGCCACGACCTACGCCGCATCCCCCTGCGCAACCCCACCCCGCTCTACCCCCACTCCCTCATCCGACGCACCGACAACCCCCACCCCGCCCTCGCCGCCCTGACCGGCCATCTCACGTCCGCCTACCCAGGCCGGCCGGACACCGGTATCTGGATTCCGCCAGGCACCCAGAGCCCATCCCGCTCGGCTTGAGGGCACCTGATGGCGGTGTCGCCCGGAATCGCTCCCGATGCCGCACGTGAAGCCGGACGCCATGTTCTGCCGGAAGCCGATGAACCGTTGGTCCGCAGCGCCGCCGTCGCGGTGACCGCGCCACGGACCTGGCTGCACATGCCCGCGGAGACGAAGAAGGCCGAGCCCCGGCTGTCGCGGGGGTGGGTGGTGACCTGGGAGGGGATCGGGCACTTGACGGCCGTTGACCTCATGGCCACGGAGCCGGCCGTGTCCACGGGGTATACCGCGACCGTGCGACGGCCCAGCTCGCTCACCGAATGATCCTCACCCACAAGCTCCCAGCTCTCTGAAGAACCCCTGGGTCTCGCAGCGCTGGGCAACACATGGGCCGGAGGCGGCTTGCCCGCGGGGCGGGAAGAGCGGGGCAGCCTGTGCGGTGGCGAGAAGGAGGTCCTCGTAGGCGTGGTGACGGCGGGTGGTGCGGCGATGGTGGAGCAGGTGAGCGGCCTTGTCGGGCTGGTCGGCGTCGATGAGGGCGCGGGCGAGGGTGTCCTGGATGATCTCTCGCTCCACGCCGACGCCTCCCAGGCGCGTGAGCTGTGTGCCGGTCTTCTCCAGCAGGTCGATCGCCGGGCCCGGCCGGCCGTCGGTGACGTGGGCCAGGGCCCGCACCACGGGGGCGAGCACCTCGGCGTAGGCGGGGCGGGAGTCGGAGGCGGCGGCGCGGGCGAGATCTTCGAGTGCGGGGGTGTCGCCGACGACGGTGAGGGCGAGGGCGAGCTGGAAGGTGTGGAAGATGCTGACCATACCGCCGGGCTCGGCCAGCAGGGCACGGGCATGGTCGGCTTCGACGAGGCGAGCGGGGGCCTGTCCGGCCAGCAGCAGACGCCAGTTGACCGCAGAGCGCGCCCCGACGTCCTTATGGGCCAGTTCGGTATCGGCCCGGCGGCGGGCGCCGTCCAGGTCCCCGGCGGCCAGGCACTGCAAGGCGGCATGCCACTGAAGGTGGCTGCGCTGGGGCACCTGGGGGTCGGCGGCCAGCCACCCGTCGACGAAGTTCAGGTACTGCGTCCCGCTACCTTGTTCGTGCGCGGCATGGGCCAGTGCGTGGGCGGCGGGGGCCGAGCGCGGTTCCAGCGTGAGGGCATGGCGGGCCAGCCGGTCGGCTTCGACGGTGCGGTCCTGTTCGGCGCAGGCCGCAGCCAAGGCAGCGGCCCAGGGCCAGCTTTCGGGGCCCGCGAGGGCGTACTGCCGCTCGGCCAGGAGGTAGCCGTGCTTGATGTAGTCGCTGTCCTCGGTCAGGGTGAAAGCCCAGATCATCGGCGTGACCAGAGCGTCGGCCGGAAACTGGGCCAGGTGCACCACCAGATGCGAGGCCGCGTTCGTGTAGTGCCGGTGTGCGAACAGGTTCAGCCCATGGACGATGCTGCGCACGCGCGACGCGGCCTGCGCGGCGTCGGTCTGCGCCCGCACCATCTGCTCCCGCAACCGGGCGTCGCAGAGCTGGTCACCGGTGTGCCAGGCCAGCAGGGCACGTGCCAGCCCGTCCTGCGGATCGCGTGCCACGGTTTCTTGCAGCAGGGTGTGGGCCTGGCCGGTGTCGGCCAGCACAGCCCGTAGTACGGCCCCGTCGAGTTCGGTTTGCACAGGATTTCTCACCAGGGACAGATGATGCCGCTGTTGCCACAGGTCTGCCGCTGAAGTTCCAGCGGGGCCTGTAGCGCGTTGCCGCCCAAGAGACCGCCGCCATGCGTCGTTGCGCTCCTGGCCTGTGCGTTCGCCGACGGGGAAGCGCACGTGTTGCCGAAGGCGGCATTGCCGACCGCGATCACGTTGGCGGCGTACGCCGAACCTGGCGCTCCGAGCACCGCGCCTCCGGCGGCAATGACCACGCACAGCACCCGCCTGCGCAGGTAGCGGCCCCGGCGGCCCCACACACTGCCGCCTGTCTCCTTCTCACCCTGCGCCGTGACGCTGATCCGCTGCTCTGCCACGCTGCTCCTCCTGATGCCTGCCGATGGGGCGGGAAATCCCATGCCACGACGCCGGTCTGTCAACGACGGCTGTTTCAAAAGGAAACACCGCGAGGCCGGCCAGTGTGGTGTGAGCATGGCGCGATGGCTCATCAAACGGGGGGGGCGATGGCCGCCGGCCCGGTACTGCGGCAAATCCAATGAGGTTGTCCACGCATCGGGAAACCGGTTGGTACGCCTGGTGGTGGGCACTTCGCGAAGAAGTCGTAGCTACAGCAGCCATCGGGGCGGCAGGCGTTTCTTGGCGGAGCAATCAGCCCAACGCCGCTTTGCTCTCACTGTGGCTGTCATGACGGCAGTGGGCTTTCCGGAGCGGCCGTGCTCGTGGTGTCTGCGCGGATCTGACTGTCGACGCCGTCATTCGCTCCTTCTCACGATGAGACCGGAATCCTGGCATCCGCTGGAGTGCGCGCGGGGCGTGGGAAGCGGAGGCGGCGGGGTGGTGTGCCCCCGGTGCTCCGATCTCGGCACGTGCGGAAACGATCACTCTTTTTCGGGGTGGGCAAGCTGGTCTTACCGGCCGCTCGGAGACCTCTGCGAAATGTCCACCGCCCGTCCCCGGGCACCGGCGGCCCGGCATCCAACCCCACTCCTTACCTGACTGCGCATCACCGGCGTCGCCGGTGCCGCACACCAGCCCCGGCGGGCAAGACGCCGGCCTGTTCCCCGCACGTGCTCAAGCCGTGCGGCCGTTCCACTCTCGATCGAGGAGAACCGATGAAGCGCATCACGATGGCCCTGGCCTCGGCCGGTACCGCACTCGCCCTGGCCCTGGGCTCGACCGGCAGCTCCTACGCCGCCACCGGCGTCTTCCTCTACACCGCCGTGGGCGGTGAACAGGAGACCCTGGACAACCCTCTGGCGAACTACTGCTTCAACATCTCCGGTGACGGACACGCCGTGAACCGCACCAACAAGGTCGTCTTGGTCTTCAAGCGCGCCGGATGCGTCGGCAACCCGCAGAAGATCAAGGCGGGCGACCACGCCTTCGACATCGCCTTCGACAGCGTGGAATTCATTAGCTGACCCGGCAGTGGTGGGCCCCGCCCCGGGGTCCACCACCCCTGTTCGTCCGCACCCTTCAGCACCGGCCAGCGACCCGGCACCCGCCTCCCGGCCTGACCAGCCCTGTCCCTGCCGGGAGCCCGGCGCCCGGAAAGGCACCGCATGAACCGCTACTCCCTCGCCATGAGCGCGGCCGCGGCCGCCGCCCTGGCCCTGCAGCCGGCCACCGCCCGGGCCGCCCAGGGCATCTTCACCTACACGCCCCCGCCCATCCAGCAAGCCCTGCGCAACCCCGAACCACGCTGCTACACCTACCTGGACGGCAACGGCTCCGCCGAAAACCGCACCAACCACACCGCGCAGCTCTTCAGCGCCCCCAACTGCTCCGGCACGGTGCTGCCCCTGCAACCAGGCCAGAGCCACCCCAACGCGGTTTTCCGCAGCGCCCGCTTCCTCGGCCACGGCCCGGCCACCGGATACTTCTCCTACACCTTCCTCGCTCCCGCGGAGTACTTGGAGAATCCGCAGGCCGACCACTGCATCGACGTCCGGGGCGAGGGCCATGCCGCCAACCGCACCGACAAGACCGTGCTGCTGTTCAGCCGTCCCGGCTGCACCGGCACACCGAACGCCAGGATCGAAGCCGGCCGGCAGGTCTTCCACAGCCGCTTCGCCAGCATCGAATTCATCAGCTAGCGACGCCGCTACCGGACCGGGCCGTCGTCCGTGCCGCGCGCCGGGTCGTGGAGATCCTCCGGGAGGGGATGGCCGCTGCGAGGACGGTTTCGAGGCGTGGGCGGGCCGGGCCGGGTTGTCACCGGCCTCTGGTCATCGCCGGCCCGGGCCCGTCGTGCCTCGTTCGTGCTTCCCAGTAACGCGGCGAGCCAGAACCTGGTCCTGTGCCCGGCCCGAAACGTCACGCATACAGCGGGCACCAGCACGAGCAGGGCGGCGCACGATGACGGGCGCCTCTTCCCCCGCCCGGACCTGCCCGGCCGGTCTCCTCGGGCTGACGTGGTCGTCCGGCCAGTGATCGAAGGAGCCTTAGCCGCCCGGCCAGGCGGTTGCCTGGGCCGGCCATACGGATGCCTGCGGGACGTCCGGGTACGGCAAGCCTGCGAGGCGCGGCGGTGGCTCATGCGGGGTCGGCAGGGAGGATGGAGGCGGTCAGCATTCGGGTATCGGAGTTGTCGCTGATATCCACGGTGTACAGAACGTTGTGGTTGCTGTCCGCGGCGACGGCGTACAGGGCGCGGCCCCAGAAGACGGTGGTGATCTGTTTTCCGGGGGTGACCTTGCGGACCCGGCTGTAGGAGCTGGAGGAGTCCGCGATGTACAGGTTGCCAACGTCGTCGAGGTCGAGGCCGCACGGCCAGAACAGCTTGGCCTGGTCCGCCGGTACGCCGTCATCGGTCCGTTCGCCGCCGCCGGCCACGATGGTCAGCTCGGTGCTGCCCGTCGGCAGGACGTTGACGGTGCCACACCCGGTGAGGCTGAACAGCGTCTGGTCCTTGTGACGGGCGGTCACGCCGAACGAGAGGTCTCGCCAGTAGTTGGAGCAGGGCGTCTGGAGGTCGTCCTGGCGGATGGCCGAGCCGTGGCCGTCCGGCGCGAGGCGCAGCAGGCGCAGGGGGTGCTGGGGCGTGTCGTACTGGAAGGCGATGACGTGCAGGTTGCCGTCGTCGTCCACGGCCAGGCGGGCGGGGATGACGGGGCTGTCCTTGCTGCCGCCGGGCAGCGTGGCCCCGTCGGCGAGGGTGTGGATGGTTCCGTCGACTGTCACCCGGAGCAGCCGCCCGCGGCGGCCATGTGTGTCATCGCCGATGTCGGCGATGAAGTATTCCCCGGTGGTGTGGTTGACCGCGACATCGGTGGGACAGTCGAGTTTGGCCTCGGTGGCCGGGATGCCGTCGGTGTAGCCGGTGCCGCCGCCGGCGACCCGGGCAACCCGGGTCCCGGGCCGTGCCCTCCAGACGGTGCCGCCGCGCGGGGAGGCGAGGTAGAGAGTGCCGTCGGCGGTGACAGAGATCCCGTACGGGGAGGTGACCTGTGTATTGACCTCTTTGGTCAGGGCGGCCAGTTGTTTTCTTTTCCTCTCGTTCGGGTCCTTGCGTTTATTGAGCCTGCCGTAGATTTCTTTGCGCTTGCTGTCCTTCTCGGCCTCGGTCAGCCAGGTCATCTTGTTGACCATCTGGTAGACCCACAGCCACAGTATGGCGTCGCTGGTCTCGTCGGTTCTGACCGAGGACAGGCCGATGCCGTAGGCGAAGACATTGGTGATGCCGGCGGTCAGTTTGTGGCTGTCGAAGACGTAGCGCCACAGCATCACGTCCACGCGGATGATGTTCTCGCGGTCGAAGGTCACCACTGTCTCGTCCCGGCGGTGCTCGTCCGGAGCGGTGTTGCCGAGGAAATCGGCGAGGCTTGCGCCGAGGACGTGCCCGATCGTCTTGCGTAGTTCCGGATCGGTGTCGGCGAGCGCTGCCTGAAGGGTCTTGGTGATGTGTTCCGGGCTGACCGTGTCCACCTTGACGAATGTGCCGGTGTGTATCCGGTAGGGGTCCGCCTTGATCCGGTTGAGGCCGAGCGGGGCGGTGGGGAGCGCACGCAAGGAGGTCTGGAATACGTCGGTGGTGGCCCGGGCGAGGCGTCCGAGGACGTCCAGCACGAACGTCAGCCGCTGTTTTTCGTCGGGCGGGCCCTGGAAGTTGTCAAGGATGTCCTTGATCGTGGCCACTGCTGGTCCGTCCTTGCCGTTGAGCCGATTACGTGGTCCTGCGCGGTGCACGGTCGTGGGTAGGGCTGAGGCCAGGCCCACGACCGTGTGCCGGTGGAAGCGGTCTACTTCAGGTGAACCGGCTGGATGTGGGCGCGGAAGACGCGTGCGTCGCTGTCCCGGCTGTCGGAGAGCGTGTAGATCTGCTCATGGCCCCCGTGGTAGTCCGCGGCATGCACGTTGGGACCGGAAGCGACGGACGTCGCAGAGCCGGTCTTGGTGTTGATCCTGCGTACCCGTGAGTGATACGGCGGCACCCCGCCGTGCCCTTCGGCGATGTACAAGTAGCCCGTACTGCTGTCGTAGGTCAGCCCGCACGGGTAACGGAGCTTGAGGTCCTTCGCCGGCACGTTGTCGCTGATCTCCTCGCCGCCTCCGTACACCCGCGTTACCTCGGTGCCGCCCCAGGGGATGGAGCCGACGAAGCCGTTGCCGGAGAACGCCACAAGTTTCGTCAAGCTGTCGTCCAGGGTGACGACGCCGTGGACCTCGGGGGAGAGCTTGGCGATACCGTTCGGCAGCTTGAGGTCGCTCTGCTTCACGACGATGGCGTTGTACTGCTTGTCGATGTCCACGAAACGCAGCGGTGCGGCTTTGTCGCCTTCTTGGTAGGCCACCACGTGGAAACCGCGTGAGGGCTGGCCGTTGATGTGGGCCGGGCGGATCGGGTCGTCCTCGCTTCCCGGGCTCTTGGTTCCGTCGAAGACCGTAGTGATCTTGTTTTCGCCGACCTTGACCAGGCGGACCCGTGCGGCGCCGTAGTCCGCGATGAGATAGTCTCCCCGATCGTCGACTGCGACATCGGTGGGCTTGGCCAGCTTGGCCTGGGTCGGCTCCACGTCGTCTTCCGTGCTCGTCCCGCCGCCGGCTGCGACTTCCGGCTCGTAGAGGGAAGGGTCCACCCGCCAGATCTTGCCCTCGGTGGGGCAGGCGAAGTAGATGAATTCGTTTCCCACAGCCATGCCGCTGGGGTCATGGACCTTCGCGTTGACTTTTGCAGTCAGCGTGTTGAGGCGCTTGTGCCGCTCACGGGCGCGCTGCAGCTCCCCTTCACCGTCTCTTCCCTCGGGCTTGAACTTCTTCCACAGTTTGTCGAATTCCTCTTTCTTCTTGTCGGCCGGGATCGTCGTGTCGGCGGAGATCATTTTCCAGACCAGGTACCGGAGCATGTACTCGGGCACCTCGGCCGGATCGACGACGGCGCTGTTGAAGCCGTAAACGAACGCGTTCTGTGCTTCCGCGGTCAGCCCGTGGGAATCGAACTGGTATCTCCACAGCAGTACGTCGATGCGCAGGATGATTCCGGGCCCGCCGATGGTTACATAGCTCTCCCGGTCCTTGTTGTCTGCCACGGCGACGTTGCCGAGAAGCGAGTTGAGGGCGCCCTTGAGAAGGTTTCCGATGACCTTCTTGAAGCCGTCATCGCTCTCGCCGAGAAGGCCATTGATGATGTTGTTGAGTGTGTCGTCGGGCTGCTCCTTCACGGCGAAGTAGCACCGCTGCACGGTGTTCAGCGTGTGAGCCTTTACTTTTACCGTGCCGATCGGCCCGTCCGGGAGCGTGTTCATCTCGGTCGTGAACTCATCCAGATGCGCGTTGCCGAGCTTTTGGAGACTGCCCAGGGTGAACAGCGCCCTTTCCTTCGCTTCTCCGCTGAGTCCGGCAACGAGCTTGGCGATCTTGGCCATGTTCTCTCTCTTTCGGTCTGTACGCCGATGCCGGTGGCGCGGCGCCCAACCGGAACGGTGCATCGAGGTTCGGCGGACGCCTCCTGCGGCAGAACTGACCGGCGCGAGCACCGTCTCGTGCCCTACCGCAGGAAGAAGACGACGCCCAGGTGTGTCGGCGTGTCATGGCTCTTCCTGGTCGGCATCGGGGACGCGAGCAGCGCCCAGGGCTGTCCCCGCGGTCAGGGGCCGCCCTCGCACTGGATGGTCCGGGCGATGGCGGCGCACGACGGGATCCCACACTGCGCCTTCACTCCTTCTTGTGACCCGGCCGCGTGCCCGTGGGTCAAGCACAGATGCCCGTGGCGGTGGTGGAGCACGTGGCCCGGCAGGTGAGGGTTTCGGCCGG
This sequence comes from Streptomyces sp. NPDC018045, assembly GCF_044327445.1. Classification (NCBI taxonomy): domain Bacteria; kingdom Bacillati; phylum Actinomycetota; class Actinomycetes; order Kitasatosporales; family Streptomycetaceae; genus Streptomyces; species Streptomyces sp. NPDC018045. Next base: position 113,815 of record NZ_JBIRFL010000009.1, read on the forward strand.
TGGCGGCGGTGGCCCGGTGCCGTAACGAGTGCATCGAGCCGCCGGCGCCGGGGCAAGCCGGGGGCTGGTGCGCAAGGCGGTCAGGGGCTTCGAGGCCCAGTTCTGCCGCGGCGGGTTGGAGCGGTTCTCGCACGAAACGTGCTCGCGCCGGGGGCGCCGGCAGTGAGGAGGAGACGGGCGACGGAGCGCTGGCCGGACGGCGGGCGGTCGCACGTCGCCGAGCTGGCCGAAGGCCGACCCGGGGCGCCTGGGGCGGAGAGCCTGCCGGCGGAGGTGCTGAGAGAAACAGCACCACACGGGCGAGAGCCACCAAGTCGGATCGCCGCGCGCGAGATTTCTCCGGTGCCGCGTGGGCGGGGCCACACCACTCCTGAGCTGGCCAGGCCGGGAGCGCAATCAACAGGCCGGTGCCTGTACATGCGCGTGGTGCACCTTGACGCGCTTGAGGTGTCTGCCGACGCCTGCCGGCCCGACATCGGTGCGACCGTGCAGCAAACGTCGATTGTCGAGCAAGAGGAGTTCGCCTGCTCGCAGCAGAAAAGTCGTGGGCAGGTGCTGCGTATCCAGTGCGCGCTCGAATGCGCCGAGTGCGTCGGCGTGTTCTGCATCCAGGGTATGCCCGGCCAGCTCTGCGCCTGCGGCGACCCGTACGGGGCAGTACCGCACGGTGACGTCTCCGTCGGACATCGTGAGGATCGGGTGGGCCGTGATGGATGGCTCGTCATTCCCGGGCGTGCGGGGAAGTGCGAAGGGATAGGGGTCCTGGAGTGCGCGCAGGTGGCTGCGGTCGGCGATTTCGGCAGCGATATCCGCCGCGCTCACCAGGACGGTGTGTCCGTCGCCCGCGGGGCTCGGGCGGACGCACAGCAGCCCGAGGTAGGCATGCGGGTGTGCCAGCAGGGGGGAGTCGGTGTGGAACGGATCCGGGTCCCGGTAGGGCCGGGCTTCGCTGTCGACCACGTCGTGCACGAGCGTGTCCGGGTTCGGGCCGTTGTGGCTCGGATCGACCCTGCCGAGAGCGCCGGCGGCGATGGCCAGCGCGGCGGTGTCGAGCGGGAAGCCTTCGATGACCAGGGCGAGCGATGCGTGGAGCGCGGCGACGGCCTCGTCCAGCAGGCCGCGCAGTTCGGGAATTTCCGTGCGGGCACGGCGAAGAGCCGCCTGCTGGGTGTGCTCGCTCTTCAGCTCATCTGTCCGCCAGGCCGAACTGAAGTCGGCCAGTGCGGCACCGGTCGAATCAGCCATGACGAGACGAGGTGGCCATACCATGCCAGGTATTGAAGCAGACTTCCCGGCCATCGTGGGCCGTCAATCGCGGCATCATTTCTTTGCCGGTGTCACTTGCGTAGCGCGCGAAGCGTTTTGTGTGACCGCTGCGGTTTCCGCGAGCAGGTCGGCGGCCGGGAACTCGTGCCCGGATCCATCCGTCTTCCACCGTAGGGATTGCGCCATGCTGTCGCCCTTTCCCGTGCGGCATTGACCGTGTGGGGGGCCTCTTCTAGCCTGGTCAGGCGGTGCCCGAAGCGAAAAAATCTTTGTCCGTTGCCTCTTATGGCAGTCGGCTGTGTGCTGTCTGGACCGGCGCGCGCCCTGCCACGGGGACGTGGTGGATACGGAGTGTCGCACGCATGGGGATCAGCACGGCACGCATTTACGACCGGAGTGAGGCGCTGTGCAGCCTCTCCGCGATCGATCCTGAATACCCGGCGCCGAGGGTGTCCTCGTTGCTCTCCGACGAGCGTAACGACGAACTCCTCGGTTACCTGCAGGCCGAGGCGTTCACTCATGTTTTCACGGGAGACGTGGAAAGCGGTCCGCAGCAGTTTTTCCACGACCTGGACCGTGAGCTTCGCGAGGCGCCGTCCTTTCACCTGTGGGTGGATATTCCGCTCTGCCGGTACCGCTGTCATTTCTGCCAGTTCCCGACGCTCGTGACGAGTAGCCGGGCCGAGACGGCCGACGCGACCGCACGTCGATGGGTGGACGCGAACATCGAGGAAGCCAAGGCGTGGGTGGCGGCGGTCCCGGCGCTGCGCACCACTCCGGTCGGCGAGTTCTGTCTGTTCGGCGGCACGCCGAGTGTCCTGCCCGCCGGCGAGATCGAGCGGCTGGTGCATTTCTACCGGGAGACGTTCGCCTTCGACGAGCAGACCTCGATGCGGGCGGAGGGAAGCCCGGATTCCCTTACCCAGGAGATCCTGTCGACTCTGCGCGGATCGGGTTTCACCGCTCTCTCCTACGGTATCCAGTCCCTGGACAACCGGCTGCTGGCGGTCGCCAACCGCCGGCACACGGGGGAGCAGGCGCTGGAGGTTCGGGCGGCGGCAGGACGGTCGGGTTTCACCAGGGTCGACGGTGATCTCGTATGGGGCCTGCCCGGCCAGACGGTCGCCGGTTTCCTCGACGACATCGACCGTCTGATCGAAGCCCGGTTCAGCACCATCGTCGCGATCAAACTCCATCTGCGGTCCTTCCACGACGTCGAATCGGCCATCGGGCACGTGTCTCCGGCCCCGTGGGAGGACCCGCGCGTTCGCGAACAACTGGCGCTGCGTGGATTCCGGTGGCCGTCGCTGGGACAGCAGATGCAGATGCGGGAGGGAGCCGTCGACCGGCTCGCCGCTGCCGGCTACTACGAGCATCCCACCACCTACTTTCCCCGGCGTGACGTGGGCCCGGAACTGTGGCGCTCCTTGAACCTCGACCAGGACCAACAGGTCCCGCAGGTCGGTATCGGCCTGGGCGCCTATAGCTGGTGCGGGGACGCCGAGGCGAATGCGGTGGCCGCACCGGCGGAATACCTCGCCCGGGTCGAGAAGGGGGAGATCCCGTTGGAGAACGTCACGACGGTGAGTGCGGATCACCGCGAGGTGCGGGCGGTGGAGATGGCGCTGTCCACCTGCCAGCCGCTGCTGGAAGAGGTGCACCGCTCCCGCTTTCCCCACAGTTCTCTGCTGTCCGGCAGGTGGGGTGCGAAGTTCGGCTCGCTCGCCGACCGGGGGCTGATGCGGATCGACCGGAGGGCCGGCAGCGTCACCCTCACCGAGGCGGGAGCCACGTTGGTGGAGGCCATCATGAACACTCAACTGGGCCGGTGACGCCGGGTGCGCATCGGACTGGTCTGTGGGGACGGAGTGCCGGCCAGCGGCCTGCTGACAATCTTCCGCAACGTGGTCGGCCTCGGTGTCGACCTGAAGCTGTTCGACACGCCCGTATCCGCTGACCTGGGCTACTCGTGGCGCCCCGACAAACCCGCCTTCTTCCCGTACGGGCCGGCCGAGCAGGAGTCGTCCGCACTGTTGGAGCCGGCCCCGCACACCCCTCCCTTCTTCGAGGACCCCGACCTCGCGGCCGCCGAGTGGACCTCCATCCGGACGTCAGTCGCACAGGGCACGGCACTGGGCCCCGCCGAACGCGTCCGGCTGCATGAGCGCATCGACCGCTTGGCCGTCCATTACCGCAACCACTTCTCGAAGTGGATGCGCCACCACCAGGCCCCGCCTGGACGAGAACGCCGGTCCGACACCGTCACACTGGAGACTGCGCGGACGCACCGCCACAGCCGCCCACGACCTGTGGCTGGCGTTGGTGTCGGTACAGGTCGGTGATCCGGTCTGCTGGCAGACGTTGCAGGAGGGCAGGCTCTTCAACGACGTGCTGCCGATCGAGGGACAGGAACACGCGCAGACCGGTCACAGCAGCGTGCACAGCCTCGACTTCCACGTCGAGGACGCCTTCGACGACGACCGCTGCGACGTGCTGGCACTGCTCTGCCTGCGTAACCCGGGCCTGACCGCGACGACCGTCGCCACCGCCGGCGCGCTCGTCGGGGTCGGCGAAGAGGACCGTACGCTGCTCTGCCGGCCGCGTTTTGCCATCCGCCCCGACCCCGAACACCTCAAGGCCGGCCGATCCGCTGACCCGTCACCCGTGTGGCGCCCGGTGCTCATCGGCGGCTCGCGGCCGTACCTGAGGGTCGACCCGGCATACACCACCACCGCGCCGGGGGACGACGTGGCCGCACGGGCCTTCTCCCGGCTGTGCCACCGGCTGGAGGAGGCCCTCACACGAGTCCGGCTCAGGCCCGGCGACCTGGTGCTCATCGACAACCACCGGGCCGTGCACGGCCGGGACCCGTTCGCACCCCGTTATGACGGTACCGACCGGTGGCTGCGCAAACTCACCCTCACCTTCGACCTCCAGCGGTCCAGCGTTCGTCGACGGGCCGGGAGCCGGGCCCTCGCTTTGTCATGAGGGCCGCAGTACGAGCAGACACCCGGCCCGCCTCGCCGCGCTTCCGGTTCAGGTTCGTCAGCCGCGGCCGCCAGAGCGACGAACTGGTGGTCCTGGCGGTTCGGTCGTTGCGGTGCTGCCATCCCGGCGCCCGTGTGGTCGTGGTGGATGCCAACGACGAACCGTCCCTGGACGCTCGGCACTTCACCCCGGAGCACGTCGACGTCGTACACCTGGCCCCCGGCGATGACGCGGTGGCGCGAGCCGTCGGCCGGGGCACCCCAGGCCACCTCTTCTACTGGCGTCACTCACCTGAACTGCGGAACAGCCTGCCGCCATGGCACGGATACGACGTCCACGCCGACGCAGACCTGCTGTTCCTGCGCCCCATGGACCTGGGGGCGCTGGACCGGCCGCTGGCCGGCGGGCGCATCGCGGCAGTGGTTGACGAGTCGACCATGGAGTACTACTCCGAGCTGGGCAAGGTGGCCTCGACGCCGGTGGCCACCCTGCTCGGTACCCCCGGCGCCGGCGGCCCGCTCCTGCAAGCCGGCCTGATCTTCAGCAATCCCGCCGACGACGGCGGACTCTACGATCGCCTGTGGCGGTTCGCGGCAGAGGCCGCCAAGGAGGGCCGGTTGCACGCCGTGCCCGGCGATGACATGGGCGTGGTGTCGTCGCTGCTCGGTGAGCGGGGACCGCTGTGGGAACGGCTCCTGGCCCTGGGCCACGAGTGGAACTACATCAGTGGCGCCTTGAAGGATCCGGGTGTGTTCGGGTGCGTGGCGCATTTCGGCGGGCGGCGGGCCAAGAAGTTTCTGCTCGCCCAGTCCGGCGTTCTGTTCCCTCCGGACGCCGACCACGGCCGTACGCCGTGGGGCACCATGCAGGCCCCGCCCCGTTCGGTTCGTCCCACGGTCGTCCGCGGCCTCTGGCAGCAGGCACGGCTCCCCGCGCAAGGGCCGGAATTCGCCCCGGGCGCCGCCGACCTTGCCCTCCTGCTCCCGTTCAGCCTGTCCTGGCGGGTGCCGCAGCACGCCACTTCCTGCCTGGTCGCGGGGGTGGTTCAGGCCGGGGGCGGCAGGGGCCCGACCAGGGACGCCGCCGCGGATCCGGTCCTGTTCGTCTACCTGGACGGGCGTCTGGTGGAACGGGTGCCGGTCGAGGAGTTCCACTTCCGGCGCCCGGTCCGCCTCGGACAGGCCGAAACCGTCACGTTGATCGGCGTCAGCCGTCACACCGGCTGCGCCCTCCGGCTCAAGCACCCGTTGGCCGCGTCTTGAGCACGGCGCAGAGGGGAACGAGGAGCATGTCATTCACTCCCGTCCGCACCGAACCACTGTCCCCGAAAGAGCTGTATCTGTTCGACACGACGGGGCACCGGAAAAACGAGGGGTTCCTCAGCCCGGAAACGGCCGAACCTGCGAGGATCGCACAAAGCCGATTTCCCATGGTTTCCCGCGCCGAGTCATTCTCCGCTTGCCCCGCTCTGACGAAGGAGAACTTCCCATCGCTCGACAACACGCCGGCCGGGGCAGGGGCTGCCATCCTGCTCAACGAGGCCCTTTCCCACGGCACCCTGCCCAAGAGCACCGAGCGCGAGCGGCTGCTCCTCGCGTTCAGCTACGCGCCGGCGTTCGTGGCCGACTGGGCGGAAATCGGCATCGGATCGGAGGACATTTCCAAGGCCGGCCATTACTGACGTCAAAACCGCAGGTATACGGCGGTGGCATCGGCGGTGACGCCGGACCGGGGCCACAAACGGCGTTCAGGGTCGATCGCCTCGAACGCGCGCACCTCGTCGATCAGGACCTGCGGCCCGTCCTTGGCGAGTGTGTCCATCATCTGCTCCCAGACCGCGACGCCGAATGTCACCAGCCGGGCGGCACCGCTCGACAGTACGGCGGCCTGCCGTACCGTGCCCAGTTCCACCCGGCCCGAGACCGGCCCGCCCACCGCCGGCTCACGGCCCGCAGCACTGTCGTGCGTGCAGACCTCAAGGCCACTCGGCAGGTCCAACATCACCACCGCACCGTTGAAGACCAGCCACTCCAACGTGCCGTCACCGGCCCTGACCACTGCGGCACCAAGGCGATGCGGAGCGCCACCGCGTGCGTCGACCGCACCCTCTCGTGTCCGCAGGACCTCCGTCGTGGCTCGGGAGAGGCACGCTTCGACGGTGACCGCGCGGTCGGTGAGGCGACCGAGGACCGCGGTCCCGAGCAGGTCCACGCACCGCTCCGCCCAGGAGCCGGCGCCGTCGAGCAGAGCGGCGGCGCCGGTGGTCACACCCGCCCAGCTCCTGAGGGGCCGGTCACTGTCGGCAGCGGTGCTGGCGAATTCGGCCCGCATTCCCCATCCCTCTCCCCACACCGCGCCCATGGCGCACCGCCCGAGTTGCGTACGACCGAAGATAGGGGCCACGGCAATGTTCGGCGAGACGGCCGCACCCGATATCCCTTTCCTCTTCGATTTGGTGGAGAGCCGCCTCGGCAGCCGCCCCAGGACGGAACTGTGGCGCTGGTCGCATCTGTCCACGGTCCTCGCCATGGAACTGGCGGACCGGCGCCGAGTGGTGATCAAGATCCGTCCTTTCGCCGACCGGCTGACCGGCTGCTGTGACACCCACCGGCTGATGTGGCTGGCCGGGCTGCCGTGTGCTGAACCACTGGGCGAGCAGGTCCGGGTCGGCAGCCGGATCGTGACGATGGAGACGCTGGTCGACGACGGAGGGGCCGTCGACGGCGCCGTCCGCTCCTCAGCCAGGTCGGCCGCCGAGCTGGCCCGGTTCGTGTCGATCGCCCCCGCCGTCGACGCGATCGGCAGACTCGACCCGCCTCCGCCGTGGGTGTGGTGGAACCACGACCAGGGCCGGCTCTGGCCGCTTCCCGACGACCAGCCGGAGGACCTCAACCAGTATGCGGGGCCGGACTGGCTGGACGACGCGGCGACCCGGGTACGGAACCGGCTGGCCGAGCACGACCTCGGCGCCCCCGTCGTCGGCCACTGCGACTGGGAGGCGCAGAACGTGATGTGGAAGGGCGACACCCTGCATGCCGTACACGACTGGGACAGCGTCGTGGCGCTGCCGGAAATCGTCATCGCCGGCGCGGCCGCCGCGGTACACGCCGTCGTGGGTGGCCGCCCCGGCGAAGCAACGATCCCGCAGACGGCTGAGTTCATCGACGCCTACCAAGCGGCCAGGGGATTGACCTGGTCCGCCGCCGACCGTGAGGCAGCGTGGGCCGCCGGCGCCTGGGTGCACTGCTTCAACGCCAAGAAGGCGACGCTGCGTTCCGACGGCGGTCCCGTCGTCGCGAGGCTGGCTGGTGGCATCGAGGAGCGGTTGCGATACGCAGGCGCGTAGGCCCAACTCACGGGGGATGCAGCCGCGTCGTCGGCAGGTGAGTGAGCAGGCGAGTCTCAAGGCCGCTTGCTGGACGTCGTCGCGGGACTCCCAGCGGATGCGCAGATGGCCGAACCAGTGCAGCGGCGCGACGGCCTGCTCGACGACCCACCGCTAGATTCCCGGGCCGGAGCCGGGGGCGGTGCCCTGGCGGGCGATGACCGGCTTGAGTTCGCGGTTCGCTTCGATTTTCGCGCTGGGTTTGACGAAGTCGCCGCCGTCCAGTGGACATCGAGCTGAGGTCACGGTGGTGGGGCAGAGGCAGGGGCTTCGCGGAGAGTCGGGGAAGACGGTCCGGAGATTCTGCCGCTGCGTACGCACGGCGGCCACAGCGCCAACGGTGAGGAGCGTCCTGCGCCGCCCTGTCGAGGCCGGCACCCGCGTCACCCAGCTCGGTTACCGCGCCGAAGGTGAGCTCACCGCTGTCGCCGCCGCAGACATCGCCCTGAGCGCCGCGGCCACCGTCCGCGGAGCCAACGCTTGCCTCCGCAGTGGGCCCTTCGTCCTGTCCTGCGCTCGCTTCCACCGGCATTTCCTGAAACTAAGTTCGACCATTGCGTCGTCTTGGGCCCCACGACCATGTCCTCGGCTCGAAGAGCACCTGCTTACGGGTAGAAGGCGCGTCCCGCCATCAGCCGGCGCGCGGTCCGGCTGATGCCGAGGGACCGGAAGGTCACCTCCGGGCCGCTGGTGTCGTCATCGACGGTGACCGAGACGTCGGTGATCCCGGAGGGGTGGCCGACCAGCACCGCACCGGGCCGGCGGGACTTCGCTGCGTCGTGGACGGTGGTGCCGCGGACGCGGGACGCGGCGGCGAGGCTGATCGAGGCGGTGACGGCGATGCTTTCGTGCAGGCGGTTCATGAACATCAGGTGGAGCCGCAGGTCCATGTCCTCGGCCTCGGCCCGCTGACCGTTCAAGGTGCTGTACGAGAGCGGCGGTGCGACGAGGCCGACGAAGGGCACCGCGGGGACGTCCGTGTCGCCGCGACGCCAATCGGCGCACAGGCCCATCAGGACGCAGGCCTTTCCGCGCGCCTCGCGTACGAGCGCGAGGAGATCGCGGTCGTCGTTGATCTCGGTACGTTCGTCTCCGGTCAGTGCGAAGTCCTCGGCGCGCAGCCAGACGACCGGGTTGCCCGCGTCGACGATCGAGGCGTCGATGACGCGGCCGTCCTCCAGTGTGAGCTTGTCGACGGGGGCGCCGGTGGGGAGCAGGCGCCCGGTCATGGCACCGATCGTGGCCGACCAGTCCATGACGATCTCGGCTCCGGTTCCCGGTACGCCCGGGATGGCCAGGTCGCCCGTCACCTCGGCGAGGCCGCCGGAGACCGGCACCCGCGCGACGAGGACCTTGCCGGTGTTGGTGTTGTGGATGCGGACCTCGGTCACACCCTCGTGTGCGGGGACGAGGCGCTCGTCGATCGCGAACGGGCCCACGCCGGAGGAGATGTTGCCGCAGTTGCCGTTGTAGCTGACGCGGCCGCTTTCGATGTCGACCTGGGCGAAGGTGTAGTCGACATCGGCGTCGTCGCGGGCGGACGGCGCGACGACGGCCACTTTGGAGGTGATCGGGCGGGAGCCGCCCAGTCCGTCGATCTGGAGGACGTCGGGAGAGCCCATGAGCCGGCGCAGCAGCGCGTCACGTGCCTGGCCGGCTGGGGGGAGGTCGCGTTCGTGGAGGTAGAGGCCTTTACTGGTGCCGCCCCGCATGAGGACGAGGGGAATCGATGCCTGTCCGCTCATCAGGAGTTCTCCTTTCCCGTCGCCGGCCGGGCAGGAGACGGTGGCTTGGCGGTGCCGAGCCGGTCGGGCCACTGGAGCCAGTCGTCCAGACCGACGGTGCCGAACAGCTCGGCCGGTCCGGCCGCGTCCCGGGGCGGCAGACCGGTCTCGCGCAGTCGGGTCAGTGCCGAGTCGACGGCCGCGCTCGCGGCGGCGATGTTCACGAAGGGGTAGATGCCCAGTCGATAGCCCAGGCCGGCGTAGTCGGATGCCGTGAGCAGCGGGGTCCGGGAGCCGGCGATCACGTTGATCACCAGCGGGACGTCGATGCCGCGGGTGATCCGGTCCATCTGGTGGCGGTTCTCGGGAGCCTCGACGAAGACCATGTCCGCACCGGCGTCGGCGAACCGGCGACCGCGGTCGATCGCCTCGTCCAGGCCGAGCGGGGTCAGCGCGTCGGTACGGGCGATGATCACGAGATCGTTGCTCCCCCGGGCGGCGACGGCGGCGCGTACCTTCCGTACGGCCTCCTCCTTGTCGACGACGGTCTTGCCGTTGAGGTGTCCGCAGCGCTTGGGGAAGACCTGGTCCTCGATGTGGATGGCGGCGGCACCGAGCCGGATGTGGGTCTCCACCGCGTGGCGGACGTTGAGCTCGTTGCCGTAGCCGGTGTCGATGTCGACGATCAGCGGCAGCGAGGTGGCGCCTCGCAGGCGGACGACGTGTGCGGCGACCTCGCCGGCGGACATCAGTCCCAGATCGGGCCGGCCGAGCACGCTGACGGAAGCTGACGCTCCGCTCACGTAGGCGGCGGGAAACCCGGCGCGTTCCACCAGCGTGGCGGTCAAGCCGTCATAGACGCCTGGAGCGATGACCAGCTCGTCGCCGTTGATCAGCTCACGCAGCAGGCGGGCGGGATGGGTGGTCAACTCCTCACTCCTTTCGTTAGGTACGTCCCGTTGAGTCCCGACGGGGCGCAGCCGGCTGCCGTACGGCGCGGAAGCACGTCCTGCCGTACGGAGCGGGAAGCGTGTCCGACGGGCACCACCAGCCTGCGGGCGCGGTGGCCGACAAGGGAAATGACGGACGTTGGGCCGGTCTATGCGTCAGGCGTATGAGGGGTACGGAGGGTTCTCGTGACGAACGCACAGAAACGGCGGGCGGCGGGGGTGGCCGGTCCGTCGGCGGCGGTGACGATACCGACCTCCCGCTTCGCGCCGCTCTCGTCCAACGGGACCTCCACGGTGCCGGGGTGGAGCGCGGTCTCTGACCGGGACTCCGGCACGATCGCGATACCGGCCTCGGCCGCGACCAGGGCCCGCAAGGTGCTGAGTTCCGTGCCCTCCACGGCGAGCTGGGGCGTGAACGCCGCCTCGGTGCAGACCTGGTCGAGGATCTGCCGTACCCCGAACGCCCGGGGGAACGTGACGAAGCGCTCGGCCGCGAGTTCCCCGGCCGTGACCGCTGCCCGGGCGGCCAGCGGGTGGTTCTCGGGGACGAGGAGGGTGAGCCGTTCCTCCAGCAGCGGAACCCAGCGGATGTCCTCCCCGGCCGGCCGGGGGCTGGTGAACCCGACGTCGAGGCGTCGGTGACGGACCTCGTCCACGACGATGTCGGCGGCGTTCCCCCGTAGCTGGAAGGCGGCCGACGGCGCGACCGTGCGGTACTTCCGCAGCAGTTCGGGGACGAGCCAGCCGCCCAGCGAGTGGAGAAACCCCAGGGCGATGGTGCCCGCGTCCGGGTCGAGGAGGACCCGGATGCGCTGTTCGGCCGACGCGACCTCACCGACCGCTCGTACGGCGTGCGCGTGGAACACCTCACCGTAGCGATTGAGGCGCAAGCGGTTCTGCTGCCGGTCGAAGAGCCGCACGCCCAGCCGCCGCTCCAGCCGCGCCAGCGCGCGGGACAGCGTCGGCTGCGAGATGTTCAGCTTCTGCGCCGCCGCGGTGACATGCTCACTTTCGGCGAGGGTGATGAACCAGCTCAGCTCGCGTAACTCCATCCAGCGACCATACGCCGCGCGCATGAGCGGGCTTCCCTATGGTCATTTCACCGCGGCGGCCCTGGACACCGATCCTCGGATGAGATGTCGGCACAGCGAACAGAGGAGCCTTCGAAATGACCCTCGAAAGCCGGAACCAGCGGTATCTGGCCGAGCAGGTGGGCGAGTTCGTCGCACGGACCGAAATCGGTGACGTCCCCGACGAGGTGCTCCAGCGCGCCCGCCACCTCGTGCTCGACGCCGTCGGGATCGCCTTCGCCTCCACCGCGTTCCCCTTCGCCGGCGTGGCCCGCGACGCCCTGGCGGCATTCGGGGACGGGGACCACGTCGTGTTCGGCATGCCGGACCGGCTCACCGCGCGCGACGCCGCCGTGCTCAACGGCATCCTGATCCACGGCCTGGACTTCGACGACACTCACCTGCCCGCCGTCGCCCATGTCACCTCCGTGGTCCTGCCCGCCGCGTTGTCCGCCGCGGTCGCCTCGAACGCCTCGACGCGCGACCTGCTGCTCGGCTACGTCCTCGGCGTCGAGGTCATGGCCCGGGTCGGCATGGGAGCCGCCGGCGGCCTGCACGACGTGGGCTTTCATCCGACGGCCGTGGCCGGAGCGTTCGGAGCCGCCGTCGCCGCCGGAAAGATCATGGGCCTGGACGCCGGCGGCCTGGCCACCGCGCAGGGCATCGTCGGGTCACAGGCGGCGGGCCTGATGGAGTTCCTGGAGGACGGGGCGTGGACCAAGCGCTTCCATCCCGGCTGGGCCGCCGCGAGCGGATTGACCGCCGCGAGCTTCGCCAGGGCCGGCTGGAGCGGTCCTCCCGGCGTTTACGAAGGCCGCTTCGGCCTCTACGCCACGCACGTGCCGAGCCGGGACGCACGCCCGGCAGCCGTGTCCGAGGACCTGGGCGTGAGCTGGGAACTGCTGCGCACCGCCGTCAAACCCTTCCCCGTCTGCCATTTCCTCCACGCCTTCGCCGACGCCGCGCTCATCCTCCGCAACGAGCACGCCCTGCGGGCGGAGGACATAGCCGGGATCCGCTGCGCGATCCACCCGGTTCCGCGGAAGGTGGTGTGTGAGCCTGCCGGGGCCAAACAGGCGCCGCGCGACGAGTACGACGCCAAGTTCAGCCTCCCCTTCGCCGTCGCCGCGTCCTTGGTCCGCGGCCGGTTGACCCTCGACGAACTCGAAGCCGACGCCCGCTCCGACGCCCGAATCCGGGAACTGGCCCGCAAGGTACGCGTCGACGACGATCCCGACAGCGCTTTCCCGTCGGCCTATTCCGGTTTCGTGGAGATCGAACTCACCGACGGGCGAGTGGTGCGCCACCGTGAGCAGTACAACCGCGGCCACGAACAGCGACCGCTCACCGACGCAGAGATCGTACGGAAGTTCCGCGGCACGATCGGACGTGTCGCCGACCGCGAAACGGCCGATCGCGTGCGACGAGCGGTGCTGGCGCTGGGCGACAGCCGCCCCGCCTCCGGCTTCGCCGAGGCGTGCGGCGGGTCGGTAGTGACCGGTGGGGCGTGAGGGGGCGAGGTACGAACGGTGCGGCCTGGGCGGCTCCAGCCGGCGCCGGTTCTCGCCTCGCCGGATGCGGCCGTGGGTCTGGTCGGCCCGCTCGGGATCGCGGCTTCGACGCCTCGCCGCCGCGGGTATGCGCGGATCCTTGTCGACGAGTAATCCTTGTCCGCGACGTCCCGCCCCCGGTCGTGTCCGGGGCGGCCGGGTCCGCAGCGCTCGATACGGATGCGGGCCATGGCCGCCGAACTGGGTGCAGCCGTTGACGTTGCCGACGGTCAGCGTGAAGGCCAGAGGGCGCCCCTGGCCGTCGCCTGCGAGGCAGATGTTTGCGGTCAGTCCGCCGCATGTCGTGGCCGGTGCCTCCGCTTCGGGACCGCTGCCGTGCACGCCATGGGATGCGGACAGCGGCGGCTCGCTGTGGCGACGTGGACGCGGCCCACCGGCCTGCCCCACCCCAGGTAATCCGAGTGGTTCCTGCGCCGTGGATGAGGCACCATCTCCGAGAAACCCGGTGAAGGAGAGCTTGTTTGGACGTGTTCGCGTGTGCCGGGTGTGGAACCGAGCTGACGGCGCCGGTGTCCCGGGTGGCCCTCCCGGACCACACCCATCACGGGGGCTGGGAGGAACTTCATCCTCCGCTGATGGAGCCCGCGACGTACGCCGTTGACCCCCGGCCCACCGGACCGCCGTGGCGGTTGTGGGAAGAGGTGGGAGAGGACGCGGCTGTCCGGCAGGGCGTGTACGCGCCGGTGTACTCCGTCTCCTTCGGCGCGCGGAACAGGATCGTCATCGCCCCCGGTGACTCCCGGTCCATGGCGTTGATACCCGAGAAGTGCGAGGGCTACTGCCGGGGCGTGGACGGGCGGGCCGGCCCCAACCTGGCGTGCGAGGGGTGCGGGCGGGCCGTGGCGACCCGCATGGACGACTGCGGACTGTGGCAGACGGTGTGGCTGGAGCCCGACGCGGTCGTACGCCGCCCCTCGGAGCTCCCCGCCGGTCCGCCTCCCGGCTGGGACGCACTGGAGCGCGCCGAGCACCGTGTCCCGCCCGTCGACCCCGACGGGTCGTGGAGCCGTCGCTGGGAGGCGTCGGTCGGGGTCGCGCTGGCTCACCTCGTCGCGGTCACCGAGGGCCGCCCTGTGATCCTCCCCACCGGCCATGTCACCGAACTGCTGGGCCACGCCGTCGGCCGGTACCTGCCGGCTGGGTCCGATGCCCTCACCGTGGGGCTGGCCGGCCCGGGAATCCGCACGCCTCGGTCCCGTCCCGACGTCCTCCTCGTCCCGCGCCACCCCCTTACGGGCACGCCTTGGCGCCCGCCCGGCGACGACGCGGCCGTGGTGCCGCTGGACAGCGGAGTCTGGGCGTACCTCGCCCACTCGGGCGAGACCTCACCGATGCCTGCGGCGGGAGTGCTTCCGGACGGCGTCCTGCGCGACGAGTACCCTCTGCCGCCGCGCCCCTCGTGCCCACTGACGCCCCACCACCGTGCCTTCGAGTACACCCTGGCCGGGCTGCCCGCCATACGCTCTCCCCGGCTGCGCAGGTACCACGACGCGCACCAACCATGAACGTCTGAGGGGCATCTACGGCGCCGAACTCGCAGCAGTCCACTCATCGTTCTGCCCGAACCTTGGGCCCCTTTGATCCGCCAGCACCTCCACCTCTCGATACCGGCCGGTGTGGTGGCGCGTTCCACCCGTCGGACGGCCCCGGCTCCCCGATGCCGGAGCCAGGACGGCCGCGGCGGCCGGGCCGGCTCGCAGGCACGAAGCCGCGTGCCGGCGTGGCTGGGGCAGACCGCCGCGAAGCGCGAGACGCTGCCGGCCTCTTCTTCCAGTGGGGCGGCGTGCGACTGCTGCTGCTCGTACTGGCCTGCCTCGTCATCTACCTGGCCGTCGGGCGCGGCCTGCCGGCGCTCTACGGCCGGCGTAGCGGTGAGCCAGTCGGATGCAGCGCGATGGAGCGATGCTGCGGGCGGCTGGGGTGCGCAGAGCACGGTCTCCACGACACGCATACAGTTCGACGCCGTGGTCACCTTGGTATGGCTGGTGATCCTGGCTGCCAGGCCTGTCTGGTCGTCCAGTGATCCATGCGCCTGACCGCTCCGCTACGTGAGGACTGCGCAACGGCGGCGGTGCCGACTTTCCGAAGTGAGGATACGTTCCGCTGCGGTGCCCGGCAGTCAGGGCGAGACGGCGCGAGCCGACGGCCGAGGAAGGCGGACTGATGCTCGCGTCGGGCCGGCAGGCCTCGGTATCGAGGCGGAGGGTAACGCGTACGACTGGCAGCTCGTTGAGCCGCTTCATGTGTTTGCGGTTACGCATCATGTGGAGTGCGTGATGATTCTTGAGAAGGCCGCTAAGGGCTCCTGACCTGACCCTATGAGGGCTGGGGCTTCCCCTCCGGGCGCGTTCGAAGCACCCTTTCGGTGGGGAAGCCGGGCCCGGGTCAGGACGCCCGCGATGCAGGCTTACGTCGGGATCGATGTGCACCGCCTGCGGTCGCAGATCGCCGTGATGGACAAAGACGGCCGGACGGCGGCGCACCGCAACGTCACCAGCGGGCGTGAGACGGTGCTGGGCGTGCTCGGCGAACTGCCGACGGGAACGCCGGTGGCGTTCGAGGCCGCCTACGGCTGGGGCCGGCTGATCGAGCTGCTCCAGGACCACGGCTTCGACGCGCACCTTGCGCACCCCTTGTAGTGCAAGGCGATCGCCTCGGCCCGATTGAAGAACGACAGAGTCGACGCGACAACCCCGGCCCACTTACTGCGGGCCCATACGTTGCCCGAGGCGTGGGTCGCCCCCGCAGCAGTACGCGAGCAACGCGCCATGCTGCGCCACCGGACCCAGCTCGTGCGGCTGCGTACCCTGTACGCGGTCCTGGCCGATCACGGCTCCGACCGCGGGGCCAGATGCTGGAGCGGGGTGGAACCGGCCCTGGCTGGAGGCGCTGCCGCTGCCGGACAGCGCCCGCCGGGCGGTGGTCGACCGGCTGGAGGCCATCGACACGCTGCAGATCATCATCGATCGGCTCGACGCCGCGCTCGTTCAGGTCGTTTGAAGGCGGACCCGCGGGTCAAGGCCCTGACCGCGCTGCCTGGCATCGGGCCGCTCACCGTTTTGGTCATCGATGTCTGTCCCTCCACCGCGCCATCCGCCGACTCCCTGCCGCGGTGCCCGGAAGGGGGTACCTGGCCACTAGGCTCCTCGCCCTACCGCATGTCCGGCGGCGCCCCTCTGACCCGTCGGACATGCCCTGAGCCGTTCTCAGCCGCGGAGCCGCCGACGCATCTCCTGTTCGCTGAGCTCTGCCATGTGCTCGTAGAGGGCGATGACTCTGGGGCGGCCGCGGTCGCCGCGGTGGCGCGTACGGGATCGGGGCCTGGTGCCTCCAGGACCCTGCGGACCATCCGGGTGAGGAGGTCGGCCCGTATCTCCGGTGTGTCCGGGGCGCGGTCCGCGAGGAGCCTGTCAGCGGTGAGGAAACCGGCGAGCATCGCCATCAGGGTGTACTGCTGGTGGCGGATGTCGGCGTCGTCTTCTACGAGGCCGTGCTCGCGCAGTACTTCCAGGTGGCGGCAGTGCACCCGGTCGCCTTCGGCCATCAGTCTGCGCGAACTCCTTCTTCGCGATGTCGTTGAGCCGGCCGAGGAGATCGGAGTCATCGGTGTACAGGGCACGGAGCGCCGGCTGTCCCAGGAACTCCCGGAAGATGCCGCCAGCGTGCCGACCGGGCAGAATCTCCAGCGGTTCGTCGCGCATCTGCTGAAACCGGCGGCGCTGGCTGTGGAATTGCTCCTTGGCCAAGGGGCCAGGAATAGCGCGTCTTTGGTCCTCCAATGCAGATAGACTGTTGCCAAGCCGACCTTGGCGCGACGGGCGACCTCGTCGATTGTCACCCGTCAGTAACCCCAAGCGAGCAGCAGCTCGGCCGCTGACTCGAAGATGCGCTCGGCGCGTTGTGCCCGCTCCACGGCCTGTTCTCCCGTTCCCTGGTTGTTTTTCGATCCTTTGCCCGTGCTCCCGTTGACTTCGTGACCAGTTTCCGATCTTAGTCGCGAAGTCAACGCTGGAGCGTGACGCGCCGTCGGCGTAAGAAGGGTGCCCGTCAGCCGGAGCCGCGGACGGGGCCGAGCAAGGGGGTCAGATGGTCCGCATGGGGAGGGTGCGGACGCCTGTCATGTTGGGCGTGGGGACGAAGGTCGGAGGATCGGCGGGATCGGCCCGCAGCACCGGGAAGCGGTCCATCAGCATGTTCAGGGCGATACGGCCTTCAAGCCTTGCCAAGGGCGCGCCGAGGCAGAAGTGGATGCCGCGGCCGAGTCCGAGGTGCGGATTGGGGTCCCTGTCCGGGATGAAAGTGTCCGGGTCGGTGAACTGGCGCGCGTCCCGGTTCGCCGCCGCGAGCCACACCATGATCATTTGGTCTGCGGGTATCCGCTGCCCGGCGATCTCTACTTCGGTGTATGTGGACCGTGTGACGCCCGCGAATGGGCTGAACAGGCGCATCGATTCCTCGATCGCGCTCGGCACCAGCGAGCGGTCTTCGCGCACCCGCGCTGCCCACTCC
The DNA here is from genome assembly GCF_044327445.1 of Streptomyces sp. NPDC018045. Taxonomy (NCBI): domain Bacteria; kingdom Bacillati; phylum Actinomycetota; class Actinomycetes; order Kitasatosporales; family Streptomycetaceae; genus Streptomyces; species Streptomyces sp. NPDC018045. The sequence goes on from NZ_JBIRFL010000009.1 coordinate 131,278, forward strand.
GGGTGGGCGTCGAGGCAGAGCAGGGTGTTGCCGAGCAGCAGGGTGGTGCTGACATGCCCGGCGACCAGCAGGAGGACCGCGAAATTGACCACTTCGCCGTCGGTCAGCCGGCTACCGTCGACCTCCGCTGTGACCAGTTGGGTCAGCAGGTCCTGGCGCGGCTGCCGCCTGCGCTCGGCAACGTGCTCGCGGATGTAGTCGAACATCGGCTGCCACTGCTCGATCACGGCCTGCTGATCACGTTCCTCCTCCTCGCTGAGGTCGCGGTCGCGCAGGGAGAGCTGTCCGGTGCCCTCCAGCATCACCGTCACCCATTGCTTGAACAGGTCGCGATCGCTGCTCGGCACGCCCAGCAGCTCGGCGATGACGATCACTGGAAGCGGATACGCGAGATCGGTCACCACTTCGAGCTGTCCCGGGTCGGGCACCGCGTCGAGCAGTTCGTGGGTGACCTCGCGGACCCGGGGTTCGAGGTCGGCGACGATCTTCCGGTTGAACGCGCGGCTGACCAGCGTGCGGAGCTTGCCGTGCTCCGGGTCGTCCATCTGGATCAGGTTGCCCTCTTTGTGCTCATTGACGGCTTCGGAGGAATACAGCCGTTTCGTGTCGGAGGAGAAGACCGCCGGATCGCCCAGTATTCTCACGGCTTCCGCGTATCCGTAGACGTTCCAGGTTCCCAGCTCTTCGTCGAATCGGACGGGGTGCTCCGGTTGGTGGCCGCGCAGCCAGAAATGCGCTGGGTGGATGTTCCATCGGTCGGCGAGGGTGGCCATCGGTTGTCCTTTTCGCAATGCCTGGTGGTGGGTCGCCTCATCGAGACGATCGGGTGTGGGCGGGCGGGCGGTACGCCGCGAGGCGGCCCCCGGCTTCGTCGAGGGTTTCCGTCCGGCGGTTGAACGCGATACGGATGAGCCTCGCGCCTGCCGCGCTGTCCGTGTAGAAGAACGTGCCAGGCGCGACCATGACCCCGGCCTCTCGTACGAGGCGGTAGGCCAGCGACTCGCTGTCCTCATCCGCGATGGGCCGGATGTCTGCCATCACGTAACACCCGCCGTCCGGTGGGAAACAGTGGAAACCGGCGGCGGAGAAAATGCGGGTCGCAAGGTCCCGCTGGACGTGCAGATCCGAGCGCGGTGCGAGGAAATCCGGCTCCTCCGCGGCGGCGCGCGCGGCCGCCTCTTGCAGGGGAGTCGCGGCGCCCCCGCAGACCGCCTCGTGCACCCGGCGAACGGCGCTGGTCAGCGCTGGGCAGGCGCGCAGGTAGCCGATGCGCCAGCCGCTGACCGCATGGCTTTTGGAGAGGCTGCCGATGACAATGCCGCGCTCGCGGAGGACGGGCACGTCGGCCGTCGACACATGCTGCCTTCCTTCATAGACGTGTCCGGCGTAGATCTCGTCGGAGATGACGACTGCGTTCCAGCGTTCGCACAGTTCCGCGATCTCGGCGAACTCCGGCGGAGTGAGCATGTGGCCGGTGGGATTGTTCGGCGTACAGAGGACGACCGCCCTCGTACGCGGGCCGAACGACGCGCGTAATGCGGCGGGGTCGTAGCGCCAGTCCGGCGCGTGCACCCGCACGGGGCGGGGAATACCGCCGGCCAGTGCGATGGCGCTGAGAAAGTTCTCGTAGAGCGGTTCGAAGACGATGACCTCGTCGCCCGGATCGACGGTGGCCAGCACCGCCGCGGACAGCGCCTCGCTGGCACCGACCGTGACCGTCAATTCGGTGATCGGGTCTGCGGGCGTAGCCAGTGCAGCCGCTATGTGGCGCCGCAGTTCGAGATTGCCGTCCGGCACCTCGTACTGATTCCTGCCCTCCCGCAGGGCTGCGCAGGCCGTCTCGATCAGCCGTGGCGGGGTCGCGGGCGCACCGGGTACACCGAGCGCGAGATCGACCACCCGCTCGCCGCGTCCCTCACTGAGCAGCTTGAACAGACCGCTGCGCGCCAGCTTGCCGACGCGTGCGGCCACCGGGAACTGTGTCATACGGGCCGCCCTTCCACCGTGGCCGGGCGCACCGGTCGCAGCGGCGTGACCGGTACGCTGGGCAGCCATTCCTCTCGCGACCTCTCGTACGTGGTGATGGCGTGGTCCTGGGCCGAGGTGACCGCGATCTCGTCGAGCCCCTCGAGCAGAAGTTGACGTGCCCTCGCTTCGACGGTGAACGGGTGACGCAGCCCGCCGGAGCGGACTTCGAGGCCGGCCAGGTCCACGGTGATCTCGGCGTGGGGCTCGGCGTCGACACGGTCGGCGAGCCCGGAGACCACGGGGACCGGCAACTCGACCGCGAGCAGACCGTTCTTGAACGCGTTGCGCCGGAAGATGTCTCCGAAACTGCTCGCGATCACCACCGCGAAACCCCAGTCCCGCAGCGCCCACACGGCGTGCTCACGGGAGCTGCCAGTGCCGAAGTTGTGGCCCGCCACCAGAATGCTGGCGTCCGAACCCGCCGGCCGGTTCAGTACGAACGCGGGGTCCTTCCGCCACTCGGCGAACAGCACATCCGCGTATCCGCTCTTGGTCAGCCGCTTGCAGTACTCGGCGGCGATGATCTGGTCGGTGTCGACATCGCCGCGGCGCAGTGCGACCCCGTACCCCGTGTGTTCGGTCAGCGGTTTCACCCGGTCTCCTGTTGCGGCAGGCAGCTGGGCGCGGTCAGCCTTCCGGTCACGGCGGTTGCCGCCGCGACCGCCGGCGACGCCAGATGCGTACGGACCCCCAGGCCCTGACGGCCCTCGTAGTTCCGGTTCGAGGTGGACACACAGCGGGCGGGCCCGGTCAGCCGGTCGGCGTTCATGCCCAGGCAGATGGAGCAGCCGGACAGCCGCCACTCCGCCCCGGCATCGGTGAAGGCCCGGTGCAGGCCCCGGCCTTCGGCCTGATGACGGACCTCCGTGGAGCCGGGAACGACCAGCATCCGCACGCCGGGCGCAACGGACCGGCCCCGCAGCACCGCGGCGGCGGCCTCGAGGTCCTCGATACGCCCGTTGGTGCACGAGCCGACGAACACGGTGTCGATCTCGATCGACTCCACCGGGGTGCCAGCGGTCAGCCCCATGTAGGCGAGGGCACGGTGGGCCGCCGCCTGCTCCTGGACGTCGGCGTAGGCTTCCGGGGCGGGTACGCGGGAGGTGACGGGAACCGCCTGGCCCGGGTTGGTGCCCCAGGTGACGAACGGGGTCAGGGTCGCGGCATCGATCCGTACCACCCTGTCGAAGACGGCGTTCTCGTCGGTGCGCAGTGTCTCCCAGTGGGCCACGGCCCGCTCCCAGGCGGTGCCGTCCGGCATCCCCGGACGCCCTTTCAGGTACCGGTAGGTGACCTGGTCCGGTGCGATCAGCCCGGCACGGGCCCCGGCCTCGACGCTCATGTTGCACAGGGTCATCCGGCCCTCCATCGACAGCCGTTCGACGGCCCGGCCCCGGTACTCGATGACGTGTCCGTGTGCGCCGTTGGCACCGATGCGTGCGATCAGTGCCAGGATCAGGTCCTTGGCCGTGACGTCCGCGGGCGGCACTCCGGTGAATTCGACCGCCAGGGTGCGCGGCCGTGGAAGCGGCAGTGTCTGGGTGGCGAGCACGTGCTCCACATCGGTTGTTCCGATGCCGAAGGCCAGGGCGCCGAACGCGCCGTGGGTGGAGGTGTGGCTGTCACCGCAGACCACCGACATCCCCGGGCGGACGAACCCGTGCTCCGGTGCCACCACGTGCACGATGCCCTGCCGGCGGTCCCCGAGGCGGAACAGCTCGATGCCGTGGATGGAGCAGTTCTTCCGCAGGGTCTCGACCTGTGCCCTGCCCATGGGGTCGAGGACGAGCAGCGAGTCGGTGGGGACATTGTGGTCTTCGACGGCGAGGGTGAGGTCGGGGCGCCGCACGGTGCGGCCGGACCGGCACAGGCCGTCGAACGCCTGCGGTGAACTCACCTCGTGAATCAGATGCAGGTCGATATAGAGCAGATTCGCCTCGCCGGAAGTACGCGCCACGACGTGGCCGTCCCAGACCTTCTCGGCCAGCGTCCGTCCGGTGGCCGTTCGTCCCACGGTCGGGTTTTCCGTGGTCATCGGGTCAACGTCCGGGAACGCGTGGCGTGCTGCTCGGTGATGATCGCCCGCAGGTCGGCCAGGCTGATGCACTCACCGTTGGTGCGGTGTGCGACGTATTCCTCGTAGAGACGGTCCACGAGCCGCTCGTCGGTCGGCAGCTTCAGCTCCTGGAGGACATGGCGCAGTACGGCCCGGCCTGAGTGCCGGCCGACCAGGATCTTGCGCTCCCGGCCGAACCGTGCGGGCTCGACGTACTCGTAGGTGAGGGGCGCGCGCAGGATCCCGGCCTGGTGGATCCCGGCCTGCGTGGCGAAGGAGTTCGTGCCGAAGATGGCCTTGTTGCGGGGGGCGGAGAGCCCGATCACCTCGCACAGCAGATTGAACGCGGCGTACAGGCCCTCGGTCTTCGCGGACGTGCCGGCGCCGATTGCTTCGCCGTTGTACGTGAGCACCGCGATGAGCTCCTCCAGCGGGGTGTTTCCCGCCCGCTCGCCGATTCCGGCAAGGGTGGTCTGCACTTCGTCGGCCCCGGCCTCGATTCCGGCCAGGGCGTTGGCCAGAGACAGCCCGAGGTCGTCATGGCAGTGCGTGGAGACCACGGTCTCCGGCGGGATCCAGGACCGGATACGGGCGATCAGGCCGCCGTACTGGGCGGGCACCATGCAGCCGGTGGTGTCGGCGACCGTCACGGTGTCCGCGCCCGCCGAGACCGACTGGGTGATCAGGGGCCGCAGCAGGCCGTCGGAGCCGCGCGAGGCGTCCTCGATGGCGAGCGTCACGTGCCTGACGCCCAGTGACCTGGCGAAGCCGATCGCCTCGACCACCTCATCCTGCGCTTCGGCCTGTTGAATGCCTCGCTTGTGGCGGAGGTGGATCTCACTGCCGGTCGCCATGATCTGCAGATGGTGCCGCTCGGTGCCGGCCGACTCGACGGCGAGGCGGATGTCCTCGGGTACAGGCCGGTTGAGGGTGGCGACGCGGGCGGAGGTCAGGGCGTCGGCGATCAGCCGGACGGCCTGACGGTCACTCGGCGAGGAACTCGGGAAACCCGCCTCGATCACATCGACGCCCAGTGCCTCGATTTTCAGCGCGATGTCGAGTTTCTGATGGGGCCGCATCGCATTCCCCGGCGCCTGTTCGCCGTCGCGCAATGTGGTGTCGAAAATCTTTGTTCTTCTCAACGGTAATCCGTCGTGAGTCGGCACGAAAACTTACCTCCATGCTCCGTTACATGGCTGGTGTCTCTCCAGTAAAAGGTGGAGCGCCGCCCGCTCTCCGAGAAGGCGAACCGGCGGCGCACGAGTGTTGAGGGAGTGAATTGCGAAATTATCTCCGCCCGGCGCGGCCTGTCAAGATCTTCATTGTCCGTACTAGTCGAGCTGCTGGGCAGGCGAGGCGGGCCGCCGGTCGGCGCGTCGAGATAACCCGTTGAGCTGTCCTGTCAACGGGACAGGTGCCCGCCGGACCACTTTATGCGGTGGATTCTGTTCAGCCTTGACCGGCCGGTCGCACGACCCGGAGAGTGGGGAATGCCTGCGTCTGCTCCGAGTGGGCTTTTACGACGGACCGAGGGGACGGCCATTTTGCTTTCGTTCGGCGTGTCAGCAGCGCAGCAAGGGCTGTGGCTGGCCCAGAAAATGACACCAGAGGTTTCCAACAATCCGACCATGCTCTGGGATATCGCGGGGGAGGTCGACCTCGGTGTACTCGACGACGCGCTGCGCAGGGTGTTCGGCGAGACCGAAGCGGCCTTGGTCAACTTCCGGGAGGAAGCGGATGGCCTGCGTCAGGTGATCTCGTTCCCTGGGCGACTGGCGCCGTTCACTGCCGACGTCAGCGAGGAGGAGGACCCGGAAAGGGCGGCCCGCGCGCTACTGGCGGACCTGGTGCGCGAACCCTTCGACTTGGCCCGCGACACGCTCTTCAGGGTGGGGAGCGTCCGGCTCGCGCCCGCGCGCTGCCTCCTGGTCGTGATCTTTCACCACACCGTTGCCGATGGCTTCGGCGTGGTTTCCCTGCTGTCGCACCGGGTGGCCGAGGTCTACACGGCGCTCCACAACGGGCAGCCGGTGCCGCCGTCGCGGTTCGAGGGCCCGCAGGCGCTCTACGAAGCAGACCGGAACTACCGCGAATCTCCGCGGTTTGCCGAGGACGCGCAGTTCTGGAAGGACTACCTGGCGGACTCGCCGCCTCCTGCGCAGCTACCCCGCCCAGGCGTTGGAGCGTCCGGCGCGCTCGGCCGCGACTCCGGCGAGCGCGGCGAGTCGGCGGACATCTGGGCCGGACTGGCCGGTGCCATCGGGATGGCGAGCCGTGTGATTTCCGTGCCCGGAGCCGAAGCGGCGCAGTGGGAGCGTGCGGCCGCGAAGATCGGCGTACGGATGTCCACGTTCCTGGTCGCGGCCGCGGCCGTGTACCTCGGGCGCCGCTGCGGACTGTCGGACCCGTTGTTCTCACTCAGTGTCAAGAACCGGCGCGGAGCGCTGGGGCGCACCCCCGGCCTCACCTTGAACATCGTCCCGATTCGGGCCCGCGTCCCGCTGTCCTCCAGCTTCACCGACATCGCCGCGGCGGTGGGCGAGGACGTCCGGGTGCTCCTCGGCCACGCCGAATACCACATTTCCGATATCCAGCGCGGCGCGGGGGCGACCGGCTCGGGGCGCAGCTCGTTCGGCCCTCTGGTCAACGTGATGCCCTTCGTGAAGGCGCTGGATTTTGCGGGCAGCCAGGCGCACCTCCTCCTCGGATCGTGGGGCATCGTCGAGGACCTGGGAATCTCGACATACTACGACGGGCGCGAAGACGGCGACCTGCACATCCGCATGGACGCCCCGCCTGCCCTCCACACCGGGTCCGACCTGCTTCGGATGTGCGGCGATTTGGTGGAGTTCATCCGTGCCGCGGTGGACCGCCCCGACCTCCCCGTAGGCCGCCTGGAGGTGTTGCGGCCGGCTCACCGCGACCTGTTGGCCCGGCTCAACGACACCGCAACGCCCCACCCCGAGCTGACGATCCCCGACCTGGTGCGGCGCCAGGCGGAGGCCACACCCGACGCGGTCGCCGTATCCGCTGACGGCATTTCGCTGACGTACCGGGAACTGGAGGAACGCTCCGGAGGCCTCGCCGCCGAGCTGAGGCGCCGGGGCGTCGGTCCGGACAGCCTGGTGGCAGTGGTGCTGCCCCGGTCGCCGGAGTTGGTGACGGCACTGCTGGCGGTGCTCAAGGCAGGTGGCGCGTACGTACCGATCGACCCCGCCCACCCCGTCGAGCGGGTCGGGCTCATGATGTCGGACGCCCGCCCGGCCCTGGCGCTGACCCGTACCGAGCACGCCGGTGCCGTCCCCGAAAGCACCTGTCCTTCGGTGCTCCTGGACCGCCTGGGCCCGCTGTCGGACGCGGTGGCCGGCAGCGGCGGGCCCGTGGACCGGCTGGCGTACGTCATGTTCACCTCGGGCTCGACGGGCGCGCCGAAGGGCATCGGGGTGACACACCGGAACATGGTGGACTTCGTGCTGGACCGGGCCTGGAGTTCGGGCCACGAGCGGGTGCTGCTGCGCTCGCCGCACGCCTTCGACGCGTCGACGTACGAGCTGTGGGTGCCGCTGACGCACGGTGGCACCGTGGTCGTGGCTCCCCCCGGCGACCTCGACACCGCCACGCTCACCGGGATCCTCGCCGGCGGCCGGATCACCGCGGTCTGCCTGCCCGCGGCGCTGCTCAACCTCATCGTCGAGCACGACCCCGCGTGTCTGTCCGGGCTGACCCACGTGGTCACGGGCGGGGAACGCGCCTTGCCCGCGACCATCCGGCGTGCAGTGCGGGCCTGCCCCACGACCACCTTCGTGAACGTCTACGGGCCGACGGAGACGACCGTCGCCGCGACCTGCCATTCGGTCACGGCCGGTGACCCGGTCGGCGACGAGGTCCCCATCGGCCTCCCGACGGACAACACCCGGGCCCATGTGCTGGACGGGGCGCTGCGCAGGGTGCCGCCGGGCAGTGCCGGCGAGCTGTACCTGTCCGGCCCCGGGCTGGCCCGCGGGTACGTCGGCCGGCACGGGCTGACCGCGGAGCGGTTCGTCGCCTGCCCGTACGGGGAGGCGGGCGAGCGGATGTACCGCACCGGCGACATCGTGGCCCTGGCACCGTCGGGCAGGCTGGTCTTCCTCGGCCGAGCGGACGACCAGGTGAAGATTCGTGGGTTCCGCATCGAACCCGGGGAGATCGAGGCGGTGCTGGAGACCCACCCGGACGTCACTGCCGCCGGGGTCGTCGCCCGCGAGGACCCCGGCGCCGGAGGGGGAAGGCAACTGGTCGCCTACGCGGCACCGGCTGACTCCCTGACCGTTGGTGAAGTGCGTGAATTCCTGGCACGACGGGTGCCCGAATTCATGGTGCCCGCGGCCGTCGTCCTGCTGGACCGGCTGCCGGTCAGCCCCAACGGCAAGCTCGACCGTGCAGCGCTGCCCGACCCCGAGGCCGGCACCGAGACGTACCGGGCACCCCGGACGCCACGCGAAGAGGCCCTGGCCCGTATGTTCGCCGAGCTGACCGGGCTGGACCGGATCGGCATCGACGACAACTTCTTCCTGCTGGGCGGGCATTCGCTGCTCGCCGCCCGGCTGGTCAACCAGGTCCGCGCCGAGCTGGGGGCCGAAATCTCCATCGGCCAGGTTTTCGAGGCACCCACCGTCGCCGGCCTTGCGGAGCGGCTCGACACCGGCGCGCCGGTGCGCCCGCCCCTGGAGCCGATGCCGCGCCCGGACCCCGTGCCGCTGTCGTACGCGCAGCAGCGCCTGTGGTTCCTGCACCGGTTCGAGGGCCCGTCGGCCACCTATCACATCCCGGCCGTGTTCCGCCTGACCGGAGATCTGGACGTGGCGGCGCTCACCGCGGCGCTGGGTGATGTGGTCGCCCGGCACGAGGCGCTGCGGACCCTGATCGCCGAGGACGGGCAGGGCGTCCCGTACCAGCGGGTGGTTCCCGCTTCCGAGGCCGTGGTCGGTATGCCGGTCGTGCCCGTGTCACCCGCCGCGCTCACCGAAGCCGTGACCGCGTCGGCGGCCCGTCTCTTCGACCTGGCCCGCGACCTCCCTGTGCGGGCCGACCTGCTGCGCCTCTCCGACCGGGACCACGTGCTCGTGCTGGTGCTCCACCACATCGCGGGCGACGGCGAGTCCGTGGTGCCGCTGGGGCGGGACCTGGCGGCCGCGTACGCGTCCCGGCACGCGGGACACGCTCCCACCTGGCCGGAGCTGCCGGTGCAGTACATCGACTACACGCTGTGGCAACGCCGGTTGCTGGCGGAGAAACCCGGCGAGGAGAGCCTCCTGGCCCATCAATGCTCGTACTGGGAGAGAGAGTTGGCGGGCATCCCGCAACCGTTGCCGCTCCCGGTGGATCGTCCCCGGCCGCCGGTGGCCACCCATCGCGGCGACCTGCTCGACTTCACCGTCGGGCCGGAGCTGTCCGCCCAGGTGGACGAGCTCGCCCGCGAGCACGGCGTGACCGCCTCCATCGTGCTGCAGGCCGCCCTGGCCGTGCTGCTGTTCCAGATGGGCGGCGGTGACGACATCACCATCGGTTCGCCGATCGCGGGCCGTACCGACGAGGCGTCGGCGGATCTGATCGGGTTCTTCGTCAACACCTGGGTGCTGCGAGTGCGCGTGGCGGGGGACCTGCCGTTCGCACGGGTCCTTGAGCAGGTGCGTGACAAGGCGTTGGCGGCCTACGATCACCAGGAGGTGCCCTTCGACCGGCTGGTCGAGCTGATCAACCCGGACCGGTCACTGGCCCACCACCCGCTGTTCCAGGTGATGTTCGCCTGGCAGGACACCTTGCCGGGCTTCGAGCTCGCCGGCGTACGGGCGGAGTGGAGCGTGGCTTCCACCGGCACCGCGAAGTTCGACCTGCTGTTCAACCTGGGACCCGAGCCCGATGGGCAGGGCCTGCGGGGCGGGATCGAGTACGCCACCGACCTGTTCGACCGGGAGACCGTCGAGCGGATGGCCGGACGGTTCGTCCGGGCCCTGCGGCAGGTCGTGGGCGACCCCGCACGGCCGGTCGGTACCGTCGACGTGCTGGACGCCGGTGAGTGGAACCGGCTCACCGAGGGGCACACCGGAGCGGTGGCACCCGTCCCTGGCACAGCGGCTCCTGGGACGACACTCCCCGGGGAACTGGCGCGGCACGTGGCCGCGACACCGCACGCCGTCGCCGTGCTCGCCGACCGGACTGCCCTGACCTACCAGGAGCTCGACACCCGCGCCGGCCTCCTGGCCCGCGAGCTCACCCGGCAGGGCGTGGGTCCGGAGACGGTCGTGGCGGTCGCCCTGCCACGCTCAGCCGAGCTGGCCGTGGCGCTGCTGGCGGTGCTCAAGTCCGGCGGCGTCTACCTGCCGGTCGATCCTGAAGACACCAGTGCCCGCACGCAGTTCGTGCTGTCCGACGCGCGCCCACGGGTGATCCTCACCAACGAGGAGACCCTGGCGGTGCTGCCCCGCGGCGACCTGCCCCACCTCCTGATCACGGAGGAAGTCCGCCCCGAGGACGGTCACCCCGACGCCGTTCCGTGCCCGGCGCGGCCGGACGGACTGGCCTGTCTTCTGTACGTCTCCGGCCCGACGGGGCGGCCCGAGGGCGTCGCTCTCACCCACCGCAGCGTCCTGTCCCTGTTCACGGGGGCGCGGGCCCGGTGCGGTTTCGGCCCGGACGACGTATGGACCTGGAGTCACTCGCCCGCCTCCGACGTCTCGGTATGGGAGCTGTGGGGCGCCCTGCTGCACGGTGGCCGGGCCGTGGTCGTGCCGCGCGACGTGGCGAGGTCCCCGGAGGCGTTCTGGGATCTCGTTGTCTGCGACGGGGTCACGGTGCTCAGCATGGTGCCCTCCGGCTTCCACGAGCTGACCCGGTCCGCCCAGGCCTCCTTCGAGCACGGCCTGAGCTCGGCGTTGCGCTGGGTTTTCCTCGACGGCGAGGAGACCGATCCGACCGGGCTCCAGGGCTGGCACCCGAGCCGGCTGCCCGGCGCGCCCGCACTGGTGCACACCTACGGCAGCACCGAAACGACGGGGCAGGTCAGCCACCTCGACCTCACCGAGGCCCTTGCGGACCAGGACACCGTCGTACCGGCGGGATGGCTGATCGACGGCGCCCGGGCCCATGTGCTCGGCCCGGGCCTCACCCCGCTGCCCCCTGGCGCAGTGGGTGAGGTGTACGTGGCCGGACCGGGCGTCGCTCGTGGCTACCACGGCAGCCCGGGGCTGACCGCGCGGCGGTTCGTGCCCGATCCATACGGCCCGCCGGGCTCGCGCATGTACCGCACCGGCGACCTGGCGCGCTACGACCGGTCGGGAAGGATGGAATTCACCGGGCGGGCCGACGTCCAGGTGCGGATCGGCGGAGCGCGGATCGACCCCGCCGAGATCGAGGCCGCCCTGCTCGCCTGCCCGGGTGTCGCCCGGGCCGCGGTGGTCGCCAGAGCGGACCACCTCGGCGAGCAGCGGCTGGTGGCCTATGTCGCTCCCGTCGGACCCGCGGACACGGGCGGCGCGGTGAGCATCGGTGACGTCGATGTCGATCTGAACGCCGGCGTCACGGTGGGGGAGGTGCGGGCGTTCGTGGCACGGCGGCTGCCCGACTCCATGGTGCCCGCCGTGATCGTGGTGCTCGACAGCCTGCCTGTGACGGCGGCGGGGACGCTGGACCGGTCCGCCCTGCCCGAACCGGAACACACCGGCAGGACCTACCGGGTACCGTCGTCGGCGACGGAGACGGCCCTCGCACGGATCTACGCCGAAGTGCTCGGCCTGGACCGGGTCGGAGCCGATGACGACTTCTTCGCGGTGGGCGGCGAGAGCATCCGGTCCATCCAGGTGGCGGTCCGCGCGCGGGCTGCCGGGATCGAGATCACACCCCGGCAGGTGTTCGAGTGCCGGACCGTCACGCGGCTCGCCGAGGTGGCCGGAGTGGCCGCCGACGGCCGGGGCGCGGCCCTGGAAGAGCTCGACGGCGGTGCCCTGGGGTGGATGCCGCTGGCCCCCATCGCGCGGTACGTCCTCGGACTGGGCGGAAACTGCGATGCGTTCTGCCAGAGCACGGTGCTGGAACTGCCGGACGGCATCGACACGGTGGGCCTGTCGACGACCTTGACCGCGGTGCTGAACCACCACCCGGTGCTGCGGTCCCGGCTGGTGGTCGAACCCGAGGCCGGGCTCGTCGTCGGCGACCCTGTGGCCGTGGACGGCCTGATCCGCCGGATCACCTGGGACGGTGGCTGGTCCGGCGCCGACTGGGATCGCGTGCTGGCCCGAGAGCTGCGCGCTGCGGCGAACCTGTTGAAGCCGACGGCCGGGCATATGGCGCGGTTCGTCTGGTTCCGCTCTCCCCGGGGCCAGGGCCGGCTGCTGGTCGTCCTGCACCACTTGGTCGTCGACGGTGTGGCATGGCAGATCCTGAGCTCGGACTTGGCCACGGCGTGGCGACAGGTGAGCAAGGGGCATGCCGTCGAGCTGCCGCCGCAGACCACATCCGTACGGCGCTGGGCGCACGCCCTGACCGAAGAGGCCCACCGGCCCGGCCGGGAGGCGGAAAGCGCGCTGTGGAAGGGCGTACTGTCCGGCACCGATCCGCTGCTGGGAACGCGTCCGCTGGACCCCGCGATCGACCTCATGTCCACCGGGGACAGCGTCCGGGTCGAGCTGTCCGCCGAAGTGACCCGGCTCCTGGTCACCAGCTTGCCCGCGGCCTTCCGCTGTGGTGCCAACGACGGGCTGCTCGCCGCGCTGGCCGTCGCGGTCCGGCAGTGGCGGGCGGACGACGACCCCTCGGTCCTGATCCGCCTCGAAGGCCACGGCCGCGAGGAACAGGTGGTTCCGGGCGCCGACGTGTCCCGCACGGTCGGCTGGTTCACCAGCATGTTCCCTGTTCGGCTCGACGCCGGCGCCCACGACCCCGACGAGGTCCGTTCCGGCGGCCCGGCGGCCGGTGACCTGATGAAGTCCGTCAAGGAACAGCTGCTCGCGACCCCCGACAAGGGCATCGGATACGGCTTGCTGCGCTACATGAACCACCGGACACGGGCGGAACTGGACCCGTACCCGGCCGGGCAGATCACGTTCAACTACCTCGGCGGGTTCTCCGCCGCAGACCTGCCCGAGGTGGTGCGTGGCCTGGGGTGGGCACCCGCTCCCGAAGCGGGCGGCATCATGGCGCCGCCGGCAGCGGACCAGCCGATGATGTCCGCGCTGGATGTGACCGCCTGCGTCACCGGCGACGGCGGCGCCCGGCGCCTGAGCGCCACTTTCACCTTCGCCACCGGTGTCCTCGCTCGCGACCGGGTACGGGAGCTGGCGCACGCATGGCAGGCCGCGCTGGAAGGACTCGCGCGCCACGCGGCCTCGCCCGGCGCCGGCGGACTCACGCCGTCGGACGTGTCGCTGGTCGCGGTGGGCCAGCGCGAAATCGACCGGTGGGAGGCCCGCCACCCGGGGCTCTCCGACATCTGGCCGCTGACCCCGCTCCAGTCGGGGCTGCTCTTCCACGCCTCGCTGGCCGGCCCGTCGTTCGATGCCTACCAGGTCCAGCTGGTCTTCCACCTGGCGGGACAGGTCGACCCCGAACGGATGCGGGCGGCCGGTCAGGCGCTGCTGGACCGGCACGCCGGCTTGCGGGCCGGGTTCGTCAGCGCCGCGAACGGCGAGCCGGTGCAGATCGTGGTCGACGGGATCACCTTGCCCTGGCAGGACATCGACGTGCGCGGCCTGCCGGCCCCCGAACGCGACGAGGCGTTCGGGCGGTTCCTGGCCGAGGACCTCGCGAGCCACTTCGCGCTGGACACGCCGCCCCTGCTGCGGCTGACCCTGATCCGCACCGGACCCGACCGCGCCGAACTCGTACTCACCTCACACCATGTGCTGTTCGACGGCTGGTCCCTGCCGATCCTCATGAAGGAGCTGCTGCACCTCTACGCCACCGGGGGCGACCCCTCGGCACTGCCACGGCACCGCGACTACGGACTGTTCCTGGAGTGGCTGGCCCGCCAGGACCGCGACGAGGCCGAGGACGTCTGGGCCGAAGAGCTGGACGGGGTCGAGGAGCCGACGCTGCTCGTCGCGCGTACGGCGTCCGGCCCGGCGGTGCCCGAGGCAACGGCGTCCGGAGCACCGGAGGCCGTACCGGCCACGGCCGAGATCGGACACATGGACGTCCCCCTGTCCGCAGCGGACTCCCGGGAGCTGTCCCGCCGCGCCGCCGAACTGGGCGTCACGGTCAACACGGTCCTGCAAGGCGCCTGGGGGCTGCTTCTCTCCATGCTGACCGGGCAACAGGACGTGGTGTTCGGCGCCACGGTCTCCGGCCGGCCTCCCGCCGTCGCGGGAGCCGACGCGATGGTGGGGATGTTCGTCAACACCGTGCCCGTACGCGTAGGGTGCGCACCGTCCGACACCGTGGCCGGGCTGCTGTCCCGGCTTCAGGACCGGCAGGCCGCTCTGCTGGAGCACCACCACTACGGGCTCACCGACATCCACCGGCTGACGGGACTGGACACCCTCTTCGACACGCTGGTCGCCTTCGAGTCCTACCCCATGGACCGGGTCGGAATCAGCGAGGCCAACGCCGCGGCCGGCATCGAGGTCACCGGCATCCGCCCGTTCACCGTCACCCATTATCCGCTGACCGTGATGGCCGCCGCCGATCCGCACCTGCGCCTGTCCTTGCAGTACCGGCAGAGTCTCTTCCAGCGGGAAGCGGCCGAGGCCATCGCGGCCCGGTTCGCCCGCGTGCTGCGATTCTTCACCGGCGCGGCGGACCGACCGGTCGCCGAGGCGGACGTGCTGGCGCCCGGGGAGCGAGAGCGCCTGCTGCACGCGTACAACGACACCGTCACGCCCGTCCCTGCCGTGACGCTCCCCGATCTCTTCGCACGGCAGGTCGCGCAGACCCCCGCGGCCGTCGCGGTCGTGGACGAGACGACGACGCTGACGTACCGGCAACTCGACGCCCGGGCCAACCGACTGGCACACGGCCTGATCGAGCACGGCGTGCGGCCCGAAGACGTCGTGGCCGTGGCCTTGTCCCGCTCGGCGGACCTGGTCGTGGCGATTCTGGCGGTGCTGAAGGCGGGCGGCAGCTACCTGCCCGTCGACCCCGAATTCCCGGGCACACGGCTGGACTTCGTCCTCAATGACGCCCGACCGCGGCTGATCCTCACCGACGCCTCCACAGCGGCGGTCCTACCGTGCCCCGGCATCCCCCGGGCCCGGCCCGACGAACTCGCCGTGACCACGGCCACCGATCCGGCACACCACGCACGGCCGGACAACCCGGCCTACCTCATGTACACCTCCGGCTCGACCGGGACACCCAAGGGCGTCGTGATCACCCACGGCAACGTGGTCAACGGCGTGGCGCAGATGGTGGACCGGCTGGGTGTGCCCGCGGGGTGGCGGATGCTCGCCGGAACGTCGATCGGTTTCGACGTATCGGTCTTCGAGATGTTCACGACGCTGACCACCGGCGGCACCGTCGAGGTGGTCCGCGACGTCCTGGTGCTCGGCGAGCGGGAGAGCTGGGCGGGCGGCGTGCTCAGCACCGTCCCCTCGGCCTTCGCCGAACTGGCGGACAGGCTGCCCGGCCGGGTGAGCGCCGACGCCGTCGTCTTCGCGGGCGAGGCGCTGCCCGCCGGGCTCGTGCCGCAGGCCCGGCAGGCGCTCCCGGGAACACGGGTGATCAACGCCTACGGGCAGAGCGAGACCTTCTACGCCACCGCGTTCACCGTGCCCGCCCATCAGGACGGGCCGCCGACCGGCTCCGTGCCGATCGGCACGCCGCTGGGCAATGTGCGCGTGTACGTGCTCGGCCCCACGCTGGCGCCGGTTCCCGAGGGCGTGACGGGCGAGCTGTACGTCGCCGGGGCGAGCACGGGCCGGGGCTATCACGGCCGCGCCGGACTGACCGCGCAGCGATTCGTACCGGACCCGTACGGCCCTCCGGGGGCGCGGATGTACCGCACCGGCGACCTCGGCCGCTGGAACGGTGACGGCGAGCTGGAGTATGCCGGTCGCGCCGACGCGCAGGTCAAGGTCCGTGGCTACCGGATCGAGCCCGCCGAGGCCGAGGCCGCGCTCGCCGCGCATCCGGCAGTCGGGCAGGCCGTCGTCGTCCCCCGCACGACGGGTGGCACCGTGCGGCTGGTGGCGTACGTGGTGCTCGGCGCCCCGGCGTCCGCCGACGAGCTGCGGGCGTTCGTCGCGGCGCGGCTGCCCGCGTTCATGGTGCCCTCGGGCGTCGTCGTCCTGGACCGGTTCCCGCTGACCCCCAGTGGGAAGCTGGACCGCCGGGCCCTTCCGGAGCCGGAGTTCGCCGGCACCGTCTACCGGGCCCCGCGGACCCGGAGGGAAGAGGCCCTGGCGGAGCTGTTCGCCGAGGTGCTCGGCGTCGACCGGGTCGGCGTCGACGACGATTTCTTCGCACGGGGCGGGCATTCGCTGCTCGCCACCCGGCTGGTCGGCCGTATCCGGGCGGAGCTGGACACCGAGGTCCCGATCCGGTCTGTCCTGGAGGCACCGACGGTCGCACGGCTGGCGGCCCGGCTCGTGGCGGGGGAACGGCTACGGCGGCCTGCCTTGACGCGGGTGGAACGCCCCGAGCGGATCCCCCTGTCGTTCGCGCAGCGGCGGCTGTGGTTCATCGACCGGTTCGAGGGTCCGTCTGCCACCTACAACCTGCCGCTGGCGGTGCGGCTCCACGGCGAGCTGAACGTGGCGGCACTGCGCGACGCGCTGCTCGACCTGCTGGGCCGGCACGAGAGCCTGCGGACGCTGGTCGCCGAGGACGAGCACGGTGTCGCGTACCAGCGGGTGCTGCCCGCCGGCCAGGTGCCACTGGATCTGCCGGTTCTCTTGGTCACCGAAGACGAGGTGCCCGGCACGGTCGCCGGACTCGTCACCGAGGCATTCGACGTGTACGTGGATGTCCCCTTGCGTGCGCGGCTGCTTCGCCGCGCCGCGGACGAGCACGTCCTCGTGCTGGTGATTCACCACATCGCCGCCGACGGCGGCTCGGCCGCCGCGCTCACCCGCGACCTGTCGGCCGCCTATGCGGCGCGGTGCGAGGGGCGGCCGCCTCAGTGGGAAGACCTGCCGGTGCAGTACGCCGACTACACGCTCTGGCAGTCGCGGCTGCTGGGTGAGGAGAGCGATCCCGGAAGCATCCTGGCCCAGCAGACCGACTACTGGCGGCGGGAACTCGCCGACGTACCGGCCCCGTTGGCCCTGCCCACCGACCGGCCCCGGCCGCCGGCGGCCAGTCACCGTGGCGGCCGGGTCGGCTTCACCATCGATCCCGGCGTGATGGCCGGGGTGGCGGAGCTGGCGCGCGGCGGTGAGGCGACGGCTTCCATGGTGCTGCAGGCCGCGCTGGCCGTACTGGTGCACCACCTGGGCGGTGGCGACGACGTCACCATCGGTTCGCCCATCGCGGGCCGTACCGACGAGGCGCTGGCGGACCTGGTGGGCTTCTTCGTCAACACCTGGGTCCTGCGGGTGGGGCTGTCCGGGAATCCGTCCTTCGCGCAGCTGCTGGACCAGGTGCGCGACAAGGCGACGACGGCGTACGACAACCAGGACGCGCCGTTCGAGCGCCTGGTGGAGCTGATCAACCCCGAGCGGTCCACCGCCTACCACCCGCTGTTCCAGATCATGTTCGCCTGGCAGAACACCGCCCCGCTCGACCTGGACCTGCGCGGACTGCGGATCGAGGAGGAACCGGTCCCGGCCGCCACCGCCAAGTTCGACCTGCTCGTCAACCTCACCCCCGACCCGGTCGGCGGTGGTGCCCTCGGCGTCTTCGAGTACGCCACGGACCTGTTCGACCAGGAGACCGTGGAGCGGCTCGCCGACCGGTTCGTCCAGGTGCTGCGCCAGGTCGTCGACGACCCCGCCGTTCGGGTCGGCTCCGTCGACATCCTGGGCGAGGGCGAACGGGGCCGGCTGGTACGGGACGTCAACGACACCGCGGTGCCGCTGCCCGCGCTGACCGTGGTGGACCTGTTCGACCGGCAGGCCGCCGGAACGCCGGACGCTGTCGCGGTGGTGTGCGGCGACATGGAGCTGACCTACCGGGAACTGGCCGCGCGAGCCGGGTGCCTGGCCCAGGCTCTCGGGAGGGCGGGGATCGGGCCCGAGTCGCTGGTGGCCGTCGCGCTGCCACGCACCACCGACCTGGTGGCCGCCCTGCTGGCCGTCCTCATGACCGGCGGCGCCTACCTGCCGATCGACCCGGCGTACCCCAGCGGCCGGCTGGGGCATGTGCTGGCCGATGCCCGTCCGCGGCTGCTCCTGACCGACCCCGCCACCGAGGAAGTGCTGCCGCACGACGACACTCCCCGCCGCTACCTGGACGACCTGTACGGTGAGCCCGACCGCCCCCGGGCGGCCGTGAACCCGCAGAACCTGGCGTACCTGATGTACACCTCCGGGTCGACCGGTACGCCCAAGGGAGTGGGCATCACCCACGAAAGCGTCACCAACGGCGTACTGGCACTGATCCAGGCGACCGGTGTGACGCGGACGACCCGCATGCTGGCGGGCGCCTCGGTCAACTTCGACGTTTCGCTGTTCGAGCTGTTCACCACCCTGTGCGCGGGCGGCACCGTCGAGCTGGTACGGGATGTGCTGGTGCTCGACGAACGGGGCGGCTGGAGCGGCGGAGTGGTGAGCACGGTCCCGTCGGTCTTCGCCGATCTGGTCGAGCGGATCGCCGACCGGATCACCGTGGACACGGTGGTGTTCGCCGGTGAGGCGCTGCGTTCCGGGCTGGTGCGGCGAGTACGCGCCGCACTCCCCGGCGTCCGCTTGATCAACGCCTACGGGCAGAGCGAGTCCTTCTACGCCGCCGCCTTCGAAGTGCCCGCGCACGAAGCGGAGTGGGACACGGACACCGTGCCGGTCGGGCGTCCACTGGCCAACATGCGCATGTACGTGCTCGGCGCCGGGCTGGCCCCCGTGCCCACGGGCGTGGTCGGCGAGCTGTACGTCTCCGGGCCGGTCGGCCGTGGCTACCACGGCCGACCCGGACCGACCGCCGAGCGGTTCGTGCCGGACCCCTTCGGCCCGGAGGGGGCGCGGATGTACCGCACCGGCGACCTCGCGCGGTGGAACCGGGCCGGCCAACTGGAGTACGCCGGCCGGGCGGACGCGCAGGTCAAGGTGCGCGGGTTCCGGATCGAACCCGGCGAGGTCGAGGCAGCCCTGACGGCGTACCCCGGAGTGGCCCAGGCCGCGGTGATCGCCACGGAGAGCGGGACCGGCGGCAAGCATCTGGTGGGCTACGTGGTCCCGGCCGGGGCCGCGTCCGCCGGCAGCGTCGACCTGACAGCCGGTGTGTCGGCAGGGGAACTGCGCGGCTTCGTCGCAGCTCGGCTGCCCGACTACATGGTGCCCGCGGCGTTCGTCGTGCTGGACCGGCTGCCCCTGACCGCGAACGGGAAGCTGGACCGGGCCGCCCTGCCCGAGCCGGAGTTCACCGGTACCACCTACCGTGCGCCCGCATCGGCCCAGGAACAGATCCTGGCCGAGGTGTACGCCGAGGTGCTCGGCCTGGCCGAGGTCGGGATCGACGACGACTTCTTCGCCATCGGCGGCGACAGCATTCGTTCGATCCAGGTGGTGACCCGCGCCAGGGCCAAGGGAGTGGACATCACGCCCCGGCAGGTCTTCGAATGCCGGACGGTGGCCGGGCTGGCCGAGTCCGCGTCGGTGAACGGGACACCGAGCGCAGGTCGGGGCCTGCCGGAGCTGGACGGCGGCGGCACCGGTTGGATGCCGCACCTGCCCGCCGCGCGGCATCTGCTCGAACTCAGTGGCGGCCGGGACCGATTCTCGATGGCGATGGCTCTCGACCTGCCGAAGGGCATCGACTGGGACGGGCTGCTGGCGACGGTGTCCGCGGTCGTCGACCGCCACGACGTACTCCGGTCCCGCCTGGTGACCGAGCCAGGGGAGGGCCTGGTCGTGAGCGCGCCGGGCTCGGTGGGCGTCGCCCTGCGGGTGAGGGTCGCCGACTGGGAACCGGCTGATGTGTGGGAGCGACGGGTGGCTGAGGAGCTGGATGCGGCCGCCGGTCGGCTCGACCCGGCCGCCGGTGTCATGGCGCAGTTCGTCTGGCTCCGGCACGACGCGGGCCCCGGCTGGCTGCTGGTGGCGCTGCACCACCTGGTGGTCGACGGGGTGTCGTGGAGAATCCTGCTCCCGGACTTCGCCGCCGCCTGGGAGCGGGTGTGCGACGGACGGACGGCCCTCCTGCCCGGGGTGGCGACCTCGGCGCGGCGGTGGTCCCACGCACTGGTGGAAGAGGCGAACCGCCCCGGCCGGGAGGCCGAACTGCCGGTGTGGCGAGCTCAGCTCGGCGGGCCGGACCCGGTGATCGGCTCCCGGCGGCTGGAGCCCGCAGTGGACGTGACGTCCACGGTGGACACCGTACGGGCCGACATGCCAGTGCCGACGACCGAAGCCCTGCTGACCACGGTCCCCGCGGCCTTCCACGGCGGAGTCAACGACGGCCTGCTCGCGGCGCTGGCGCTCGCCGTCACGCAATGGCGTGGGACCGAGGACACCTCGGTCCTGCTGCGGATCGAAGGGCACGGCCGGGAGGAGCAGGTGGTCCCGGGCGCCGACCTTTCCCGCACGCTGGGATGGTTCACCAGCATGTTCCCGGTCCGCCTGGAAGTGGGCGGGACCGACGCCGAGGAGGTCTTCGGCGGCGGCGAGGGGGCGGCCACGCTCGTCAAGTCCGTCAAGGAACAGCTGCTGGCGATCCCGGACAAGGGGATCGGTTACGGACTCCTGCGCTACCTCAACCCGCGGACCGGGCCCGAACTCGCGGCCTGCCCGCAGCCGCAGATCGGGTTCAACTACCTCGGTCAGTTCACCTCGTCCGACATGCCCGAGACGGTGGGCGGCCCGGGCTGGAGCGCTGTGCCCGGGATCGGCGCGCCCACGCCCGACGCGGACATGCCGGTGATGTCCGCCCTCGAAGTGAGCGCGGTCGTCATCGACACCGGCCAGGGACCGCAGTTGTCCATGGTGTTCACCTTCCCCACCGGGGTGCTCTCCAGCGGAGAGGTACGCCGGCTGGCGGACCTGTGGTGCGCCGCGCTGGAGGGACTGGCCCGGCATGTCGCCCGGCCCGGAGCCGGTGGGCTCACTCCGTCCGATCTGCCACTGGTGTCGGTCAGCCAGTACGACATCGACCAGTGGGAGGAGCGGTACCCGGGCGTGGCCGACGTCTGGCCGCTGAGTGCCATGCAGTCCGGCATGCTCTTCCACAGCATGCTGGCCGACACCGTGTCCGACCCGTATCACATGCAATTGGTGTTCCACCTGGTCGGCCCGGTGGATCCGGCGCGGATGCGGGCGGCGGGGCAGGCCCTGCTGGATCGGTTCGCCGCCTTGCGGACCGCGTTCGTCACGGATGCGTCCGGGCACGCGGTGCAGCTGGTGCTGGAGGGCCTGGAACTGCCGTGGCGGCAGCTCGACCTGAGTGAGCCGGCCGAGGACGAACGCCAGGAGGCGTTCGAGCGGCTGCTGGCCGAGGACCGGATGGCCCACTTCGATCCGGCCGTCCCCCCGCTGCTGCGGATGACCTGGGTCGGTATGGGCCCCGACCGCTCGGAGCTGGTCCTCACCGCGAACCACGCCCTGTTCGACGGATGGTCGCTGCCGCTGCTGATGCAGGATCTGCTGCGGCTCTACGGCACGCGCGCGGACACCTCGGTGCTGCCACGCACCCGCAGCTACCGGGACTTCCTCGCGTGGCTGGCGCAGCGGAACCACGAGGAGTCGGCGCGGGCCTGGGCGGAGGAACTCGCCGGCCTCCAAGAGCCGACGACGCTGGTTCCCGATGCCCGCCCGGGGGTGAC
The DNA here is from genome assembly GCF_044327445.1 of Streptomyces sp. NPDC018045. Classification (NCBI taxonomy): domain Bacteria; kingdom Bacillati; phylum Actinomycetota; class Actinomycetes; order Kitasatosporales; family Streptomycetaceae; genus Streptomyces; species Streptomyces sp. NPDC018045. The sequence continues at coordinate 153,243 of NZ_JBIRFL010000009.1, forward strand.
ACAGAAGGGGACCGGGCAGGTCGAGGTCGCCCTGCCACCGGACGTGGCCAGGGAACTGTCCCGGCGTGCTGCCGAGCTGGGCATCACGCTCAACACCGTGGTGCAGGGTGCCTGGGCGATCGTGCTGGGACAGCTGACAGGACGCCAGGACCTGGTGTTCGGTGCCACTGTGTCCGGCCGTCCCCCCGCTGTGGCGGACGCCGACTCCATGGTCGGTCTGTTCATCAACACCGTTCCGGTACGCGTGCGGTGCGCACCCCAGGACACCTTGGCCGGACTGCTGACCGGCCTCCAGGCCCGGCAGGCCGCTCTGCTGGACCACCATTCCCACAGGCTGACCGACATCCAGGAAGCGGCCGGGCTGGGTAACCTCTTCGACACCCTCGTCGTCTTCGAGTCCTTTCCGGTCGACCGCGTCGGACTCACCGACGCGCACACCTCCGCGGGCATCGCCATCACGGGCATCCGCCCGCTGACCGGTACCCACTACCCGTTGATGGTGGCGGCCGACGCTTCTCCCTACCTGCGGGTGGGACTCCAGTACCAGGACACCTGGTTCGACCGGGACGCCGCGCAGGACATCGCGGCCCGCCTCGGGCGAGTGCTGCGGCACCTGGCGGCGGACCCCAGCCTGCCGGTCCGGCTGGTGGACACGCTGGGGCAGGCCGAACGCCACCGGCTGCTGCACGAGGTCAACGACACGGGGGAGCCGGTACCGGCACTGACCGTTCCCGCACTGTTCGAGCGGCAGGCCGCCGCCACACCCGACGCCGTCGCCGTGGTCTTCGACGGAGCGACGTCGACCTACCGGGAGGTGAACACGCGGGCGAACCGGCTGGCGCACCGGCTCATCGAGCACGGTGTCGGCCCGGAGCGGCGGGTGGCGCTGCTGCTGCCCCGGTCGGCGGAACTGGTGGTGGCGATGCTGGCGGTGCTGAAGGCCGGCGGCGCATACATGCCCGTCGACCCGGCCTATCCAGCGGACCGGGTGCGGCTGATGCTCACCGATGCCGCGCCGGTGGCCGCACTGACCGACCGGGCCACTGCGGGCAAGGTCCCCACGACGGCGGTACCGCGGCTGCTGATCGAGGAGGAGCTGCTCGATGCCGGGACAGGCGGAGATGCGGCCCCGGATCCCACCGACGCCCACCGCACCGGCGCCCTGCGTCCCGGCAACCTGGCTTACGTGATCTACACCTCCGGATCCACCGGCATGCCCAAGGGTGTCGCCATGACGCACGCCAACATGGTCAACAGCGTCAGCACGATGGCGTCCCTGCTCGGGCCGGGCGCCGCCCCACGGGTACTGGCCAGCACCTCGATCGCATTCGACGTCTCGGTTTTCGAGGTCTTCGTCGCCCTGTGCACCGGCGGCAGCGTGGAGGTGGTCCGCGACATCCTGGCGCTCGGCGAACGCGAGGCGTGGTCGGGCGGCGTACTGTCCGGTGTGCCCTCCGCTTTCGACGAGCTGCTGCACCATCTCGGCACCACGGTCACCGCTGAGACCGTCGTCTTCGCCGGTGAGCCGCTGACCCAGGTGGTCGTCGACCGCACGCGGGCCGCGCTGCCCGGCGTCCGGATCGTCAACGGATACGGGCCCACCGAAACGTTCTACGCGTCGGCGTACACCGTCCCGGACACCGGCGGCACCCAAGGCTCCGGCTCGGTGCCGATCGGCGGTCCGCTGGGCAACGTCCGGATGTACGTGCTGGACGGGTGGTTACGACCGGTTCCGCCCGGAGTGGCGGGTGAGCTGTACACGGCGGGCGACGGACTGGCCCGGGGGTACCTCGGCCGGCCGGCGCTGACCGCGACGCGGTTCGTGCCCGACCCCTTCGGTACAGGACCGGGCGGCGGCCGGCTCTACCGCACCGGTGACCGGGTGCGGTGGACCCCGGCCGGGGTGCTGGAGTACCTGGGGCGCGCCGACGACCAGGTGAAGGTGCGAGGCTTCCGCATCGAGCCGGGTGAGATCGAGGCCGTCCTGGCATCCCACCCGGGGGTGTCACAGGCGGTGGTGGTCGCCCGAGACCTCGCGATGGGCGGCGGCAAGCATCTGGGCGGGTATGTCGTACCGGTCCGGTCCGCTGCACCCGTCGAAGGCGCCGAGCCAATGGACGGTGCCGCGGTACGGCGTTTCGCCGCCGAGCGGCTGCCGGACTTCATGGTGCCCGCGGTGGTGACGGTGATCGACGCGCTGCCGTTGACCCCCAACGGGAAGCTGGACCGGCAGGCGCTGCCGGACCCGCAGTTCGACGCGGTGCACGAGTACCGCCCGCCGCGCACCACACGGGAACAGGCCCTCGCGGAGCTGTTCGCCGAGGTCCTCGGCGTGGACCGGGTCGGCATCGACGACGACTTCTTCCTGCTGGGCGGGCACTCGCTGCTCGCCACCCGGCTGATCGCCCGGATCCGCGCCGCACTGGGCGTGGAAGTGCCGATCCGGCTGGTATTCGAGTCCCCGACGGTCGCCGGGCTGACGGCCAAGTGGACGGACATGGCTGCCTCCCGCAGGCCGCGCCTGCGCAGGATGACCGAGGAGTGACGCATGGTACCCCTGTCTTTCGCCCAGCGCCGGTTGTGGTTCCTGTACCGCTTCACCGGCCCGTCGGCCACCTACAACATTCCCGTGGTGCTGCGGCTGCGCGGCAGTCTCGGCGTCGAGGCGATCGGCGCGGCGATACGGGACGTCGTCCTCCGGCACGATTGCCTGCGCACGCTGATCGGCGAGGACGAGAGCGGCACCGCCTACCAGCGCGTGCTGCCGACCGACGAGGTGCTGCTGGACATCCCCCTGGCGCACATGGGGCCGGAGGGTGAGGCCGCCGCCATCGCGGAGGTGATCGGGCACCCCTTCGACCTGGGCACCGAGATCCCGGTACGGGCGCGCGTACTGCGCCGCACCGACGAGGAGCACGTCCTTGCGCTGGTGATCCAGCACATCGCTGCCGACGGCGGCTCGGTCGCCCCGTTCATCCGCGACCTCACCACCGCGTACACCGCGCGGCTGAGCGGAGGCGCGCCGGACTGGACGCCGCTCCCGGTCCGGTATGTCGACTACACGCTGTGGCAGCGCGAACTGCTCGGCGAGGCGTCCGACGAGGACAGCGTGCTGGCCGGACAGGTCACGTACTGGCGGCAGGAGCTCGCGGACGTTCCGCAACCGCTGCCGCTGCCGCTGGACCGGCCGCGGCCAGCGCTCGCGGGGTACCGTGGCGGCGTCGTCGACTTCACCGTCGGGCCGGAGCTGTTCGCCCGGATCGAGGAACTGGCCCGCGGTCGCGGAATGACCGTGTCGATGGTGTTCCAGGCGGCGCTCGCGGTCCTGTTGCACCGCCTCGGCGGCGGAGAGGACCTCACCATCGGGTCGCCGATCGCCGGCCGCATGGACGAGGCCCTGGCCGACATGGTCGGGTTCTTCGTCAACACCTGGGTGCTGCGGGTAGGCCTGGCCGGCAACCCGTCGTTCGAGCGGGTCCTTGAGCAGGTGCGGGACAAGGCGCTGGCCGCGTACGAGAACCAGGACGCGCCCTTCGAGCGGCTGGTGGAACTGCTCAACCCGGACCGGTCGCTGTCCTACCACCCCTTCTTCCAGGTGATGTTCGCCTGGCAGAACTACACCCGGCTCGACCTGGAACTCCCGCACCTGCAGGTCACCGCCGAGCCCGTGCCCTCCACCACCGCGAAGTTCGACCTGTTCTTCAACTTCGCCCCCGACGCGACGGGGCGGGGCGTGTACGGAGTGATCGAGTACGCCACCGAGCTGTTCGACCGCGGCACCGTCGAGCGGATCGCCGAGCGGCTGCGGAGCGTATTGCGCCAGGTGGTGTCCGACCCCGGCCGAGGGGTCGGCTCCGTCGGTGTCCTCGTGCCCGGCGAAGAGACACGGCTGCTGCACGAGCTCAACGACACTGTCGTGCCCGTACCGGGCAGATCGGTCCATGGACGGTTCCGGCGCCAAGCGGCAGCCACCCCCGACGCCATCGCGCTGGAGGCCGGGGAGACCACACTGACCTACCGGGAGCTCGACCAGCTCTCCGGCACCTTCGCGCACCACCTCATCCGCCGGGGGGTGGGCCCCGGGGCTCTTGTGGCGGTCGCTCTCAAGCGTTCGACCGACCTCGTGGTGAGCATGCTGGCCGTGCTCAAGGCAGGCGGCGCCTACCTCCCGATCGACCCCGGCCACCCGGCGGAGCGCGTGGCGTTCACGCTACGCGACGCGGACACCACCGTCGTGATCACCGATGGGGAACTCGCCGTGCCGGACGGCGTACCCAGCGTGCCGGTCGGCGTGCTGCGCACTGCCGTGGGCCACGCACCGTACCCGGCGGACCACGGCGACTCCCTTGCCTACGTCATGTACACCTCGGGCTCGACAGGGGTTCCCAAAGGCATCGCGGTGACCCACCACAACGTGGTGAGCCTGGCCGCAGACCGGCGCTGGAACGGCGGCGCCCACGCCCGCGTATTGCTGCACTCCCCGCACACCTTCGACGCCTCCACCTACGAACTGTGGGCGCCCCTCCTCGGCGGCGGCCGGGTGGTGATCAGCCCCCCGGACGACCTCCAGGCCGCCACCCTGGCCGCGCTGGTGGCCGAGCGGCGGCTCACCGCACTGTGGCTGACCGCCGGGCTGTTCGCGGTGCTCGTCGACCAGGACCCGACATGCCCGGCCGGGCTGCGCGAGGTCTGGGTGGGCGGCGACGCGGTCTCCCCGGCCGCGGTGGAGCGCGTCCTGACCGCCTGCCCGGGACTGACGGTCGTCAACGGATACGGCCCCACCGAGACGACCGTCTTCGCCACCAGCCACCCGGTGTCCTCCGGGCAGCCGGGCCCGGAGGTGCCGATCGGACGGCCGATGGACAACATGCGGGTGTTCGTACTGGACGCGGGGCTGCGGCCGGTTCCGCCGGGTGTAGTGGGCGAGTTGTACGTGGCGGGCGCCGGCCTGGCGCGCGGCTACCTGCACCGGCCCGGCCTGACCGCTGAGAGGTTCGTGGCCTGCCCCTTCGGCGGGCCGGGTGAGCGGATGTACCGGACCGGGGACCTGGCGGCGTGGAACCCCGCAGGCGAGCTGGTGTTCCGGGGCCGTGCGGACCACCAGGTCAAGGTCCGCGGGTTCCGCATCGAACCCGGGGAGGTCGAGGCCGTCCTGACCGGACACCCCGCCGTCGCGCAGGCCGTCGTGGTCTCCCGCGAGGACCAGGCAGGCGACCAGCGCCTGGTGGCCTATGTCGTCCCTGACGTGACCGGGGCCGGCTCGGCCGCCGACGAACAGGTCGGTGAGTGGCAGCAGGTCTACGAGCGGATGTATGCCGCCGGAGGCGGCGGCCTGGGCGACGATTTCACCGGCTGGAACTCCAGCTACACCGGCAAGGCCATCCCGCTGGCGGAGATGAGGCAATGGCGGGACGCCGCCGTCGAGCGCGTCCTGTGCTGGTCCCCGCGCCGGGTGCTCGAACTGGGCACCGGGTCGGGCCTGTTGCTGGCCTGTATCGCCCCGCACGTCGAGGAGTACTGGGGCACGGACTTCTCCGTCACCGCGGTCGAGGGGCTGCGCAGCCAGGTGCGCGCGGCGGGTTGGGCGGACCGGGTTCACCTGCGCCACCAGGCCGCGGACGATGTCTCGGGCCTTCCGGCGGGCCGGTTCGACACCGTCGTCCTGAACTCGGTGGTGCAGTACTTCCCGGACGCGGACTACCTCGACCGGGTGCTGAGCCAGGCGATGGTACTGCTGGCCCCGGGAGGCCGGGTCGTCCTCGGCGATGTGCGGTACGCGGGCTCGCTGAGCCTGTTGTACCGCGCCGTACAGCAGGCCAGGTACCCCGGCGCCACCGCCGGAGCGCTCCGGGCCGCCGTGGAGCACGCGGTGTTCGTGGAGAAGGAACTGGTGCTGGAACCCGAATGGTTCACGCGGTGGGGCGAGCGCCATGGCGCTGCCGCCGTCGACGTCCGGCTGAAGTCCGGCACCGCTCACAACGAACTGACCCGGCACCGCTACGAAGTGGTCCTGCACAAAGCCCCGGCGCGTCCCGTTCCCCTCGGCGAGCTGCCGACACTTGAGTGGGGCACCGACATTGCAGACCTCGCGGGCCTAGGCCGGCGGTGCAGCTTCGAGCACGGCACCCCCGTACGCATCACGGGCATCCCCAACGCCCGCTTGATCGGCGAGGGAGGACAGGTCACCGGTGGGGTCACCGGAATCGACCCGCAAGAGGTTCAGGACTGGGCCGTCGCCCAGGGCTGGGGCTCGCTGGTGACCTGGTCCCACGCGGTCGACCGGTTCGACGCCGTCGTGTGGACGGGAGGCCCGGCGCCCGGGCGGGTGTTCACCGACAGCTACCTCCCGGACGGCCGTACAGGCAAGGCGCTGTCGAACGATCCGGCCGGGGTGCGCGAAGTCGGCTCCCTGCTCACGGCCCTGCGCGGATACGCGCGCGAGCGACTGCCCGACTACATGGTGCCCTCGGCTGTCATCGCCATCGGCAGCGTTCCGCTGACACCGAGTGGCAAGCTGGACCGGCGGTCCCTGCCCGCCCCGGACTACGCGGGTACGACGGACGGGCGAGCGCCCCGGACCCCGCAGGAGGAAATCCTGGCGGGCCTGTTCGCCGAGGTGCTGGGACTCGACTGCGTCGGCGTCGACGACGGCTTCTTCGTGATGGGTGGCCACTCCTTGCTGGCCACGCGGCTCGTCGGCCGGATCCGCGCCGAACTGGACGTCGAGGTGCCGGTGCGGGCCGTGTTCGAGACCAGCACGGTGGCCGGGCTGGCCGCGCACCTGGCCGCGGGATCGGGTGCGCGCCCGGCCCTGGTGCGGCAGACCCGCCCCGAGCGGGTGCCGCTGTCCTACGCACAGCAGCGGATGTGGTTCCTGCACCGACTCGAAGGGCCTTCCACCAGCTACAACATGCCGACCATGCTGCGGCTGCGCGGCGCCCTCGACGTGGCGGCGCTGCGGGCGGCGCTCCTCGACCTGCTCGTGCGGCACGAGAGTCTGCGCACGCTGATCGTCGAGGACGAGGTCGGCACGCCGTATCAGCGGATCATCCCGGCAGCCGAAGTGCCGCTGGACGTGCCGGTCACGCCGGTCTCGCCCGACGGCCTCGCCGACGCCATGCGGGCCGCGGCCGGGCACCGGTTCAACCTCTCCACCGACCTGCCCCTACGGGCCACAGTGCTGCGCTGCGCCGAGGACGACCACGTCCTCGCGCTGGTGCTCCATCACGTCGCCGGCGACGGAGGCTCGGCGACCCCGCTGGTCAACGACCTTACGGCGGCGTACACCGCGCGCCGGGACGGTCAGGCGCCACCGTGGGCCCCGCTGCCCGTGCAGTACGCGGACTACGCCATCTGGCAGCGGGCGATGCTCGGCCAGGAGTCAGAGGACGGCAGTGTCCTGGCCGGTCAAGTCGCCTACTGGCACCAGGAGCTGTCCGGAACGCCCCAGCCGCTGCCGCTGCCGCTGGACCGTCCGCGCCCGGCCATGGGAGCCCGCCGCGCGGACCAGATCGAGTTCGCGGTCGGACCGGACCTGCTCGCCGCTGTGGAAGAGCTGGCCCGTCGCCGCAGTGTGACGGTCTCGATGGTGCTGCAAGCGGCCCTGGCCACCCTGCTGCACCGGCTGGGCAGCGGCGACGACATCACCATCGGCTCGCCGATCGCGGGCCGAACGGACCAGGCGCTGACCGATCTGGTCGGGTTCTTCGTCAACAGCTGGGTGCTGCGGGTGCGGTTGACCGGCGACCCGACGTTCGAGCAGGTACTCGATCAGGTCAGGGGCAAGGCCCTGGCCGCGTACGACAACCAGGAGGCCCCCTTCGACCGCCTGGTCGAGCTGCTGAACCCCGACCGCTCCGCCGCCCACCACCCGCTGTTCCAGGTTGTGCTGGCCTGGCAGAACAACCCACGGGCCGAACTCCGCCTGCCCGGCCTCACGGTCGGCGTCGAACCGGTCCCCGGCACCGCCACCGCCAAGTTCGACCTCTCCTTCCTCCTGAGCCCCGATGCGCGTGGCGGCGCTCTCGGTCTTCTGGAGTACGACACCGACCTCTTCGACCACGGCACCGTCGCCAAGCTCGTGAACCGGTTCCTCCACGTCCTCGAGCAGGTCACTGCCGACCCGGCCCGCCCCGCCGGCACGGTCGACGTGCTGGAGCCCGGTGAACTCCGGCGGCACGTGGAGGAGCTGAACGACACATGCGTACCGGAGCCCGGCGGCACGATCCCGATGCTGTTCGCGCGGCAGGCGGACGCCACCCCGGACGCGGTCGCGGTCACGGCGGGCGGGGAGTCCCTGACCTACCGCGAGCTCGACAGCAGGGCCGAGGCGGTGGCCGCCGAGCTGGTCCGGCGGGGCGCGGCGGTCGGGTCGGTGGTGGCCGTGGCCCTGCCGCGATCCCTGGACCTGATCGTCGCCCTGCTGGCGGTGGTCAAGTCCGGCGCCGCCTACCTGCCGATCGATCCCGGGTACCCGACGGAGCGGCAGGCGTTCATGCTGCGGGACGCACGGCCGCTGTTCGTCGTGTCCACCGCCGAGTTCGCCGCCCGCTCGGGCCAGGACGACTGCCCACGCGTGGTCTTCGAGGACCTTGCCATGGGTACCGGCGCGCTCGGCACACCGGTGGACCGCGTCAGTCACGGGGACCACCTCGCTTACGTGCTGTACACCTCGGGATCCACCGGGCTGCCCAAGGGCACCGGGATCACCCACCGTGGCGTTGTCCAGCTGGCGGTGGACCGGTGCTGGCTCCGTCCGGCGGAGGAGAGCGTCCTGCTGCGGTCCCCCCACACTTTCGACGCCATGACCTGGGAACTGTGGCCGACGCTGCTGCGTGGTGCCCGGCTCGTGGTGGCGCCGCCCGGGGACATCGACGACGCCGCCGTCTTCGCGCCCCTGGTGGCTGAGCAGCGGATCACCACGACCTTGCTGGTCACCTCGGTCTTCCACCATCTGGTCGACCAGGACCCGGCGTGCCTTTCCGGGCTGCGCGAGGTGTGGATCGGAGGTGAACGGCTCTCACCCGCATCGGTCGAGCGGGCCGCGAAGAGCTGCCCGGACACGGTGTTCGTGAACGCCTACGGACCGACCGAGGTCACCGTCTGCTCCAGCGTGCACGAGCTGCCGCCGGGGCAGGCGGTCGCGGAGGTGCCGATCGGGCGGCCGATGGACAACATGCGGGTGTACGTGCTGGACGCGGCGCTACGGCCGGTTCCGTCCGGAGTGGTGGGCGAGCTGTACGTCGCCGGTACCCGCTTGGCGCGCGGCTACCCGGGCCGGGCCAGCCTGACGGCCGGGAGGTTCGTGGCCTGCCCCTTCGGCCGGCCGGGCGAGCGGATGTACCGGACCGGGGACATGGCAGCATGGACCGCTGCCGGTGAGCTGGTGTTCCGGGGCCGCGCGGACAACCAGGTCAAGGTCCGCGGGTTCCGCATCGAGCCCGGTGAGGTGGAAGCGGCGCTGCTGGCACACCCGGCGGTGACGCAGGCGGTCGTGATCGCCCGCAGGGTCCGGGACACCGGGACGCACCTGGTCGCCTATGCGGTGGCCGCCGAGCCCGGCCCCGGCGACCTGCGGAAGTACCTGGCGGGGACGTTGCCGAACTTCATGGTGCCCTCGGCGGTCGTCCTCATGGACCGGCTGCCGCTGACGCCCAACCGGAAGCTGGACCGCGCGGCCCTGCCCGAGCCGGCCTTCGCGGGTGCCGCATACCGGGCACCGAGCACACCCGATGAGGAGACCCTGGCCGGGCTGTTCGGCGAGGTGCTCGGGGTGGACCGGGTCGGTGCCGACGACGACTTCTTCTCTCTGGGCGGCCACTCGCTGCTGGTGACCCGCCTGGTCAGCCGGATCGCCGCGGTCACGGGGGTGTCCGTGCCGGTCCGGGAGGTGTTCCGGCACCCGGTCGTGGCCGACCTCGCCCAGCGGCTGCGGTCCGGTACCGCGCCCGACACGCCGGAAGACCCGTTCGCCGTGGTGCTGCCGATCACCACGGAGGGGCGCCGGCCACCCCTCTGGATGATCCACCCGGGAGGCGGGCTGTGCTGGGCGTACATGGGCTTCGTCGACCATCTGCCGGACCGGCAGCTCTACGGTCTCCAGGCGCGTGAGTACGACCCGGCGCACCCGAGGGCGCGCTCTGTCGAGGAGATGGTTGACACCTATCTGGACCACATCGCCACGGTGCAGCCCGAGGGCCCGTACTCCCTGTTGGGCTGGTCCAGCGGCGGCATCCTCGCGCATGCGATGGCCGTGGAACTGCGGCGACGGGGGTACGAGGTGGGCCTGCTGGCGATGCTGGACAGCGCCACCTCCGGTGGGCGCGGGCCCGACAGCGCTTTTGACGAGGACGATATCCTCCAGGACGCGCGCACGCAGGAACTGGTGCGTGACTACCTGGGCAGCGCGGCGGACGGGGTCGATTTCCGCTCGCTCTTCAGGACCATGGCCCGTGTCACCGTCGAGCACTCGGCGCTCCTGGACGCCTTCACCACCCCCGTGTTCGACGGCGACCTGCTGTTCTTCACCGCCACGGTGAACAACCACGGATTCGCCGCCCAATGGGCGCCGTACGTGCGCGAGATCCACGAGCACGAGATCCCCTGCGAGCACCGCGACATGTCCCGGCCCGCGCATGCGGCCGCGATCTGCGCGGTGATCGACCGGGTGCTCGCCGACATCGACAACCCACTGTGAGGGGGCCTTTATGCGAAGTTCCGGGACCGGCCGCTGCTCCGGCAGCTATGATGTGGTGGGGCTGGGGTTCGGCCCGGCCAACCTGGCCCTGGCCATCGCGCTGGAAGAGCACCGGCATCCGGTGACCGCAGCCTTCTTCGAGCGCCAGAACACGCTCGGCTGGCACCGCGGCATGCTCCTGCCCTCCGCCAAGATGCAGGTCGCTTTCATGAAGGACCTCGCGACGTTCCGCAACCCGACCTCGCGGTTCAGCTTCGTGTCCTACCTGCACGCGAAGGAGAGGCTGGCGCGGTTCGTGAACCGACAGGATTTCTTCCCCACGCGGCAGGAGTTCCACGACTATCTCCAGTGGGCGGAGTCGGCGTTCACGGACCGGGTCACCTACGGCGCGGAGGCAGTCGCACTCCGGCTGCCACCGCGCACCGACCCGGCCGCCCCGGTCGACCACGTGTACGTCGATGTGCGCGAGGGGGGCGGGAGCGGCGCCGTGTCGACCGTCGCGGCCCGCAACGTGGTCATCTCCACGGGTCTGACCCCACGGATGCCGGTGGGAATCGAACGCGACCGACGTGTATGGCACAGCTCGGAGTTCCTCGGGCGGTTCGGAGCCTGCGACCGCGCGGCGCTCAAGCGGGTCGCCGTCGTGGGCGCGGGCCAGAGCGCCGCCGAGGTCGTCCGCTTCCTCTACGACACACTGCCCGGTACGACCGTGTACGCGATCCTGCCGTCGTACGGCTACTCGATCGCGGAGAACACCCCCTTCGCCAACGAGGTCTTCGACGCGTCCGCCGTCGACGACTTCCACGGTGGGTCGCAGCGGGCCAAGGACGCCATCTGGCGCTACCACCGCAACACGAACTACTCCGTGGTGGACGACGAGGTGATCAAGGACCTGTACCAGCGGGCGTACGACGACGAAGTCAGCGGCGACCGGCGGCTTGAGTTCGTCAGCCTCTCCAGGGTGACCGGTGTCAAGGACACCGGGGACGCGACGCAGGTCACCGTCCACTCACTGGTCGGCGACCAGGCCGCCGAGTTCGCTGTCGACCTGGTGGTCTGTGCCACCGGATACGACGCGATGGCCCCGGGCGGCCTGCTGGGCGACCTCGATGCCCACTGTGCCCGTCACCAGGACGGCAGCCATGTTGTCGAGCGGGACTACCGGCTGGCGACCTCGTCCCCCCTGAACTGCGGCATCTATGTGCAGGGGGGCACCGAGCACACGCACGGCCTCTCGTCCTCGCTGCTGTCCAACGTGGCCGTGCGCGGCGGCGAAATCGCCGATTCCATCATCGGACGGCTGCTCGGTGAGACCGGCTCCGCCTCCGGCACGCCGGCCGTGCCGGGCAACCGCCGGTAACCCGGCAGCACGCTGTTCACCGAACGAGACCGAACCAGAGGGAGAAACGAACCATGAGCACCAATCCCTTCGACAACGAGGACGGCACGTTCTTCGTCGTGGTCAACGATGAGGACCAGCATTCGCTGTGGCCGGCCTTCGCCGAGGTGCCCGCGGGATGGCGGGTGGCCCTGGGGCCCGAGAGCCGCCAGCGGTGCCTCGACCACATCGAGGAGAACTGGACGGACATGCGGCCGGCCGGGCTGCGCCGGGCGATGGATGCCGACGCGGCCACCACATCCTAGACCGACGGACATCGGGGCGGGTGCGCCATGGCGCACCCGCCCCGATGTCGTTTCACCGCCCGGCGTGATCCGAGCGGTTCCGTGCCGCTTGAGTCTGCGGCCAAGCGCTATTCCTTTACCTCAAGAGTCTTCCGCGGTCCGGGAACGACGGGGACCGGGCCCGGGTGCCGTAGTCGTGCCGTGCTGAATCTGCGGACGGCCGGTGACTCGATCAAGGTGAAGAGGAGATGGGCGAGCAGCAGGGAGACCGCGAACACGGCGAGGAGGATTCCGCCCCGGGCGGCCGGTGAAGGGTGGCCGCTCGCGACGAACCACGTGTGCGCGTACGTGATGACCAGCCCGTGCACCAGGTAGAAGGCGAAGGAGAGTTCGCCCAGCCTCAGCAGCGTCCTTCCCCGGAAGGGGGAGGCTGTTCCGTGCTGATCGGCGCCGGCGGCAGCAGCCACCAGCGGTGTGAGCCATAGCGCCGCCGTGCTGCCCGTGCCGTACAGGTAAGGGACGCTGGAGTTGATCGCATAGCCGCCTACGGCGATCAGCAGTGCGGGGAGCAGTCGCAGCCGCGGCCAGACGCCTTCGTACATCAGCCGCGCGGCCACCATGCCCAGGACGAATTCAAGAGCCCTGACCGGTGGGAGGAAGTACACGAACCAGATCTGTTCGAAAGAGAGCGTGCCATCCGCGATGGGCGGCAGGGGGACGCCGCCGACAAGATGCTGCGCGGCCACCGGCGCCAGCAAGGTCAGCGCAGCCAGTGCCCCCGCCAACGCCCACAGCGCGCGCACCGGCACCCGCTTCAGTGCCCACAGCAACGCCGGGAAGCACAGGTAGAAGAACAGCTCACAGGACAGCGACCAGCTGACGGGATTCATGGCAGTCGGAACCGTCATGTCGGGGATCCACGCCTGCACGAGGAAGAGACCGGCGAAGGTGTCCAGCTGGACGAAGGGCTGTGCCGTGACGAGCATCAGTACCGCTGCCATCGCGAACGTCACGAGATGGTTGGGAAATATCTTCACGATCCGGCGCCGCCAGACGCGTGGCGCGGTGTCGTTCGGTCGCGCCGACCAGGTCAGCACAAAACCACTGAGAACAAAGAAAAATGTGACCCCGTAGGAACCGGCGTTGGCGAAAACTTTTCCCAGCGCGTCCCCGGTGGAGCCGGTGATGTAGTTGCTTCGCCAAGTGGCGTGGAAAGCAAATACGAGCAGAGCTGCGACGAATCGTAATCCGGTCAGAGATGGCAGCCTGGTGGCGTACGGATGTATGTGCGTGGTTGGCACTGAATTCGACCTCGGATCTTTGGGCTCTCCTGGTCCGAGATGGGGCCAGGGGCGCGAATGTCGACATAGTGGCGCGGGAAAGGCAGGGCGCCCGTGTCGTCGGTAAATGGTCAAACTACTTACCTGACGCGCAGGTGCGCAAGCCGCCATTCGTTTCGGTCAAGGGGAAACGGTGTCGCCCGATTGTTTGCCGGTGTCCGAATGCGGTCGGCCCGGCTGCGTGGAAGCGCCCGCCGACGAGGTGGCGCCATGGCGCCTTGACATGGCGCCATGAGGGGCGCACCATGGCGCCATGGACCTCACGCCGTACATCGACAACCTCCGTAGTGAACTCATGGCCGCCGCGAAGACGGACGAAGCCACGGCGCTGGCCGAGCGGCTGGTCGTCTCGGTCGCAGCGGCAACCCGGCTCACCATGCTGGAGGTGCTGTCGGCCGCGGCGGACGAGATCAGCCAGGACCTCGCGCCCGGTTCGGTGGAGGTCCGGCTGCGTGGGCGCGACCCGGATTTCGTGGTCACGACCGCCGACGCCGGTGACGAGTTCGCGGGCGACGACAGCACCGCGCCGCCGGGCCGCCCGACCGAGGCCCGCTCCGCGGTCCCCAGCGGTCTCGAAGGCCCCGTGTCCCGGATCAACTTCCGGCCGCCGGAGCCGCTGAAGCAGCGCATCGAGGAGGCCGCCGCCGAGGAGGGGCTGTCCGTCAACGCCTACCTGGTCGGTGTGACCACCGCGGCCCTGGCCGACAACCAGAACCACCGGCGGCCGCGGCGCGCGGCCGGTCGCGAGAAGCGCTTCACCGGCTGGGTCGGCTGAACCTGACCGGCCACCCGCAGAGCCAACCATCCACAGAGAGGGACCACCGTGCCTGTCTTTCCCACCCCCGAGCCCATCACCGTCGTCCTCGGTGTCACCAGTGGCCAGGTGAGGATCGTCGCCGGCGACCGCGCCGACACAGCCGTACAGATCAACCCCGGCAACGAGGCCAGCGCATCCGATGTGAAGGCGGCCGAGCAGACCCAGGTCGACTTTTCCGGTGGCAGGCTCACGGTCACCGCTCCGGAGCCGAGCGGGTTGAAGAGTGCCATCGGGACGGAGAACTCGGTCGATGTGACGATTGAGCTGCCGGCCGGCTCCAGCCTTGAGGTCACGACGGCGAAGGCGGAGATCCGTACCGAGGGCCTGCTCGGCGAATGCCGGGTCCACACCGCGTCGGCCCCGGTCCGGTTCGACCGGACCGGCGCATTGCGCGCGGACAGTGCGGACGGCCCGCTCACGGTCGGGCGGGTGAGCGGGCACGCCGCGGTCAGCGTGGCGTCGGGGCGGGTACGGATCGGCGAGATCGACGGCACCGGCGCGATCGACGGCGTCAACGGCGACATCTGGATCGGCCAGGCCGCCCAGGATCTGGAAATCGGCACAGCCGACGGCGACATCGCCGTCGACCGCGCCGCCGGCAACGTCACTGCCCAGAGCTCCGGCGGCAGCATCCGGATCGGAGAGGTGGCGCGCGGCCGGGCGGAGCTGATGACCGCGGAGGGACAGCTCGACGTCGGCATCCGAGAGGGCACCGCTGCCTGGATCGACGCGCGCAGCAGGACCGGAAGCGTACGCAACTCTCTTGCCGCGCAAGAAGGGCCCGAGCAGTTCGCGGAGAAGGTCAAGGTGCGCGCCCGTACCCGCTCCGGCGACGTCGTCATCCGCCGCGCACCGCAGCACGGCCCTTCGGCGCACGAGTGAGGCACCACGGCTTCACCAACCCCCCGGCCAGATGGCGCCATGGCGCCGCGACCCGTGGGCGTTTCTGCCCGCAGGTATATTCCACTAGCTCGGCCATGTGAAAGGAAAGGGAATTGACAACCACCCCTCCATCGGCGATTTCCGCACTCGGCTTACGGAAGTCGTACGGTGACAAAGTCGTTCTCGACGGAATCGACCTCGATGTGCCCTCGGGGCGGATCTGGTCGCTGCTCGGTCCGAACGGCGCGGGCAAGACCACCATGGTGCAGATTCTGTCCACGCTCATCCGGCCCGACGCCGGGACCGTGCAGGTCGCCGGCCATGACCTGGCCAAGGACCCCGATGCGGTGCGCCGATCCATCGGTGTGACCGGACAGTTCGCGGCGGTGGACGAAATGCTCACCGGGGAGGAAAACCTTCTTCTGATGGGCGACCTCCACCATCTCGACCGTCGGACGAGCCGGCGCCGCGCCGACGAACTCCTCCAGCAGTTCGACCTCGAAGACGCCGGGAAGAAGGTCGCCAGCACCTACTCCGGCGGTATGCGCCGCAAACTCGATCTGGCGATGACCCTGGTCGGCAACCCGCGCATCATCTTCCTCGACGAGCCGACCACCGGTCTCGACCCCCGCAGCCGGCACACCATGTGGGAGATCATCCGCGGCTTGGTCGCCAACGAGGGCATCACCATCTTCCTGACCACGCAGTACCTCGAAGAGGCCGACGAACTCGCCGACCGGATCGCGGTGCTCGACCACGGCAAGCTGGTCGCCCAGGGCACCCCCGCCGAGCTCAAGAGCCTGGTTCCCGGCAGCCACATCCTTCTCACGTTCGGCGACACCACCGAACTCGACGCGGCCGCCCGCGTCCTGGGCGGATCTGCCGGCGACGACCAAGGGCTCACGCTGCGGGTGCCCAGCAACGGTGACCTGGGGGCGATACGCGGCCTGCTCGACCGGCTCGACGCGGCCTCGGTGACGGCCAAGAACCTCTCCATCCATACTCCCGACCTTGACGACGTCTTCCTTACCCTCACCGGCCGCCCCGCGGCGGCCGGCGAAGCGGCGGAGAACGCAGCGAAGGAGACGGTCTGATGGCTTCAATGTCGTACGCCATGAGCGATTCGTGGACGATGGTGCGCCGCAATGTGCGGCACATCACGCGCTATCCCTCGATGCTGCTCGCCACCGTGGTGATCCCGGCGCTGATGTTCCTGCTCTTCGTCTTCGCCTTCGGCGGCGTCATGGGCAAGGGCCTGGTCGGCAAAGACGCGGGCACTGCCTACGTGGACTACCTCTCGCCGGGGATCATTCTGCTGGCACTGGTCATGGCCGCCATGTCGACCTCGGTCTCGGTGGCCATGGATATGACCAAGGGAATCATCAACCGGTTCCGCACCATGTCGATCGCCCGCACGTCGGTCCTCGTCGGACATGTCGTCGGAAGTGTGGTTCAGGCTCTGGTCAGCGTCGTCATCATGCTCGCGGTCGCGCTGGTTGCCGGGTTCCGGCCCGCAGCGGGCGTCGGCGGGTGGCTCGCCGCGCTCGGCCTGGTGGCGCTGCTCAGCTTCGCGCTCACCTGGATCGCGGTCGCCTTCGGCCTGGCTGCCAAGACCGTCGAGAGCGCGAGCAACACGCCGATGCTCCTGCAGCTTCTGCCTTTCCTGTCCAGCGCGTTCGTGCCGGCCGAATCGATGGCCTCGGGCCTGCGCTGGTTCACCGAGTACCAGCCGTTCACACCGATCGCGGAGACGCTCCGCGGCCTGTTCCTGGGCCGGCCGCTCGGTAACGACTGGATCATCGCGGTCGCCTGGTGCCTCGGTATCGCGCTGGTCGGCTACTTGTGGTCGGCGAGGCTGTTCAAGCGCGATCCCCGTACGACCTGAACAATCGGAATGCCGGTGAGCCGTCCGCTCCGGGAGCGGACGGCTTGCTGTCGTATTGCTGTGGAGCTCCGTTCCCACTCGGGCACCCCCACCCGGTTGTCCCGGCGACAGGACACGCTGCGACGCGCTGCCCCGTCAGCGGCCGGCTCAGCTCCGACCCGGGCCGTACGCCGACAGCGACCGGCCCATTCGATTACCCCGGCACCGAAAATTCGGATCAGGAATAGCGGGCCATTTACATGGCGATCTCCGTGTCGCTAGCATCGGCGCGGTCCGCAGGTCGGGCACGGCGACCGCAGATTCGCGTCACGGCATGCCGACCCGATTCATCAGGCAGTAAGGAATCAACGTGAGTGAAACCCTCCCCGAGGCGGCGCCGTTACCCTTTACGCGCCCCGTCGGCTGTCCCTTCGACCCGCCGGCCGAGCTCGCTCCGCTACGCGAGAAACACCCGATCAGTCGAATGTCCTATTCCGATGGACATGTGGGTTGGCTGGTGACCGGTCATGCGCTCGCCCGGGAAGTACTGGCCGACTCACGGTTCAGTACGCGGCGGGAACTCATCCACTTCCCTTTTCCCGGGGCGCCGGACATCGTCCTGCCCCCCGCTCCGGTGGGGCACTTCCACGCGATGGACCCGCCCGAGCACACCCGCTACCGGCAGATGCTGACCGGTCAGTTCACCGTTCGCCGGATGAAGCAGCTCACCGCCCGCATCGAGCAGTTCACCACCGAACACCTGGACGCCATGGAGAAGCAGGGCCCCTCGGTGGACCTGGTGAGTGCCTACGCGTACCCGATACCCGCGCTGACCATCTGCGAACTGCTCGGTGTACCCGCCGCGGACAGCGACGTGTTCCGGCGTGACGCGAGGGTCATGAACTCGCTCGATGCCACGGAAGAAGAGGTGTCCGCCGCGGTCACCGCGATGGACGAGTACATGCACGAGCTGGTCGCCGCGAAGCGCGCCAGGCCGGCCGACGACCTCCTGAGCGATCTGACGTCGACGGACCTCACCGACGAGGAACTGGCGGCGATCGGCACCGTCCTGCTGGGCGCGGGGCTGGACACCACCGCGAACATGATCGCGCTCGGCGTCTTCGCCATGCTGAACCACCGCGACCAGTTCTCCGCCCTGCGTGCCGACCCGGGCCTTGCCGACAGCGCCGTCGAGGAACTGTTGCGCTATCTCACCGTCATCCACACCGAGGCGAAGTCGGCGCTCGAAGACATCGAGCTGGGCGGACAGCTGATCAAGGCGGGCGACACGGTCACCGTCTCGCTGCACGCCGCCAACCGGGATCCGGCACGGTTCGCCGACCCTGACCGACTCGACCTGCGACGCCGCGCCGTCGGGCACATGGCCTTCGGGCACGGCATCCACCAGTGCCTCGGCCAGCAGCTGGCCCGCGTCGAGATGCGCGTCGCCTATCCCGCGCTACTGACCCGCTTTCCGTCCCTGCGCCTGGCGGTCCGTCCGGAGGACGTGCCGGTCTACACCGGCAGCGTTTACGGTGTGCAGCGGCTTCCGGTGACCTGGGACGAGGCGTAACCGGTGCGCCTCGGCACGGACCGAGCACGCTGCTGTAGTTCGGGTATGTGCGTCATCACGGCGCCCGAGGTGTTCGATCAGGACGATGCGGACGGGCGGGTGCTGCTTGTGGACCCCACACCGCCGCCTGCCCTCCATGAGACGGTCCGGCAGGCCGTCGAGGCGTGCCCGTGCGGGGCGATCACCGAGGAAATCGGGCCCGGCTGAATTCCCGTGTGCCCGTGCCCCGGACGAGCCGCGGCCGAGCAGCCCCGGTATTTCCGGGGGCAATTCGCAAGAAGACGCTCAATGAGTTCAGCCGCCTGCGCAGCGGAATCGGTGACGACAGGGGAAAACATGTCCGCACTTGCCGAACGATGGAACTTGGACGCGAAGCGATTTTTCTGGCTGTACGGTGACAAGGACCTCGCGCCCGAGCGGGTCGCGTACGACGACACAACCGGCTTGTGGAACGTCCACGGATATTCCGAGGCCCTGCACGTGCTGAACAATCCACAGCTCTTCTCCTCCGAGACCGGGCGCCTCATACCCGAGCGGAGCGAGTTCGACGAGGGCACGATCACCCAGCTGGACCCGCCGCGGCACACGGCGCTGCGCAAGCTCGTCAGCCACGCGTTCACACCCGGGGCGATCAACGCGTTGGAGCCCCGCATTCACGCCATCGTGGACGGACTGCTGACCAAGGCCGAGGGACAGCGCGGTTTCGACCTGGTCGCCGATTTCGCCTACCCCCTGCCGATCACCGTCATCACCGAGCTGCTCGGTGTGCCGGCCGCCGACCACGCCCTGATCAACGGGTGGGTGGACAGAATGCTGAGCGGCACCACAGAGTTCTCGTTGCTCGAACGCGACAGCCTCGGCAGCGAGATCGAAACCGTAGTGGAGCAAGCACGCCATCTCACCGACTACCTGCGGGACCTGGCGAAGGAGCGCCGTACCAACCCACGGAACGACCTGGTCACCGGGCTGGTCGAGGCCGAGGTCGACGGGGAGCGGCTGACCGAGAACGAGATCGCCAACTTCGCCAACGCCATGCTCGTCGCCGGGCATGTCACGACCACGCTGCTGATCGGCAGCACGGTGCTGTGCCTGGACGCCTACCCGGAAGCCGACCGGGCGGTACGCACGGACCGCGGGCTGGTTCCTCCGTTGCTTGAGGAGTCGCTGCGCTACTTCGCGCCGATCGCGTCCATGGTGCGGGTGACGAACACCGAGACCGAACTGGGCGGCGCCGTCATCGGGCCCGACCAGATGGTCGCGGTGTGGATCCCCACGGTCAACCGCGATGAGCAGGTCTTCACCGACCCGTACACCTTCGATCCGGCCCGTGAGCCCAACCCACACCTTTCTTTCGGCCGAGGTGTCCACTTCTGTATCGGCGCGGCCCTGGCCAGGCGGGAGAGCAGGGTCGCGATGAACGCGCTCTTCGACCGATTCCCCCGGCTGCGCTGCGACCCGCAGGATCCGCCCACGTTCATGACCAGCCCCAACCTCAACGGCGTGACCAGGCTCCCGGTCATCGCCGGCTGACCGGACCGCCCGAGGAGAGCACGATGCACCCGACCATACTCGACGCCCACACCTACCGGACGGCGGAGCAGTTGCTGCGGCACAACCGGGACAAGCTCGTCTTCGGTGGGAAGATCCGGCCGAGGTGGATCGACGGCGGGGCGCGCTTCTGGTACACGGTCGACTCTGCCGCGGGACGGCGGTTCATCCTCGTCACCCCGGCCGAGGGCACCCGTCACCCCGCGTTCGACCACCAACGGCTCGCCGGCGCGCTGGCGGCGGCATCCGGCCGAGAGGTCGATCCGGCCGCGCTGCCGTTCGCCGCGTTCGAGCAGACTTCCGTCGCCGTCGCCTTCCACGCGTTCGGCGAGCGGTGGACCTGCACACTGGGCGACTACGCCTGCGCCAGGACCGAGGGGGCACCGGCGCGCAATGTGCTGGAGGCCGTCGCACCGGACGGCCGGCACGCGGTGTTCCGCGACGGGTACGATCTTCGGGCCCGGTCGCTGGACGGTTCCGAGGACTGGGCGCTGACCGACGACGGCACGCACGACCGCGACTACGGCTCCAACCCGGACTACTACATGTACTCCACGCTGCTGCCGAAGATCGGTATCCTGCACTTGCCGCCCGCTCTGACCTGGTCGCCGGACTCCACCCGTGTCCTCACCCACCGCAGCGACCAGCGCGGCGTCCGCCGGACCCATCTCGTACAGGTCCTGCCCCCGGACGGCGGCGCCCCGCGGCTGCTGACCCAGCGCTTCGCCCACCCCGGTGACGAGCGGCTGCCGATGGCCGAGTTCGTGGTGCTGGACATCGCGAGCGGCAAGGCCGTACCCGCGCGGGCCGAGCCCGTCGCGATGCCGATGATGTCGCCGATCTCCCGGCAGTGGGCGTGGTGGGCCAAGGACGGCTCGGCCGTATACTACCTCGACCAGCAACGGGACATGAAGGTTCTGAGCCTGCGGCGGCTGGACCCGGATTCCGGCGAGGTGCGTACCGTGCTCTCGGAGTCGGGCCCGACGCGGGTGGAGCCAGGGCAGTACTTCGCGCAGGCACCCATGGTCGAGGTGCTGTCGGAGGGACAGGAGGTGCTGTGGTACTCCCAGCGCGACGGCTGGGGCCACCTCTATCTGTACGGGACACAGGACGGCGAGCTGCGGACGCAGGTGACGTCGGGGCCCTGGGCGGTGCGGCAGATCCTGCACGTCGACGAAGAGCGGCGGATCGTGTACTTCCTGGCGTCGGGCCTGAACGAGGAGGACCCCTACCGCCGAACGGTGTGCCGGGTGGGGTTGGACGGCTCCGGGTTCGCCAGGGTGAGCGACGATGACCTCGATCATGTGGTGACCGTGCCGCCGGGTGCGGCGTACTTCATCGACTCGGCGTCCACCAACGCCGTCGAGCCGGTCACCACCGTGCGCGGCTGGGACGGCCGCGTGCTGGTCGTGCTGGAACGGGCCGACATATCGGGCTTGCTGGAGACCGGCTGGAGCCCTCCGGAACGGTTCCGCGCCACCGCTGCCGACGGCGAGACCGACATCTACGGCATGCTCTACCGGCCCCATGACTTCGACCCGGCCAAGCGGTACCCCGTGCTCGACCATCCCTACTGCTTTCCGAACGCGAACCGGGTCAGCCCGTCTTTCGACCCAGGCTTCTACGGCTGTGACGCCGAGAGCCTCGCTGCCCTCGGGTTCGTTGTGATCGCCGTCGACGGCAGGGGGTCTCCCGGGCGTGACAAGGCGTTCCACGACGCCTCCTACGGCCGGATCGCCGACGCCGTGGGACTGGCCGACCATGTGGCGGCACTGCGCGAACTGGCTCTGACACGCCCCTGGATGGACCTCGACCGCGTCGGTGCGTTCGGCACCTCCGCCGGCGGATTCGCCACCGTAAGGGCGATGCTGGAGTACCCCGGGATGTTCAAGGCCGGGGTCGCCGAAGGCGGCATGCACGACATCCGCTACGCCGAGCTCGGCGTGGCCGAGGCGTTCAACGGCCCGTTCGACGCGGCGGCCTACGCGGAGGCGTCCAACGTGGACATCGCGGACCGGCTCACAGGCAAGCTGCTGCTGGTGCACGGGGGGCTGGACGACAGCGTCTCCCCGCACCTGACGCTGCGCCTGGCCGAACGCCTCATCGCGGCGGACAAGGACTTCGAACTGCTTGTCATCCCAGGCGCGGACCATGTCTACGTCGGCTATGACCACTACCTCAACCGGCGCCGGTGGGACTTCCTGGTCCGTCATCTCATGGGCGTCGAACCGCCCACCGGATACCGGCTCACGCCCGTGTCGCTGGACATGAACACCGTCGAAGAGCTCTTCGGATGACGGGAGAGGCCCCCTTGCGTTCCCCGAATCCCACCTCGCTCGAATTGTGGCTGCGCCCGTGCCACACCCCCGTACCGCAGCCACGGTCACGACTGGTGTGCCTGCCGCACGCGGGAGGAACGGCCCATGAGTTCCGTTCCTGGGGCGCGCGCTTTCCGACGGACGTCGGTGTGTACGCGGTGCAGTACCCCGGCCGGCAGGACCGTTTCGTTGAACCGCTCGTGGACGACATCGGGACGATGGCCGAGCGTGTCGCGGACGTTCTGGAGCCGTGGACCGATGAGCCGCTGACGCTCTTCGGCCACAGTATGGGCGCCTATATCGCCTACGAAGCAGCGGCTGAACTGGAGCGCCGCCACGGTCAGGTGATCGATCTCCTCGCGGTGTCCGGCGCTTCCCCGCCCCACCACAAAGGGCGTGGACGGATTCACGAGCTGACCGACAGCGAGCTGCTTGCGGACCTCAAGCGTGTCAATGCCTCTCTTGCCGATCTGCTCGCACAGCCGGAGCTGGTCAAGGTGCTGCTGCCGATGATGCGTGCCGACTACCGGCTGAGCGAGCAATACGAACGCCATGACCCGCTTCCGGTGAAGGCGCCATTGGTCGCCCTCAGCGGCAACGCCGACCCGGAGGTCGACCGCGGTGGCCTGGAGGCGTGGTCGGCGTTCACCACCAGCCGCTTCGACGCGATCGTGCTGCCGGGCGGCCACTTCTACCTTTTCGACGGCGAAGCCGACGTGACCGCGGTACTGGCCGCGTATCTGCCGGGCGCTTCGGGCCGGCCAAGGACAGTTAGCCGCGCGTAGGCGCTCCGCCGGGAAGCAGATGTCCTGGCGACAGTACGGCGGTGAACGGGAGTACGCCGGTGAAGGGACCCGGTCGTACGGCTCCGCGACGTATCACCTCGCCATGTCACCCATCAATCGTGAAGGGGAATCCGCGATGTTGCCGGGCAATTGTCTGCACAGCATCTTCCAGGAACGCGCTCGCGCCGCTCCGGAACGGATCGCGCTGACCTCGGGAAGCGAGACGGTCTCGTATCGAGAGCTCGACGAGCGCAGCGATCTCCTGGCCGCCCGGCTCACCGAGCTGGGCGTACGGCCCAACGTCCTCGTCGCGCTGTGCGCGCGCCGAAGCCCGGAAGCCATCGCCGGCATGCTCGGCATTCTGAAAGCGGGCGGTGCGTATGTGCCCATCGATCCCACCTATCCGCCGGAACGCGTCGACTATCTCTTGGCCGACTGCGCGGCACCGGTCGTGGTGGCCGCCGCGGACACCGCGGAGTTGATGGCCGGGCGCCACCCGGCGATCGTATGGATCGAAGGGGACCGCGTCACCGGCGAATCCGGCACCGCCACGCCGGGATGCGGCGAGCAGCCGGCGGAGCCTGCCGGGCACGGTCTGGCCTACGTCATCTACACATCCGGTACGACCGGAGCGCCCAAAGGCGTCGCTGTCGAACACCGCAACGCGGTACGGCTCTTCGAACAGGCCCAGCCCCGGTTCGCGTTCGACCACCGCGACAGTTGGACGCTCTTCCACTCGATCAGCTTCGACTTCTCGGTGTGGGAAATCTGGGGCGCGCTGTTGTACGGCGGACGGCTGGTCCTGCCACCCGAGGCGGTCTCGCGCTCGCCCGCGCTGCTGGTGTCGCTGCTGCGCTCCGAGCGGGTGACCATTCTGAACCAGACGCCCTCGGCGTTCCGCCAACTGCTCACCGTCCTGCCCTCGGGGGAGAACAGCACGGCCGGCCTGGCCCTGCGGCTGGTGCTTTTCGGCGGGGAACGGCTGGACCCGCACATGCTGGCCCCGTGGATCGACCGGCACGGGGATCGCCGTCCGGCTCTGGTCAATATGTACGGGATCACTGAGACGACGGTGCACTGCACCTACCGGAGGATTACCGCCGCGGACCTGGCGGAAGGCGGCAGGAGCCCCATCGGTGTGCCCCTGCCCGACCTCCGGGTCCATGTCGTGGACGACGACGGGCAGTTGGTACGGGACGGCGTGCCCGGCGAGATGTATATCGCCGGGGCCGGCCTGGCCCGCGGCTACCTGAACCGGCCGGAACTCACGGCCGAGCGCTTCTTGTCCCCCGCGCCGCAACTGGGTGAGGAACGGGTCTACCGGTCCGGCGACCGCGCAATGCGCCTGCCCGGCGGCGAACTGGTCTACCTCGGGCGGATGGACAGCCAACTGAAGGTCCGCGGATACCGGATCGAACCCGGCGAGATAGAAGAATGCCTCTCGCACCTGCCGGATGTCGCGGGAGCTGTTGTCACGTCCCGAGATTTCGGGGATGGTGATATCCGGCTGATCGCCTATCTGCTGCCCGCACACAGCCCGGATCTCAGTGAGCGGAGCACTTCCCGCCTTGTCGCTGTGGCAGAGAAGCATGCGCGAGCGTCGTTGCCGCAGCACCTTCGTCCTTCCGTATACAAAATCGTCACGGATATTCCTGTAACGCCCCAGGGAAAGGTGAATCGTCATGCGCTGGGAAAGTAACTCCGTACCGCAACGGGAGGCGACATCATGACCGCTTCGATCAGAACCGGCGAAGGTACCGCCGGTATCAAGCAGGAAATCGACGCCATAGCCCGGACCGTACTGGAACGGGAGGCGGTCGATCCGGCCGTCGACCTGTTCGACCAAGGCGCCACTTCGCTCGCGTTCATTCGGATCGTGGCCCAGGTGAACGAGAAGTACGACATTGCCGTCGATGTCACGGCGCTCGACGAAGCGAGTGTCGACTCCTTGTCGGCGCTCGCTCAGGCGCACATCACAAGCCAAGAGCCGCTCACGTTAAGGGACTGACGATGACGAACACGATGCAGCAGAGTTTCACCCCCACCCCCGAAGAAGTCGCCCAGTTCCACGAGCGGGGCTACCTGGGACCCTTCAAGGTGTACGAAGTCGAGGAGATGAAGCGGCTCTGGCGGCGCGAGCGGCTCCAGCTGATGGACCGCAGCAAGGCCGTATACGAAGAAACCGACGCGCAGGCCGGAAACACCAACATCGCCAACTACGACCGCCATCTGGACTCCACGTTCCTGGCCGACCACATCTGCCGGCCGGAGATCGTGGACCGGGTGTCGGCCGTCCTCGGGCCGAACGTTCTCTGCTGGCGCTCGGAGTTCTTCCCGAAATACCCGGGAGACGAGGGAACGGACTGGCACCAGGCCGACACCTTCGCCTTCGCCTCGGGCAAGCCGCAGATCGTATGGCCGGAGTCCGAAAGAGAATTCGGTGGCACCATCACGGTGTGGACTGCATTTACCGAAGCCTCGGAAGAAACGGGCTGCCTGCAGTTCATTCCGGGGACGCAGCGCACCATGTTCTATGACGAGACGAAGAAGATGCACTACCAACCGGGCAAGATCAACCGTCAGGAGAAGTCTGGAACCGCGCGTGGCTTCTACGGCTACGACTACCGCGAACTGCAAAAGGACCCCGACTGGCAGCCCGATGAAGACCGAGCGGTGTCCATGGTCATGAAGCCGGGAGAGGCGGTCATGTTCTGGTCCACGATGATGCACGCCTCCAAGCCGCATTCCGCGATGGACAGGGAAATGCGGCTGGGCTTCGCAGGCCGGTACGTACCGACTTCGGTGGCGGTCTACCCCGACACCGATGACGTCGACGAATACGGCGGCCGGGTGAGCCTGAGCGAGTACGGCACGGTGCTGGTGGCGGGCGAAGACACCCACACCCACAACCGGAAGGTGACGCACACCACGAAGGGCCACAAGTTCCCCACCCGGTGAGCTCGTTGGCGTAGGGGTCGGCTGAAGGAGGTCGTCGAATGCTCGGACGCGACACGAGAAAGGCCATCGCACGGCTCGCCGAGTCCGTACTGTCGGTGAAGCCGCTCGTCGAGGGCCTGGCATCACCGGTCCGGGTCGTCCCGGGCGGCCGCGACGCCACAGTCTCCCCGGCCGGCCGGCCGGCCGGGGAGTGGCGGGCGCTGCGCCGGCTGCTGGACCGGGTCGCCCGGCGTTCCGGAGTCGCGGGGTTGACGCTCGCCCGGGACACGGCGTTCGACGACCTCCAGATGTTCGAGCGCGTGATCAGCGAGCGGCTGGCGCTCGCGGAGTGGATGCGCTGTGCCACCGCGGTACCGGTGGACCGCCTCGGCGAGGTGGACCAGGTGCTGACCCGGACGCTGGCGGACAGCTTCGAGGCGTTCTCCCCCAAGGAGGCCATCACTTCCGTCGACGGGGTGCCGTTGCACGTCTACGCCGCGGGCCAGGGAGCCGAGACCGTCGTCCTCGTACCCGCCTGCGGCATGCCGGTCGCGCTCTCGGAATCCTGGGTACGCTTCCTCGCCCGCGACCGCCGGGTGCTGACCTGGGAGAGCCGGGGGCTGTTCGGCGCGGCCGGTCACGACGGCGACTACGGAGTGGACGTCGGGGCGCAGTCAGCCGACCTCTTCGCGGTGATGGATCACTACGGCGTGGCCGGTGCCCATGTGGTCGGCCTGTGCGGTGGCGCAGTGATCGCCCTGGCGGCGGCAGCCGGCCGGCCGGAGAGGATCGCCTCGCTGAGCCTGTGGCACGGGGCGTATGGATTCACCGACGGCGGCGCGAAGACCAAGCACCAGGAAGGGCTGATCGAGCTGATGACCTCCGCCGCCCGCAGCCGCGCCGCTGCGCGGGCGGTGCACGCCGCCTTCTGCCAGGCCATGCTCACCAGCACCCCCGCCGACGCGGCCCACCTTGTGCTGTATCCGTACGCGAGCCCGGAACTCCTCTACCGATACTGCCGCCTCAATACCGGTATCACCGGCACCGATGTCGAACCGTACCTCGCCAGGGTTAGGCAGCCTGCGCTGGTGGTCACCAGCCGGGACGACGACATCGCTCACCCAGCCGGTTCGGAACGAGTGGCCGCGGGCCTCACGAATGGACAGCTCCGTGTGGAGGCCCACGGGGACCATATCTCGCTCTTCAGCGCGCAGGACGCGCTGTTGCAGGTCGCGACGGACTTCATGGCACAGCACGGTACGGCTCGATCGACCGCCTGACTGACCTGAGGACGCGACGGCCGAATCAGGCGATGGCAGTCAACGCCCCTTCTCGGACCGGCCGCGGGCGCGGCATCACCGTTCCGGCCGGGGAGCAGGCCGGTGTCTGCCCCAGACGCTTCGCTGCCTGCACGGAGAAAGGACGCAGTTGATGAGTGTGGCAGAGGCCGCCCTGTACCTGGCCCATGTGGCCGTGTGCCTGGCGGTCGTTCTCGGGCTGGCCTGGCTCGGCCGTGCGCTGGCCCGGTGGCTGCGCCAGCCGGAGGTGATCGGCGAGATCACTGGGGGCTTGCTCGCCGGTCCCACACTGCGTGCACTGGTGGGGGCGGACGCGTTCGGTCTGCTGCTACCCGATGGTGTACGGGATGCGCTGAAACTGCTGGGCGAGGGCGGGCTGGCGCTGTTCCTGGTAGGGCTCACGCACGAACTGCGAGCCGGCTCCCTGGGGTTCGGGCGCCGTACGGTGTCCTGGATCGTGTTCGGTGCGCTGGTGCCGTCACTGCTGGCCGGCAGCCTGCTGGCTGGGTGGGTGCTGCTCATCGACGATCCGGCGCTGCGCGGCACGTCGCCGTTACCCGCGTTCGTGCTGTTCATCGCAGTGGCGCTGTCGATCACTGCGGTGCCGGTACTGGCACGCATCATGGCGGACCGGGGCCTGACGGCCTCCCCTGCGGGGCGGTTGGCCCTCACCGGCGCGATCATTCTGGACGCCGCAGGCTGGGTGCTGTTGTCCGTCGTGATCGGGCTGAGCGCGGGCAGCGCGGTCAATTCGCTGCGGGTGCTGGCGGTCATGGCCGCATCGGTGGTCGTGGTACCGCTCCTCAGGGCTGTGCTGCGTACCGAGATCGCCCGCCTGGCGATGGCCCGTTCCCCGCGCCTGGCTGCAGTGGCGGTCGGCACCGGCGCGATCGTGGCCGCCTTGGCGGTGGAGAGACTCGGGCTGTCCATGATCTTCGGCGCCGCGCTCTTCGGCCTGGCGATCCCCGTCGGCACCTCGTCGGAAGCAGCCGCGGTGGTGTCTCGTGTGACCTGGTTCGGCCGACTGCTCGTGCCGGTGTTCTTCGTGGTCACGGGGATCACGGTGCTCACCGCCGCGCTCGGCTCGGCGCCCTGGGCACTGCTGGTCCTGAGCACGACTCTGGGCACCATTGGCAAGATCGGCGGCGGCTATCTCGGCGCGCGCCTGGGAGGGGAGTCACCCATAACGGCTGCGCGTGTCGGCGTCCTGTTGAACACTCGTGGGCTCACCGAGCTGATCGCCCTGCAAGTCGGCTACAACGCCGGCATCGTGACGGCACCGATGTTCCTGGGGCTGGTGGTGATGGCCCTCGTCACCACCGCCCTCACCGGCCCGCTGCTGTCACTGCTCGACCGGATACAGGACGGCAGCCGTGGTGTACGCACCCGCCCCCGCCGGGAGACCGCCGCAGTGTGAGCGTAGGACTGTCCGCGGTGGCCACTTGCCGTTCGACCGACCGCCTTGGGCCATGGTCTTTGGTGAACCCACGAGACCCTGGCCACGCCATTGCGACCAGTCGCCTCCTCTGGTGCCGTGTTGCACACTGGATATCAGGCGGGTGGTCGTACACACGCCTGTCCGTCCGGTCGCATCCCCTCGCTAAGCGAGCGCCTGGAGACCGGATGCAGCGTGCCTGCCGAGGCGCTGGTAGGCATGGGCTGCGGACGCCAGGGTCATGTGGTGGTACCAGCCCGGGAAGGAACGGCCTTCGAAGTCGAGGAGGCCGACGGAGCGTTCCATGAGAGAGACAGTCGAGACTGTCGCCTCTGCAAGAGTTCTGAGCGAGAACGCCTCAGCCAGGGACCGCTCGGGGAACGTGGTGATCCATACCCCGCCGGTGCGATTTTCCGTGCCGCACTCGGTGAAGAGCTGGTACTTCGAGTCAGCAGAGGAACCGGTCGCATCCGGCAGGCGGGCCGGCGCGCAGACGATACGGACGCGGCGCCGTCCTCCATCCTCGGTCTGGACAATGACGTCCCGGGCGGTCCCGTAGGAAAGACGGGCCCGAGCGCTGAGGAGCGGAGAATCGCTCGGGCCGCGTTCGCCGGGAAGCAGCAGAAGGTGCTCTGGTACGGCGATGACCAGGTTGTGGCCACGCTGGGCCAGCGCGTGGATCAGCGGCCGAACGTGGGGATCATCCCTCATGTCGGCCACCAGGGGAGCGGGAGCGGTGCGCTCGGCCAGTGTGTCCACCAGGCCGAGGGCATGTGCCCACAGCGGACGGTAGGACTCGGTGTCCGGAATGCGCGTGCGTTGCCGTAACTGACGGTCATCAGTCCAGGGCTGGGGCAGGAACAAACGCCATTCAACGGGCACCTGTGTCGTGCCGACGCATAAGAACAGGCCAAGCCCCACCTGGCAGTTGAGGGTGCGGCCGGAGCCCGGGTCGAAGTAGCGGTGCACACCTACGGTCTGATCGCCGCGTTTGGGCAGCAGCGCGCGGCCGATCGTCCACGCAGGTACTGAACCGTGTTTTGCGACCCAAGTAGTGAGCTCGCGCAGGACAGGGTTCCAGTCCCACGGGCTGAGATTCACGAACTGGCGCATCGACTGCATGGTGGCCGACGAGGCCGAGACGGTATCGGCTAACCGGCGAATGGACTTCTTGCCGGAAGTGGCGAGGAGGGCGGCCAGGTACATTTTGGCCAATCTGTGCTGGTCGACTCTCGCCAGGTGTCTGAAAATCTGTGAAATGAAATTTCCGAGCGAGGCTGCCTCGGCTTCTGAAGCCGCTAACTCATTGGTCGAGTCCGTCCGGCCAGCTGCGCTGAATGACATGATTCCCCGTGCTTCCCCGTGCGATTGCGGTCGGCGGCAGGGTATACCGCTCCCGATCAACGCCTCAGAATTTTGATGGTCTTTTAACGGTGCAGAGGTGTCGCGACCAGTGGCGGTACACCCGTCACGCTCCGTGGCCAATCGGGCGCTTATGGTGGTTGACGTTTGCAAGTCGCACTGTCAGCCTCTTTCGCCCTTGCCGTTGCTGCATCTGATGGGTTCTACTCGAATCGATAGGGCGCATCGAGTCAATGATGAGTGAAGGCGTTGACGTCAATACAGTGAGTCGGCAGCAGGTATTTCCGTTCTGTTGCGCGTTCCACTCCGTCAACCTTTACGAGTAGCTGCTGGCGCGGAATGCTATGGGTACTGGGATACTCATCGCCCGGCGTTAGTCGCGATTTCGCGAACGTGTGCCCACTGGCAGGCTTCATGAAATTCTTCCGCGCAATTCTTCTTCAGTGTGGAGGCGTGATGAATGCGAACAGCGACGTACGTCCGTCCGGATATGTCCAGCGCCCCAGGCCGATGCTGGGAATCGGGCGTCATGGATTGGGAGGCGACACGGGGCAAAATGCCAAGGTGCTGACGACGCGAGTGGGCCTGCAGATGCCGCCCGCTTTGAGCTTCGAGGACTGGGAGCAGGCCGGATGCCGACTCTCGGGGGTTCTGGACTCGTCCTCATGGTGGCTGGGTGACTGGCTCGTGTACGGGAAGGACCACTACGCCGACCGGTATCAACGTGGCATCCGTGCTGCCGGCCTCAAATACCAGACGTTACGCAACTATGCCTGGGTCGCGCGTCGGTTCGTGCTCAGCCGGCGGCGGGGCAAGCTGAGGTTCCAGCATCATGCTGAAGTCGCTTCGCTCACCGTCGATGAGCAGGAGTGGTGGCTCGGCCGTGCCGAGGAAATGCACTGGACCACCAAACAACTCCGAACCTCTCTCCGAGATGCCAGCGATGGTGGCTCCGATGCTCATGCGCGTCCCGCAGTGACTCGTCGGCTGGCGGTGCCAAGCCATCGGGTCGACTGTTGGCGCCAGGCTGCACTGCATGCGGGCGTCGATTTCGAAAAATGGGTGTGGGCGACACTTGACAATGAGGCCAGGCGGGCCCTGGAGGATGTGGAAGAGCAGTCGGGGGTGAGGGTCTGACAGAGAGGGGGCTCCCGCGCCTCTGAAAAGCTGTGGGTTATTAGGGCTGGAAGCTGAGAGGTTGCGTTCCTCATGTTCGTCCCTTGTGTGTACCGAGAGCCGGATCGTTCGTGGATGGCCGATTTGATCCGCCGTAATCCTTTGGCGCTACTCGTAAGTAATGCCGATGTGGGTGACGGGCCGTTTGCTACACATCTGCCGATTATTCAGGACCCGCAGCCTACCGATGAATGCGCGGTAGATGCGCCGTGGGGTCAGCTCCTTGGGCATATGAACAGGGCGAACCCTCATTGGGCGGCGCTCGAAACGGGTGATGCCGTGTTGCTTGCGTTCACCGGTCCGCATGCTTACGTTTCTCCGACGATTTACGACAAGGTGCCAGCTGCTCCTACCTGGAACTTCACGGCAGTGCATGTGCGTGGTGTCGTAGAAAAGATTTCTTCACTCGAAGAGACGCTGGACGTGGTGAAGTCCACGGTGACAATGTATGAAGGAGAGCTCGGAACCGGTTGGGACATGTCGGAATCCTTGGACTACTTCCGCAAAATTGTGCCCGGTGTGGGAGCGTTCCGGATTACTGTGTCCAAAGCTGAAGGAATGTTCAAGCTGAGCCAGGAGCAGGAGCCCGATGTTCGTGATCGGGTGCGGGACGACTTCGCCCGGCGGGAGTGCGGTCGGCACCGGGAGACAGCCCAGCTCATGAGCGAGCTTCCATGATCGCCAGTCGGTTCTGAGGCGGCTGTCGGCAGTGATAACGACACCGCTGATAGACGAGGATGCTGCTGCGCAAGCGCACAACGACCGGAAGCCTACGTAAACCTGGCCTCACGGAACCGGATGCGCTGCCCGAACGGTGACTTCTAGCCTGGAACACCCCGGACGGCAGTCTCGCCGACTTCCGCACCTGCCCGACAGGGCCGGTGGAAAATGACGACATTCCTTCTCATTTCCTCCAGTTAGGCGACCAGCGCACATGCCTGCGAACCAGTCCGCCCCACTCCCCAGGCACCGCACGGCAACACCACACCGATCCTGATGTGCCCCCGCGTCATTTCGACGTCACCTACTCCATCAACCCATGGATGCACCCGGGCAAGCCTTTGAACGGCAGGCTCGCACTCCGGCAGTGGGAGAGACTGCGTGCCTGTATAAGGAGTTCGGCCATACCGTGCTGGAGATCGGCCCGGTCCTCGGGCTGCGAAACCGATTTCGGCTTTCGAGTATACGGCGCTGGTGACGTGGACGCTCGCGCGGCGGCCTAAAGCTTGTCCCGTAACTCCCGGTGGGGTGCTGTGTTGAATGGGGGCCAGGTTGCCTTCGCTCAACTTCGTGACGTCATCGGGGTGTTCACCAATGGTGCGCATGGAAACTGATGCCGCAAAGCGGCCCGCCGGTGAGAACCGGCGGGCCGCCTCAGACGGGCTATCGGGGTCGGATCAGGGCACCTTGAGGCAGGGGCTACGCGCGATCGCATTCGCATCGGCCTTCACGCCGCGGGTGTGCACTACGACGGTGAACGAGTCCCTGTTCTTGAAAGGGCTGCTCGGCGCCGTCCACTGAGCCGGCTCGGCCGTCGTGTGAGCCGGCTCGGTCTGCCCGCCGCGGAACACCTCCGTGACGAGCCTTTGCTGTGCCTTCTGGAACGCCTTGGCCGTGGCGGCGAAGTCGAGCTCGGCGTCTCCGGTGGTCAGCGAGGCGGTCAGGGTCTTGCTGCCGTCGGGCGTGCTGTAGATCAGCGCCGCCCAGCCGGCAAAGCCGCCGTTGTGATGGAAGATGGTGCCGCCATCGCGCGTCTCCTCCACGAACACGCCCAGGCCGTAGTGGTGGTCGCCGCTCTTGGGGTGCGGCGTGCGCATCTCGGCCAGCAGCGGGTCCGCCAGGAGCTTGCCGCTCATCAGTGCGGAGAAGAACGTGTGGAGATCCTCGGTGGTCGAGATCATGTCACCGGCGGCGGAGACCCAGGAGACGTTGAAGCGGGTGACGTCGGCCACCTTCCACTGGCCGGCGTGCTCGTACCGGTAGTAGCCGTGGGCGTGCGGCTCGGGGATCTCCGGCGAGGCGCCCGGCACCAGGGTGCCCGACAGTCCCAGCGGCCGCAGGATCAGCCGCTGCATCTCCTCGGCCAACGAGCGGCCGGTGACGTCCTCGATCAGCAACTTGGCCAGCACGTAGTTGGTGTTGGAGTAGCTCCAGTCCGTCCCCGGCTCGAACCGCGCCGGCTTGGACAAGGCCAGCCGTACCAGCTCCTCCGGCTGGTAGGTGTGGAACTGGTTGTCCACCCACTCTTGGCCCTGCCAGGGAATCCCCGGCGCGACCGTTCCGTCCTCGTGGTACTCGCCGGTGTGGTTGAACAGCCCGCTGGTGTGCTGCAGCAGCATCCGCACCGTGATCCGCCGGTCCAGCCCGAACCGGGGCAGGTGGTCATCCGCCGGGCTGTCCAGCCCGATCCTGCCCTCGGCCACCAGTTGCAGCACCACGGTCGCGACGAAGGTCTTGGTGGTACTGCCGATCCGGAAGTGCCCGTTGGCCGGGCTTGGCGCTCTCGCCCAGCTTGCGCACCCCGGCGCTGCCGACCCACGCGCCCCGCTCATCGTGCACGCGCAGTTGCACCCCGGCGAATCCGGAATCGACGGTCTCCTCGATGGCTTTCCGCAGCTCCGGGCGGTCCTGCCCGGTGAGGGTGAGGGGCATGGCTGTGCTCCTTATCGGTTGCGTGGGTGGTCGTTGCGGTGAGGTGGTGCCGGCCGCCGGGGGCGAGCGTGTCCCGGGCGGAGGCCGTGCTGCGTTCGCTGTACGGGATGCCTCCCGGCGCGGTGGGTCACAGGCTGCGGGCGGTGATGTCGCCGTAGGCGGTGGTCGCGTGGATGTTCAGGCCGGCGGCGGCGCCGTCGGTGTTCGTGAGCGCGTTGTGGATCCGGCCGTAGGCGGTGCCGGCGTCCAGCGCGGCGGAGACTCCGCAGGTGGCGCCGACCGCGATCCCGCCGGCCTCGGTGCGCAGCACGACCGTGCCGCGTACGGCCTCGGCGATGTGGAGATCGCCCTTTTGGGTGCTGATCTCCGCGGGGCCGCCCAGGCGGCCGACCGAGATGTCGCCGGCGGCGAGGGTGAGGCGGGCGCTTTCGGCCTCGTCGAGCTTGACCGAGCCGTGCGCGCCCTCGAAGGCGACGCCGCCGAGCCGTCCGGCGCCCCGGAATTCGGCACTGGCCGCCTTGGCCTCGATGCGGGAGCCGGCGGGCAGATGGACGGTCACCTTGATGGCCCCCGGGTTGCCAAGGAGCCGGTTCTCCGCCGGCAGGGCCGCGATCCGCAGGACGCCGTCGTGGTATGCGACCGTGGTCCGCTCCGCCGCCTTGACGTCGCGGCCCTTCGAGGCGTCCGCGGGCAGGACCTCGACCGTGGTGTCGGCCCGGTCGGCGGCGTTGAACCGGATGCGTCCCGCGGGGATGTCGAGGACGGCGGAGACCGGGGCGGGAGTGTCGAACGTCTGCATCGTGCTCTCCTGCGACTCGTCGTTTCGGATATCGGAAACGCTACGTTGCATTCCAGCAATCGACAAGGAGTCCGTTGCGTCAAAACGTCATCTGAGCAGCTAGAAGCGCCAATATCGTTGCAATGGTGTCGAATACAATGCAACGCCGGTCGCTCTACTCGTTGCAATAGGTGGAGAGTGAACGCTATGTTGGAGGCATCAAGGGGCACGAAGGAGGCCACGATGCCGGGAGGCAGACTCACCCAGCCCGAACGCCAGCAGATCGCGCTGGGGCTGGCCGACGGCCTCGCTTACGCGGAGATCGCCAGACAGCTCAACCGTCCGACCTCCACGGTCACGCGTGAGGTCATGCGCAACGGCGGCCCCACCGCCTACCGCGCCGACCTGGCCCACCGCGCCACCGAACGCCGCGCCCGCCGGCGCAGGCCGGCCGCGCCCCGGGAGCCGCAGGCGCCCGTGCAGGCCCACGGACGCGACATCGAGGCCGTGCGCGAGTACGAGGAGGTGCTCACCACCGTCATCATGCAAGCGGGCCTGCCCAAGATGACGTCCCGGGTGCTGACCTGCCTCTACACCACCGACGCGGGCAGCCTCACCGCGTCCGAACTCGTCCAGCGCCTCCAGGTCAGCCCGGCGTCCATCTCCAAAGCGATCACGCTCCTCGAGAACCAGGGCCTCATCCGCCGGGAACGCGACGAACGCCGCCGAGACCGCTACATCGTCGACGACGACGTCTGGTACCAGGCGTCGATCGCCAGCGCCCGGTCCAACGCCCTGATCATCGAGACCGCACGGCAAGGCGTCAGCATCCTCGGCCCCGGCACCCCGGCCGCCGCCCGCCTCGAAGGCGTCGCCCGCTTCCTCGACTTCGTCAGCGAGAGCATGACCCGCGCGGCGGACCAGGCCCGCGACATCCTCCACCCGAAAGCCCAAACGACCTCACACGGCACCGCCACGCCACGTTCAGATCGCGGATAGGCATCCGTCTTGACGGTCACAGCCAGTGGTGCCCGCCAAACCCTTCCACCCGAGCCGACCCCGTCGCGCCCGCCAAACAGCCTCGTTCATACAAGGGGCCGGTGAGACCGGCAAGTCCTTCATCGCAGCTCCGCGGCTGACCAGGCCACGGCATCCACCGGATGACGAGGACGGCGCCACGCTGCCGGACCTGATGCAGGCGAGTGGCCACACGGCCACCTTCGTACGGGATCTGCTGCTGGAGGCCGGCACGACCCTGCGCCGCAGGGGTGCACTACTGTGCCGGTCAGGCGGCGGCTCACGAGGGTGGCGAACGGCCACTCGACTCGTCAGGTTTGGCCGGTACGGCTCCTCGGGCTCGGTGAGGCCAGGCCAGGCCCGGCCTCGTGCTGCCGCTCGTGGCATACGGAGCCTCGAAGCGGGGGACGGTGAGCTGGACAGCGTCACACGATCTGGTGATCTTTCTGTCGCAGGCAGCGGCGAGCAGACTGCGGTGAGGATTCGCCTCACAGTGATCTGTTGGGAAGCGATGGATGCCATGAGCGAGGACGAACTGACAGCGGCGGACATGCAGGAGCCTGCCGAGCCGGTTCTTCTGGGCGCCGCCAGGTACGGCCCGGCACTCGCAATATTCGTACAGAGTGCCGCCATCTGCCGGCATCGACGGCTGTGTCACCGCTTACTTCCACGACGAGGTTCGGTTGACGAGTTCGACCATCAGGGGAGCGCGCGATCCCCATCCTGTAGATTCTCTGTCAAGTTCAGCGTGTCGACGCGATGCACCAGTCGCGGCCGAGCCGTGTGCGGATATTGGTAACTGCGGATAACAGAACCTGCGGAGTGCCGTTAGGCAACAAGGAGGCGATACTTTCCCCAGTAGGCCAGTACTCGGGCGACTCGTTCTTGAGTCGAGCCTCGTAGTCCCACGGGAGAGCGAATCCCCGCACGCGCTCACCCAGCCCGCTCCCATGCCATCTGGCTGGCCGTCGCCGATGTCAGTGTGGGGGATGCTCCTACTACCACGGGCACGAGAGCTCCACCGGATGAGAATCCGGCCGGACCGCCTGCACGAATTTTCGCTGAAGCGCATAAGTCCGGTTGGTAGCCAAGGCGTTTGTAGAGGCCGAGCGCTCCTGTTGGGGAGTCGCGTCGCTTTTGGCAATTCCCTGAAAGCGTGTAGGATTTCCTCATGCTGGCCGGTCCTCTTGATGCACTCGCGTCCTGGCGTCGGTGACGGTCCGTTCGAACTTCACCGGCGCCAGTCCACGCTGGCCGCGCTGTGCCTGCGGCGCGTGTTGAAGAAGTCCGTGATCCACGTGGCGATCTTCAGCCGGGCTCGGCCCGAGTGGCGAAACAATGCCGTCGGATGTACTCCACCTTGATCGATGATGGGAACGATTCCGCAGCCGCGTTGTCCAGGGCCGAGCCCCACACGTCCCATGGACTGCACCACGCCGAGGCGGCCACACAGGCCTTCACCCAGAGGGCCACGGAACGGTTGAGGACATCGCGCTCCATCCCGATCTCCGCGTTCTCTCTGCGCAGGCTCTTGCTCTCCTCACGCCGCCGCAGCAGCTCCTCGCGTTCGGACTCGTCCAGCCCGCCCGCAGCCTCCGCATCCGCGCGCACCTTGGCCCGGTGAACCCAGGTCTGCAGCGTGCCCTCGTGCACCCCTAGATCCCGCGCCGCCTCCGCCGCAGGCTTCCCCTTCTCCAATACGATCCGTACCGCACCCTCACGAAACGGCGCGTCATACGTACGTCGCTTCCCCGCTATGACCCTCAACTTCCCCTCCGGTCACGTCTCCACGCTACGAGGGGAAGGCCACGCCTGCTCCGCCCAGTCGAGCAGGCGAGTGCCGATGCCCAGGCCCCGGTACTCCGGGTCCACACCGCCCGGTTGCCAGAAGTCGTGAAAGGGCTCTGCCGAGGTCCGCGCTTTCATCCGGTGGTGGCCGGCCATACGATCGCCATCCCATGCGGCCATGCTGCCGCGCGCCATGTCGACATGGGAGTCTGTGAAGCGCTGCGCCAGCTCCGCCTCGGATGGGGGCCTTCCGTCGTTGTCCACCGCCTCGATTGCCTGACGCAGGCGCGGCCGAGCGGGCAGGTCCGATCGATCGGACGCCAGGTGAACCCCGGTGCAGCCTCGGTACTCGCATCGGCATGAGGGCTAAACCGGCACGCCATGCCAGACGAGCGTATGGCAGGCGCCGGGGCACCCTATTTCTCAATCGGGCGATCGCCAGGTTCCACAGTGGAGATGAGCAGGAACTACTCGATGCAGCAGGAAGGTGATCAGTTATCGCTTCGGGTGCTCTGCCCTCCAAGTCTGGGAGTAGGCCGCCAATCAGCGGTAGGCGACGCGATGGAAACACGAGCTTCTTGCTGATGAGCGGGTGGTTCGCGGCGAATGAACGGACCTCTGAGAGGGAAAGCGATGAGCGGCAAGAGTCTGACTCAAACCGAGGCCGAGGGGCGCGCGAGGCTGCTGACGGTCGAGCGGTATGACGTGGCCGTCGATCTCTCGGAGTTGATGACCGGTTCGCGGGTTCGGTGCGAATCGACGATCACTTTTACGTGTCACCGGCCCGGGGCTGAGACCTTTGTCGATTGTGCGGCGGCGGTTGAGAGCGCCACGCTCAACGGGGTCGTACTGCGGTCGGCTATTGAGGGCCGGATCGCGCTGACCGATCTCGCCGAGCGCAACGTCCTCACGGTGGTCTCGGTGACGGAGTGCTCGGCCGATGTCCAGGGCGTGCACAAGGCGGTCGACCCCGCCGACGGCGAGACGTATGTCTACACCGACTTCAGTCCCGACTACGCCCGGTACGTGTTGGCCTGCTTCGATCAGCCGGACCTCAAGGCGCCGTGGGCGTTCACCGTGACCGCTCCTGCCG
The DNA here is from genome assembly GCF_044327445.1 of Streptomyces sp. NPDC018045. Taxonomy (NCBI): domain Bacteria; kingdom Bacillati; phylum Actinomycetota; class Actinomycetes; order Kitasatosporales; family Streptomycetaceae; genus Streptomyces; species Streptomyces sp. NPDC018045. Next base: position 192,225 of record NZ_JBIRFL010000009.1, read on the forward strand.
GCTGGCGGGTGCTGAGCAACAGCGGTGACCCGCAGATCGAACACCTCGGCTCCATGCGACGCTGGACCTTCCCGCCGACGCCGCCGCTGGCGGCGTACAACACTGTGATCAATGCGGGCCCGTACCACGCATTGCGTCGTCGCGGAGCTGGTCATGATCTCGGGCTCTTCGCCCGACAGTCGCTGGCTTCGATCCTGGAACGGGACGCCGACGAGCTGTTCACCCTGACCACTCAGGGGCTCGAATTCTTCGCCGGCAAGTTCGGCATGCCGTTTCCGCAGCACAAGTACGACCAGGTCTTCACGCCCGAGTTCCCCGGCGCATTGGAGAACTTCGGCTGCGTCACCTGGATGGACTGGTTCCTGCGCAGGAGCACGCCGACCAGGGCGGAGTGGGACATCTTCTCGCGGTACCTGCTGCACGAACTCGCGCACATGTGGTTCGGCAACATCGTCACGATGCGCTGGTGGGACGACCTGTGGCTGAACGAGGCGTTCGCGGAGTTCGCAAGTAATTGGGCCGCCGTGAGCGTGACGTCGTACACCGATGCCTGGACGGCACATCTGGCCGGCGAGAAAATCAGAGCCTATTTCACGGACCAGGGACCGACATCACACCCGATCCGCCAGCAGGTTCGCGACGTCTCCGAGGCGAAAGCGACATTCGACGCCATCACCTACCCCAAGGGTGCATCCGTACTGCGCCAGATGATGACGTACGTCGGCGAAGCGAACTTCTCCGCCGGTCTCACCAGCTACTTCGCCACGCATGCCTGGGGCAACACCACGCTGCATGACCTGATCGACGCGGTCGCCGACGCCAGCGGACGTGACCTGGACCAGTGGCGCACGGGATGGTTGGAAACAGCGGGCACCGACCGGCTGGCTCTCGACCACGACGCAGACGGGTTCGCCCTGGTCGCTCAGGGCCCAGGCGGCCGGCCACGCCCGCATGTGCTTGCCGTCGGCGCCTACGAGCGTTCCGGGGACCACCTTGAGCGCATTGCACTCGTCGAAGTCGAAGTAGCGGGCGAACGAACCCGGCTCGACCTACCAGCAGGAGCCGACCTGTATCTGGTCAACGATGAAGACCTGACCTTCGCCTCGACGAGACCTGACGCCACGACCAGAGACGCGTTCTTCCGCAACGCCGCCCGCCTGCCCACTGCGACCGCGCGGGGTGTCGCCGTCACCACGGCCTGGGACATGCTGATCAACGGCGAAGCGACAGCCGCCGAGGTCGTGGAGTGCCTGACCGGAGTGCTCGCTGTCGAGACGTCCGCGTCAGTGATCGAGCCGTATCTCAACCTGGCTGTCGAGGCCGCAGATCTGTGGAGCCCGAGGTCGCACCGGGACGAGCTGCTGCGAGCCGTGGCCGCGGCGTGCCGCAGCCTCTCCGGCGTCGGCGCCTACCGCAAAGCGGCGTTGCGCGGCTTCGCTCGCACCGCGGCCGAACCGGAGGAGATTGCGTGGCTCCAGACCGAGGCCGGGAACGACATCGATCTCCAGTGGCGAGCACTGGTTCGCACGGCTCAGCTCGGAAGCCCGACCGCAGCCGAGGCCCAGGCTCTGCTCGACCGCGACCCGGATCCCGACGCATGGATCAGCAGGCTCCGGGTCCGCGCGGCCACCCCGGACGCGGCCGAGAAGAGAGCAGTCTGGCAGACGCTGGCGACGGACCGCGCGGTGCCTCTCGCTTCGGTCCACTCAGTCGCGACGCTGTTCTGGAGCGCCGGCCAGGACGACTTGCTCAGGCCCCACACCGAGGCCTACCTCGATCTCGTCGCAACCATCCACCGCAGCGGAACCCAGTCGGCGACGATCTACTCCAAAACCCTCTTCCCGCTGTTCGGTATCGACCTGACTTTCGTGGCACGAGCGGAAGACCTGGCGGCACAGGCTGTCCCAGTCGTCCGCACGAACCTCCTGGACCGGGCCGACCGGATGCGCCGCATACTGCGCTCCCGCGGCTGAAGGCTTGCGGCGCTGGTGCTTCTCCGGGCGCCCACCCGCGGCAACTAGCTCGGCAGCCCTCTGAAGGATCGCCTCCCGCGTCTTGATCGCCCGTTCCTGCACTGCACCATTCCCCTCGGCAACCGTACGGGTAGCACGAAAAAACCGAGCGTTCTGTCGCATTGGGCGCCTGGGTGACAATGTTGATCATTACGGGCGAGACGGCAGGTGCTTCCTTGCGGCCATCTTCCCCAGCTCGTTGATCGGACTTTGATCAAGGAAGTCGGCAGACGCGCTCCTTCTCTCAGGTGCTGGTCCGCAGTGCTGCTGTCGGACCTGGAAGTCCGGAGTTCCCAGGTCAGCGGCTGGTGGCTTCGGTCAGGGATCATGGTGAGACGGCGCGGGGCCCAGGGAGCTTGCGTGGGCCGCCCCAATCGCGCCACGCGGGCCGCCATCACCCAGCGCCGCGCCGACGCCATCGACCTGAAGCTGGCCGGGGTGCACCGGGTGACGATCGGCCGGAAGCCGGCCGCGGACCCCGCGATCAACTCCGGCCGCGTCGCCCACCCACAGGGGTACGGCATCGACAAGTACAAGCGCGGACCGGAGCCGTCGAGCGACAAGCGGCTGATCGAGCTGGCCTGCAAGGACGTCACCAAAGCCTTGCGGGAGCGCAGCACGACGCTGGATGCGAACACCGACGAGCTGCGCCAGGTGATGCCGAGCGACTGGAGCGGCTGTTCTTTCCTGTCCACCGGTCGGCGATCCGTAGCGGTGATCTACAGGAGGTGGACCGCGCGGTGCGGATCATCGAGCGCAGCAGTCGCCTGCTGGGGCTGGACCGTCCGGCGCGTACCGAGGCGTCGGGGCCGGACGGGGCCGTGGTGCAGGTGGAGACGGCGGGGCTGGAGGAGCTGGAGCGCCTGATCGGCCTGGTCGGCGGTTCGGTCGAGGATGGAGAGGGCTGACGAGGCGGCGGTCCTCCAGGCGTACCGGTCGCTGCCCGCGCCGCGCCGCCGCGAGGTTGCCGCCGCCTCCACTCCGCAGCTCAAGGCCCAGCTCGTGCGGATCGAGCGGGAGATGGCGCTGGGCCGCTCCCCTGGCGCGATGGCCGCGGTGCTCACCGAGGGTCGGGTGTTGCAGCCCCGCACCTGGCGCAGATCGACGCCGCCTTCGAGCGGGTGGCGGCCGGGCGGCCGACGAAGCTGCTGCTGACCATGCCGCCGCGGCACGGCAAGTCGAGGCGGGCCGCGCGGTGGGCGCCGTTGTGGTACCTGCGGCGGCGCCCGGAGCACCGGGTGATGATCACCCCGTACTCCACCGGCCTTGCCGATGATCACGGCCGGTGGATCGGGGACGCGATCGTCTCGTACGGGCCGCAGATCGGCATCGCGCTGCGGCCGGGCTCCTCAGCGGCGAATTGATTCGACATCGCCGGAACCGAAGGCGGCTTCGCCGCTGCCGGCGTCCCGGCAGGTCCTGCGGCAGGCGTGGCAGGAACTGGAGCGCGAGCAGCGCACCGAGGGCCTGCCCATGCCGGCGGTGCTGTCGGTGACGGCCAGGCACGGCAAACGGCTGCGCGCGGAGCCGATCGCCCAGCTCTACGAGCAGGGGCGCGTTCACCACGTCGGGGCCTGGCCGCAACTGGAACAGCAGATGGTCACGTGGGTCGCCGGAATGGACAGTCCGGACCGGATGGACGCCGCAGTACACGGACTCACGCAGCTCGCGGGCACGGTCCCCGGCACCGCGGGTGGTATCTCGTACCGGGACGGGAGGCTGTCAGGCCGTCGCTGAGCAGCCGGTGACGATGAAGCGAGCCGAGGCCCACCGACAACGGGTTTTCAGGGACCGGTGAACCAGGGTTCGGTGTACCCGCGACCGGCCCACCAGGGATCCTTGTAAGTACCTACAACCAATAACTACAGAAGAACACCCCAAGCCCCGCAGCAATGCGGGGGGGGGGAACCGGCGTCAGCACGGCAATACGAAACACCGCAGAGCGCCCCTGTGGCCCCAGAGGGGGACCAACTACAAGGTCCTGATTCTCCGATCACGCCGGTTGCCCGGGAAGTCAGCAACCGCGTTGGGGTCCTGGAGGGCGTTGCTTCCGGAACCCACGCAATCAGCGCACGTCGCGGTCCGGGATCGTGATCCTGAACGTGGCTACGTTCTCCCCGGTTGCCCAGCGGTAAAAGCCGGCCTTCTCCAGTACTCGGACTGAGGCCGGGTTCGCCAGTTCCACGTCGGCCGACACGGTGTGGACTTCTGGCGCAGTGAGGGCGAACTCGGCGAGAGCCTGGGTGGCCTCGGGAGCGTAGCCTCGGCCGCGTCGGGAGGCCACGATGCCGTATCCGATTTCAAGGACCCCCTCGCTGGGCGGCCAGAACAGCCCGATGGAGCCCACCACCAGGCCGCTGTCGTGCTCGATGACCAGACGGTGGCCGTAGGCGCCGAGCCAGTCGGGATACTTGTCGAAGAGGCCCGCGACCACGCGATCACCTTCGGCGGGAAAGTCATCCGCCCAGTGCGGGGGTCGGGTGCCGTCGAGGACCGCGGTGGCCTCGCTCCTGGTCCAGGGCCGCAGAACGAGGCGCTTGGTGACCACGTCGGCGTGGACGGGTGAAGAGGTGGAAGACATGTGTCTCTCCTGGTCGTTGTAACGACCGGCCGCGCTCTGTTATCGCACGGGCCGGATGAGGGCATGCTGATGACGGCCAACGGCAGCCATATTCATCAACCTCCTCATCCCGAGATCACGCGCCTGTCGCGCTGGCGTGAGCGTAGTAGCCCCTCCTCAGTAGGCCAACTCATTTCCGGGCTGCCGACCGGGGCTTTTGCTCGGTGAAGGTCGTATCCCTTCGCGCGGCGGCTCGTTGCTCTGGTCATGCTCAGCGGAGGGATCCCAGCGATGGCGAGTGGGCGACCCTGCAACCGCTCCTGTCCGTGGGGAGCAACCGGTGTCGGCCGGTGGCGGGGCCACCGCCAGGTGAGCAACGTGATCATTCACCGGCTCGGTACCGGCTGCCAGTGGTGTGAGCTGCCCGAATGCTTCGGCCCGTGGCAGACCGTCCACAAACGCCACATGCGGTGGTCGGCCGGCGGCACCTGGAAGAAGCTGCTCCAACACGTTCAGGCCGCCGCCGACGCCATGGGCGACCTCGACTGGAATATCAACATCGCTTCCACCTCGACCCGCGCCCACCAGCACGCCGCCGGGGCCCCGTAAGACGCCGCCGGTGACGTCCGGTGCTTCAAAAGGAGCCGCACACATCTCAGTTCACGTGCGGGCGCACGCGCCCCCGCGCCCGTTCCCGGCGGGGGCGGTGCTCCAGCCGAAGCCCTCGGCCGCTCGCCGCACCAACTCGTGAAGGGGAGCGGCTGCTGCCGCGCGGCAGCAGTCGCTCCCCTTGAGTGCGGACGGCAAGTGCCGCCCGCACTCCTTGGTCATCACCCCGGGCAGCGGGCGGACCGCACCCAGCTCGAACGGGTCATGGACAAGAGCCGTGTTCCCGGCTCGGCGCCGGCAGGCCACGGCCAGTACCGGACAGCCTCGGCGCCGACAAGGCCTACAGCAACGGCGTGATCCGCGCCTACCTGCGACGACGCGGTACCGCACCTGATACCGGAGAAGAGCGATGCAAAGGCGGCCCGCTTGCGCAGAGGTTCACGTGGCGGCCGGCCCGCCCCCTTCGACAAGATCCGGTACAAAGCCAGGAAAACTGTCGAGCTGGCGATCAACAGAATCAAGCACTTCTCGGCCGTCGCCAACCGCTACGGCGAGCATGGACACGTCTTCCTCGGCACCGTCACCGCTGCCGCACTTCTCATCCGGCTCCGCTCGTGACCGAAGACGGCCTTGGGGATCAATGGAATGACCCGCACAGGCTCGTCAGCGGCACCCTCCAGCTCGGCGTCGGGAAGCCCGACGAGCAGTCAGCGAGACCGGGGCACGGCCTGCTGAAACGTGCGGGTCCGGGCCGCGTGCTGCCCAGACCCGCACTGCCCGGAGTGCCAGCGGCTCATCAGCGCGAAGACGCCCCAGCCGAGGTACTCACGGTGGTACTGCACGTAGCGGGCGGGATCGGTGGTGAGTTCGGCCCGCACCTCGGCGGCCAGCTCGTCATCGGGGTTCCGGTCGAGCCAGCGGCGGAGGTTGAGCCACTGCGCCGCCTGGTACCGGTCCCAACTGTCCTGATCGGCCAGCACCATCTCCACGACGTCGTACCCGAGGTCGCCGAAGTGCTCGATCAGCTCCGGCAGCATCCGGAAGTCGGCTCTGCTGCTGGCGTGGCAGCCTTCGACGACGTCCTGGGTCGGTGGTGCCTGACGCCAGTACGGCTCGCCGATCAGCATGAGGCCGCCCGGGCTGAGGCTGCGGCCCAGCAGCTCGACGGTGCCGGCCATGCCGCCTCCGATCCAGGTGGCGTCGATACACGGGGCGAGATCGACCGGCTCGTCCGCTACGTAGCCGGAGGCGTCGCTGTGAACGAAGTGGATGCGGTGGCTGCTTTCGCGAATGGTCCAGATGCGTGGAAGATCCACAGGAAGGATTCCTTGGTTCGATGAGGACCTGGCGTTCCTGGAGGGCAGCCGTCCGCAGTCGGCCACCACTGCTTGAACCGTCATCAGACGCACCCCGCTTGAACAGGTCGATCTTGGACGCGCGCCAACCTGGAGCTCGCGCCAGTGACGTGTCCACCGATCTCGGGCGGCGGTGCCAACCCGCGGTCCGGGCGGGCGCTGAACACCATCCGGACGGCCGGAGCGCGAACCAGCCTGTCATCGACACGCTCACCACAGACCGCGGAGAATTCCTCTCCTTCCCTCTGGTCGCCGCACACAAGAACTGAGGAGACGCCACGTCGACGGTCCGTCTCTCCGGTCGTGATCGGAGAGACAGAACCAAGATGGCGCGTAAATCATTTTCGTTCGCTCACCGGGCCCTGCAGGCCGTTCTGTGGCCATCACTGCCCGTCCCTGCCGGGGCCGAGTGCCTTTCCCCGGCTCCGCTGGTCAGAGGCGCGGGGCTGACGCTTTGGATGTTGCTGGTGGGCCTGCCGCGTTTCCTCATCGATGCCGGGTCGTGGCTGAACTACAAGCCGGTCATGGCGGCCTCGTACGACGGTCGTCCGCACCGGGCGCCGGCTCCGCAGATTCAGTCGACGTGGCCGCCGGACGAAGCGGTGCGGCGCCTGGCCGCGTACGAGGTCCTGGCCGCCTACGACTCCAATCAGGCCGGGGAGCTGGCTGTCGGTCTGGGGCGCGGCGTTGTCGACATCGAGCGGCTCGTGCCGTCGTGGGTTTCTGCGGTGGTGTGTCGGCCGGCAGGTCACCGGGGCGGAAGCGGCCCGGTGGGGCGGGTGGGCCTTTCCCGTCTCGTGGGCCGCTTCGGTCGGCAGGCCGGGCGCCACGGCGGCAAAGCAAGATCAATTGGGAGACGAATGGGAGACGATCAAGGGAATTGCCCGCGCGAAGCCGCCGGAAGCTGCCTGTTTCTGTCGGCTTCTGTCGGCAGAAACAGGCGCCCCCTGCCGCCCTTACTCGCCCCTCACCCCGCCGATTCCCCCGCGTGGGGGCTCAGTACGCCCGCGCTGACCAGGGCGAACAGTGCCACCCCCAGCAGAATCCGGTAGATGACGAACGGCATGAAGCTCTTCGTGGTGATGAACTTCATGAACCATGCGATGACGGCATATCCCACGACAAAGGCGATGACCGTGGCGAAGATGGTCGGGCCCCAGGAGACGTGGCTTGCGGTGGTGTTGGCGCCGAAGGCGTCCTTGAGTTCGTAGGCGCCGGAGGCCAGGACGGCGGGGATGGCGAGGAGGAAGGAGTAGCGGGCCGCCGCCTCGCGGGTGTAGCCCATCAGGAGGCCGCCGCTGATGGTGGCGCCGGAGCGGGAGACGCCGGGGATCAGGGCCATGGCCTGGCAGACGCCGTAGATCAGGCCGTCCCTGACGTTCAGGTCGGTGAGGGTCTTGCGCTGTTTGACGGCGCGGTGCCGGCCGCCGGACTCGTCGCGGGCGGCCAGGCGGTCCGCGATGCCCAGCACGACGCCCATGACGATGAGGGTCGTCGCGATCAGGCGCAGGTCGCGGAAGGGGCCCTCGATGGCGTCCTTGAGGGTGATGCCCAGGACGCCGATCGGGATGGAGCCGACGATGACCAGCCACCCCATCTGGGCGTCGTGGTCGTGCCGCAGGCCGCGGTTGACGAGGGAGCGCGCCCAGGTCGAGACGATCCGCACGATGTCCTTGCGGAAGTAGATCAGTACGGCGGCCTCGGTGCCGATCTGCGTGATCGCGGTGAAGGCGGCGCCGGGGTCGTGCCAGCCCGCGAACGCCGCGGTCAGGCGCAGATGTGCGCTGGAGGAGATGGGCAGGAACTCGGTCAATCCTTGGACCAGGCCGAGGATGAAGGATTCGAACCAGTTCATCGAAGCTACGTTATCCAGAGGGATCAAGCGCTTACCCGGCGGAGACCCGGGTCAGGCGACACGAGGCGGAAGGGACGGGGGTGCGGGCGGGCGGTCGGCGGGATCGGTGACCGGTCGAGGGCAGCGTAGCGCCCGGAAGTGCCCGGGTGCTCAAAGGGTTCTTTCCGGACGTCTGTCGGTCAACGCCCCCGGAGTGACGCGCGCTTGCGCCAGGCCACGAGCACCGCGGCCAGACCGGAGACCGCGATGAAGGCCGTGGAGATCAGGAAGGCGGGTGAGGTGGGCGTGGAGGCCCGGGCGCCGGCGACGACGTACGCGGCGGTGTTCGGCACGCTGCCGAGGGTGGTGGCCAGCAGGAACGCGCCCCAGCCCATGCGGGAGACGGCGGCGCAGTAGTTGGTGGCGCAGAACGGCAGGCCGGGGAAGAGCCGGATCGCCAGCATGGAGCGGAAGCCGTGTTCGCTGAGCTGCCGGTCGGCGGCGGTCAGCCAGCGGGCGCGCAGGAAGGGCCGCAGGGCGTCCTGCCCGAGCATCCGGCCGAGCGCGAAGGCCAGGCCCGCGCCGAGGACCGTACCGGCCAGGGCGGACAGGAAGCCGAAGAGGCTGCCGAAGATGGCACCGGCGGCGAGGTTCAGCACCGGGCGGGGGACGAAGGCGGTGGTGCACACCCCGTAGGCGAGCCCGAAGATCACCACGGCGCCACCGCCGGCCCACTCGGGTGGCCAGCCGTGCGCCAGCAGCCGTTGCGGCTGCCAGACGATCATCGCCGTCGCGGCGCAGGCGAGCAGGACGAGAAGTACGGCGAGGCGGGCCCAGGGGGAGAAGAGCACACGCGTGCAGCGCGCGGCGAGGCCGTCGGGCGTTGCGGCGGGTTCGAGCATCCCGGGAGCGTAACCGACAAGCATGGCGAGCAGGTGTATTCGTGATCGCCGTGGGGTGAAGGGGGGTGGGGTGATAGGCGGGGAGGGAGGGGTGTGAAGGGTGTGAGGGGCGGGGGGTGAGTGGGGTGAAGGGGGGCTTGGGGTGGGGGAGCAGGCAAGGAGCAAGGCGGCTCGGGTCGCTGATAAATCGTTCGACGTGGCGTGGTTCCGGGCGAGATCCTTGGCGCATGTTCCGGCAGCCGTATCTCGCGCTCACGTCCGCAGTCGCGGACGCGCCGAGGGCTGCCGTCGACTCGCTCGCGGCCCTGATCGCCGCGCTCCAGGCCGTGGCCGACGCCGCGCCGCCCCCCGGCACCGCCGAGGCCACCGGCCCCGTCGCAGCGGACACCGCAGCCGTCACCGCCGCCTCCGCGGCCGCGGCGGGCACCGCCGTCCCCGCGGCCGGCGGCGCGCGAAGCTGACCCTCTCCGGATCGACCGGCGAACCCCGTAGGGGGAGGGTCGGTGGGGCTCAGGGGTTCCCACGGCGGCGCGTCACGCCGCCGTATTCACCGCATCGCTTCGCGAGGAAGAACAGCCATGCCCAAGACGGCATACGTGCGGACCAAGCCGCACCTGAACATCGGCACCATGGGCCACGTCGACCACGGCAAGACCACCCTGACCGCCGCGATCACCAAGGTGCTCAGCGAGCGGGGCAGCGGCACCTTCGTGCCCTTCGACCGGATCGACCGGGCCCCCGAGGAGGCCGCGCGCGGCATCACCATCAACATCTCGCACGTCGAGTACGAGACCGGCACCCGGCACTACGCCCACGTCGACATGCCGGGCCACGCCGACTTCATCAAGAACATGGTCACCGGCGCGGCGCAGCTCGACGGCGCGATCCTCGTCGTCTCCGCGCTCGACGGGATCATGCCGCAGACCGCCGAGCACGTCCTGCTCGCCAAGCAGGTCGGCGTCCGCCACGTCGTCGTCGCGCTGAACAAGGCGGACGCGGGCGACCCCGAGCTGACCGACCTGGTGGAGCTGGAGGCCCGCGAACTGCTGACGGCGCACGGTTACGACGGGGACCACGTACCCGTCGTACGGGTCTCGGGGCTGCGCGCCCTGGAGGGCGACCCGCGCTGGAGCCAGGCCATCGAGGCGCTGCTCGACGCGGTGGACACGTATGTGCCGACGCCGGAGCGGTATCTCGACGCGCCGTTCCTGCTGCCGGTGGAGAACGTGCTGACCATCACCGGGCGCGGCACGGTCGTCACCGGCGCCGTCGAACGCGGCACGGTACGCGTCGGCGACCGGGTGGCGGTGCTGGGCGACGGCACGGAGACGACCGTGACCGGCGTGGAGACCTTCGGCAAGCCGATGGAGTCGGCCCAGGCCGGGGACAACGTCGCCCTGCTACTGCGCGGCCTGCACCGGGACGAGGTGCGCAGGGGCCATGTCGTCGCGGCCCCGGGCAGCGTGACGCCGCGGCGGCGCTTCACCGCCGAGGTGTACGTCCTGTCCACGGAGGAGGGCGGCCGCCGCACGCCGCTGTCCACGGGCTACCGCCCGCAGTTCTACATCCGAACGGCGGACGTGGTCGGCGACGTCGACCTCGGCGAGCGCGGCAGCGCCCGGCCCGGCGAGACGGTGACGATGACCGTCGAGCTGGGACGCGACATCCCGCTGGAGCCCGGGCTCGGCTTCGCCGTCCGTGAGGGCGGCAGGACGGTGGCGGCCGGCACGGTCCGCACGGTCGCCGAGGCGTGACCGGCCCCGTGCCGCCCCGTACCCGGTGCACCGGGTACGGGGCGGCACGGGCTGCCACACTGCCGTACGAGGCGCGCCGTACGGGGGGCTCCCGAGCGGCGGACGGGCGACCGGAGAGGGGACCGCGATGACGGGGACGGCGCTGGTACTGGGCGGCGGGGGCTACACGGGCATCGGCTGGGAGATCGGGATGCTCGCCGGACTCGTCGAGGCCGGTGTCGACCTCGCGACGGCCGATGTGGTCATCGGGACCTCGGCCGGTTCGATCGTGGGCGCCCAGCTCACGTCGGGGCGGCTGGCACCGGACGAGCTGTTCGCGCGCCAGCTCGCCCCGGTCACGGGGGAGACCGCGGCGCGCATGGGGGCGCGGGAGCTGGCCCGGTTCGCGTACCTGGCGCTGCGCTCGCGGGACACCACGGACTTCGGCGTACGGATGGGCCGCCTCGCACGGGGCTCCCGGGCGGCCGCGGGGCCCAGCCGGCGCGACGCCGTCGCACGGCGCCTGGTCAGCCACGACTGGCCGGCGCGACGGCTGATGGTCACCGCGGTGGACGCGGTGACCGGGCAGCGGACGGCCTTCGACGACACGAGCGGGGTGGACCTGGTCGACGCGGTGAGTGCGAGCTGCGCCGTGCCCGGCGTGTGGCCGCCGGTGCGCATCGGCGGGAAGTGGTGGATCGACGGCGGGGTGCACTCCAGCGCCAACGCGGACCTCGCCGCCGGGTACGGCCGGGTCGTCGTCCTGGCGCCGATGGCGTCCGGCGGCGGGCCCATCGCCACCGCACGGTCGCAGGGCGCGGCCCTGGCCCGGCGCGGCGCACGGGTGTGCGTCCTGGTGCCCGACCGGGCCGCCCGCGCCGCCTTCGGCCGTAACGTCCTGGACCCGGCGAAACGCGCCGACGCGGCCCGCGCCGGGCGCCGCCAGGCAGCGACCCGTCTGAAGGAGATCGCGTCGGTGTGGGCGGAGTGAGGGGGGCGGGAGGGAGACGGAGCGGAGGCCGCAGGGTGAGCCCGGCCCGGCGGGCGGCCGGTTCCAGGAGGGTCGTCGCACGCCTTGGTACCGGCACAATGGGACGGTGGACGAAGCAGCCGAGCAGATACCGGGCACCCCGGCCGAGGACGGGGCGGCCGAGCCGGCCCCCGGCGTGATCGCGCCCCGCGACCCGGCCCCGGAGGCGGCACCGGACCGGCCCACGGCCCGGACGGTATCGGGCGCGCCGCAGTCCGGCCCCCTTCCTGTGACCCGCGTCGTCGACTGCGGTACCGCCAAGCTGATGCCGGACGTGGACCGTCAGCGCGCCTGGTTGCTGACCGTCGACGGGGCCCCGCAGTCGTACGTCGACCTCGACGCGCCGACCGACCTGGAATTCGAGTACGCGCGCCGGCTCGCGGCCGTCCTGGACGCGGCCGCCGCGCCCGCCGAACCGCTCGACGTGCTGCACCTCGGCGGCGGCGCGCTGACCTTGCCGCGCTATCTCGCCGCGACCCGCCCCGGCTCCCGTCAGGACGTCGTCGAGGCCGACCGGGGGCTGCTCGCGCTGGTCGCCGAGGTACTGCCGCTGCCTGCGGACTGCGGCGTCGCGGTGCGGGCCGAGGACGCCCGTACGGCACTGGAAGCGGCGCCGGAGCACAGCGCGGACGTGATTGTGGCGGACGTCTTCGGCGGCTCGCGGGTGCCCGCGCACCTGGCCTCGGTGGAGTACGCGCGGGCCGCCGCCCGCGTGCTGCGCCCGCACGGGATCTACGCGGCGAACCTCGCCGACAGCGCGCCCTTCGGCTTCCTGCGGTCCCAGCTCGCGAACTACGCCACGGTCTTCGGTCACCTCTGTGTGATCGCCGAACCGGCCGTGCTGCGCGGCCGCCGCTTCGGCAACATCGTGGTGGCCGCGTCCCGCGTCGAGCTGCCGCTCACGCAGGTGGCCCGGCGGGCCGCCGCCGACGTGTTCCCCGCGCGGGTCGAACACGGCGCCGCGCTCCGGCGGCTCACCGGCGACGCCGCGCCCGTGCACGACGCGCAGGCCGTGCCGTCGCCCCGCCCGCCGGACGGGGCCTTCAGCATCGGGTGAGCCGGCGGGCGCCGGCTGCCGGGAGCCGCTAGGAACCCGCGGCAGCGCCCCCGGGGGCCGGCGAGGCCGCTCCGGGCGCCGCCGGCGCCGTGGCCGGTGAGTCGGCGGGCTCCCGGGCGTCGGAGGGTCGGCGGGTGAGCCGGCGGACGTCCGGTACGCACAGGACGGCCGCCGTCAGCAGCGCGATCAGCGCGGAGCAGCCCCACAGCGCGGCGGTCCGTCCGATGAGGTCCTGTACGGGTCCGGCCAGCGTGGTGGCCACCGGAGTGATCGCCAGCGAGCCGAACCAGTCGTACGACGAGACCCGGGAGAACTTCTCCTCCGGTATCTCCTGGTGCAGTGCCACCATCCACAGCACGCCGAACACTTCGAGCGCGATGCCGGTGCCGAACATCACCAGGAGGAGGCCGGCGACCGGCACCGGCACGGCGAGCGCGGCCGAGGGCAGGGCGAGCGGGAAGACGCACAGGATGCCGGTGAGCAGGAGCCGGCGGGGCTTGAGCCGCATCATGAGCAGCGCGCCGCCGACCGTGCCCGCGCCGAAGGCGGCCAGCGCCAGGCCCCACGGGCCGGCGCCGCCCAGGTGCTCCTCGGCGACCATCGGCCCGTACACCGCCTCGGCCGCGACCACGACGGCGTTGACGACCGCGAACTGCCCGACCACGGCCCACAGCCAGGGCCGGGAGACCACCTCGCGCCAGCCGTCGCGCAGGTCCGAGAAGACTCCGGCCGTAGGGGCGCGCCGGGGGATGTGGCCGACATCGAGGAAGGCGCGCAGCGCGCCCGCGACGCCGAAGGCGGCGGCGTCGACGGCCAGCACCCAGCCGGGCCCGACGGCGGCGACCAGGGCGCCGCCGAGCGCGGCACCGCCGATGTTCGCGCCGTTCATGCTCATACGGAAGAAGGCGAAGGCCCGGCCCGAGTGCTCGCCGGAGACGCTGGAGAGGACCATGCCCTCGGAGGCCGGCGCGAAGAACGCCTGCCCGGTGCCGCCGAGGGCGGCCAGCACGGCCATCTGCCACAGTCGCGCCTCGCCGGTCAGCACGAGGACGGCGAAGACGCCCTGCGAGACGCAGTTGAGGGCGTTCGCGGCGACCATGACATGGTGGCGCGGCAGCCGGTCGGCGACCGCGCCGCCGATCAGCAGGAAGACGACGAGCGGGACGGTGCGGGCCGTGGCGACCAGGCCGACGTCGGTGGCCGAGCCGCCCGTGCCGAGCACCGCGAACGCCGCCGCGATCAGCGAACCGGCGCTGCCGAGGCCCGTGACCACGGCGGCGGTGGTCAGCAGGGTGTAGTTGCGTCCGGCCCAGGAGGGACGGCGCAGGGGGCGGGGTATGCCGTCGCGGTCGTCCGCGCGGTCGGTCAGCACGGACGCCCCTGGGGCCGCCACGGGACCGCGCGCCGCGCGGGATACGGGTTCTGCTCGCCTCCGGGCGGCTGCTGACCTGGCCACATGAGCCACCACGATAGGCGCCGGGACCTGCGGGCCGGAAAGCCGGGCGGGGCTTCCCCGGCAAGCTACTCGCAGGTAACATGCCGTCATGTCCTCCGAGACCAAGCCGTCGATCGGCGAAATGATGGCGGCCACCGTGCCGATGGCCCGTACGCTCAACCTCGAATTCTCCGAGACCAGCCCCGAGCGGGCCGTGGTCCGGCTGCCCGACCAGGCGGATTACCACAACCACGTCGGCGGCCCGCACGCCGGCGCGATGTTCACGCTCGCCGAGTCGGCCAGCGGCGCGATCGTGCTCGCGGCCTTCGGCGACCAGCTCTCGCGGGCCGTGCCGCTCGCCGTACGGGCCGAGATCGGCTACAAGAAGCTCGCCATGGGCCCGGTCACCGCCACCGCCGAACTCGGCCGGCCGGCCGCCGACATCGTCGCCCGGCTCGACGCGGGGGAACGGCCGGAGTTCCCGGTGAACGTCACCATCACCAGGGAGGACGGCGCGGTCACCGGCGAGATGACCATCGTGTGGACGCTGCGCCCGAACAACCCCGCCGCGTAGAGCCCGGGCGCCGCCCGCCGCGTACGGTGCCGGGGCCCGCGGTCCGGACCGGCCGCGTCGTCCTGTCCGCACTGTTACCGCAACCGCAACCGCATCCGCGTACGCGTGCTCCGGGGAGATCCGTGCCACGCAGTGGTTCGCGCGCACATTCCTCAAGGCCCCAGGCAACTCCACACCGCCGAGGTGCGTCTCGTACAGCGAGACCTGTGGGGAGCGCTCGCGCCCGCATGCGCCCGTACAGAGCGCTCATACGGAGAAAAGGCCCGGTCAACGGCCCGCCGACCGGTGCGTCACCCCGGCCCGTCGCGTCCGCCGCGGCGGGCCGGGGGCGTGCCGCCGGTCGGCGGGGCGGCCCGAAGAGATCGAGTAGGCTTCCCGGGCGCGCCGTGGCGCGCGGACACGGGGGAAACGCGATCATCGACGGCGTCGCCGGACGCCGGGCGGCGGCCCACGGGGGCCTTACACCTAGTGGAGGATGCGGCGTTGCAGATGGAGTGGCTGGAGACGGTACCGGCCGTGAGCGTGTACCTCCTGGTGGGGGTGGTCATCGGCCTGGAGAGCCTCGGCATTCCGCTGCCCGGTGAGATCGTCCTGGTGAGTTCGGCGCTGCTCGCCGCGACGACGGACCACATCGATCCGCTGGTGCTCGGCGCCTGCGCGTCCGCCGGCGCGATCATCGGGGATTCCATCGGCTATCTGATCGGCCGCAAGGGCGGACAGCCGCTGGTCAACTGGGCCGGGCGGAAGTTCCCGAAGCACTTCGGGCCCGACCAGGTGGCGATGGCGGAGGAGAAGTTCGACAAGTGGGGCATGTGGGCGGTCTTCTTCGGCCGCTTCGTCGCCCTGCTGCGCATCTTCGCCGGTCCGCTCTCGGGTGTGCTGAAAATGCCGTACTGGAAGTTCCTCATCGCCAACGTGCTCGGCGGTGTCGTCTGGGCCGGTGGCACCACCGCGCTGATCTACTACGTCGGTGTCGTCGCCGAGTCCTGGCTCAAGCGGTTCTCCTGGCTGGGCCTGGTGGCCGCGGTGCTGTTCGGTGTCGGTTCGTTCCTCGTGATGAAGCGGCGCGCGGCGAAGGCGGCGGCCCGGCGCGAGGTGGCCGCGGCCCAGCCGGCCGACGCGATGGCGGAGTGACGGGCGGACGTCCCGTCAGATGAGGTGGAGCCCGCAGCGGGTCCCCGGGAGGGGGCCGCTGCGGGCTTCGTCGTGTGCGATGGGGGCGGCGGCGGTGCCGGAGCCCGTGGTGGTGGCGCCGGTCGCCGCCGGGGTGGGGCTTTCGGCCGGTCCCGGCGCGGCCAGGGCGATGGCGAGCAGGGCCTGGCTGTACGCGGGCCCGGGCCCGTACCAGGCGTCCTGATACGTGTGCTCGGCCGCGCGCCGCAGGCAGGCGACGGCGGTACGGGTGTCCGCGAGGCGGAGCGCGAGGACGCCGCGGGCGTGTGCGACGCGGGCCAGCGTGTCCGGGTCGGCGTGCCGCGCGGCCGCCCGCCCGGCCCGGTCCAGCAGCGCCTCGGCGGTGCGGTGGGCGTGGTCCTGCGTGGCGAGCCAGCCCGCCAGCCACAGGGCCCGGGCCCGTACGGCGGTGTCGCCCCGGGAATGCCGCAGCAGCCGGGCGAGGTGGGCGCGCCCCTCGCTCCGGCGCCCGCAGACGGCCCAGCGGAACCACAGGGAGACGGCGGTCTCCAGCGCGGTGAGGGCGTCCTCCGCGTCCTGCGGTGGCAGGGTCAGCGCCGCGCGCAAGTTGTGCCGCTCGGTCTCGGCCAGGTGGAGGGCCGCCCGGCGGTCGGGGCCCTGCCAGGCGATCTGCGCCTCGGCGGCGAGCGCCGCGCAGGCCATCCGGAAGGCGCGCAGCGCCGTGGCCTCCTCGCCCGCCGCTCGGAGGTGCGCGAGCCCCAGGGCACGGGCGGCGGCGGGCAGGCGGTAGCGGGGCGGGTGCGGCGGCCGGTCGGGTGGGCAGGTGAGGGCGGATTCGGCTCCGGGGGCGGGGTGTGGGCCGGTGCCCGGGGACTGCCGTGGCCGGGCGAGGACGGAGGCCCGGCGCAGGCGTTCGAGCGCGGCCTCGACCTCCGGTGCAGGAACGTCACTGCGACCGGCTACGCACCCCGCCAGCCAGCCGTCGAAGTCCCCGGGAAGGACGGACAGCCGCGCCCACACCAGACGGTCCGCGGGGGAGCAGGGGCCGAGAGCGGCGGTCGGCGGGGGCACCGGCCGGGGCGGTCCGACCGGGCGGGTGCCCGGGGCGACGACCGCAGCGCGGGTCGCGTCGTACGGTGCGGACAGCGGCCCGCCGACGGGCGCCACGGGAAGCGGCCGTACCGCGACGATCCGTTCCGCGCCGAGCCCCAGAGGCTGCCGCGCGGTGGCCACGATCCGCAGTCCGGCCCGCGCGCCGGTCCTCGCCCGGGAGGCCGCGCCCGCGTCCGTCCCGGTGCGCAGCAACTGCCGCACCAGCCAGGCGCACGCGCCGGCCATCGGATCGCAGTCGTCCAGGAGGACGGTCAGGCCCCGCCCGGCGCAGTGGGCGGCCAGCGTCTGCGCCGGTGTGTCGTACGGCAGGCCCGCCGCCCGGTTGAGGGCCGCGGTCACGCCCGACTCGTCCACGTCCTCCCGGCAGCCGACCCGCACGAAACCGCCGCCGGGGCGGCCGGCGCCCCGCGCGGCCTCCTCCAGGACGGCGCGGGCCAGTGTGCTCTTCCCCACGTTCGCGGGCCCGGTCACGGTCACCAGCGGCGTCCGGGCGAGCAGCCCGCGCAGTGCGCTGTGCTCCACGGCCCGCCCCGTGAACCCGGGCGGCGGCGGGCCCTCGGCCCCTGCGCTCATCGGTCACCCCGTCCGTGGCACCACCTCGTGCCGCGCTGTCGCCGGTCGGAAAAACACGATGCCGAGAGCCGGTGCGCGAATCAACCGCAAACCGGCATACCGATCGAGGGAACCTGAACCCGCCTGTTCGACATCCATAAGCCTGGAAGGCGTACGACGGTGTGCGCGACCGTGCCGCCGCCGGCGGGCGGCCGGACCGGCACCCCTGGGGGAGCCGCGGACGGCCGGTCGGCTGATCTTATTCTGTTGTCTTTCGCCTGGAGCGGTGGAGGCGGCGCCCGCTGCCCCCGCCGGACACGAGTCTTGCAAGGAGTTCGTCCCGATGAAGCGCCTGCGTACCAGTACCGCGGCCGTCGCCGCCGTGAGTCTGATGGCGATGGGGCTCGTGGCCGGCTGCGGCACCAAGGACCGGGACGAGGTCGACGCCTCCCACGTGCCGCAGCTACGGCAGCAGGCGCGCGAGGCGAGCAGCGGCACCGCCAAGGTCGTCCAGCCCACCGGGCCGCGCTCACACTTCGAGACGGAGCGCACCACCGGCGACGACGGGACGAAGATAGTCAGGACCCGCTGGCACGGGAAGAAGTCCGGGTTCACCGGCGAGATATGGTCCTGGGTGCCGCCGCAGTACAACCAGCCGCAGTACGCCAAGAGCGCTTTCCCGGTCCTCATAGCGCTGCCCGGCGCGTACGGATACCCGAAGAACTACTGGATCGGCGGCGACTTCAAGCTTGAGGAGAAGATCGCCGAATGGTCGCAGTCCGGCAAGACGCTGCCGTTCATCCTGGTGATGCCGGTCCTGAACCCGAAGAAGAAGTACCACGACGGCAGTGACATCCCCGGGCAGCCGAAGATGGGCACCTGGCTGACGGAGGACGTCCCGGCCTTCGCCCGCGCCAACTACCGCACGTACGACAGCCGCGACGGATGGGCCTTCATGGGGTCCTCCTCGGGCGGCTTCGCCGCCCTGAAAGCCGTGCTGAAGCACCCGAAGCAGTTCAAGGCCGTCATCGCGAACGGGCCCGACACCGTGCCGGACTCGCCGATGTGGAACGGGCACCCCGCGGAGAAGCGCGCCAACGACCCGCGCCTGCTCGCCGAGCAGCTCAAGGCCAGGGGCGGCCCCGAGGTCTATCTCGCCTTCGAGCTGGGCTCGAAGGAAGAGGCGGTGCCGTACGTGAAGAAGTTCATCCGGGAGCACACCGGCGGCCCGGTCCACCACACGCTGTTCGAGATCCCCGACGGCAAGCACAGCGGTCACACGTACATCCAGCGGATGCCGGAGTCGCTGCACTGGATCAGCGAGCAGATGCTCGGGCCGGTGGCGATGGAGACCCGGCCGAATTCCTGAGCCCCCCGCCCGGCCCCCGACCCGGAGCCACGGCCCCGTGCGCCGCGTGATCGCGGTCCCGCCCGCGGCGCCCGCCATCCCTTCGCCTACTGTGCCCCCAGGCGCGAACGGTCCGGCGACGAGGAGTACGGCCATGGAACAGCGAGCACTGATCGCGGGTGTGGGCGGCAAGGAACCGTCGGTCGATCCGGCGGCTTTCACGGCGCCGACCGCCGTCGTGATCGGCGACGTCACGCTCGGGCCGGGGGCCGGTGTCTGGTACCACGCGGTGCTGCGCGCCGACTGCGGGCCGATCGTGCTGGGCGCGGACAGCAACATCCAGGACAACTGCACCGTGCACGTCGACCCCGGGTTCCCCGTGACGGTCGGTGAGCGGGTCTCGGTGGGGCACAACGCCGTCCTGCACGGCTGCACGGTCGAGGACGACGTACTGATCGGTATGGGTGCCACCGTGCTCAACGGCGCGCACATCGGGGCCGGGTCGCTGGTCGCGGCGCAGGCGCTGGTGCCGCAGGGGATGCGGGTGCCGCCGGGCTCGCTGGTCGCCGGGGTGCCCGCCAAGGTCCGGCGGGAGCTGACCGAGGAGGAGCGGGACGGCATCCGGCTCAACGCCACGATGTACGTCGAGCTGGCCGAGAGCCATCGCGCGGTGGCACAGGGCCGGTAACGGCCCGACGGGTCACCCGCGCCCGGTGGCCGGGTGCGGGGCGGCGGCCGATCATCGGGGGCATGGTTGCGTCCACGGCGCCGTCCGCCCTCCGCCCCATGCTGGCCACCCCCGGCCCGCTGCCCGCTGCCGGGGAGGAGCGGGAGTGGGCGTTCGAGGCGAAGTGGGACGGGGCCCGGTGCCTGGCCGACGCGCCGGGCGACGGGACGCTGCGGCTGATCACCCGGGCGGGCAACGACGCGACGGCGACCTACCCCGAGCTGGCACCGCTCGGTGAACGGCTGCGGGACCGGCCGGCGGTCCTCGACGGCGAGGTGGTCGTCCTGGACGCCGCGGGGCGGCCGGACTTCGGGCTGCTCCAGCGCCGGATGGGCGTCACGAGCCGGCGCCGCGCGGCCGCTCTGGCCACGGACCACCCGGTCCACCTCGTCCTGTTCGACGTCCTGCGCCTCGACGGGCAGCCGCTGCTGACCCTTCCGTACGTGGACCGCCGCGCCGTCCTGTCCGGGCTGGGACTCGACGACGGGCCGCACTGGTCGGTCCCGTCGTACGTGACCGGCCACGCGCGCGCGACCTGGGAGGCGACCCTGGACGCCGGCTTCGAGGGGGTCGTCGCCAAACGGCTGACGTCCCGCTACGCGCCCGGCGTCCGGTCGTCCGAGTGGCGCAAGACGAAGCATCTGGTGACCCTCGACGTGGTCATCGGCGGCTGGACGGAGGGGCGCGGCGGTCTCGCCGGGCTGCCCGGCGCCGTACTGGCGGGGGCGGACGAGCCGGGCGGGCTGCGGTACGTCGGCTCGGTGGGGTCGGGGCTCTCCGGCCGGGAACGCCGGGAACTCGCCGGGTACCTGGACGTCGTACGGCGGGACACCTCGCCCTTCATGGACACGGTCGACGTGCCGGGTGCCCGCTGGGCGGAGCCGCGGCTCGTCGCCGAGGTCACCTTCTCCGGCTGGACCCCGGCCGGCCGCCTCCGGCAGCCGACCTGGCACCGGCTGCGGCCCGATCTGACCCGGCTGGACTGATCCCGGCCACCCACGCACCGCTTCTGATCACTGGCCGGCCCCTTCATGGCGGCCCCTTCGTGCTGCCGCCGGTCGGCCCCTCCGCGCTACGGGCCGGGCCGCACGGGCGGTGCGTCCGCGCAAGTCGTCGAACAGCTTTCCGGGCCGGGGCGGGAGCCGGCCGTCGGCCGGGCGCACCGCGCTGACCTGCCGGTTGCTCGTCCGGCCGGCCCCGTGGACGCCGTCCGGAAAAACCGCCGCGCGCGGGCCCGGTGGAGTGGTCGCGCCGACCCGGTGGTTTGCCGTGTCTTCGCAGGGTGACCCGACAGACGACGTGAAGCTCCAGCCAGCGTGTACGACCGGCAAGGAAGGGAGCGGCCATGCCCTTGCTCGCCGCCCTCTGGCCTCTGGCGATGCTCGGACTCGTGATTGCCCTGGGCCGGTACGAAGACGCCATGCTCCGCCCCCGCCGGCCCCACCGGCCGCCCTCGGCCGAGCTGCCGGACACGACCGGCCGCGGTCGGCCGCACCGCCGGCAGAGTCCCTACGGCCGGGCCGCCTCCATCGACCGCTACCGGCACTCCCCGCCGCTGACCAGGCTGCCCGCCCACCCGCTGGTCCTCAGGACCGGTGCGCCCCAGCGGCTTCCCCGGCGCCATGGTCACGGGCCGTCCTCCTGACCGGCCGGTGGCCGGACGTGAGGAGCGGCGCCGGCGGCTGTGGTCTCAACCGGCCCGGCGCCTGCCTTCCGGCGGCCGCTTGCGGAAGGGTGGGGGACGGGTAACTCACCGCCCCCGTCGGTAAACACACCATTTGTGTGGCGGCCGGGACGCGATGTCCCGTACGGCTATGCCGCGAGGGCGTCCTCCAGCGAGCTGTGCAGCGGGATGGTGCGGTGCACGCCGGTGAGGCGGAACGCCTTGCGGACCATGGGGCGGTCCGCGGCCACGCTCAGCGTCACGCCGTGCTCCCGCGCGGTCCGCTGGCAGCTCAGCAGGGTCTGTAGTCCGGCCACGGTGATGATGGGGGCGCGCAGGTCGATGACGACCCCGTTGGCCTCGGGTTCGCGCAGCAGGCCCTGGAGGCCGGCGGCGACCTGGCCGGTGTTGGCGATGTCGATGATCTCGGGAACCTCGATCACGAGGCGGTCGGCGATGTGGTAGTTCGACAGGTACATGATGTCTCCGGCACGGGGCGCGGAACGCCCGGTGTGGTTCGGCATGGATGGTGCAGTACGGTTCCGGACGCGGGAAGGCCGCTGCCGGGCCCTGAGCGCGGCCTGGCCTCCGGAACGGGACGCTCGCGACCGTGGCACCGGCCCGTACGGACCCACGTCCTCAGTCGGCCGGCGCCCGGCCGAGCGGCAGTTGGCGCGGGACGCGTGGCGACGTGCCGCTGCCGGACGCGATGCCCCTCCCGGCGGCCTCGTGCCGAGGCCCCGGACCCGGCCACCAGTCCTGGCCGCCCTGCTCCAGATGACGCAGCAGCACGCCCTCACGCAGCGCCCACGGGCAGAGGACGACCTCGTCGATCCCCATGCTCTTCATCGCCTGGTGGGCGACGACGGCCCCGGCCGGCGCCTGGCGGCAGCGGGCGGCCGAGATACCCGGCAGTTCCGCCCGCTCGGCCGCGGTCAGCGCCGACAGCTCCCGCACCGCTTCCTTCAGGTCGGTACGGGCCAGCCGGCGCGCGACGAACGGGCCGTCCCGGCCGGGCGCGGCTCCGCACAACCGGGCGAGCTGCTGGAACATCCGGGAGGTGGCCACCACGGTGTGCGGCTCCTCCCAGCGCACCCGGGCCGCCACGTCCTTGAGCGTGGCGCGTACGTACCGGCGCAGCTCCCGCAGCGCCGTACGGCCGGGTCTGCCCTTGCCCGGCAGGAACTCGCGGGTCAGCCGCCCCGCGCCGAGGGGGAGTGAGAACGCGAAGTCCGGCAGGGCGCCGCGGCCGAACGCGACCTCCAGCGAACCCCCGCCGATGTCCAGCAGCGCCATCGGACCGGCCTGCAGCCCGACCCAGCGCCGCGCCGCCCGGAACGTCAGCTCCGCCTCCACCTCACCGGGCAGCACCGCCAGCCGCATCCCGCTTCCGGCCCGCACCGTCTCCAGCACCTCGTCGCGGTTGGCGGCGTCCCGGACGACCGCCGTGGCGTACGCGAACAGCCGGTCGCACCGCCACTGCCCCGCCTGCTCCCGGGCCCGCGCCACCGCCGCCGCCAGCCGCCGTGCCGCCTTCGGGGGCACCGTCCCGTCCGTGGCCACGTGCTCGGCCAGGTGGACCGGACCCTTCAGGGAGTGCGCGGGCAGCGGCACGCCGCCGACCACCTCGCTGATGAGCAGATGTACGGAGTTCGACCCGGCGTCGAGGACGGCTAAGCGCATGTCGGTGCGGGTACCCCTTCCGGCCCGTTTTAGCGCCCGAGTCGCAGCCCTGCCGGACGTGTGCCGCCGGGGCAGCCGTCCCGTGCACCGGACGGGAGGACTCCGCGGGGCGGGCGGACTCGCGGGCGCCCGCGACGGCGCAGCGCCCCGGCGCGGGCCACGGACCGCGCGCCCCGGTGCACGCCCGCGCCCCCACCAGGAGCTTTCACCGGCCGGTTCCGGGATACCCGAGGTACATACCAGGGTGGCGCGCCCGCCCCGGAGCCGCGGCCGCTGGTACGGCCTGTCGAAGGGAGCCCCGCCATGTCAGCGTCGGACCGGGAAGAACTGCTGATCGCCGCCTTGCTCGAACTCGCCGACCCGGCCGCCGGGCAGGACGCGGCGGGCCCCGTGGAGCGGCTCGCCGAGTACTGCCTACGGCTCCCCGGGGTGCAGGCGGGCGGTGTGCTGATGGCCTGCGACCGGGAGCGGCCGGCCCTGGCGGTGGGCTTCGGCGCCAGGGCCACCCGCCTGGAGCGCCTCCAAGTCGCCCTCGACGAGGGCCCCTGCCGGGACGCCTGGCATACGGGCAGAAGCCTGACCGACGTACCGCTGGGCCACCCGGACTGCCGGGCCCGCTGGCCGCGCTTCACCACCGAGGCGCTGGACGAGGGCTTCAGCGCGGCCACCGCCCTGCCGGTGCGCTACCGGAGCCGGCGGCTGGGCTCCCTCAACTTCTTCCACCAGCACCGGGCGCTGGCTCGCAGGGAGGTCACGACCGGGCAGGCACTGGCCGACGCCGTGGCCATCGGGCTGGCGTACCGCAGGGACCTGCACGAGCTCAGGGACCGCACGCGCCAGCTCCAGACCGCCCTGGACAGCAGGGTCGTCATCGAGCAGGCCAAGGGCGTGCTCGCCGAGCGCCAGGGCCGGACCGTCGACGACGCGTTCCAGGCGATGCGCGGCCATGCCCGTGCGCACCAGTGCAAGCTCACCGAGGTCGCCCGGCAGATCATCGGCGGATCCGCCGACTCCGGCCCGTTCGCCCGGCCCGGATCCGGCTGACCGGTGGGCCGGCACCCGGACCTGGGCGCCCGGGGCGCGTGCGCTCCCCTCGTTCGCTCTCGGCTTCGGGCTGTTTCGCGAAAGGGCCAACGGGCACCCCGTAACGCATGGCACGGGAGGGCTTGGACGTGCGGGGCGGGGACGGAAAGAAATCGGTGAGTCCTGGAGGCAGAAAAGCAATGGATCACGGTACGAACAAGGCCGGCCCGGCCCGGGACGAGATGATGAAGAAGGAACTCCAGGGAGAATTGAAGGCCGACCGCGCACTGCGCGCCGAAGAGGACCACGAACTGGAACCGTCGGGCGAGGACCAGCCCGCGGTGAGCCGGACCGCCGGGACCACGGCGCCGGGCAGTGTTCCGGACGGTATGACACCGGAAGCCGTGGAAATCCGTACCGAAATGGCCCAGCACCTGCGCCGCGGTCTGTACCCGGCCGACCGCGCCACCATCATCAGCACTCTCCGGCAGAACAACGCGCCGGACCGGCTGGTCGCCCTGGCCGAGCGCCTCCCGGAGAACGAGCGGTACGAGAACGCACAGCGCATCGTGGAATCACTGGGGCTCAGCCGATAGCGAGGAGCGCGACCGCGTAAGCACCCGAAACGACCGTCACCGACATCGCCGGAGTATGCCCCGCCCGCGGCGGGCCGTACCGAGAAGCCCGCCGCGGGCGGGAAACCGGCACCGCGCTGGAAAGAGAGCAGTCATGTCCGATGAAGCGATGGGCGACGAGGTCTATCAGCCGTCCGCGTCCGACAATCAGGGAACGTCCGACGAACTCGACATGGAAGACGCTCTCGACGAACCGGACTACGACGAGATGCTGGACCAGGGCTATTCGCCTCCCGAAAAGCCGCTGGCCGTGAACCGGACGGGCACCACCGCCAACGAACAGCGTGAGGGCGAGAGCCTCGACGAACGGCTCGCCGAGGAGGAACCGGACGTCGAACCGCCGGACGGCGACGGCATCGGCGACCAGCAGGACGCCGACGGCGAGCCTGTCGACCGCCAGGTGGGCGACAAGCGTGCTGGGCGGATGACCGGCACCGACGAGGGCGACGCCCTGCGGCTGCGCAACGACGAGATCGGCCGCGACGTGGGGATCGACGGCGGGGCGGCATCGGCGGAGGAAGCCGCGGTGCACATCGTCGACGACCCCGACCTCTCGCGCTGAGCGCCCGCCGACGGCCCTCGGCGCGCCGTCCGGCCGGGTCGGCTCCGCCGCAGGTCAGGACGGTTTCGCGGAGCGCCGGCCGCCGTCGCTGCCGTCTCCGGACAGCGCTTGGACGAGAGCGGCACGCGCCATCGAGGACCGGCCCTGGACGCCGGCCCCGGTGGCGCGTTCGTACTGGCCGGGCCTGCGCCTTGGACCGGCCGGCGCGATGCCGTCCGGTTCCTCCGGCTCGACCCGTACGTACGCGACGCCCGCGGCGCCTCCCTTTTTTGTGAACTCTTCGGCAGGCACCGCTTTTCCGGAGCGTTCATTAGCGTTCATTGTCCCGCGGCACACGGACCGGAAAGGCGCCGGGGAGGAGTGAAGACGTCACGTGTTCCCGGCGGCAGGACGGGTACCGCGTAGACATACACGCGTTTGGAGGTATCCACGATGACCGGGAACGACCAGCGAAATCCCGTGGACGAACACCCGAAGCCGGAATTCCCCCAGCAGGACCAGCCGCATCCCGGCGCGACGGAGGACATGGCGCCGCGGCCCGACCACGGCGAGACGTCGTACGAGGGCACCGGACGGCTGCGGGACCGCCGTACGCTGATCACCGGCGGTGACTCGGGCATCGGACGCGCGGTCGCGCTGGCTTTCGCCCGGGAAGGAGCGGACGTCGCCTTCACCTATCTGGAAGAAGAGGAGAAGGACGCGCGGGAAACCGTCCGGCTGGTCGAGGAGGCGGGCCGGCAGGCCCTCGCGGTGTCGTGCGACATCCGCGTGGAGGAGCAGTGCCGCGATCTGGTGGACCGGGTGGTGCGCGCATTCGGCCGTATCGACGTCCTGGTCAACAACGCGGCTTATCAGATGGCGCAGTCCGAGGGTATCGAGGGCATTTCCACGGAGCAGTTCGACCGGGTGATGCGCACCAATCTGTACGGCATGTTCTGGCTCTCCAAGATGTCGCTGCCGCACATTCCCGAGGGCGGCAGCATCATCAACACGACGTCCGTCCAGGCATACCGGCCGAGCCCGCATCTGCTGGACTACGCGACCTCCAAGGGCGCCATCGTCACCTTCACCCACGCACTCGCCGGTGACCTCGCCGAACGCGGTATCCGCGTCAACGCGGTGGCCCCCGGGCCGGTGTGGACCCCGCTGATCCCGTCGACGCTGCCGGACACCACCGAGTTCGGCAAGCAGAGCCCGCTGGGGCGGGCCGCCCAGCCCGTGGAGATG
Organism: Streptomyces sp. NPDC018045; assembly: GCF_044327445.1. Classification (NCBI taxonomy): domain Bacteria; kingdom Bacillati; phylum Actinomycetota; class Actinomycetes; order Kitasatosporales; family Streptomycetaceae; genus Streptomyces; species Streptomyces sp. NPDC018045. Next base: position 218,993 of record NZ_JBIRFL010000009.1, read on the forward strand.
GCGCCCGCTTATGTCTTCCTCGCGTCCCAGCAGGCCGGTTACATCACCGCGGAGATCGTCAACGCGACCGGCGGCACACCACTGCCGTAGTCATCCGGCCGCAGCCATATCCGCACCCCAAGGAGGTTCCCATGCTCAGCGCCATCGCTGATGTGTTCCGTGCCATCGGGAACGCGATCGCGACCGTCGTCACCCTGCCCTTCCGCGCCCTCGCCCGCCTCTTCGGCGGCGCCTCGCGCGGTGCCCGGTGAGCCGCCCGGACCGGCCCGGGCCGCAGACCGTCGTCATCACCGGCGCCAGCGCCGGCATCGGCCGTGCGACCGCCCGGCTGTTCGCCGCGCGGGGCGCGAACGTCGCGCTGGTCGCCCGCGGCCGCACCGGACTCGACGCCGCGGCGGCCGAGGTCGAGGAGCGCGGCGGCCGGGCCCTGGTGCTGCCCACCGACGTGGCCGACGCGGACCAGGTCGAAGCGGCCGCCGAGGCGACGGAGGACGCCTTCGGGCCGATCGACGTGTGGGTCAACGACGCCTTCAGCACGGTGTTCGCGCCGTTCACGGAGGTCGACGCGGAGGAGTACCGCCGCGCCACCGAAGTGACGTACCTGGGGTTCGTCAACGGCACGCGGGCCGCGCTGCGGCGGATGCTGCCGCGCGACGCCGGCGCGATCGTGCAGGTCGGCTCGGCCCTGGGCGCCCGCTCCGTACCCTTGCAGTCGGTGTACTGCGGCGCCAAGCACGCCATCAACGGCTTCACGTCCAGCGTCCGCACCGAACTGCTGCACCAGGGCAGCCGGGTGGCGATCACCGTCGTCCAGATGCCAGCCGTCAACACGCCGCAGTTCGACTGGGTGCTGTCCCGGCTGCCGAAGTCCCCCCGGCCGGTGGCCCCGGTCTACCAGCCGGAGGTCGCCGCCCGGGCCGTGCTGCACGCGGCGGACCACCCGCGGCGCAAGCAGTACTACGTCGGCTGCTCCACGGTGGCGTCCATCCTGGGCAACCGGGTCGCGCCCGCCCTCCTGGACCGCTATCTCGCCCGTACGGGCTACGCCTCGCAGCAGAGGGACCAACAGGCGGGCCCGGACCGGCCGGAGAACCTGTGGCACCCGGCGGACGGCCCCGACGGCACCGACCACGGCGCGCATGGCGTCTTCGACGACAGCTCCCACCCGCGGTCACCCCAGGCGGCCCTCGCACGTCACCCCGTGCTCGTGGCGGCCGCCTCGGCAGCGGCGGGCGCGGCGGTGTGCGCCGTGCTGGGGCCCGTACGGCGCGGCCGGCGCGGCCACTGACCGGCCGCCGTCCTCACGACGACGGCGGATAGGAGTACTGGCGCAGCAGCCGCGTCAGGTGCACGGCGTTCACGGCCAGTGTGCGTGTCGTGGCGGCCACGGCCTTCGGCCGCTCGTCCAGGTCCTGGTAGTCCGTGCCGTGCTGTGCCTCGCCCACCCAGTACGTGACGGCGTTGGGCGCCAGGGAGAAGCCGAGATCGTTCAGGCCCTGGAACAGATCGGCGCTGACCTTGTGCGCGCCGTCCTCGTTGCCGACGACGGCCACCGCGCCGACCTTGCCGTACATCAGTTGGCGTCCCTGCTCGTCGGTCTCGGCGATGTCGGCGTTCATCCGCTCCAGCACCCGCTGGCACAGGCTGGACGGGTGGCCGAGCCAGATCGGGGTGGCCAGCAGCACGATGTCGGCGGCCAGGAGCTTCTCGCGCAGCCCCGGCCAGGCGTCGCCGTGGCCCATGTCCACGGCGACACCGGGACGGATGTCGTGGTCGGCGACGCGTACGGACTCGCACTGTGCCCCGAGGCCGCCCAGCTCGGCCAGTACCTGGTCCGCCAGCAACTGGCTGCTGGAGGAGGTGGGGGAGGGGTGCAGGGTGCAGACGAAGGCCAGGGCCCGGATCATGGCAGCTCCTCGGGGATCGACAGGGTGTGAGCACACCGTGGTGGCCCGGTCACCTGTGATGTGGACGGTATCCCGGGTTCGCGCGCCCCGCCGTTCGACACGGTGCGGACGCGGGGCGCGGCACGGTGGCGCTCACCTGTCACCCGCGTACCGGTGCCGCGCCCAGGCGGGCAGCGCGAACCAGCACAGCAGGAACCACGCGACCAGGCCCGAGACGATCCACGGGACGGCGCTGTCGTGCAGCGCGACGCGCAGGATGAGCAGGAACGCCGAGATGATGGTCGCCAGCAGGAGCAGCAGGCCGACGATGGTCAGCCGGGAGGCCCAGACGACGGTCTGCGGCTTGATGTTGCGCCCGGTGACGAACCGGTGGAAGGCGACCGGGCCGATGAGAGCGCCGGTGGCCGCCGCGCCCAGGCACAGCGTCACCACGTAGATGGCCCGTTCGGGCGCCGCGAGGGTGGGGAAACGGGGCGTGAAGACGACGGTCAGCAGGAAGCCGAAGAGGATCTGCACACCGGTCTGGGCCACCCTGACCTCTTGCAGCAGCTCGTTCCACCGCCGGTCGGCGCGCTCCTCGGCCGACTCGCGACGGCCCTCGGCAGCCTGCGCGGCGGGTTCCATGCCCCAACGATAGGCGGGCCGCCGGACGCTGTCCCGTCGGCGCCGGACCGCTGCCGGGCGGGGCCGGCGCCCGGCGGTGGGGTGAAGATCACAGGGGGTGGCGGGGCGGTCGGCACACCGGCCTGAGTACGGTGAGCGGGTGCCGAAGAAGAACGTGTTCTCATCCGTGGCGGCGTGGCGCCGCCGGGCGGTGTCCCGCGCGGTGCACCGCGGAGCGCGCTGGGTACGGGAGGCGGGCGCCGTCACCGCCGAGCGCCCGGGACCGTACCGCTTCCGCCGCCTGGGGGCGGGCGCCCGGCTGGCCTTCCCGCAGGGCACCGTCTTCGGCGACCCGTGGATCGAGATAGGAGAGTACTGCATCATCGCCCAGGACGTGACGCTGACCGCCGGGATGATGCCCGACCTCGACCTCGGCACCGACCCGATCCTCACCCTCGGCAACGGCGTCGTTCTGGGCCGCGGCAGCCATGTGATCGCCGACGTCCGGCTGACCATCGGCGACGACTGCTTCTTCGGCCCCGGCGTGTACGTCACGACCACCAACCACAGCTACGACGACCCCGAACTGCCGGTCGGCAAGCAGTGGCCGCGCAGCGAGCCCGTCTCGATCGGCCCGGGGAGCTGGGTGGGCACCGGGGCGGTGATCCTCCCGGGTGCCCGGCTCGGCCGCAACGTGGTGGTCGCGGCCGGCGCGGTCGTACGGGGCGAGGTCCCCGACCACGCGGTGGTGGCCGGGGCGCCCGCCAGGGTCGTCCGCTCCTGGGACCCGGAAGCGGGCTGGCAGCCGCCGCTGCGCACCCCGGCGCCGGTACCGGTGCCCGAGGGCGTGACGTCCAGGGAGCTCATGGCCCTGGCCGCCCTGGAGGCCGGGGCGGACGCCGCGCTGCCGGTGGAGCCGGGGCACGGCACAGCGGCCACGGGGGCGGCCACCGAAGCGTCCTGAGAGACCGGGGCCGAGCGCGGGGCCAGGGCCTCGGGGCGGTGTTCCGCCCGGTCTCACCCGTGGGCGGCAGCGCCGCCCTGTGGTGCCGCGGTGCCGCCGAACTCGCGTACCGCGGCGGCGACGACGGCCTCCAGCCGCGCGTGGTGCGCGCCGTGCCAGTACACGCGGTCGCAGGCGGTGCACTGGGCGAACACGTCGTACGTACGCCGCGTACCGCCTTCCAGCCGCTCCTCGACGGTGCCCTTCGCCGCCTCCCGGAGCAGGCCGTTGCAGGCGGTGCACCGGGTCCACGGCGCGAGTTCCGGCGCGAACCGGCCCAGCACATCGCGCAGTTGTTCGTCGGGGCGGTCGCTGTAGACGTACGCCCCCGCCCAGTTCTCGCGCCGCCGCAGCAGCCCGCGGTCCCGGGACAGCAGCACCCGCCGCTCGGCAGCCGACCGCGCGGCCAGGGCCGGGTCGCCGATGTCCTCGCTCTCGTACGCCGCGTCCACGCCCAGCAGCCGCAGGCGCCGCGCGAGCGTCCCCAGGTGCACGTCGAGCAGGAACCGCAGCGGGGCGCCCGGCACCTCCTGCGGCCGCTCGACCGCGCCCACCTCGACCGACTCGCCGTTCCGCGGCACATGCGACACCGGCACCTCCCGCCCGTCCACGAGCAGGCGGCCCACCTCGGTGAGCGGGACACCGAGCGATTCCACGACGTGTCCGAGGGTGGACGTCCCGTCCGTGAGCAGGGCGGTCCGCCCCTGGCGTCGGCCGGCGGAGACGAAGAGCCGCAGCTCGGGGGCGACAGCGAAGTGGATCTCGGGTCGGTTCACGCCGTCAGCATGCCATCGCGCCGCGGCCCGGCGCCCACCGGGCCGCCCGGGACCGCGTCGGGCGCCCGGCCCGCCTGCGCCCTCTCGCCACGCGGCCGTTCCTGTGGTGTCCTCGACGGACGGGGCGGCACTGACGGGAGGTCGGCGGTGCGAACGAAGAAGCGTACGGTGCGGGCGGGAGCGGCACTGCTCTGCGCCCTGCTGGCCGGCGTGTCGAGCGGCTGTCAGCAGGGCGGTACGCCCGACGGGCGTTCGCCCTTCACGGGGAAGGCCGCGCGGGCCGCCCCGGTGATCGCCGTGAAGATCGACAACGTACGTGCCGCGCGCCCCCAGACGGGCCTCGACGCCGCCGACATCGTCTACGTGGAGCGGGTCGAGTCGGGGCTGTCGCGGCTGCTGGCCGTCTACTCCTCCCGGCTGCCGTCGGCCGTCGGCCCCGTACGCAGCGCCCGCGAGTCGGACCTGGAACTGCTGCGCCAGTTCGGCCGCCCCGCCTTCGCCTACTCCGGCACGCAGGCGAAACTGGAGCCCGTCGTCGAGGCGGCCCCGCTGTACCCGCAGCCGCCGGGCAGGACCGGCGAAGCCTACTTCCGCGACCGGGACCGCTCGGCGCCGCACAACCTCTACCTCCGCCCCGAACGCGCCCTGAAGGCGGCCCCTGGCGCGAGCACCGCCCGCGACATCGGATTCCGCTTCGGCGCCGCTCCGTCGGGCGGCCGCGCCACGTCCTCGTACACGGCCCGTTATCCGGCCGCCCGCTTCTCCTTCGACTGGTCGGCGGAGCGGCGGGGCTGGCTGGTGTCCATGGACGGCACACCGGCCAAGACCGCTTCCGGGCAGCGGCTCGCCGCCCCCACGGTCGTCGTCCAGGGCGTACGGATCCGCCCCTCGCGCTACCACGACCGCTGGGGCGCCCCCTCCCCGTACACCGAGACCACCGGCTCCGGACCCGCGCGGGTGCTGCGCGACGGCAAGGCGTACGAAGCCCGCTGGTCACGGCCGTCCGCCGACGGCGGTACGGATGTCACCACCGCGTCGGGGGTGCCGCTCAAGTTCGCGTCCGGCCAGGTGTGGGTGGTGTACGTACCGGAAGAAGCGGTGGGTGGCGGGGCCGGCTAGCCCGCCCGAGAGACCGGCACCGCCCGGACCGCCGCTCCCGGAACCGCCGGCCCCGGCCCGCTGTCCGGCGAGTCCCGGTGCGGGGCCGTCACACCTCGACCAGCAGCTCGCGCAGTCCCCGCGTCACGAGGTTCGGCTTGCGCTCCGGCACGGCGGCCGGCCGCAGGGACGGTGCCCCGTGCAGCAACGCCGCCAGCGAAGCGGCCAGTTCGAGGCGGGCCAGGGGAGCGCCGACGCAGTAGTGGACGCCGGCGCCGAAGGAGAGGTGCGGGTTGTCCTTACGGGTGAGGTCCAGCTCCTCGGGGCGGGCGAAGACCGCCGGGTCGTGGTTGGCCGAGCCGGAGAGCGGCGCCACCTCGCTGCCGCGCGGGACGACCGTGCCGTCGATCTCGATGTCGTCCAGCACCCAGCGTTCGAAGAGCTGGAGCGGGGTGTCGTAGCGCAGCAGCTCCTCGACGGCCGTGGGCAGCAGCCCGGCCGGATCCGCGCGCAGGGCCGCCAGTTGCGCCGGGTTGCGGAAGAGCGCGTACCAGCCGTTGACCGTGGCGTCGACGCTCGCCTCGTGCCCCGTGTTCAGCAGCGGGGCGCAGGTGGAGACCATCTCCTGCTCACTGGGCGACGCACCCTCGTCGTACGCGGCGATCAGCCCGGAGATCAGGTCGTCCCCCGGGCCCGCCCGCCGGACGGCAATCAACTCCCGCAGATACGTGAGGAATTCACGGGGAGCGGCGACCGCCCGCCGGGCCGTGTCGGCGGACGGGTTCAGCTCGTACACGCCGCAGATCGCGGCCGACCACGGCCGCAGCAGAGGCCGGTCGCCCTCCGGCACACCGAGCATCTCGGCGATCACCGCGACCGGCGGCGGCTCCGTGACCCGCGCCGCGAGGTCCCCGCCGCCGTCCGCGACCAGATCCCGGACCAGCCGGTCCGCCAGGTCCTCGACGTACGGCCGCAGCCGCTCGACCGTACGGGGCGTGAACGCCTTCGCGACCAGCCGGCGGACAACGGGTGTGGGCGGGCGCCTCCAGGTCGAGCAGCCCGTTGTCGTTCAGGACGTGGAACGGCTCGTGCTCCGGCGGCGGCGCGTCGCGCCCGAACTCCTCGTGCGTGAAGCGGTGCCGGTAGGTACGGCCCAGCCGGCGGTCGCGGAGCAGGGCCGAGACGTTCGCGTGGTGCGGGACGAGCCACTGGCCGGAGGGCTCGAAGTGGTGCACCCGGTCGCGGGCACGCAGTTCGGCGTAGGCGGGGTACGGGTCGGCGACGAAACCCGGCGACCAGGGATCGAAGACTGCCTGGACTCCTTCCATGCGCGGACGCTAGCCGCCGGCACCCCGGGGTGACCACCCGGCGCCGTACGGACCGTGCCGCCGAAGGGGGGAGATTCCGGGCCGGGAAGGTCAGGGGCGCCGGGCGACTTCCCGTAGTCGGCTCGGCTGGCTGCCCCAGTTACGGGTGCGGGCCAGGATGCGGCGCCGGTGGCCGAAGGCGTGCAGGCGCTCCACGAAGTGCAGGCCGGCGGAGTCCATGAAGGTGACCTCGGCGATGTCCAGGGTGACGCTGCTGGTCATCGCCGGCAGCCCGGCCAGGGCCTGGTCGAGCAGGCGTACGGAAGCGCAGTCGATCTCTCCTCTCGGGCGGAGCACCGCCCGGTCGCCGTGCAGACGGGTGCGGACCGTCAAGATGTTCAGGAAGTCCGGGCCAGACAGTTCTGTCTCAGGGGCCATGCCCTTACCGTGTCAGGGTCGGACGAGCCTGTCCACAATCACCGCCCACGTTGTCAGGGGGACACGATGGCTCCAGGGGACGCGACGGCCGCCGAAGGCACGGTGCCGGCAGTCCGTCCGCCCGCCCAGGCACGCGAGCGCATCCTGGAGACGGCCTACGAGCTGTTCTCCCGGCGCGGCATCCGCGCGGTCGGCGTCGACGAGGTGATCGCCCGCTCCCGTGTGGCCAAGGCCACGCTCTACCGCAACTTCCCCTCGAAGGACGCCCTGGTGCTGGCGTTCCTCGAACGCCGCGAGGAGCGCTGGACCCGCGGTTTCGTGGAGGCCGGCGCCCGGGGGCGGGGCACGGACGCGGAGGGGCGGCTCCTCGCCGTCTTCGATGTGTTCGACGAGTGGTTCCGCCTGCCCGACTTCGACGCCTGCACCTTCATCAACGTGCTGCTGGAGATGGGCCGGGAACACCCGCTGGGGAGAGCGAGCATCGGCTACCTGGAGAACATCCGCGCCATCGTGCGGTCCCTGGCCGAGGAGGCCGGGCTCCGGGACACCGAGGACTTCGCCCGCTCCTGGCACATCCTCATGAAGGGGTCGATCATCTCGGCGGCCGAGGGCGACACCGAGGCCGCCCGGCGGGCGCAGGACATGGCCCGCACGCTCATCGAGCGGCACCGCTGAGGCGTTCGTACCGGCGGAGCGGGGCTGGGAGCGGGGGCGAGGCCAGGGCGGCGCACGGTCCCCGCCGGCTGGATCCGGTTCCGCCCGGCCTCGGCGCCCACCCCGTGGGTGACCGACGAACACTCCCGGAACGAGCGCCACACCTCGCTGGTGGCGGTGCAGCGAAGATGATCGAGCCCGCCCGCGGCCCTTCCGGAGCGAACGCGCAGACGAACGTCGCGAAGCCCGTCCGCTGTGTCGTCCGCATCGAACCCTCCCCGCGGCCGCGTCCCGCTGATGTCGTTGCGACCGCTTGCCACGGTGCTTTCCACCAATGGCGCTTCCCGGGGAAGAGGTCCCGTGGCGGCGGAATGCCCGGCGCGTCAGCCCAGGCGGGGTATCTCGATGGCCGGGCAACGGTCCATCACCATGTCCAGACCGGCGGCCCTGACCTTGTCGTACGCCGCTTCGTCGATGACGCCGAGCTGGAACCAGACCGCCTTGGCCCCGATGTCCACGGCCTCGTCGGCTATGCCGCCTGCCGCGTCGCTGTTGACGAAGACGTCCACGACGTCGACCGGGAACGGGATCGCGGCCAGGGACGGGTAGCCCTGTTCGCCGTGGACCGGCTCGGCTTTCGGGTGGACCGGGACGATGCGCTTGCCGTACCGCTGGAGGACGTCGGCGACGCCGTACGCCGCGCGGTTCTCGTTCCGGGACAGGCCCACGACGGCCCAGGTGGTGCCGGAGTCCTGAAGGATCCTGCGGATGGTCGCCGGATCGCCGTACACAGTTGCCTCCCGTGGGTCGGGCCGGGGCCGCTCGGACGCGGCCGTGCGGTGGCGGCCGTCTGGTTCGCTCAACGTGTGCGCGGGGGTGAGGATTCCCGCGGGTGCCGGCTTTCGTCGTGCGGCGCATAGGGTGGTCTGATGCAGGAGCAGTACCGGACTCTCGCGCGCGAGGGTGTTCACGAGATCGAGATCAACAAGTCCCGCTTCATCTGCGCGCTCGCCCCCGTCGCGACCGAGACCGAGGCCCAGGACTTCATCGCGCGCGTCCGCAAGGAGCATCCCACCGCGCGGCACCACTGCTTCGCGTACGTTCTCGGAGCCGACGGCGGGGTGCAGAAGGCCAGCGACGACGGCGAGCCGGGTGGGACCGCGGGGGTGCCGATGCTCCAGATGCTGGTGCGCCGCGAGGTGCGGTACGTCGTCGCGGTCGTCACCCGCTACTTCGGCGGCATCAAGCTGGGGGCCGGCGGTCTGATCCGCGCGTACGGGGGCGCCGTGGGGGAGACCCTGGACGCGCTCGGCACGGTCACCCGGCAGCGCTTCCGCCTGGTCACCGTCACCGTCGACCACCAGCGTGCCGGACGGGTGGAGAACGATCTGCGGACCACGGGCCGGGCCGTGCGCGAGGTGACGTACGGGGCCGACGTGCGCATCGAGGTCGGGCTGCCGGAGTCCGACCTGGACGCCTTCCGCGGCTGGCTGGCCGACGCGACGGCGGGTACGGCGGGTCTGGAGCTGGGCGGCGAGGCGTACGGGTAGGGCCGGTACGGGGAGTACTGGTGCGGTCGAGGCCGTCAGGGATCACGTAGCAGGGCCGACAGGGCGTCGTACGCCTCCTGGACGAAGGCTGCGCCGAAGCCCGGTGCGCAGTTGGCCAGGGCGATCAGCGCGGTGTCGTGCTGTGGGCTGAAGCCGGCGAAGGCCGTGCAGCCGCGGGTGCCGCCCGAGTGGTGGTAGAGGTCCGGGCCGTCGGGCCGGGGGCGGATGTTCCAGACCAGGGCGAGCCGGGAGGTCGTGCGGGGCAGGACGAGCCGGGGGCGGGTCACGTCCTCCAGGGCCGTGCGCAAGGGCGCCGACGGTACGCCGGTGACGGCCGCCTCTCCCGGGCCGGCCAGTGCCTCGGCGAGGGTCAGGAGGTCGCGGGCGCTGGAGCGGACGGCGCCGGCGCCCGGCAGGCCCGGGATGCTGAACGGCGGCCGGGGGCGGCGGTGCCAGTGGCCGGTGACCTGGGTGCCTCCGGGGGGCGGGTCGGCCGTGGCACTGGTGTCGTACAGGCCGAGGGGTCGCAGGACGCGGGCCGCGAGCAGGTCCTCGTACGGGAGTCCCCCCGCCGCGCCGCACAGCGCGTGCCCCAGGAGGCCGACACCGAAGTTGGAGTACCGCACCCGCGCACCCGGCCGGGACCGCAGCCGGGTGTGGGCCAGGGCGCGGAGCACGTCCGCGCGCGTGAAGCCGGCGTAGGGGTTGGTGGGGAGGCGGCGGGCGGCGGAGCGCAGCAGCCCCGGCGGCAGGCGGGGCAGGCCCGAGGTGTGGGTGGCCAGGTGGGTGAGGGTGATGGGGGTACCGCGTACGGGGACGCGCGTGCCCGGCGGCAGATGGCGGACGGCGGGATCGTGGTGGCCCACCTCGCCCCGGGCGGCGTGCTCGGCGAAGAGCAGCGCGGTGAACGTCTTGGTGAGGGAGCCGATCTCGAAGCGGGTGGACGGCTCCACCGGCACCCCGCCCTCGAACGCGGTGCTGCCCCGGACGAGGAAGGCCCGCTGCCCGCGCCGGTACAGGCCGACGGCGACGGCACTCGCGTCCGGGGCGGCCGACAGCAGTGCTTCCGGCAGGTGCCGCAGCAGCGCTTCGGGCCGGCCATGTGCCGCCGGGCCCGGGGCCGGCGCCGTCATGGGCCGGGCTGCCCGGTGGCACCGAGCGCTCGGGTCAGGGCGACGGTGCCCGCGACGACGGCCACGACGGTGGGGTGCTGGTGGGCGTCGAAGAGTTCGGCCGGGTCGCCTTCGACGGGCTGGTCGTCGCGGGGCACGAGCCCGTCGTCGCGCTGGAGGCCGGCCAGCCGCTGCCAGTCGTCGGTCTCCGTCCAGGGCTCCGGCAGACAGGCGCCGGCGATCATCAGCTCGGCCATCAGGTCCCACTGGCCGCTCTCCGCCCAGATCTCGGTCCACGCCGGGAGCCACCGGGTGAGGTATTCCGCGATGTCGGCGGGGAGTTCGGCGGGCAGGCGGCCCCAGTCGGTGAGGTGGAAGACGACGTGGGTGACGCCGTATCCGGTCAGCCAGTCGATGTGCCAGGGCTCGGGGGTGGCCCCGAGCCAGGTGGCCCGGGTCAGGGTGGCCCAGTCGTGGGCCGCCGGGCCGTGGTCGAGGCCGGTGACGCGTGCGGAGTTGGCAACCGCGAGCCGCCGGTTCGGTACGTGTTCCACGGCGTGCGTCGAACGCAGCGTGACGGTGTGGGCGGCCAGCCGCTCGAACTGCGGGTGGCGGTAGCCGCCGCGGACGAAGTGGGCGTAGGTCTCCAGCGGGTCGGTCTTGAGCGGATGGCGCAGCAGCCGCTCGTACAGCAGCGCCCCGCTGTCCACTTGCTGCCAGCAGAACTCCAGCAGCTCGCGGGCCAGGGCCAGTTCCGTGGTTCCGGCGACGCCGCCGCGCAGGACCAGGGAGGCCGCGAGCGCCGTTTCACCCAGACCTTTGTACGTGTCGGCGTCGTCGAGGAGGTCGGCCCGGGGGCAGTCGGAGAGTCTGCCGTGCTCGCGGTTGGCGTGCAGCCAGGCCAGGGCCCGGGAGCCGATGGTGTGCGCGGTCTGCGCCGGGGCGGGACTCATATGTCCTCCAGGCCGAGCAGCCGGCGGGCGACGGCGGTGTCCAGCGCGGGGCGGTCGCCGCCGCCGAGCAGCGCGATGTGCTCGGTCAGGGGCGCGGGATCCAGCGGCAGCGCGGCCCCGTCGGCGCGGAGCCAGGCCAGCCAGCGGGTGATACGGGCGGCGGTGGGGTGGTCCCGCCGCAGCGCGGCGCGGGTGGCACCGCGGGCCAGGCCCAGGGCTCCGGACCGGGCGGCGGCGTGCACCGGCCCGTCCAGTCCCGGCAGGGCGAGTGAGGCCAGCTTCCCCATGCGTACGGACCAGGACACCCAGCCTTCCCGTACGGGGCTGCCGGTGCCGTCCGGTTGACCGCCGCCGGTGACGGTGGCGGGTGGCAGGCCGCGGGGTGCGGAGTCGTCGCAGCGCGGCGGGCCCTGGGGGAGAGGCGCCGCCCGGACCGGTGAGTTGGCGGGATCGAGGCGGGCCAGCACGGTGGCGAGTCCCCAGTCGATCCAGGCCATGACCCACGCTTCCTCGGTGCCGGCGGGCGGCGGCGGGGGTGGCGCCTCGTCGGGCGGCAGGGCACTGAGTGCCAGGCCGACGGCGGCCGTTTCACCGGCGGAGGGGGCCTGACCGGTCAGTACATACGGTGCGAGGACGTCCGCCCCCAGGATGCGGACGGCGCCCAGCGCCACCGCCGGGTCGCCCCCGGACTCCGACGCGGCTGCCTCGACATGGGCCGCGGCCACGGCGGCGCCCCCGGTGCCCCGGAGGGCATCGAGGGCGCGACGGGCCAACTGGTCGGCCGATTCGCTGTGGGCGGTCCGTGAACGCTCGGAGATCACCGGCGCTTCGTTTCCTTCGGCTCCTTGGGGGAGATCAGGAGGCCCAGGAGCAGGACGCCCCAGGCGGCGCCGTGCGGGGCGGGGACGGGCGCGTCGCTCAGCGGCGCTTCGGGCTGGGCCGCCACCCACCCGAGTGCTTCCTTGTCGAGTGTGAGGCCGGTGGGCTGAAGGGTCTGGGCAAGCATCATTCGCTCCCTCGAAGAGATGTCACCACCAAGGTCGGTGATGCCCCCGATGCCACCTCCCAAAGTACTCCTAAATCGACATATCGACCATTGGGGGTAGAAGGGGCACGCCAGGAGGTGAGCCCGCCCGTACGCGGGGACAATCCCCGCCGTACCGGGGACGGCGGGACGGGGTGATGGCCGCTTCCGCACTGCTGGTGGTCGGCGCCGCGTTCATCCGCTTCAGCGTGGAGTGTGCCTTCAACTGGCCACCACGCGCCCCCGTTTGACCAGGGGGCACTTCGGTGCGGGCGGGGAGGAGCGGCCGTTCGGGCCGGAGGAAGCGGCCGGAAGGGGGGCGGTTCCTGGCACTGCTGTGTCCCGAAGTCAGCCGAAGAGCTGCTCCGCCGTCGACTCCGTCACGTCCGCGCCCATGTTCCGCTCCATCATCCGCAGGGCGGCATCGGCGAGATCGGCGTGAATGTGGGCCACCGCGTCGCGCGGGACCGTGACGTCCAGGTGCCGGATGTGCGCGTCGAGGGCCGAGTACAGGACGCACTGCTCGGTCACCTGGCCACAGAGCACTATCCGCCCGATGCCGTGCTGACTGAGCAGGTACCCCAGCGGCGTCTCGTAGAAGATCGAGTGCCGGGCCTTGACCACGAACAGTGAGGCGGCGTCGGGGCGCAGGGGCTCCACCAGGTCGGCGTGCGGCCCGTCCAGCGCCGTACGGAGGATCTCGTCGTGGTGCGAGCGCCACCGGCCGAAGTTGTCGTTGACGTAGATGACTTCGACGTCCGAGCCCTTCGCGCGGGCCCGCTCCAGCACGCGCAGCATGCCGGGCAGCGCGTCGCGTACCGACGGCAGCAGCCGCTCGGCGTCCTCGTGCTCGTACGTGTTGATCATGTCGATCACGATGAGCGCCGTACGCATGTCAGCCGTTTCCTTCCACGAGCACCCGGACGGACTTCAGCTCGGGGTCGGCGGCGTCCGGCACGTTCATCCCGGCCCGCACCCCGCTCGTCAGGTAGCGCACCACGGGCCTGTCGAGCCGTTCGCCGGGCAGCGCGGCCGGGATGCCCGGCGGGTAGGGCGTCAGCATCTCGGCCACGATCCGGCCGGCCGCCGCGCTCACCGGTACGTCCTCGACCTCGCCGAAGTAGGCGTCCCGCGGCAGGCACACCTGCTCCAGCCGCAGCTCGCCCGGCGTCGGCACCTCGACCTCGGGGGCCGGGCGCAGGTCGGCGGCGTGCCGCGACAGGTCACGCAGCGCGTCGAGCAGCACGCCCGCCGTCGTGTCGTCGTCGGCGTGGGTGAGCTGGGCGCTGATCCGCCGGTGATCGGCGAGATGGGCGTCGACGCGGCGGTGTTCGCGCAGCCAGTCGGCGGCCCGGTAGCCGGACGTGCCCAGTCCGCTGACGTCGATCACCACGGGCAGCGGGTCGAAGGCGTCGGCCAGCCCCGGACCGCAGAAGTCGGCCCGGTCGTTGACGTGCAGCCCGTCGATCTCCTCGATGGCGGCCCGCACCCGCGCGGCCAGGTCCAGGGCCCGGCCGAGGAGGTCCCGGCCCCGCAGGGCCATCTGCCGCCGCCAGCCGTCCAGGCCCGCGTACAGCAGCACCGAAGGGCTGGTCGTACCGAACAGGTCGGCCCGGGACTTCAGCACCGTCGGCCGGACCAGGTCGCCCTGGAGATGGAACACCGAACCCTGCTCCAGGCCGCTGCCCATCTTGTGGATGCTCGTCACACAGACGTCGGCGCCGGCGTCCATCGCCCAGGACGGCAGATCCGGGTGGAAGGGCAGATGCGCTCCCCACGCCTCGTCCACGACCAGCGGGCGCCCTCGCCGGTGGCACACCTTCGCCAGCGCGTCGAGGTCCGCGCAGGCGCCGTACGGCGTCGGGCTGGTCACCAGCGCACCGCGTGCGTCGGGATGCTCCTCGAAGGCCCGCTCGAACGCCGCGACCGGCGGCGGATGGGCGATCCGGCGCTCCGCGTCCCACTGCGGGTCCACCCAGATCGGCCGTACGCCGGACAGGATCAGACCGGACACCACGGATTTGTGCGCGTCCCGGCCGACCAGCAGCTTCTCGTGCGGACCCGCGACGGACAGCATCGCCGCCTTGACGGACAGGGAACTGCCGCAGGTGGAGAAGAACGTGTGCGAGGCGTGCACCGCGTCCGCCATCAGCGCTTCGGCCCGCTCCAGCACCCGGCCCCGGCCCAGCCGGTCGTCCAGACCGCCGGAGGCCAGCAGATCGCTGTGGAAGACCGCGTCGCCCAGCACCTCCCGCACCAGCGGGTCGGCGCCGCGGGCCTGCTTGTGCCCCGGCGGGGTGAAGGAGACCTCCCCGGCCTGCCGGTAGCGGGCCAGCGCCTCCAGAACCGGTGCCTGCGTGTGATCGACAGCCATGGGCCAGGGGTTCCCCGGGCCCGGACGGGTCAATCACCGTACGGTCCGATTCCGCCCGTGGTGCCGCTCACCCGTACGACGCGAGGCGGGCGCGTTGCGACGGGTACGGGGCCACGCGGGCGCGTTCCCGCCCGTACGGTGGAAGGCGCGGGCCCACCGCTCGTGGATCTTCGCCGGTCCACGCGGGTTTTCCCGGCCCGGCGCGGGGAACCCGCCCTCGCGCCGCCGGCCGGACACCGGCGGTACCGGCCTGCCGCCCGGTGCCCCGCCGGCCGCCCCCGCTCGCCGCCGGGGCTCCGGCGGGCGAGCCTTTGAGGGGGGCACCCGCCGCCGGCCACCCGCCGTGGCGGACCGCAGACGCGCTGGAGGAAAGCGATGGGCGTGCGCAAACGGGTCCGTGACTGGCCCGTGTACCGGCAGCTCACCGGGGGCGACCCGCTGGGCCGGGGCCGCGCCGCGATGTCGCCGTACACGGAGCGGCTGCGCCCGCGCACCGACACCGCCGACCGGATGGTGCGCTCCGTCTGCCCGTACTGCGCGGTCGGCTGCGGCCAGCAGGTGTACGTCAAGGACGAGAAGGTCGTCCAGATCGAGGGCGACCCGGACTCGCCCGTCAGCCGCGGCCGGCTCTGCCCCAAGGGATCGGCGACGCTCCAGCTCACCACCGGCTCGGCCCGCCGCCACCAGGTGCTCCACCGGCGCCCGTACGGAACGGACTGGGAGCCGCTGGACCTGGAGACGGCCATGGACATGGTCGCCGACCGGGTTGTCGAGACCCGCCGCCGCACCTGGGAGTGGGAGTCCGGCGAAGGGCTCTACACGGCGCGCACCCTGGGCATCGCCAGCCTGGGCGGCGCCACCCTCGACAACGAGGAGAACTACCTCATCAAGAAGCTGCTGACCGGCCTCGGTGTGGTCCAGGTGGAGAACCAGGCCCGGGTCTGCCACAGCTCCACCGTCGCCGGCCTCGGCACCTCCTTCGGGCGCGGCGGCGCGACCACCTTCATGCAGGACCTCCAGCACGCCGACTGCATCGTCATCCAGGGCTCCAACTTCGCCGAGGCGCACCCCGTCGGCTTCCAGTGGGTCATGGAGGCCAAGGCCCGCGGCGCCCGCGTCATCCACGTCGACCCGCGCTACACCCGCACCAGCGCCCTGGCCGACCTGCACGTCCCCCTCCGGGCGGGCAGCGACATCGCCTTCCTCGGCGGGCTCGTCCACCACGTCCTGACCGAGGAGAAGGACTTCCGCGAGTACGTCCTGAACTACACCAACGCCGCCACCCTGGTCGGCGAGGACTTCCGGGACACCGAGGACCTGGACGGCGTCTTCTCCGGCCTGGACGAGGCCACCACCCACTACGACACCCTGAGCTGGCAGTACGAGGGCGTCGCGGTGCAGGCCCCGTCGGGCGAGGTCGACGAGCTGTACGAGGCCCGTGTCCAGGAGGCCGGCGGCCCCGAGTCGCACGGCTCCGGCGGCGCCCGCACCGCGCAGCAGGCGCCGCGCGACGAGACGCTGCGGCACCCGCGCTGCGTCTACCAGGTCCTCAAGCGCCACTACGCCCGCTACACCCCCGAGATGGTCGAGCGGATCTGCGGCGTGCCGAAGAAGACGTTCCTGCGGGTGTGCGAGGAGCTGACCGCCAACTCGGGCCGCGACCGCACCAGCGCCTTCGTCTACGCGGTCGGCTGGACCCAGCACACGGTCGGCGCGCAGTACATCCGGGCCGCGAGCGTCCTGCAACTGCTCCTCGGCAACATCGGCCGCCCCGGCGGCGGCATCCAGGCCCTGCGCGGCCACGCCTCCATCCAGGGCTCCAGCGACATCCCCACCCTGTTCAACCTGCTGCCCGGCTACCTGCCGATGCCGCACGCCCACGCGCACCAGGACCTGGACACCTTCGTCCGCTCCAGCCGCACCGAGAAGGGCTTCTGGGGCAACATGCGGGCCTATTTCGTCAGCCTGCTCAAGGCGTACTACGGCGACGCGGCCACCGCCGGCAACGACTACTGCTTCGGGCACCTGCCGCGTCTGACCGGCGCGCACGCCACGTACGAGACCGTCATGGCCCAGCTCGACGGCGTCTGCGAGGGCTACTTCCTGATGGGGGAGAACCCCGCCGTCGGCTCCGCCAACACCCGCCTGCAACGGTTGGGCATGGCCAACCTGGAGTGGCTGGTCGTACGGGACTTCTCCCTCATCGAGTCGGCGACCTGGTGGCAGGACGGCCCGGAGATCGAGACCGGCGAACTGCGCACCGAGGACATCGGCACCGAGGTGTTCTTCTTCCCGGCCGCCGCGCACACCGAGAAGTCCGGCTCCTTCACCAACACCAACCGCTGGGTGCAGTGGCACCACGCGGCCGTCGAACCCGAGGGCGACGCCCGCAGCGACCTGTGGTTCATGTACCACCTCGGCCGGCGGATCAAGGCGAAACTGGCCGCCTCCACCGACCCGATGGACCGACCCGTACAGGACCTGACCTGGGACTACCCGGTGCACGGGCCGCTCGACGAGCCGGTCGCCGACGCCGTGCTCGCCGAGATCAACGGACACGGCCCGGACGGCGCCCCGCTGACCGCGTACACAGAGCTGAGAGACGACGGCTCGACGAAGTGCGGCTGCTGGATCTACTGCGGCGTGTACGCGGACGGCGTCAACCGGGCGGCCCGCAGGAAGCCGCACACCGAACAGGACTGGGTGGCCGCGGAATGGGCCTGGGCCTGGCCCGCCAACCGCCGCATCCTCTACAACCGCGCGTCCGCCGCCCCGGACGGCACACCGTGGAGCGAACGCAAGGCGTACGTCTGGTGGGACGCGGCCGAAGGCACCTGGACCGGCCACGACGTGCCGGACTTCATCCCCGACCGCGCCCCCGACCACGAGCCGCCGGACGGCGCGACCGGCCCCGACGCGCTGCGCGGCGACGACCCGTTCATCATGCAGGCGGACGGCAAGGGCTGGCTGTACGCGCCCGCCGGCCTCGTGGACGGGCCGCTGCCCACCCACTACGAACCCCAGGACTCCCCGTTCGGCAACGCCCTGTACCCGGCCACGCCCCGCTCACCGGTCCGCCGCCTGCACCCCCACGAGGGCAACCGCTACCACCCCAGCGGCGACGAGCCGGGCGCCGACGTCTACCCGTACATCGTCACCACCCACCGGCTCACCGAACACTTCACCGCGGGCGGCATGAGCCGCTGGTCGCCCTACCTCGCCGAACTCCAGCCGGAGCTGTTCTGCGAGATCTCCCCGCGGCTCGCCGCCGAACGCGGACTGGAGCACCTGGGCTGGGCCACGATCATCACCGCGCGGGGTGCCATCGAGGCCCGCGTCATGGTCACCCGGCGGATCACCCCGCTGACCGTGCAGGGCCGCACCGTCCACCAGATCGGCCTGCCCTTCCACTGGGGGCCCAACGGCGTGGTCACCGGCGACGCCGCCAATGAGCTGGTGGCGATCGCCCTCGACCCCAACGCCCACATCCAGGAGGACAAGGCGCTCACCGCCGACATCCGGCCGGGACGCCGCCCGCGCGGCCCCGGACTGCCCGAACTGGTCGCGGCCCACCGGCGGCGCGCCGGCCTCGACGCGACCACCGGAACGGAGCCCCGCCCATGACCGGCCACCTGCTCAGCGGCGTCGAACCGGACCCGGTCGGCGACGCGGGCCACCCCGGCGCACCGCCCCGGACGGGCTTCTTCACCGACACGTCGGTGTGCATCGGCTGCAAGGCGTGCGAGGTGGCCTGCAAGGAGTGGAACGCGCTTCCCGAGGACGGCCTGACCCTGTCGGGGATGAGCTACGACAACACACAGGGCCTCGGGGCGTCGACATGGCGGCACGTGGCCTTCATCGAACAATCCGTACCGCCGGGCCGGGACCCGGCCGCGGACCAGGCTCCGCCCGCTCCCGAGGGCCGTACGGAACTGCCCCTGGCCGACACGCCGGGCACCGGCGGCGCGCCGCCGGGCGGCGACCCGGCCGGCCCCGGCGGTGAGCTGCGCTGGCTGATGGCCTCCGACGTCTGCAAACACTGCACGCACGCCGCGTGCCTGGACGTCTGCCCCACCGGCTCGCTCTTCCGCACCGAGTTCGGCACGGTCGTCGTCCAGGAGGACATCTGCAACGGCTGCGGCTACTGCGTACCCGCCTGCCCGTACGGCGTCATCGAGCAGCGCCCCGCCGACGGCCGCGCCTTCAAGTGCACCATGTGCTACGACCGGCTCGGCGCCGGACAGGAACCCGCCTGCGCCAAGGCGTGTCCGACCGAATCCATCCAGTACGGGCCGCTGGACGAACTCCGCGAGCGGGCCGCGCTCCGCGTCGGCCAACTGCACGCGGCAGGCGTCACCGACGCGCGGCTGTACGGTCACGAGCCGACCGACGGCGTCGGCGGGGACGGCGCGTTCTTCCTGCTCCTCGACGAACCCGAGGTCTACGGACTGCCACCGGACCCCGTCGTCACCACCCGCGACCTGCCCGCCATGTGGAAGCACGCGGGCACCGCGGCGCTCTCGCTGGCCGGCGGCATCGCGCTGGCGTTCGCCGGGCCCGCACTCAAGCACCTCGGCATCACCACCGTCCGGAAGGGCAGGCGATGAACGGATGGCGATCAACGGACGAGGGATGAACGGATGAACGGCTCCGATGTCACCCGTGAGGGCTCCGAGGGCGGGCTCCCTGGGCGCGCCGCCGCGCCGGAGATGCTGCGCGGCGGGGCGAGCGGGCCGGGCGGGCCTGACGGGGCCGGGCCGGGCCGAGAGGGCGACGGCCGAGGACGACGCCGGGGCGGCAAGCGCGGCCGGGGCGAGCAGCTCATGGCACCGCCGGCCGAGTTCGCGTCGTACTACGGCAGACCGGTCATCAAGGCGCCCGCCTGGCGCGCCCGGGACATCGCCGGGTACTTCTTCCTCGGCGGCCTGGCCGGCGCCGGATCGGTGCTGGCCGCCGGAGCCCACGCGACCGGCCGCGCCACCACCGCCACCGCGATGAAGGTCTCCTCCCTGGCGGCGGTCTCCCTGTCCACCGCGGCGCTCGTCAACGACCTCGGCAGACCCGGCCGGTTCGGGAACATGCTGCGGGTCCTCAAGCCGACCTCGCCGATGAGCGTCGGCTCCTGGCTGCTGGCCGCCTACGGGCCCGCCGCGGGCGCCGCGGCCGCGGCCGCGGTCACCGGCAGGCTGCCCCGGGCGGGCGCCGTGGCGACCGGCGCCGCGGCGCTCCTCGGACCGGCCGTCGCCACCTACACCGCGGTCCTCGCGGCGGACACCGCCGTCCCCGCCTGGCACGGCGCCCACCGCGAACTCCCGTACCTGTTCGCCGCGTCGGCGACGGCCGCCGCCTGCGGGATGGCGCTCGTCGTCGCCCCCGCACGGGAGACCGCGCCCGCCCGCTGCGCCGCGGTACTGGCCGCGGCCGCCGACGAAGCGGTCACCAAGGCCGCCGAACGGCGCCTCGGCATGGTCGCGGAAACCTACCGCGCGGGGCGGGCCGGCACGCTGCTCCGTACGGCGAGGACGCTCACCGCGGCCGGAGCCGCCGTGGGCGCCGTGTGCGGAGGCCGTTCACGCCCGCTGGCCGCCGCGAGCGGCCTGGCGCTGCTCGCCGGTTCCGCGTGCACCCGCTTCGGGGTCTTCGCGGCCGGCATCGCCTCCGCCGAGGACCCGAAGTACACCGTCGTACCCCAACGGGCGGCCAAGGAAGCCCGCCGCACCACCCCAACGCACAGCGCGGAGAGGACACAGCCCACATGACCCGCACACCCCACAACGACGAGCCGGCCCAGGTCGTGCTCAGCGCACAGTCCCCGGCCGACGCCGAGGCCGTGTTCAGCACCTTGCGGAGCTGCTTCGACTCCGACCGGGCCGCCGGCGACACCGCGCACGACGAGCCGAAACAGCCCGGGCACCCGACCGTCTGGACCGAGACCTTCGAAACCTCGGAGGTACGCGGCGAGGTCCGGCCGAGCGTGGGCCTGGCCGCCACCGTCACCGCCGACCTCCAGGGCAGCCACCTGGCGGTGGACCGGCTGCGCGACGTGCTGACGCGCGCGTTCTCCGTCCGTACGGAAGGCACGGTCTCGGGCGACCAGGAGGTCGAGCTGCAAATCGTCCTGGAGAGCGCGGGGGAGAGCTGACCGCCTTCAGGACGTCACGGGCGGGCGCGGAGCAGCCTCAGTTCCGTTCCGCGCCCGCCCGTTCTGCGGCCGGGGCCCTCACCCCGGCGGCACACCGGGGCCCCTCAGCCCCGGTCGTCCGTGCGGAACCGGAGGCGGCGGAGGAGCCGAGGTCCTCGCCGCCACCGCCACCGGCTCAGGTCAGGCCGAGGGCGGCAGCTCCGCCCGGACGGTCCGGGCGGCGGCGACGAGGTTCTCCAGCGAAGCGCGGGTCTCGGGCCAGCCGCGGGTCTTCAGACCGCAGTCGGGATTGACCCACAGGCGCTCGGCCGGGATGGCTCCGAGACCCTTGCGCAGCAGGCTCGCCGCCTCCTCGGCGCTCGGCACCCGGGGCGAGTGGATGTCGTACACGCCCGGCCCGGCCTCCCGCGGGTAGCCGTGTTCGGCCAGTTCCCGGGCCACCTGCATGTGGGAGCGGGCGGCCTCCAGGCTGATGACGTCGGCGTCGAGGTCGTCGATGGCCCGGACGATGTCGCCGAACTCGGCGTAGCACATGTGCGTGTGGATCTGCGTACGGTCCCGTACGCCGCTGGTGGTGAGGCGGAACGCCGCGGTGGCCCAGGCGAGGTAGGCGGCATGGCCGGCGGCGCGCAGCGGCAGTGTCTCGCGCAGGGCCGGCTCGTCCACCTGGATGACCGAGGTGCCGGCCGCCTCCAGGTCGGCGACCTCGTCCCGCAGGGCCAGCGCCACCTGCCGGGCGGTGTCGCCGAGCGGCTGGTCGTCCCGGACGAAGGACCAGGCGAGCATGGTGACCGGGCCGGTCAGCATCCCCTTGACGGGCCGGTCGGTGAGCGACTGCGCGTACCGCGTCCACCGCACCGTCATCGGCTCGGGCCGTGAGATGTCGCCCGCGAGGACCGGCGGCCGGACGTAGCGCGTGCCGTACGACTGGACCCAGCCGTGCTGTGTGGCGAGGCAGCCGGTGAGCTGTTCCGCGAAGTACTGCACCATGTCGTTGCGTTCGGGCTCGCCGTGGACGAGGACGTCGAGGCCCGCCCGCTCCTGGAAGGAGAGCACCTCGCGGATCTCGTGCTCGATGCGCTCCTCGTACCCGGCCGTGTCGATGCGTCCCGCGCGCAGATCCGCGCGGGCGGTGCGCAGTTCGGCGGTCTGCGGGAAGGAGCCGATGGTGGTGGTCGGCAGCAGGGGCAGGCCCAGGTGGGCCCGCTGCGCGGTGGTCCGCTGCGCGTAGGGCGCCGAGCGGCGGCCGTCGGCGTCGGTGACGGCGGCGGTACGGGCCCGTACGGCGGGGTCGTGGGTGATCGCGGAACCGGCGCGGGACGCCAGGGCGGCTCGGTTGGCGGCCAGTTCGGCGGCGATCGTGTCGGTGCCGTGCGCGAGTGCGCGGGCGAGCGTGGCGATCTCGGTGGTCTTCTGCCGGGCGAACGCGAGCCAGCGCAGGACCTGCGGGTCGATGTCCCGCTCGGCGGTGGCGTCGAGCGGCACGTGCAGCAGGGAGCAGGAGGCCGCCACGTCGACCCGGTCGGCCAGGCCCAGCAGCGTACCGAGCGTGCCCAGCGACCTCTCGTAGTCGTTGAGCCAGATGTTGCGGCCGTTGACGACACCGGCGACCAGCCGCTTGCCGGGCAGGCCGCCCACGGCGGCGAGCGCGTTCAGATTGTCCGCGGCGGCCTCGGTGAAGTCCAGCGCGAGACCGTCGACGGGGCTCTTGGCGAGCACCGGCAGGGCCTCGCCGAGCTGGTCGAAGTACGAGGCGACCAGCAGCTTCGGGCGGTCGTCGAGGCCGCCGAGGACGCGGTAGGCGCGCTCGGTGGCGTTGAGTTCGGCCGGGGTGCGGTCCTGCACCAGGGCGGGCTCGTCGAGCTGCACCCACGCGGCACCGGCCGCACGGAGGTCGGCCAGGACCTCCGCGTAGACGGGCAGGAGCCGGTCCAGCAGGGTCAGCGGATCGAAGTCGGCGGCGACACCCGGGGCGGGCTTGGCCAGCAGGAGATAGGTGACCGGGCCGACGAGGACCGGGCGCGGCGCGTGGCCGAGCGCGAGCGCCTCCCGCACCTCGCCGACCTGCTTGGCGGAGTCGGTGGTGAAGACCGTGTCAGGGCCCAACTCCGGTACCAGATAGTGGTAGTTGGTGTCGAACCACTTGGTCATCTCCAGCGGCGCCACGTCCTGCGTGCCGCGCGCCATCGCGAAGTAGCCGTCCAGGGCGTCGGCCTCGACGGCGGGGCGGTGCCGTTCCGGGACCGCTCCGACCATGACGCTGGTGTCCAGCACATGGTCGTAGTACGAGAAGTCACCGGTCGGTACCTCGTGGATGCCGGCGTCGGCGAGCTGTTGCCAGTTCGAACGGCGCAGGTCCTTCGCGGTCTCCGTCAGCGCGTCCGCGCTGACGCGGCCCTTCCAGTACCCCTCGACGGCCTTCTTCAGTTCCCGGTTGCGACCCTGGCGGGGGTAGCCGTACACGGTGGCCCGTGCTGCCGCGGCTGCGGGCTTCGCTGTCACGGAATCTCCTTCGCGGACGTGTTCTTCTCCGAGTCCCGGTGACGGGACGAGAACGCGAAGGAATGACGCACCGGACGGGCCACCCGGCGCCGCCGAACGGCACGCGTGCTCGTCTGATGTGTACGCCGACCCGCCCTCGAGGTCACCGGAATGTCCGCGCACGTATGGACGCACGCGGGCAACGGGCAGGTCTTCGGACTCGCGGGCACGCCTGCCGGACCTTCGTCCGGCGGGCACCTACTGGCCGTCGCTTCCCGGATCCGCGGCCCGGATCCAGTGCGTATGACGGCGGTCGTTCTCGCTCACCGCTGCGGGGCAGTCCCGGATTCCCACCGGGTTCCCTCTTGCGACGCACCTGCCTGGCGGACAGGGCGAACCAGTTGCACCGGACAGAGTAGGTCCCTCACCCCTCGTACGGACAGACCTGTTCGTGTGGCGGCGCGTGAGATGGGACACGAGGGGAGCCGGCGGGGCGGGTCGGGCGGCCCTTGTGCCTCCGCCGCCACACCGCAACAGAAAACCCTGCCGGGCCGATTCGGGTGGGGCGTTGCCTCGTCGCGCGCCTCGCCCGATCGTGAGTTCACCGCGGCTGAAGCGGGATTCCGGGATGGCTGCATCGGCCATCCGGGCGGCGCACCGTTCTGCGAATGCGGCAAAGGCGTCGTCGGCACCGCCGCCGAGGGTGTTTCTGTGCCGCTTATTGGTCGCTGTATTTCTCGCTGTTGCTTCCGGTGGGAAGTTTGTGGATGAGGTGGTGGGAGTGGCCGGGCGCGGTCGTGGTGGGTGCGTGGTGGCCTGGGGAGAGGGTGCGCGAGGTGTCAGGTGGGTGGTGGTGACGGGCTGCGGAGCGGGGTTCGAGGGGTTTCCGGGAACCTTTTGCGTGGCGGTGGGATTGCGGTGGGGCGCGTGGGGGAAGGATGGTTTTCTTTGGGGGCCGGGGGGTGTGGGGGACTTGATGAAGTGGTCAACTATTCATTGACAGTTGCTCTGTACGGGTGGTTGAGTCGGCCTCGCCACGGGGGCCTTGCCCATGGTTTGCCGTACCGCGGGGAGGGGTGACCGTCAATTGAGTCCTGTCCATCGAGCCCTGACCATCGAATCCCCGTCCCCGGCATCTGCCGGACATTCCGGTCCGCCGCGGCGACCGCGGTTTTGACCGAGGGGTTTTTCCCCTTCTTGATGCGGTGTCGGTGAGGCGTTCACGTTGCCGTACGCGGTGAATCCCCCGTGCCGTCATGGTGATGCCGACTGCAAGGCGGGTGTCCCGGGCGACTTTGAACCCGGTGTCCAGGAACAAGGAGCAAGGTGTGCTTGACGCCCGGAGAGGGACCCGGAAGACATTCGACAAGCCGGGTACCGAATCGGCGGATCTGGTGGTGGACGGCGGGCGGGCCGCGGCGGCCGTCGGTGCCGGTGCGCTGAGCGTCGGGGTGCCGGGCGACAAGTCGGTCAGTCACCGGGCCCTGCTCGCGGCCCTGCTTCCGGGAGCACCCGAGGTGCTGACGGTGCGCAACGCCAACGTGGGCGGCGCCGTACGCGCGTTGCTGCCGGCGATGCGCGCGCTGGGCGTGGAGGTCGTGGCCGGTGCGGACGGCGCCACGCTGACCGTGCGGCGCGGTGCGGCACCGGTGCCGCAGCGGGTACGGGAGCACCCGGATGTCGCCCGGTGGCCCGAGGGCGTGCCGTACGTGGAGACCGGAGGGTCGAGCGCCGCGGCCCGGCTGCTGATCGGCGTACTCGCGGGGAGTGGCACCCCGGCGGTGGTGGACGGCGACGACGTACTGCGGCACCGGCCGATGGACTGGCTGGTCGACCCGCTGGCCGAACTGGGCGCGGACATCACGTATCTCGGGGACGACGGCTGCCTGCCCGTCTGGGTGAAGGGACCGGTGTGCCGGCCCGGCAGGACGGTGGAGTTACGCGTGGGGAGCGCGCAGGCACGGTCCGGGGTACTGCTGGCCTTGGCCGCCGCCGGCCTGCCCGGGACCGTACGGCACCCGGTGCGTTCGCGGGACCACACCGAGCGGATGCTCGCTTCGTTCGGCGGTGAGCTGGACGAGGGGGACAGCGAACTCGTGTGGGCCGGGCGGGCGTTCCAGGTGCCGGGAGGCATCGACGTACCGGCCGATCCGTCGCTCGCGGCGTATCCCGTGGCCGCGCATCTGCTGTGGGGGGACGGCGGTACGCTGCGGGTGCCGGGCGTCTGCCTGAACCCGACCCGGACCGGATTCTTCGAGGTGCTGCGGCGGGGCGGGGCGGACATCTCCTACGCGTACGAGCACGGGCGCGGGGACGCGCCCGAGTGCGGGGACGGAAGCGGGACCGGAAGCACCGAGGGGGGACGCCCGCGGGCCGGTGAGCCGGTGGGGACCGTGGTGGTCCGGGGAGGGCTGGACGCCGTCGAGTCCGTGCGGGTGGACGAGCCCTGGCTGCTGCACGCGCTGATCGACGAGGTGCCGCTGCTGGCCCTGGTCGCGGCCCGGCTGCCCGGGACATCGTGGATCGGATGCGCGCAGGAACTGCGCTTCAAGGAGACGGACCGGCTGACGACCACGGCGCGGATGGCCGAAGCCTTCGGCGCCCGGATCGAGGTGGCGGCGGACGGGCTGACGGTGCACGGCGGCGCGCCGCTGCGCGCCGGTGTGGTGCCGGGCTTCGAGGACCACCGGATCGCCATGGCCGCCGCGACGCTCGCGGGGTGCCTGCCGGGGCGCACCACGGTGCGCGGCGGCGCCTGTCACCGCACGTCATTTCCCGACTTCGCCGATGTGCAACGGGCCGTCGGCGCCCGGATCGCAAAGGACCCCGAGGCATGATGAGTGAGGCGAGTACCGAGGCGCGGTCCACGGGCAGCACCCTGGGGCCGGCCTTCAGCGGCGGCAGCGGGCCCTGGCTCTACGCCGAGGACGGCACCGCCTGGTTCGACGGGACCGCGGGAAGCGGCGCGGCGACCCTGGGGCATCAGCACCCGGACGTCATCGCCGCCGTGACGGCTCAGGCCGGCCGCCTGGCGCACACCGGCTGCAAGCTGGGTTCGGACGCCCGCCGGCGGATGGTCGAGCGGATCGGCGCGCTGTCCCCGTACGCGGAGCCCGCAGTGCTGCCCACCACGACCGGCGCGGAGGCGGTGGAGTCCGCGCTGAAGATCGCCCGCGCGGCCACCGGGCACCGGGCCGTGGTCGGCTTCCGCTACGGCTTCCACGGCAAGACGGCCGGGGCGCTGGCGCTCACCTGGCGCGCGGAGTTCAAGACCTACAGCGGCTTCGGGGACGAGGACGGCCGCGGGCCGGCCGTCATCGCGGAGCTGCCCGACCCCAGGGAACCGGGGCCCGACGACGCGGCGCGGTTCGCGGCGGGGCTGTCCGCGGCGCTGGACGCCGCCGACCGGCGCGGCGGCACCGCGGCCGTGGTGCTGGAGCCGGTCCAGGTGACCGAGGGCGTGCTGGATGTGGCGCCGGGGCTGCTGGACGAGATCGCCCGGCAGGCGCACTCCCGGGGCGCGCTGCTCGTACTGGATGAGATCTACACCGGACTGGGGCGCGCCGGGCGGCTGTTCACCGCCGAGCTGATGACCGAGCGCCCGGACCTGACGCTGCTCGGCAAGACGCTGGGCAACGGCTTCCCGGTCGGCGCCGTGGTGGGGGAGCGCGCGGTGGTCGACGCGTTGCCGCCGGGCGTGCAGACCTCCACGTTCTCGGGGCATCCGGTCTCCTGTGCCGCCGCCGGGGCCGTCCTGGACGTCGTCGTACGGGAGGACCTGGCGGG
The DNA here is from genome assembly GCF_044327445.1 of Streptomyces sp. NPDC018045. Taxonomy (NCBI): domain Bacteria; kingdom Bacillati; phylum Actinomycetota; class Actinomycetes; order Kitasatosporales; family Streptomycetaceae; genus Streptomyces; species Streptomyces sp. NPDC018045. The sequence goes on from NZ_JBIRFL010000009.1 coordinate 246,201, forward strand.
CCGGGCACGGGAGTTGGGGAGACGCTTGCGCGCCGACCTGGCGGCACTGGCCGCCGGGCACTCCTGGATGCGGGCGGTGCGGGCGACCGGCGCGCTGGCGGCCTTCGACTGCGTACGGGACGGGCGACCGGACCCGGAACGGGCGCGGGCCGTCACGGGCGGCGCGCTGCGCGGCCGGCTGTTGCTGTTCGGCGGTGGACCGGAGGGCGCCACCGTCAAGATCGTGCCGCCGGCGCTGCTGGACGAGGACGGCTACCGGTTCCTGATCGACGCGCTGGAGGCGGCGGTGGCCGGGGCCGTCCCGGACGCCACACGGAACGGCGGGCACCACGCCGCCCCCGCCACCCCCACCCCGAACGGCGGTCGCGCATGACGTTCCAGCAGTTGGAAAAGGACGTGCTGGCGCCGCAACTGTGCACCGTGTGCGGGGCCTGCGAGCTGGCCTGCCCGGCCGGGGTGATCGGCTTCGACGAGCTGGACCCGGTGCTCACCGTGGCCTCCTGGACCGCCGCCGACTGCGGGGAGTGCACCGACTGCCTGGACGTCTGCCCGGGGGCCGACCCCGGCACCCCGGCCGCCGAGGAGCGGCTGTTCGGCCGGACCCGCACCCCGGACGAGCGCTGGACCGGGGTCTTCGAGGAGGTGGTCGCCGGACATGCGCTGGACCCCGTGGTGTACGAGGCGTCCGCCAGCGGCGGCAGCCTCACCGCGCTGCTCCAGACGGCCATGCGGGTGCTGGACGTGACGGCGGTGCTCTCCATGGGACGGGACGCCGAGCAGCCCTGGCGGGCGGCGCCCGCGCTGGTACGCGACCCCGGCGACCTGGTGGAGACCGCGCAGTCCACCTATCAACTCGCTCCGTACCTGGGAGCGTTACGGCAGGTGATGACCGAGGAGCCCGACGCCCGGGTCGCCATGTCCGGAGTGGCCTGTCATATTCAGGCGATGCGCAAGCTCCAGGCCATGGACACCGAGGCCGGACGGTGGGCACGCGACCACGTCGTCCTGCTGGTCGAGCCCGCGTGCTCCTCCAGTACGCGCCCCGAGGGCACCGCCGCGGTGATCCGTGAACGCGCCCACGTGCCGCTGGAGTCGGTGGTGCGGCTGCGGTACCGCGAGGGCGAGTACCCGGGCAACATCGGGATCCGTACGCAAGACGGCGTGGACCACCAGGTGGAGTTCTGGCAGGCGGTCCGGGACTTCGCCGGCAACAAGACGCACCGCTGCCTGTCCTGCGGGGACTGGATGTCGGGGCTGGCCGACGTGAGCGTCAGCGACGGCGACCCGAACATCTTCGCCGCGAGTGTGAGCGGCGAGGGGCAGCCCAAGCACGGCCGGGTGTTCATCCGTACCGGGGCCGGTGCCGAGGCGGTGGCCGTCGGGCGGCAGCACGGGCTGCTCACCCACGAACCCGTGGACCTGGCGGGCCTCAACCTCGGCCTGGAGCGCAAACGCAACCGGCGCGCCACCTACGAACGGTCGGGCCGGCCGGTGCCGCTGGGGCCGATACCGGGGCACCGCGAGGAACTGGACATCGTGCCGGACGAGCGGTGGATAGCGGCACCCGAGCGGGAGGGAAACCATGCGGCGAGGGGCCGATGAGGGGGCGGGGCGATGACGGACCAGACGTCTTTCGAGCGGATCGCGCCGGAGGCCGCCGGTGCGGCGGTGTCCGGGGCGGCCGCGGCGCCGCTCGGTGACGTGTCCGCAGTGTCCGGAGCGGCCGCCGTACTCCCGTTACCCGTACGGCAGTTGGTGGCGCACGGAAGCCCGGACCCGGTCGTCGAAGAGGTGCTGCGGCAGCCCCCGGGGCGCGGCGAGATACGGCTGCGCGCCGCGTGGAGCCTGGTGAGCCCGGGCACCGAACTGCACTACCTGGACCGCTCGGCACGCACCGGCGAGCGCTTCGTCCTCGGGTACTGCTCGGCCGGGGAAGTGGACGCGGTCGGCCCGCGGGCGCCCGGGTTCGCGCCCGGCGACCGGGTGATCGCCATGGGCTGGGGCGAGGCCGTGCACAGCGAGGCGGTCACCGTGCCCTACCGGCTGTGCCACCGGGTGCCGGCCGGCCTCGACCTGGCGGACGCGGTGGTGGCGGGGCTGGCGGCGACCGCCGTGCACGCGGTGGACCGGGCCGTGCTGGAACCCGCGGACGAGGTGGCCGTGGTGGGCGCCGGAATGGTCGGCCAGTTGGTCGCCCAGATCGCGGCGGCCCGGGGCCTGCCGACCACCCTGCTGGACCTGCGCCCGGAGCGGCTGCGCACGGCGTCGGCGCTCGGACTGGCCGCGGCCGACGGGGAGCGCTTCTTCGCGGAGCGGGCAGCGGACCCCGGGCAGGAAGCGCGCGGGGGCCGGTGCGTCTTCCTGTGCGGCACCGGGGACGCCGGGGCCACCGTCGCGGCGGCGGCCCGCTGGGCGGGCCGGGCCCCGGGGCGCCCCAGGCTGGTCGGGGTGGGCCGGTTCGCGGCACACATCGACTTCAGCGTGGAGCTGGGCAACCTCGACATCCGGTACGCGGCCCGCTGCGGAGCCGGGTACCGGGACGCCTCGTACGCCCGCGGGCTCACCGAGGTCGTGGCGCCGGACGGCGAGGGCACGGTCACCGAGAACCTGCGACGGGCGCTGGACCTGATCGGCTCCGGCGCGATCCGCCCGGCCCTGATGGGGCTGCCGCGCCTTCCGCTGGAGCGGGCCGCCGAAGCCTACGCGCGGCTGCGCGAGCGGCCCGCGCACCCCGCCGTCCTCTTCTCCCACGGCCCGGCCGCCGCACCGGAAGGGGGCACCACGCCATGACCACGACGCCGGCAGCACCCGCCGAAGTGCCCACCGGGCACCGGCCGTTCCCGCCCGCCGAGCAGGCCGGGACCCTGGTGCACCGCTTCCTGGAACAGGCCGCCGCCCACCCGGGGCGGGCGGCCGTGGTCACCCCCGAGGCGCGCTGGACCTACCGGGAGACCGCCGACCGCGCGGCCCGCGTCGCCGCCTCGCTGGCCGCGGCCGGACTGCGGCCGGGCGACCGGGTCGGGCTGCTCTTCTCGCACGGCGCCGAGATGATCGCGGCACTGCTCGGCGTGCTGCGCGCCGGACTGTCGTACGTACCGCTGGACGCCGCCTACCCCGAGCCGCGCCTCGCCTTCATGGCGCGGGACGCGGGCGTACGGGCCCTGGCCGCCACCGAGCAGCACCTGTCGCCGGCCGGCCGGCTGGCGGGGGAGCGGCCGGTGCTGGCGTACGAGGAGCTGGTGGCGGGGGACGCGGACGAGGCGGCAGCCGTGCGGGCGCGGCCCGACGGTGAGGCGTACGTGCTGTACACCTCCGGCTCCACCGGGCAGCCCAAGCCGGTCGCGCAGCGGCACCGCAACGTCCTGCACCACACGCGGGCGTGGACCGACGGCCTGGGCATCGGCCCGCTGGACCGGCTCACCCTCCAGTCCGCCTATAGCTGGGACTCGGCGGTGCAGGACACCTTCGCCGCCCTGCTCAACGGGGCGGCCCTGTACCCCGTCGACCTCAAGTCGCTCGGCATCGGCGGCCTGCTGCGGTGGATGGCGGACGAGGAGATCACCGTCTACCACTCCACGCTCCCGGTCTTCCGGGCCCTGGTACGGGCCATGGAGACGCGGGGCACCGCGCTGCCCGCGATGCGGATGCTCGCCCTCGGCGGGGACACCCTCCACCTGGCCGACCTCGACGCCGCCCGGCGGGCCTTCGCGGCGCACTGCCGGGTGGCCGGGGCCTACGGCTCGACCGAGTGCTCCTGCGCGCTGCTGCGGGTCGCCGACCGCGACTACCGGCCGCCGACCGGGGTCTTCCCGCTGGGCTCCCCGGTGGCCGCCACCCAGGTGTGGCTCCAGGACGAGCACGGGCAGCCGGTCGAGGGGGCGGGCGAGGGCGAAATCGTCGTACGCAGCGACTACCTGGCGCCCGGCGCGGTCCCGGACGGGCGGACGTACCGTACCGGCGACCTGGCCCGGCGGCTGGCGGACGGCACTCTGCTGCTGATCGGGCGCCGCGACTTCCAGGTGAAGATCTCCGGGATCCGGGTGGAGACCGGGGAGGTGGAGAGCGCACTGAAGGAGCTGCCCGAGGTGCGCGAGGCGGTGGTGATGCCGTTCACCGACCGGCTGGGCGAGCGGCAGTTGGCGGCGTACCTGGTGGCGGCCGACGGGGCGCGGGCCGAACCGGCGGCGCTGCGGGCGAAGTTGCGCGGCGTGCTGCCCGACCACGCGGTGCCCACGGCGTACGTCCTGCTCGACGCGCTGCCGCTGACCCCCAACCACAAGATCGACCGGGCGGCCCTGCCCGACCCGCTCGCGGCCCGGGAGACCGGGCCGGCCGCCGGCGCGCCCGGGACGGGGCCGCTGGAGCGGGCCGTGGCCGAGGCGTGGCGCGAGGTGCTCGGCACCGGCGCGGTGGCGCTGGACGACAACTTCTTCGACCTGGGCGGGACGTCCCTGCGGGTGGCCGCCGTCCACGAACGGCTCACCCGCACCGTCGCGCCCGGACTGCGGATGACCGACCTCTACCGGGCACCGACCATCCGGAGCCTGGTACGGCTCATCGGCAGCGGCCAGGAGGACTCCACCGCGGGCACCGTACGGGGCGCCCGCAGGCGCGCGGCCGCCCGTGGCGGTACCCGCCGGGCCGCCGCCCGTACGCGCCCCGCCGGTCCGCCGCCGCATCCCCAGCAACCAGGAGGAACTCGTGACTGACCGTCCCTACGCCGACGCCGCCGCGGCGGACGGCGCCGACCTCGACGGACGGATCGCCGTCGTCGGCCTGGACTGCCGGCTGCCGGGCGCCCGCGACCACCACGCCTTCTGGCGCAACCTGCTGGCGGGCACCGACCAGATCCGCGACGTGGACGAGGAGCAGCTCACCGCCGCCGGAGTGGCGGCCGGCGAACTGGCCGACCCCCGCTACGTGCGACGGGCCGCGACGGTCGAGGACGCGGACCTCTTCGACGCCTCCTTCTTCTACCTCAGCGCCCGCGAGGCCGAGCGGATGGACCCGCAGCTCCGGCTGTTCCTGCAGTCCTCCTGGAAGGCGCTGGAGCACAGCGGCCACGACTCCGAGCAGTACGCGGGCCGCATCGGCGTCTTCGCGGGCGCGCTGAACAGCACGTACCTGCTGAACAACGTGCTGACCGGGGAGCAGGGCTTCGCCGGCTCGCTGCCCAGGCTGCGCCAGGACCTGTCCGCGCTGATGGGCAACGACTCCAACTACCTGGCCACCCGGGTCTCGTACCACCTCAACCTCACCGGCCCGAGCATCTCCGTGCAGACCGCCTGCTCCACCTCGCTGGTCGCGGTGCACCAGGCGGCGCAGAGCCTGCTGGCGCAGGAGTGCGACGTCGCGCTGGCCGGCGGGGTGGCGCTGCGCTTCCCGCAGGAGGCCGGGTACCGGCACGAGACCGACGGGATCACCTCGGCGTCCGGCACGGTGCGGCCCTTCGACGCGGGCGCGGACGGCACGGTCTTCGGCAACGGCGTCGGTGTGGTGGTGCTCAAACGGCTGGCGGACGCCCTCGCCGAGGGCGACACCGTCTGGGCGGTGCTGCGCGGCTCCGCCGTCGGCAACGACGGCGCCGACCGGGTCGGCTACACCGCGCCGGGCGTCACGGGCCAGGCGGCCGTCCTCGCCGAGGCGCTGGCCGTGGCGGACGTGGACCCGGCGACCGTCAGCTACCTGGAGGCCCACGGCACCGGCACCGCGATGGGCGACCCCGTCGAACTGGCCGCCGTCGCGCAGTCCTACCAGGTGGCGGGCGCGCCGCCGCTGACCATCGGGTCGGTGAAGGCCAACCTCGGCCATCTGAGTACGGCCGCCGGTGTCACCTCGCTCATCAAGTGCGTGCTGATGCTGCGGCACCGCACACTGGTGCCCACCCCGCACTTCACCGGGTGGAACCCGCAGTGCGAGGTCGCGGGCACCCGTTTCCGTGTCGGTACGCGGACCGAGCCCTGGCAGCCGGCGGAGGGCGGCCCGCTGCGCTGCGCGGTCACCTCCACCGGCATGGGCGGTACCACCGCGCACGTCGTTCTGGAGGAAGCCCCGGAGCCCGGCCCGGCGGCACGGCCCGCCGCCCCCGTCGTCCTGCTGCCGGTCTCCGCCAAGTCCCCGGCCGCGCTGGAGACCGCGCGCCAGGAGCTGGCGGACCACCTGGAGGCCACGGCGCCCGGCGAGGACGCGCCCCAGGCCCTCGGCGACACCGCCCTGGAGGACGCGGCCTACACCCTGGCCACCGCCCGCCGCACCTTCAACTACCGCGCGGTGCTCACCGTCCCGGACCGCGCGACGGCCGTGCGCGCGCTGCGCAGCGGCGACCCGCGCTTCACCCACCAGGACTCCGGGCAGCCCGCCGACCGACCCGTCGTGCTCCTCTTCCCCGGCCAGGGCGCCCAGCACCCGGGCATGGGCCAGGGCTGGTACCAGCACCTCCCGGTGTTCCGCGAGGTGCTGGACGAGTGTGCCCGGCTGCTGGAACCGCACCTGGGCCTGGACCTGCGGGACGCCCTCTACCCGCGACTGCGCGAGTACACCGGCGCCCCGCACGACCTCAACCGCACCCGGCTGACCCAGCCCGCGCTGTTCGCGGTGGAGTACGCGCTGGCCCGGCAGTGGACGGCCTGGGGCGTGCGCCCGGCCGCGCTCGTCGGGCACAGCGTCGGCGAGTACGTGGCCGCCACCCTCGCCGGGGTCTTCCGGCTCCCCGACGCCCTGCGGGTGATCGCCGAGCGCGGCCGGCTGGTGGACGGGCTGCCCGGCGGGGTGATGGCGGCGGTCATGCTCCCGCCCGCCGAACTGGCCCCGTACCTCGAAGACGGCACCGAGGACGGCCGGGTCGCGCTCGCCGCGGTGAACGAGCCCGCGGTGTGCACCGTGGCCGGGCCCAAGGACGCGGTCCGCGCGCTCACCACCCGGCTCACCGCCGACGGCGTGGCCCACCGCAAGGTCGTCACCTCGCACGCCTTCCACTCGGCCATGATGGACCCGGCCGTCGGCCCCCTCACCGAACTGCTGCGCGATGTCCCGCTGCGCCGCCCCGAGATCCCGTTCCTGTCCAACCGGACCGGCACCTGGATCACCGACGAGGAAGCCACCGACCCGGCCTACTGGGGACGGCATCTGCGCGAGACCGTACGGTTCGCCGACAACGTGGCCACCGTGCTGGACGGCGAGGCCCCGGTCTTCCTGGAGGCCGGGCCGGGCCAGACGCTGGCCACCTTCACCCGGCGGCACCCGGACCGCGAGACCGGCGTACCGGTCCTCACCTCCGCGGCCCGCGGGCGGGACGCCGGTGCCGACCTGACCGCGGTGACCGCCGCGCTCGGCCGGCTGTGGGCGGCCGGCCTGCCGGTGGACTGGCAGGGCTACTACGCAGGCCGCGGCCGCGGCCGGGTGCCACTGCCGACGTACCCCTTCGAAGGCACCCGCTACTGGGTCGAGCCCGGCACCGGCACCCTGACCGGAGCGGGCGGCGGCACCGGCGGCGGGGTGCGCAAACTCCCCCTGGACCAGTGGTTCTCCGCCCCGGTGTGGCGCCCCGCCGTGGGCACCCTCGACGCGCCCGCCGAGCCGGTCGCCGACCCCGTCCTGCTCTTCGCCGACGCGCCGGGCACCGCCGGCCGGATCGCCGCGCACGCCTGCGCCGGGGAGATCCTGACGGTGCGGGCCGGCACCGCGTACGGGCGGGACGGCGACACCTGGACGCTGCGGCCGGACTCCGAGGAGGACCACGCCCGCCTCGTCGCCGACCTGCTGGCCGAGGAACGGCTGCCGGACCGGATCCTGCACGCCTGGTCCACCGCGCCGCTGCCCGCCGAACGCGGCAAAGAACGCTTCGAGGCCGCCCAGCGGCACGGCCTGTACAGCCTGATCGCCCTGGTCAAGGCGCTCAGCGAACACGGCGTCAGCAAACCGCTGCACCTCGACCTGATCAGCGCGGGCGCCTACGCCGTCAGCCCGGCCGAGCCGGAACCGGCGTCCGAACTGGTCCCGCTCGCCGTCGCCGCCCGGGTCATCGGCCAGGAGCACGGCAACATCGGCGCCCGCCACTTCGACCTGCCCGCCCCCGTGGACGAGCACTCGCTGCGCACCCTCGCCGCCGAACTGGCCGGACAGCGCCGCCCCGAGGTGGCCACCACCCTGCGCGGCGCCACCCGGTGGATCACCGACCTGGAGCCGGTACGCGCCGACTGGACCGCCAAGGCCGTCTCCCGGCTGCGCGAGGACGGCGTCTACCTCATCACCGGCGGCCTCGGCGAGATCGGTGCCACCATCGCGCAGTGGCTGCGCCGCGAGTGCCCCGGCGTCCGCCTGGCACTGCTCACCCGCGAACCGCTCCCCGGCCGCGCGGAGTGGGACACCTGGCTGGACACGCACGACGAGGACGACGGGACGGCGCTGCGCATCAAACGGCTGCGGGCCCTGGAGGACGGCGGTGGCGAGCCCCTCCTCGTCCACGCCGACGTGGCCGACGAGGACGCGCTGCGGGCCGCGGTGGACCAGGTCACCGCGCACTTCGGCACGGTGCACGGGGTCGTGCACGCGGCCGGGCTGCCCAGCGAGCAGTGGGACCGGGCGATCACCGCGGCGAGCGCCGAGCAGTGCCGGTGGCACTTCGCGCCCAAGGCACACGGCCAGATCGCCCTGGAGAAGGTACTGGCCGGCCACGACGTGGACTTCGTCCTGCTGCTCTCCTCGCTGGCCGGTGTGCTCGGCGGGCTGCGGCTGCTCGGCTACGGCGCCGCCAACCACTTCATGGACGCCGCCGCCGAGCGCGCCAACCGCGGCCTGGACCGTACGGTGTGGATCAGCGCGGCCTGGGACGTGTGGCAGCACCACCAGGACGAGAAACGGGCGATCTCCGCGATCGGCCGCAGCATGGACGACAAGGCGATCCAGCCCGAGGAGGGCCTGGAGGCCGTCCGCCGCCTGCTGACACTGCGCGACGTCTCCCACGTCGCCGTGTCCACCTGGGACATCGGGCACCGGCTCGACCAGTGGGTGCGGGACGAGCGGATCGCCCGGCCGACTGCGGGCACCGCCGCCGCGGCGGACGGCGCCGGCGCGCAGGAGGCGGCGGACGACCTCGTCGGGCAGGTGGCGCGGCTGGTGCGCACCGCGCTGGGCGCCGAGGAGATGCCGCTGGACGGGGACATCTTCGAGTTCGGCGGTGACTCGCTGCTGATCGTGCGGCTGCTGTCGGACCTGCGGGACCAGTTCTCGGCGGAGGTGCCGCTGGCGGAGGTGCTCGGCGAGCCGACGCCCCGGGCCCTGGCCGCGCTCGTACAGGAACGGCTGGACGCCCGTACGGCGGCCGCTGCCGGGGCGGCCGACGCGCCCGCCCCCGACGCCCCCGCCGACGACATCGCGTCGCTGGCGGCGCAGTTGGCCGCGCTCGACCCGGACGACATCGAACGCCTGCTGGCCGAGGCACGGCAGGACGGCCACAACGACCAGGACCGGCAGGAACAGGAGCGCTGACCGTGGACTTCAGCCTGATCTTCTTCTCCGGGGACGAGAAGAACAAGTACCGCTTCGTGCTCGACGCGGCCCGCTACGCGGACGAGAACGGCTTCACCGCAATCTGGACCCCGGAGCGGCACTTCCACCGCTTCGGCGGCCTCTACCCCAACCCCTCGGTGCTCGGCGCGGGCCTGGCCATGCACACCCAGCGCCTCCAGATCCGGGCGGGCAGCGTCATCCTGCCGCTGCACAGCCCGATCCGGGTCGCCGAGGAGTGGGCGGTGGTCGACAACCTCTCCCGGGGCCGGGCGGGCATCGCCCTGGCCACCGGCTTCAGCCCGCTGGACTTCGCCATCCGGCCGGAGGGCTGGTCCGACCGCAGGCAGCGCACGTTCGACGCGGTGGGCACCATCCGCGAACTGTGGGAGGGCGCGCCGGTCTACGTCCAGGACGGCCTGGGCAACCACGTCGAGGTGGAGCTGCACCCGCAGCCCGTTCAGCCCGAACTCCCCATCTGGCTCACCTGCACCAAGAGCGCGGAGACGTTCGAGACGGCCGGGCGGCTCGGCTGCAACGTGCTGACCGCGCTGATCGACATGACAAACGAGGAGCTGGAGGAGAAGCTCGCCCTCTACCACAAGACCCTGGAGGAGTACGGGCACGACCCCGAGAGCACCACGGTCACGCTGATGCTGCACACCTTCATCGGCACCGACCTGGAGGAGGTCAGGGAGACCGTCCGGCCGCCCTTCAGCGACTACCTGCGCTCCTTCTTCACCGTCATCGACTCGCAGAAGAAGAACCTCGCGCCCGGCGCGGGCGTCCGGGACATCTCCGCCGACGACCAGGACGAACTGATCAAGTTCGCCTTCGACAAGTACTTCGAGAAGGGCGCGCTGCTGGGCACCCCCGACTCCTGCGCGGCGGTGGTCGACCGCTTCCGGGGCATGGGGGTCAACGAGATCGCCTGCCTGATCGACTTCGGCGTCGACGAGGACCTCGTCGTGCAGAGCCTGAGCCACCTCAACGAACTCCGGAGGCGTTACGCATGACCACCGCCCCCTCCCGCGCCGACCTCGTCACCCGGCTCGCCGCCCTCACCCCCGGCCAGCGCGATCGCCTGCGCGGCCGGATCCCCCGGGCGCTGGCGGACAAGCGCCGCCCGACCCCGGGGCAGCGCCGGCTGTGGCTGACCCAGCAGCGGCTGCCCGGCCGGCCGGTGGACGTGGTCTGCCAGGCCGTACACCTCACCGGCGGCCCCGTGGACCTCGACCTGCTCGCCGAGCGCGTACGCGGCTTCGCGGCCCGGCACGAGGCGCTGCGCACCACCTTCCAGGAGGACGGCTCGGGCCTCCGGCCGGTGGTGCACGACGAACTGCCGCCCCGGCTGGCCCGGACCCGCTGCGCCGACGCCGACGAGGCGCACCGGCTGGCCGGGGAACTGGCCGCCGAACCGTTCGACCTGGCGGCCGGGCCACTGCTGCGGGTCGTCCTCGCCGACGGGTCCGCTCCCGACGAGGCCTGGCTGCTGGTCGTGGTGCACAACCTGGTCTTCGACGCGTGGTCCTTCGAACTGCTGCTGGACGAACTGGCCCGCCCCGCCGACACGGAGCCCGCCGCCGCCCCCGCGTTCAGCGACCACGCCCAGGGCCTGCGGCAGTGGATCGCCGGCCCGGAGGGGCAGGAGGCGGCCGCGTACTGGGCCGGTGAAGTGGCCGACGCCCCGCCCCCGCTGCCCACCGACCGGCCGCGCACCGCCGACGGCACCTCGCGCGAGGGCGGCCGGGTGGACTTCACGGTGTCCCGGGACGTCACCGAGGCGATCGCCGCCGCGGCGCAGCGCGCGGCGGCCACCGCGTACACCGGCTGGCTGGCCGTGGCCTGGGCCGCGCTGGCCGAGTTCGGCGGCCGCGCGGACGTCCTGCTCGGCACGTTCACCGCGGGCCGGGACCGCCCCGGCACCGCCGAGGTGGCCGGCTACCTGCTCAACGTGCTGCCGGTCCGGCTGCGCGACCCGGGCGACGGCTCACACGCCGCCCGGACCCGCGCCGCCCGCACGGCGACCCGGTCCGGCCTGCGGCACGCCGCGTACCCGGGCGAGCTGATCGCGGCGGAGGTGTCGCCGCCCCGCGTGCCGGGCACCCACGCCCTCCTGGACGCCGTCTTCGTCTTCGACAACCTCGGGGAGGGCGGCCGGGAGATCCAGGGCGCCCGCGCCACCACCGCCGACCTCGACAAGGGCACCGCCCGCTACGACCTGACACTGTCCGTCTACCCCGGCCCGGAGGGCACCGAGGGCTGGATCGAGTACGACTCCGAGCTGTACGACGCGGCCACCGTGCGCCGTCTCGCCGAGCGGTTCACCGCCCTGGCCACGGCCGCGGCCGAGGCGGGCGGCGGGGACGGGGACCAGGGATGACCACCGCACGGCTGTGTGCCCCGGCCTATGAACTGGGCGAGTACGCCGACCCCGTCACCGAGTTGCCGGAGCTGCTGGCGGACCCCGAGGCCGCGGACCGGCTGACCGCCCCGGCCGCCGGATTCGACACCTACCGCTGGTCGGACGGGCAGGTGGTGGAGCTGATGGCCGCCGCCGCCCAGCGCACCCTGGGCGAGGCCGGAGTGCCGGGCGACGAGGTCGACCTGGTGCTGCTGGCCACCGACTCGCTGCCCCGCGACCGCTCGGCCCACCGGGACGTCGCCGAACTGCTCCAGGAGACCGGGCTGACCCGGGCCACCGCGAGCACGCTCGGCCTGATGGACTGCGCCACCGCCATGGCCGCCGTCGGCACCGCGGCCTCCCTGGTCCGGGACGGCAGCGCCCGCCATGTCCTGGTCGTCTCCGGCGACCTGGCCGACCACGCCACCGGCGGCGAACGCGTCGTCGCGGGTGGCGCGGCCATCGCCAGCGACGCCGCCGCCACCGCCCTGGTGTCGGCCACCGCGGCCGGGCTCCCGGTGCTGGGCATGGCCCACCACGCCGCCCCGGAACCGGCTCCGGGCGAGCCCGCGAGGCGGCAGTTGGCGGCCCGGGTCGCCGCGCACCGCGAACTGTTCACCCGGCTCGCGGCGCGTCATCCGGTCCGGCCCGAGGAGGTGCGGGCCGTCCTGCCCAGCAACTTCGCGCGCAACGTACTGGAGATCTACCTCTCCGACGTCGGCTACGGCGGTGACCGGCTCGCCCTGGGCAACGTCGGCCGGATCGGGCACTGCCTGGGCAGCGACCCGCTGATCAACCTCGCCGACCGGCTCGCGGAGGCGAAGGCCACGGGGGAGGAGCAGGCGGACGGCGCGGACCGTCTGGTGCTCCTCGGCGCGGGCATCTCCCACCTGGCGGCCGTGCTGCTGGGCGCCCGCCCGCTGCCGGCGGAGGCGGCCGGGTGAGCGCCGGGGCGGCGGCCTATGTGAACGGCTGCGCCGCGGAGTTGGGCGCGCTCCGCCGAACGGTCGCCGACCTTCCCGAGTACGCGGCCGCGCCACCGGCCCCGGGCACCGGCTTCGCCGAGTACCGCGAGGCCGAGGGCGGCATCCTCGGCCTCCTGGAACCGGCCGTGCGCGGTGCCCTGGACGCCTCCGGGACCGACCCGGCGGACGTGGACACCGTGCTGCTCGCCACCGAGTCGCTGCCCGCCGACGGCCCGGCCCGGCACGCCGCCATGGAGCTGCTGAGCGGTCTCGGCCTGCGCCGGGCCTACCCGTTGACGCTGGGCCTGGCCGACTGCTCCACCGCCACCGCCGCCCTCGACCTCGCGGCGTCCCTGGTCAGGTCGGGCGCGTCCGGCACCGTACTGGTCGTCTCCGGGGACCTCGTCCGTACGGTGCTGCCGGACGGCCGGGTGATTCCGGGCGGCACGGCGGTCGCCGGCGACGGTGCCGCCGCGGCCGTGGTCTCGCGGCGGCGGCACGGCTGGGAGGTGCTCGGCGGGGCCCGCCGGATCGCCCACGAGGTCTTCGGGCCCGGCCCGCCGGGCCGCCGGCTGATCGCCCAGCTCGCGCTGTACCAAGGGGTGTTCGCCGATCTGTGGCAGGCCACGGGGCTGGCGGCGCGGGACCTGGGGGCCGGCGCCGTGCTGCCCAGCAACCTCGCCCGGGACACCCTGCGGACGTTCCTGGGCGAGGCCGGCCTCGCGGACGGCCAGCTCTACCTGGACAACGTCCCGCGTACCGCGCACTGTCTGGGCAGCGACCCGCTGATCAATCTCACCGACCGTACGGCCGGGGGCGCCGAGCCGTCCCCCGTCGTACTGCTGGGCACCGGCGCGGCGCACGTCGCCGCGGTTCTACTGCATCCCGTGGAGGAATGAGCACATGCCGACGGTAGAGGAGAGGACCGCCGGAATCTGGCGGGAGATCCTGGACCTGGACGCCGGGACACCCCTCGGCCCGGAGGACGAATTCTTCGCCCTGGGCGGCACGTCCCTCCAGGCCATGTCCCTGGTGCAGCGGCTGCGCGAGGAGTTCGGCGTCCCCGTGGCGCTGGGCGCGCTGCTGGAGGACGCCTCGCTGCGGGCCGTCGGTGCCGTGCTGACGGCGGCCGGAGCCGGCCACGAGGAGACCGCCCGGCCGTGAAGATCCAGTCAGTGGCCGCCCTGCGGCAACTCCCGCCGCGCACCCGTGCGGTGATGGGCGCCAACCTGGTCAGCTCGGTGGGCACCGGGCTGGTCCAGCCGTTCCTGGTCCTGTATCTGACCCGGGTACGCGGGCTGCCGGTGGGTGCCGCCACCGCCGTCATCTCGGTGATCGCGGTGGCGTCGCTGGTGGGCGGCCCGGTGGCCGGGCGGCTGGCCGACGGCCGCTCGCTGCGCGGCACGGCCGCCGCCGCGATGGCCCTCGCGGCCGTGGGCACGGCCTCCTTCGCCCTGGTCACCGGGGTGGGCGGCGCGGTGCTCGCCGGGCTGGCCTACGGACTGGCGTACGGGGCGATGGTCTCCGTATGGAACACCGCCATCGCCCGGAGCGTCGAAGGGGCGGCCCGTTCCACGGCGTTCGGGTTGCAGTTCGTCGGGCTCAACGCGGGCGTGGGGCTCGGCGGCCTGCTCGGCGGGATCTTCGCCTCGACGGCCGACCCCACCCGCTTCCAGCTCCTGTACATCGGCGACGGCCTGTCGTTCGTGGCGGCCGGCGCCGTCCTCGTCCTCGCGGTGGGACGGCGGACGGGAGGACCGGCGCCGGCCGTGCCGGAACCCGCCACCGAACCCCGTGGGTACGCCGTCGTCCTCCGGGACCGCGCGCTGCTCAAGGTGCTGGCCTTCACCGTCGCGCTGATGGTGGTGGGGTACGGGCAACTGGAGTCCAGCATTCCCGGGCTGGTCGCGGTGCGCGGCATGGACGCGCGGATCATGGCGTGGGGGTTCGTGGCCAACACCTGCTGCATCGTGCTGATCCAGTTCGCCGCGGTGACCCGGATCTCCCGCTCCCGGCCCGCCGTCCTGCTCGCCTGGACCGCCGGGAGCTGGGCGGCGAGCTGGCTGCTGCTCCTGCTGGCCACCGTGGGCAGCGGTACGGCGGTCCAGGCAGCGCTGGTGATCGGCGCGCTCGCGGTGTTCGCCGTCGGGGAGGCGCTGCTGGCCGTGGCGCTGCCCACCCTCGTCAACACGCTGGCCGACGACCGGGTGCGCGGCCGGTACAACGGCGCCTACTCCGCGGCCATGTCGGCGGGCCTGGTCGTGGGCCCGCTGCTGGGCGGCCAACTGCTCACCGGGGGCCAGCCCTGGCTGCTGGCCGTGGTCCTGGGCACGGGCTGTGTGGCGTGCGTCGGCGTGGCCCTGCGGATCGAGCGGCCGCGCGCCTCGGCGGACGGTGCGCGGACGGCCCCGCCGCCGTCGCGGGAGCCGCTCGTCCGGAAGGACGGCGATCCGTACGAGAACGAGCACCGGCACGAGCACCGGGACGAGCATCGGGACGAAGACCGGGACACGGACAAGGGCGGGCCGCAGCGGCTGGTCGCCGGGGGTGGACGATGACCGTGGTGCACGAGATCTTCCGGCGGCGGGCGGCGGCGCACCCGGAAGCCACCGCCCTGCTCCACGGGGAGCGGGCCGTGAGCTACCGGACACTGGACCGCGCCTCGGACGCCTACGCGGCCGAACTCGCCGCGGCGGGCGTACGCCCCGGGGACATCGTGCCGGTCGTGATGCCGCGCTCCCCGCGCCAGGTGGCGACCGTCCTGGCGGTCCTGAAACTCGGTGCCGCCTACGCCGCCCTGGACCCCCGCTGGCCCGCGCCCCGGATCGCGGAGCTGACACGGCGTTCGGATGCCCCGCTGCTCGCCGCGGCCCCCGGGCAGGCGCCCGGTGCCGCCGGTTCGGCCGGGCCGCCGGTCCCGGTGTGGGTGCCCGGCACGGACGTCGAGGAGGCTGCCGCCACCGGCAGCGCCCCGTCCGGGGTGTCCGTACGGGAGACCGACCTGTGCTGTGTCTTCTTCACCTCCGGCAGCACCGGGCGCCCCAAGGGCGTGCTCTCCCCGCACGCCGGAACGGTGCGGCTGTTCACCCCGGCCGAACCGGCGGCCCGCTTCGCGGACCTCGGCCCGGACACGGTCTGGCCGCAGGCCGCCCCGCTGCCCTGGGACGCCGCCTCCCTGGAACTGTGGGGAGCGCTGCTGAACGGAGGCACCGCCGTCCTGGTGGACGAGCCCTACCTGACGGTGGACGGCCTGCGCGACCTCGTACGCCGGGCGGGCGTGAACACGCTGTGGCTCACCGCCTCGCTGTTCAACCTGTTCGTGGAGGAGGACCTGGCGTGCTTCCGCGGGCTGCGGCAGCTCATGGTGGGCGGTGAACGGCTCTCGCCCGCACACGTCCGCCGCTTCGTACGGGCGCACCCCCGCATCGCCCTGGTGAACGGTTACGGACCCGTCGAGACCACCGTCTTCGCCACCACCCACCGGATCACCGCCGCCGATGTCGCCGACGGCGCGGACCCCGGCGCGCAGATCCCGGTGGGCCGTCCGGTCGGACGGACCGACGTGTTCGTCCTGGACGCGGAGCTGCGGCCGGTCCCGCCGGGCAGCACCGGCGAGATCTGCGTCGCGGGCGCCGGGCTGGCCCGCGGCTACCTCGCGGACCCGGAGCAGACCGCGCGCGCCTTCGTCGACACACCGCTGGACGACGGCGCCGTACGCCGCGTCTACCGCACCGGCGACCTCGGCTTCCGCACCCCCGACGGCGTGCTGCACTACCTGGGCCGCGGCGACCGGCAGATCAAGGTGCGCGGCCACCGCATCGAGCCGGGCGAGGTGGAAGCGGCGGTGGCCCAGGTGCCCGGGGTGCTCCGGTGCGCCGTCGTCCCGATGACGGCGGACGGGAGCTGTGTGGGGCTGGCCGCCGCGTACACGGTGCGGGACGGCGGGGAGCCGGTGTGCGCGGAGACGGTGCGCGGCGTGCTGGCCGAGCGGCTGCCGGAGTACCTGGTGCCGCGTGCGCTGGCCCCCGTGGACGCCTTCCCGTTGACCGACAACGGCAAGCTGGACACCGCCGCGCTGCTCGACCTGGTCATGGCAGGTACGCGAGCGGCCCGGCCCCGGGCCGACGCGCCCCCGCTCCCCGGCCCCGGGAGCGGCGCGGTGGCGGGCCAGGTGACCGCGGCCTTCGCCGAGGTCCTGGGTACGCCTCCGGAGGACATTCCCGCCGACGCCTCGCTCTTCGAGCTGGGCGGCACCTCGCTCGACGGCGCCCGGTTGTGCGTCCGTATCGGCGTGCGCACCGGCGTCCCCGTACCGGCCTCCGTACTGATCGCGGGCCCGACCGTGCGCGACCTGGCGCGGTGGATCGAGAAACGGCGGGCGGACGAGCCGTCGGGAGAGCCGGGAGAGCCGGGAGACGCCGGGGAATCCGCACACGCGGGTCCGCTGCCGCTGCTCCCCGTCCAGACCGGCTTCCTGTACGAGCAGCAGCTCGACCCGGCCGGCACCTCGGCGCACTGCGTCCTGCTGTGGCGGGTGACCGGCGCCTTCGACCCCGAGGCGTTCCGGGCCGCGGCGGACGACGTGCACCGGCGGCACCAGTCGCTGCACGCCCGCTATGTCTTCGACCGCCGCTCGGTGGCGGTCCTGGACGGGCCGGCCGCACCGGTGGACGTACGGGTCCTGGAGCCGCACGCGGACGAGACGGCCGCGCTCACGGCCGTACACACCGTGCTCCTCCAGCCGCTGGACATCGGCTCAGGGGCCAACTGGCGCTGTGTCCTGGCGCCGTGGGGGGCCGGAGCCGGCTGGCTGCTGGGCATCGTGGTGCACCACATCGCCTTCGACGGCGGCTCCGAACGGCCACTGGCCGAGGACCTGTCGGCGGCCTACGCGGCCCGGCTGCGCGGCGCGGCGCCCCGGGCCGCGCGCCCCGCCCCGCTGGCGGCCGTCCTGGCCGGCCACCGCGCGCAGGTGAACCGGGCCGCCGCCGAGGAGCAGCGCGCGTACTGGCGCACCGAACTGACCGGCGTGCCACCGCTGGACCTGCCCTCGCCCGACCCGGCCGAGGAGGACCCGGCCCCGGCCGCCGCTTCGGCCCCCTCCCCGCCCTCGCTCCGCTTCCCCCTCTCCGCCGCCGAGTACGCGGCCTTGGACGAGCGGGCCCGGCGCCACGGCAGCACCCGCTTCGCGGTGCTGCTCGCGACATACGCCGAAGCCCTCGCCTCCGCGACCGGGCAGCGCGATCTGGCGGTCGGCGCGCCCATCGCCAAGCGCTACCACCCGGACACCGCCGACGCGGTCGGCTGCCTGATCGATGTGGTCTGTTTCCGGATGCGCCCGGCCGGGGACGGGACCGCGCACGCGCTGCCCCGCCTCCTGGAGGGCGTCCACGCCGGTCTGGCCGCGCAGGACGTGCCGTTCGAGGAGGTGGTACGGCTGGCCGCCGACCCGGCACGGGACCGGTCCCGGCACCCGCTCTTCCAGACGATGTTCGCCCTCCAGGAGGGCCCGCCACCGCGCCTGGCCCTGGAGCGGTGCGTGACCGAGACCGTCCGGGAACCGCACCCACGGGCCGTGCACGAGCTGGAGGTGGAGGTGTGGCCGGACGACGCGGGCGGCGCCGAGGTGGTCTTCGGGCACCGGCCGCGCCAGGCGCCCGCCGCGTTCGTGGCCCGGGTGGCCACCGCCTACCGCCGCCTCCTGCGACAGCCGGACCGGCCGTGAGCGAGCGGACGGAGCAACGGGAGCGGACCGGCACGGTGCCCGGCGCCGTGGACGACGGGGACGGTACGGCCCGCCACCGGGCCCGCATCCACGAGCTGGACCGGGACATCGCCCGGCTCGTCCGCCTGCGCACCGCCGAGGACCACCGCCTGCAGACGGCGCGCCGCGCACGGGGACACCCGCGTACCGACCTGACCTGGGAGAACTCCGTACTGCGCGGCTACCAGGAGGAGCTGGGCCCGGCCGGCGCCCGGCTCGCCCTGATCCTGCTCGGGCTGGGCCGGAGCGCGCCCCCGGGGACGGCAGAGGAAGCGGAAGAACGGAAGAAGGAGCACACCAGCACATGACAGCGCCCGAACGCGGCTACGCGGACTACCAGTTCCGGATATACATGAACGGGCTTGAGGACCGGATCCCGCCGTTCACCACCGACTTCGGTGCTCTGGAGGAGGTGGCCCGCGAACGGATCGGCCCCCAGCCGTACTGGTACATCGCCGGAGCGGCCGGCAGCGGCGCCACCGCGCGCGCCAACCGGGCCGCCTTCGACCGGCACCGCATCGTCCCGCGCATGCTGCGCGACGCCACCGCCCGCGACCAGCGCACCACCGTGCTGGGCGGCGAACTGGCCGCCCCCGTCGTGCTCGCGCCGATCGGTGTGCAGTCGCTGGTCCACCCGGACGGCGAGCTGGCCACCGCCCGCGCCGCCGCCGCGACGGGTGTGCCGATGGTGCTGAGCACCGCCGCCTCGCACACGATCGAAGAGGTCGCGGAGGCCAACGGGGCCGACGGACAGCGCTGGTTCCAGCTCTACTGGCCGCACGACGACGAGGTGACCGCCAGCATCCTCAAGCGGGCCCGGACCTGCGGCTACACGGCCCTGGTGGTCACCCTGGACACCTGGCAGCTCGCCTGGCGGCCGCACGACCTCGACCAGGCCTACCTGCCGTTCCTGCGCGGCAACGGAGTGGCGATCCCGCTGTCCGACCCGGTTTTCCGCTCCCGGCTGGAGCGGCCGGTTGAGGAGGACCCGCAGGGTGCCGCCATGCAGTGGCTGCCGATCTTCAGCGGCAAGGCGCACACCTGGGACGAGCTGGGCTTCCTGCGGGAGAACTGGGACGGCCCGATCGTCCTGAAGGGCATCGTGCACCCCGAGGACGCGCGCCGGGCGGTGCGGGCCGGGATGGACGGCATCGTGGTGTCCAACCACGGTGGCCGGCAGGTGGACGGGGCGGTGGCCGCCCTGGACGCGCTGGTCGACGTGGTGGCGGAGGTCGGTGCCGAGACGGAGGTGCTCTTCGACTCCGGTATCCGCGGCGGCGCCGACGTGTTCAAGGCGCTGGCCCTGGGCGCGCGGGCCGTACTGCTGGGGCGTCCGTACGTCTACGGGCTGGCCCTCGGCGGCGCCGCGGGGGTGGAGCACGTCGTACGCGGCCTGCTCGCGGACTTCGACCTGACGATGGGGCTGTCCGGCTGCACCACGATCGCGGACATCGGCCCGGACACGTTGCACGCGGGCCACGGCGGGGAGGAGCGGCGGTGAACCGGCGTGTACGGACGGCCGGCTGGACCGCGGTGGCGCTCACCGGAGCCTGCGCGCTGGCGCTGACCCCGGTCGCCCTGACCGGCACCGGGACCCGCGCCGAGGCCGCGGACAGCGGCGCGGCGAAGACTCCCGCGGCGGCCCCGGCCGCCGCCCAGGGCCCAAGCCCCGAACCCGCGGCCGGGGCCTGGCCGCCCAATACCGGCACAGGCCCCTGCAAGGTCGGCAGGACCGGCGACGTCGGCGCGCGCATGCGGGACGGCACCGTCCTGCGCGCGGACGTCTACCGGCCGCGCACCGACGAGAAGGTCCCGGTCATCCTGATGCGTACGCAGTACGGCAAGAAGGCGGCCGAGGTCCAGCCCTCCAGCTACCAGACCCCGCAGTGGTTCGCCTCGCACTGCTACCTCGTCGTGGTGCAGGACGTCCGTGGTCAGTACGCCTCGGACGGCGACTTCTACGAGTTCGCCAACGAGGCGAAGGACGGCTACGACAGCGTCGAATGGGCGGCCCGGCTGCCCGGCTCCAACGGCAAGGTGGGCATGTACGGATCCTCCTACGTGGGCGCCACCCAGTGGCTGGCCGCCCAGGAGCGCCCGCCGCACCTGAAGACGATCGTGCCCGACAAGACCTCCGACGACTACTACGACGGCTGGACCTACGAAGGCGGCGCGTTCCGGCTGAACTTCGTCATCCCGTGGGCCATGCGCAAGATCGTTCCGTCCGCCGCGGCCAACCGCGGTGACCGGGACACGTACCACCAGGTCAACCGGGACTACCAGGACGTACAGAAGTGGCTGGGCAGCGCCCCGTACAACCGCTTCCGGCCCTTCCACCCCGGCGACCCGAAGGTCGCGCCGTACTTCTTCGACTGGATCGGGCACCGGACGTACGACGACTACTGGCGCCGATGGGCCCCGAAGGAGAACTACGAGAAGGTCGGCATTCCGGTCCTCAACTACGCCGGCTGGTACGACGCCTTCCTGGACGGCTCGATCCGCAACTACCAGGGCATGGTCCAGCGCGGCGGCTCGCCCCGGGCCCGCGCGAACCAGCGGCTGGTCATCGGCCCGTGGGACCACACCGGCTGGGGCCGGCCGACCAGCAGCCCGGCCCCGATGCTCCAGCGGATCGGCCCGGTGGGCAACAGCCCCGTCAACGAGATGATGCTCGCCTGGTGGGACCACCACCTCAAGGGCAAGGACAACGGCGTCGGCAAGAACGGCGTGGACTACTTCGTCATGGGCGCCAACAGGTGGCGCACCGCGCCCTCCTGGCCCCTCCCGCAGACCCGCTGGACCGACTACTACCTCTCCAGCACCGGTCACGCCGCCGGCAACACCCAGGACGGCACGCTGTCCACGGCCCGGCCCGCCGCGCACACCCCGGCCGACCACTACACCTACGACCCGCGCAATCCCGTACCCAGCGTCGGCGGACACTCCTGCTGCACGGCGGCCGTCAGCACCCAGGGCCCCTACGATCAGCAGCAGATCGAGCAGCGCCCCGACGTCGCTGTCTACACCGGCGCGCCGCTGGCCAAGGACACCGAGGTCACCGGCCCCATCACGGTCACGTTGTACGCCAGGTCCTCCGCGCCGGACACCGACTGGACCGCCAAGCTGATCGACGTCCACCCCGACGGCACCGCGGTGAACCTCAACAGCGGCATCCTCCGGGCGAGCTACCGGGAATCACTGAGCGACCCGAAACCGATCGTCCCCGGCAAGGTGTACGAGTACACCATCAAGGTGTGGCCGACCAGCAATCTGTTCAAGAAGGGGCACCGGATCCGGCTCGACCTGTCCTCCAGCGACTACCCGCAGTACGACCCGAACCCCAACACGGGGAGCTGGCTGGGGGTGTCCACGGACCAGCGCACCGCACGGCAGACCGTGCTGCACGACGCGGCGCACCCGTCGAAGGTGACGCTCCCGGTGATCCCGGACGGCGGCCGGGACCAGGGCAGCGACACGCCACCCCAGAAGTAGCACCGCGACCCGTATTTGACAGCGTATCCGTACACGTACCTCCGCGTACCTGTACCGACTCCGTCATCAACCGAGAGGCAGGACATGCACGACGTACGCCGGGCCCGTACGGCCGACCACACCACGCTCGTGGAGTGCGTCCAGCGGTGGTGGGGCGACTCCCGCACCCCCGAACAATCGCGGGAGCTGTCGCTGCTGCTGCCCCGGCTGTTCCTCCAGCACTTCGCGGACACCAGCCTGGTGCTGGAGGACGAGCGGGGGATCCGGGCGTTCCTGGTGGGCTTCCACTCCGCCGACCACGCGCACGAGGCGTACATCCACTTCGTCGGCGTGGACCCGGAACTGCGCGGACAGGGCGTGGCCCGCCGCCTCTACACCGCCTTCTTCGAACGCGCCGCGGCGGCCGGCCGTACCGAGGTACGCGCCATCACCTCGCCGCAGAACACCGGATCCATCGCCTTCCACCAGGCCATGGGCTTCGCAGCGGAAGCGGGCGACCGGGAGGTGGACGGCCTGCCGGTGCACAGCGACTACGACGGACCGGGCCAGGACCGGGTGGCCTTCCGCCGGAAGCTCGGCGCGCCGGAGGTCCGTACCCTGGAGCCCTTCACGACGCGCGCGGCGGTGCCCCAGGACTTCGACACCGTCGTCGGCGTGGTCGACGAGTGGTGGGGCCGCGCCGCCTCCCGCGACCTGACCCGGGTGTTCGTCAACCACTTCCACGAGACCAGCCTGATCGCCGAGCGCGACGGCGAGCTGGCGGGCTTCGTCATCGGCTTCCTGTCCCCGTCCAACCCCCGGGAGGCGTACATCCACTTCACCGGAGTCGCCCCCGCCTGGCGGCGCGGCGGCCTGGGTCGCTTCCTGTACGAGCGGTTCTTCGACATGGCACGCGCGAACGGCCGGACCGTCGTCAAGGCGATCACCTCGCCCCAGAACGACCGCTCCATCGCCTTCCACACCGCCCTCGGCTTCACCCCCTCCGCCCCGATCCCGGACTACGACGGCCCCACACTGGACCGGGTCACGTTCCGGCGGGAACTCTGAAGACGCGCCGATGATGTGCGGGCGTCCACGGCCATGGGCGCTCGCACGGCCGTGGCCCGGTGCGGGAGCCGGACCGTGGCCCGGCCCGTGAGCAGCGGAAATCCCGTTGTCGGCGCCGAGCCACGGACATAAGGTCACCGTCATGCCCCTACGCCTGCGAATGCGCCAAGCCCTGACGGAAGCGATGCGAGCCCGGGACAAGGCCGCGGTCAGTGCCCTGCGCTCGACGCTCGCCGCGCTGGACAACGCCGAAGCGGTCCCCGTGGACGCTTCCGCGCTGCGCGGCGTGGCCCTTGAACAGTCGCCGGCCGGTGCCGGCTCCACCGAAGCGGCACGGCAGGAGCTGAGCGAGTCCGGCGTCACGGACATCGTACGGGCCGAGGCCGATGAACGGCTCGCGGTCGCCGCGCGGTTGACGGCCCCCGCACACGCCGACCGGGCAGCGCGGCTGCGTGCGGAGGCCGCCGTGCTGCTGCGCTTCCTCGATACCGGAGTCACTGCCCGCGGGGGTCGGTGACGCACCGGCCGGCGGCCCGAGAACCAGCGACAAAAGGGTGGTTACCGGCGGGAGATGTCGTCACCGGTGCGGCGGTCGGTGGAAGAGGTGCGGCCCTGCGGTTTTCCTTATGGGGTTCCGGCCAAGGCAGGGCAACACGGGGCCGCGGACGATGCGGCACGGCCGGGCCTGGGGCGGACGCCCGGGGCGACTCAGTCGCGTGCGTCCGGTGGGGCGAACGCGGCTCCCGGTGGCGTCTCACCGCCGGCCGTCAAGGGCGTCACGCCTGTCCGCGTACGGTCCGTCCACCCGCCGCGGCAGCACGATGAACGCCGTGCCCCCGGTCAGGTCGACGCTGGAGCGGGGTGGCGCGCCGTCGCTCTCGTCGTCCCGCCGCAGCAGCTCCACCCGCCGCTGCCGCAGTTCCACCGTCTTGTTCCCGTTCACGACCGCCGTGAATTCGTCGAAGGCGATGTGCGACAACGACCGCCCCGTGCGCCTGCGCAGCCACGGCACCAGACCCAGCCCCGTGAACCATCGCCACGCGCTCTCCACCAGGGCGAACAACGCCAGCAGACACGCGAACGCCGGGAACGACATCAGCCAAGCCGTCACCGATGCTCCCCTGCCGCCCTCAACACCGCCGGCCGGCGCAGCGGCCGGCACCGTCCCCGTCGGATGCGCGGACCGCCCCGCGTCCGCCTCGTCACACTCGTCCCGCTGATCTCCACGGGATCACTGTGCCGGGTCCGCGGCGTGCCGGGATCGGACCGGCGGACGATCCGCTTCCCCCATGCGGCGGAGGCCCCGCCACGGGGCTCCACCGCATGGCGGAGGGCCGGGGGGGCGCGTGGCCCGGGTCGGCTGAGCACTGGCCGGTACCGGCCGGAGCCGGCCCCCGCCTGTTGACCGTGGGCTCAATAGGCTGTTGGCTTCGCTCTGCTCGCACACCATGTGCCGTGTCGGCAAAGGGGTCGGTATGCGCTGTCTCAGACGGATGGCCGCCGTGACGGCGGTCCTGGGCTCCTGCATGACGGTGCTGCCGGCGGCCGCCGGGGCGGAGGGGCACCGGGGGCGCACCGAACGGGTGAGCGTCGCCGCCGACGGTACGGAGGCGAACGGCGGGTCGGAGCAGGGCAGGATCAGCGGGGACGGACGCGTCGTCGTCTTCCTCTCCGGGGCCGACAACCTGATTCCCGGCGACCCCCAGAAGGGCGGCCTGTTCACGAAGAGCCTGCCCACCGGCAGGGTCGAGCGGGTCAACGTGGCCAACGACGGCACCGAGGCCGACGGCCGGACGGATGACGCGGGGATCAGCGGCAACGGACGGTACGTCGTCTTCAGCTCGGACGCGACGAACCTCGTGCCGGGCGGCAACCCCACCGGCAGTACCGAGGTGTACGTACGCGACCGCTGGACCGGGCGCACCGACATCCTCATCGGGGCCCCGAAGCAGGAGCGTATCCACAACAGAGAACCGTCGATCAGCGCGGACGGCCGCTATGTCGCCTTCAGCTCGACCCGCGGCGACCTGGTGCCCGGGGACACCAACAACGTGGAAGACGTGTTCGTCAAGGACCGGTGGCGGGACACCGTCACACGCGTCAGTGTCGCCTCCGACGGCACCCAGGCGAACGGCTACTCCGCCTCCCCGGTGATCAGCGCGGACGGCAGCCGGGTCGGGTACAAGAGCAGGGCGTCGAACCTGGACCCCTCGGCGGGCGCCGACGACGAGGACCGGCTGGCGCGGCCGCGGGCCCGCGCGTTCTTCGCACACGATCTGCGGACCGGCCGTACCCAACTGGCCGCGCGCAACCGCACCGGCTCGAAGGTGGCGGTCCTCACCGACATCGGCCTGAGCCCTGACGGGCGCTACGCGCTGTTCATGAGCTCCAACACCGACATCGTCGCCGGAGACACCAACAGCACCGCGGACGCGTTCGCCACGGATCTGCGCACGGGCGTCGCCCGGCGGCTCAGCGTGGCCGCCGACGGCACCGAGGGGAACGACTTGACCTACGGGCACGTGGCCATGAGCTTCGGCAACCGGTACGCGTTCTTCACCTCCTCCGCCTCCAACCTGGTGCCGGGCGACACCAACGGCCGGGCGGACGTGTTCGTACGCGACCTGCGCACCGGCACGGTGGAACGCGTCAGCGTCGCGTCCGACGGGACGCAGAGCAACGAGTTCACGCTGAACTTCAGCGCCGACCTGGCCGGGCGCGCGGTGGTGTTCGACAGCACGGCGAGCCACCTCGTGCCCGAGGACGGCAACGGGGAGAGCGACGTCTTCAGGCGCCGCCTGCGGTGAGCCGAACGGTCGACGCGACGCGCCCGTGCCGGTACGCGGACTCGGGCAGCCGCCATGCCGCTACCGTTGCACCCCGCCGCGTGGCGGACCGGTGTCAGTGGCACTTCTGGGGGCTTCGCTGGTAGAGCTCATCCCGTTCCGCCGCCCTGATCGCCGCGTAGTCGCGCTCGATCTCCCGCGGGGTGCGGCCCAGAAGGTACAGGTGCCCCGGTGAGCTGAACAGATCCGTGGTCGCCCGGACCGGTGTGCCGGGGGCCAGATCGTCGACGGACCCGCACAGATACGTGGGCAGCGCGCGCACGGCCCGCAGCGGGGCCTCGGCCACGTACCCGTCCTCGGGCACGATCAGGCACACCACGCGCAGGTGCCGGCGCAGGGTGTAGGCGGTGCCCGGCAGGGCGGCGAAGCGCTCCGGGGCGGTGTACGCGTCCACCGTCAGCGACACCTGGCTGTGGCCGGTGGCGGCCAGCGGACCGCGGGAGGTCACCGAACCCTCCAGACGCGCACCGCACTCCACGAGCACGGGACCGCGCGCGGTCATCATCACTTCGGTGTGGGCCGGGCCATGGGCGATGCCGAGCGCGTCCAGGACGCCGACGACATAGGCGGACAGCTCGTCCTGGGGCGTACCGCGCGCCGGGAGCAGGTCCTGGGTGTCGTAGACGACCCGTCCCGCGCGGTGTGCCCGGCGCTCCCGCCAGAACTCGTGGAGGTGGTGGCGGCCGTCCCGGCTGACCGAATTCACGAAGTACTGCTCACCGACGAGCCGCTCCTGGGCCAGTACGGCCTGGTTGAAGCCGCCCATCTGGTTGGGCCTGCGGTGAATCCGGGCGAACGCCGTCCGGACCCCGTCCGCGTCCGCACAGAACGTGACCTCGTCCGACCCGGCGCTGGCCGGCGGCTTGACGACCACGGGCCAGTGGCCGTGCCGGTCGGCCCAGGCGACGATGTCCTCGGCGTTCGTGGCCAGCAGGCTCGCGGCCACCGGCAGCCCTGCCCCGCGCACCCGCTCTGCCATGGCGAACTTGTCGCGCCTGCTGAGGCTGAGCGCCGTACCGTTGCCGGGCACGCCCAACTGCTCGGCGAGCCGGTCGGCGGTGGCCACCCCCCACTCCGAACCGGTGATCACATGCGTCGGCGCGAGGGCGCTCAGCCGTCCGACCGGGTCGCCGTCCCGGGCCATGTCGATCACCGCGCGGTACTCCTCCCGGCGGTAGTCGCGCCGGGACCCGTCACGGACGCAGGTGCCGCTGAGCACCGCGGCCGTGTCCCAGCCGCGGCGGCCGAACTCCGCGGCCAGTTGGGAGCCCGTGGAGAACGGGTCGACGACGGCGACGAGGGGCCGGTCGCTCACTGGGACCACTCCGTGGGCTGCCGGTCCCAACGGTGCTCGCGCAGCCGGGACATCAGCCGCTCGGACAGCCGCACGCCGTCGCTCACACCCAGATTGGCGCGTACGTGCTCCGGGCGGCGCATGCCCGGGATCACCGTCGCGACCGCGGGGTGCTGGAGGACGAAGCGCAGGGCGAGTTCGGGCATCGTCATGCCCTCCGGCACGACCGGACGCAGCCGCTCCGCGCGCTCCACACTGGCGGCGAGATTGTCGGGGACGAAGTAGCTGCTGCGCCAGTCCCCTTCCGGCCAGCGGGTGTCCTCGGTGAGGGTGCCGGTGAGGGTGCCCTCGTCGAAGGGGACTCTGGCGATCACGCCCACGTCGTGTGCCGCGCAGACGTCGAAGAGCCGGTCCTCGGGCGCCTGGTCGAAGATGTTGTAGATGACCTGTACGACGTCGACCAGGCCGGTCGCGATCGCGGCCAGGACGTTCCACGGCTCCCAGCGGTTGACGCTGATGCCCACCGCGCCCACCAGCCCCTCGGACTTCATGGCCCGGACCTGGTCCTGCCAGCGCCGGTCGGCGGCCCAGGAGTCCTCCCAGACGTGGTAGTGCAGCAGGTCGATGCGGTCGACACCGACGTTCTCCCGGCTCTTGTCCAGGTAGCAGCGCACATGGTCGTCGGGGAAGACGTCCTCCAGCCGGGAGTCACGGCGGGAGGGCCAGGCGCGGTCCTTCGGCGGAATCTTGGTGGACACGTAAAGGCCCCTCGCCCCGTGCTCCCTGAGCAACCCGCCCAGCAGGCGCTCGCTGTGGCCCCGCCCGTAGATCCAGGCGGTGTCGAAGAAGTTACACCCCGACTCCACCGCGAGCCGCAGCGACGCGGCGCTGGTCCGGTCGTCCTCACCCGTCCAGCCGCCCGGCCCGCCGCCCACGCCCCACATGCCGTAGCCGACCTCACTGACCTGCCATCCGGTGCGCCCCAGCCTTCGGTACCGCATGCACGTCCCCCTCTCCTCCGCACCGCGCGCCCCTCGGCACCCGGCACAAGCGGTCGGTCACGTACCGCTTTTCCCCGGCAGGTTGACCCGTCGACGACTCCTTCGCTGCACTCGCACCACCGAACCTGGGCAGCGGGGACGCCTTGAGCGCAGAAGGAGCCGACATGCAGTCCACAGTGCGACACCAGGTCCTGACCGAGTTCAACGGGTGCCCGGCACCCTACCCGCCGGACGGCTCCACGACCATCGACCTCATCGGACGCCAGGCCCGCACCACCCCCACCAGGACGGCTCTCGTATGGGAGGGAGGCAGCCTGACGTACGGCGAGCTGGACAGCACGGCCACCACATGGGCGGGGGCGCTGCGCGCACAGGGCATCGGCCACGGCGACCTGCTGCCGGTCCTGTCCCACGGCGGCCCGCAACTGGCCGTGGCGGTACTCGCCGCCATGAAGGCCGCCGCCCCGTTCGTACCCGTCGACGCCACCTGGCCGCCGGCCCGGATACGCGCCGCGCTGGACACGCTGCACCCCGGGCTGGTGCTCTGCACCGGCCCGGCACCGGCGGACGTCCGAGAGCGGTGGCGGTGCCTGGAGGTCCCGGAGCCCCCTTCGAAGCCCTCTTCGGAGTCCTCCCTGGAGCCTCCTTCGACGTCCTCCGCCCCGGCGGGCCCACGCCCGCATCCCGGCACCGCTCCCTCCCGTCAGGACCTCGCGTACGGATTCTTCACCTCGGGCTCCACCGGCACGCCCAAATGCGCCCTGAACAAGCACCTCGGGTTGCTCAACCGGTTTCTCGTCATGACCCGGCGCTTCGCTTCCGACGGGGGAGTGGTGCTCCAGAACAGCCGCCACTCCTTCGACTCCTCCCTCTGGCAACTGCTGTGGCCGCTGACCACGGGAGGCCGCGTGGTGCTTCCCTGCCACAACGGCATCGTCGACCTGCACCGCACCGTCGAGACGATCGAACGCCACGGCGTCACCATGACCGACTTCGTCCCCTCGGTCTTCAACACCTTGGTCGACCTGCTGGTGTCCGACCCCGCGCTGGTCCCTCAACTGGGCTCGCTGCGCCGCCTGCTGATCGGCGGGGAGGAGATCAGCCCGCGTGCCGTACGCGCCTTCCGCGGCCTGCTGCCGCACGTCGCCCTCACCAACACCTTCGGCCCGACCGAAGCCTCGATCGGCAGTGTGTTCCATGAGGTCGACGAGACCGACGGGGACACCATCCCCATCGGCCGCCCCATCGAGAACACCTACGCGGTCCTGCTCGGTGAGAACGGGGAGCCGGTACCGCCGGGCGAGACCGGCGAGATCCATCTGGGCGGCGACTGCCTGGGGACGGGCTACCTGGACGACCCCGAGCGCACCGCCGCCGCCTTCGTACGCAACCCCTTCCCCGAGATACCCGGGCCGCTGCTGTACCGGACCGGGGACCTGGGCCGGCACCGCCCGGACGGCGCCCTGCTGTTCAAGGGCCGCCGCGATCAGCAGGTCAAGATCGGTGGCGTGCGGCTCGAACTCACCGAGGTGGAAGCCGCGGTGGCCTCCCACCCCCAGGTGCGCGAGGCCAAAGCCCTGGTGCACGACACGGGGGCGGACCGGGCCCTGGTGTGCTGTGTCGTCGCGGCCGAGCCGCTCACCCCCGGCGTGCTGCGCGACCACGTCCGCACGGCCCTGCCCGGCCACTCCGTACCGAGCCGCTTCGTCTTCCTGGACCGCATACCGCTGACCCACAACGGCAAGGCCGACCGGGCCGCACTGGGCCGCATCGTCGCGCGCCGGCCCTCGTCACCGGCGCCCGGCGGACGGTCGGCACCGTCGGCACCCGGCGGGCGGACCGGGCCGCCGTCCGCGCACGAGGCGCTCATCGCGGAACTCTGGCGCGACCTCCTCGGGCTGCCCGCGGACACCCGTCTCTCGCCCGACGACGACTTCCACGACCTGGGCGGCACCTCGCTCCACCTCCAGCGGCTGAGCGCCGCGCTGCGCACGCGCCGCGGCACGAGCCCGGCCGTGGGCGAGCTGGCCACCGCCACCACGGTGCGCGAACAGGCCGCCCTGCTGGGGCGCGCCGCCCCCCGCCCCGGCGCGGACCGCCCCTCGCCCGCCGTGCTGGCGGACATCGCACGGGCCGCCGGCCTCCCGGCCCCGGCACGCCGGGCCGCCGCCGGGCCGCCGCGACAGGTGCTGCTCAGCGGCGCCACCGGCTTCATCGGAGCCCATCTGCTCGTCGAACTGCTGGAGCGCACCGACGCCACGGTCCACTGCGTCGTACGGGCCGAGGGCGGGTCCTCCGCCCTGGCCCGGCGCCGCCTGGAGGAGGCGCTGGGCGCGCTGGGCCGGGGCTACGACCCGGCCAGGATCCGCGCGGTCCCGGGCGATCTGGAGCGGCCGTACCTGGGCCTGGGCGAGGCCGCGTTCGGCGCCCTGGCCGCCGCGGCGGACACCGTCGTGCACGCAGCGGCCCAGGTCAACCTTCTGCTCGGCTACCGCGCGCTGCGCCGGGTCAACGCGCTCGGCACCCTGGAACTGCTGCGGCTGGCCGCCCAGGGGCGGGCGGCGCGCTTTCATCACCTGTCGACCCTGGCCGTGTTCCCCGGCCCCGCCGGCCCCCGCGCCGGCTTTCCCCGTTCCGCCGGCCCCCGCGCCGACCGCACGTACGCCCCCGCCGCCCCGTCTTCCGCTCCCGTGCGGGAGGAGCCGCCCGGCGAGCACGTCCCCGCACACGGCTACGGGCAGTCCAAGTGGGCGGCCGAGCGCATGGTGCTGGCCACCCGCGAGCGCGGCCTGCCGGCCACGGTCCACCGGATGGGGGAGGTGATGCCGCACTCCCGCACCGGGCACGGCAACCCGCGCTCGGCCCTGGACCGGCTGTTACGGGCCTGTCTGCGGTTGCGGCTGTGGTTCCCCTGCGACACGGTCACCGACTGGACGCCGGTCGACCATGTGGCGCGGGCCGTCGTCACCGCGGTCCAGGACCCGGCCACCGAGGGGATCCATCACCTGGTCCGCCCCCGGGGCGTACGGCTGGACGCCGTCCTCGGCATGCTCGCCCGACGGGTGCCGCTGCGGCAGGTCGGCTACCGGGAATTCCATCGGGCGGTGCGTGAGGCCGCTGACGCGCAGGACGCCGCCATGGGACAACTGCTCGCCGTGCTGCCGGATCCGGCAGTCGCGCGCCCGGTGGGGCCGGACCGGCTGTTCACCGACGTGTCGCAGCGGTTCTCCACCGAGCGCGCCGCCTGCCTGGCGGAGCGGGCGGGTCTGGACTGGAGCCCGACGACACCCGAGGAGATACGGCCCTATCTCGCCGCACTCGTGGCGGACGGCGGCGGCAGCTCCGCCTCGATCAGGTCCGCGTAGGTCTCCCGGCGCCGGATCAGCGTCGCCCGCTCCTCGTCGACGAGGATCTCGGGTGGACGCGGGGTCGCGTTGTACTGGCTGGCCATGGCCATCCCGTACGCGCCCGCGCCGAAGATGCACATCAAGTCGCCCTCGGCCAGCGGCGGCAGCTCGCGGTCGCGCGCCAGGTAGTCGGTGGTCTCGCAGATGGGCCCGGCGATGTCGTACCGGATCAGGCCGGGCAGGTGCAGCCGGCCCGCGCGGTGCGGCGGCACCAGGCCGTCGCACGGGCGCACCGGCCACAGGAAGTGGAAGGAGTCGTACAGGGCGGCGCGAATGAGGGTGTTCATGCCGGCGTCGACGACGGCGACGCGGTGGTCGCCGGCCTGCTTGATGAAGCGCACGCGGGTCAGCAGTGCCCCGGCGTTGGCGGCGATGGTCCGGCCGGGCTCCATGATCACCTGGCCACCGGACGCGACGAACGGCGCGAGCACCGGCACGATGGCGGCGGCGTACGCGTCCCAGCCGGGCGCACCGCCCGTCTCGTACGCGGCGGCGAACCCGCCCCCCATGTTGATCGAGTTGACGGTGTGGCCCACCGTGCGCAGCTTGTCGGTCAGCTCCAGGATCCTCTCCAGGGCCACGACGTAGGGCTCCGGAGAGTGGATGGGCGAGCCCAGGTGGAGGTGGAGCCCGTCGAGCGCCACCTGGGGCAGCGTGGCGGCCCGTTCGAAGAGCGCGGGGACCTGGCCGAGGTCCACCCCGAACTTGCTGCCGCGCACCCCGGTCGTGGTCTTCTCCGGCGTGCCCCGGCTCTGGACGTCCGGGTTGACGCGGACGGCGGCCCGTACGGTGCGCCCGGCGCGGGCCGCGATCCGCCCCAGCGCCGACAACTCGGACTCCGACTCGACGTTCACCGAGCGGATGCCCGCCTCGACGGCCTCGCGCAGTTCCCCGTCGGACTTGCCGACGCCCGCGAAGACCACACGCTCGGCGGGGATGCCCGCCGACAGCGCCCGGTACAGCTCGCCCCCGCTGACCACGTCGGCCCCCGCGCCGCTCGCGCCGACCTCACTCAGCAGGTGGATGTTCCCGCACGTCTTGACCGCGTAGCAGACCAGGGGATCGAGCGCGGCGAAGGCGGCTTTCAGCCCGGCGAGGTGGGTGCGGAAGGTGGCGCGTGAATACACGTAGGAGGGGGTGCCGTGGGTACGGGCGAGCTTCTCCAGGCTCGCACCCTCGCAGTGCAGCACGCCGTCGTCGTAGTGGAAGCAGTCCGCCAACGCGTCCTCCTTGGCCTGGACCGGGCCGGGCGGCAGTCGGGGGCGAGTCTAGCGGCAGGCCGGCCGGCCCTCGCGCAGGACGCACAGGGCGCCTCCGTACGGGGAGCGGATGGCACTTCTGTACGGGCCCCGGGCGGCATCCGCGTACGGGGCCGGAACCGGTGGCCGCCGCGGCGTGCCCGGAGGACGCGCCCGGCACGTGGTCAGAGTGCCTCGCCGCGCTCCACCGAGCGCCCGGTCGGCTCGGTGGCGGTCTCGGGGAGCCGGCGGCGGCGGGGCAGCGGCGAGCACACGATGGCCACCGGGGCGAGCAGCAGCCCGGCGGCGACCAGCCACAGGGCCGGACGCAGCCCGGCCACCTCGGCGAGCATGCCGCCCAGCAGCGCGCCCAGCGGCACGGTGCCGTACGCGACGAAGCGGTACGAGCTGGTCATGCGGCCCAACAGGCGGTCGGGCGTGGTGGTCTGGCGCAAGGACACCTGCAGGACGTTGGAGAGCCCGATCGCCACCCCGGCGACGGAGAAACCCGCGCAGATCACGACGGGCACCAGGACCGGACCTCCCGAGGCGGCGGGCACCAGCAGGTAGGCTCCGCAGCCGAGCAGCGATCCGGCGGTGATGACGGGCCCGAGGCCGAAGCGGCGGCTGGCCGGCTCGGCGAGGGCGGACCCGATCAGGGAACCGGCCCCGGTCGCCGCGAGGGTGAGGCCCAGCAGCAGGGTGGACAGGTGCAACTCCCGTACGGCGTAGAGCATGTAGACGGTGAGCACGCCCTGTTCGAAGGTGTTGAAGACTGCGGTCTCCAGGGCCAGGGCGCGCAGTTCCCGGTGCCGGAAGACGAAGGACAGGCCCTCCCGGACCTCCGTCCACCAGACGAGGGCCCAGGGCTGCCCGGCGCCCCGCTTCTGCGGCGCCGTCGGCGCGGGCGGCCGGCGCGGGGACTTGACCAGGCCCACGGCCACCGCCGAGACCACGTACGACACGGCATCGACCACGAGGGCCGCCGGAGCGCCGATGGCC
Organism: Streptomyces sp. NPDC018045; assembly: GCF_044327445.1. Taxonomy (NCBI): domain Bacteria; kingdom Bacillati; phylum Actinomycetota; class Actinomycetes; order Kitasatosporales; family Streptomycetaceae; genus Streptomyces; species Streptomyces sp. NPDC018045. The sequence goes on from NZ_JBIRFL010000009.1 coordinate 280,165, forward strand.
GCGCACACGGCGCCGCCGAGCCCCGGCCCGCCCAGCTCGGCGGCGGACTGGCTGGCCTGGAGGTTGCGGTTGGCCTTGGTCAGACGCGCCCGGGACACCAACTGCGGCAGGAACGACATACAGGCCGAGTCGAAGAGCACCTGGAAGGCGCCGATGGCGAAGGCCAGCACCAGCAGCACCTGGATGGCCAGGACGTCCCAGGCGTACAGCAGCGGCACCGCGGCGACCAGGAGCGCCCGCGCCCAGTCCGCGAGCACCATGAGCCGGCGCCGGTCGCCGCGGTCGACGACCACCCCGAGCGGCAGGGCCAGCAGCAGGAACGGCAGGTAGCGCAGGGCGTTGAGGAAGCCCAGCTCAGCGGAGCTGACGTGCAGGTACGAGACGGCCACCAGGGGCAGCGCCAGCGCCCCGATCTGGGTTCCCACGAGCGAGACGCTCTGCCCCAGCCACAGTTTTCCGAATCCGGACGCACCGCGGGGGTCCGGCCCGGAACTGCCGCACCCCCGCTCGGGTCGCGCTGTCACGTCGTCCGCTGGGCCTTCCCCGCCACGGGGCGGCGCTGGATCCCGTCGTACTGGTCGATGAGGCCCTCGTTCAGTTCGCTCATCATCCTCAGACGCGCGTCCAGCAGTTCGTCGTACGTGAGGTACTCGGTGTCCATGGGAGCAAGGTAAACGCTGATGACCTCCGGATCACGCTCGATGTCGAAACGCAGCCGTTCGTGTTTGTTCCTGAAGTCGGCGGTCCCCGGCAGAAGGGTGCGGTTGTAGACGTTGAAGTACGGCACCACCTCGGCGTCCCGTTCGCGCAACGCCTCCTTCAGCCGCAGACTGCGCTCCAGGTAGCGGTCGATGGCCGCCGCGTCGTCGCCGTCGTGCCCGATGAGGACGTTGAACGTCTGGTACGTGACGCCGTACTCCAGCATGGCGTCCAGGATCTCCAGCTCCTCCTCGAATTCGCGCAGTTTGTTGAACCGGCTGCCCGGGTCGTCACCGAGGAATTCCAGCGGGATCTGCACCCGGTAGCAGCCCTTCCAGTGCTCACCGGACTTGTCGCTCCAGAACATCTCCGCCATGAGGTCGGTGTCCGGCCTGCCCAGGTCCAGGAACTTTCCGAACTCCAGTCCGTTGGCGAACTCCCAGGAGAATCCGTAGGCGCGGGCGAGCCGGAAGATCTCCTTGACCTCCTCGCGGCCCTGCTTGTGCAGCATCGTGCCGCGGCCGCTGCGCTGGAGCCGGGAGAGGATGTTGTCCTCCTGGAAGAGGAGGTTCCGTATGCCCATGCGGCGGAAATAGGCGAAGTGGCGCTCGACGGCCTCGGGCGACATGTAGCGGTACTTGCCCCGCAGGGGCGTCGCGCAGAAGGAACAGGTGCGGTAGCAGCCTCGGGAGGACTCGAAGCAGGTGAAGGGCGCGGCGACCGTGGGCGGCGGGGTGCCCTCCCCGGTGTCGTTGTACCGCCCCAGCTCATCGACCAGGTCCAGTGCCATGGGCGGGAGGTCGTCGAGCTTCAGCGCGGGCCCGCCGAGGACGACGAGCCCCGGGCCGTGCTCCCGGGTGAGCACCGCCTCCTTGATCGGCTGCTTCCTGGCGACCGCCTCGACGACCTTGGCGAAGGTGAGTTCCCCCTCAAGCTGCACCACGACGTCGAAGCCGTTGTCGAGATACCACTCCGGGCGCGCCGTGACATCCATGCCGCCACCGATCACCACAGCACGCGGATTGACGGTCCTCGCGTGCTTGGCGAAGTCGGTGACCACTCCCGCGGAATTGGTGAAGTTGTTGGACACGCCGATGATGTCGGCTTCGCGGAAGGACTGGTCGTAACGCTCGAAGGCGCCGCCGTAGCGCAGACAGTCGATGCTGCTCGCCCCGTAGCCGAAGGTCTTGTAGTGGACGGGCTCGTCCTCGTCGACCTGGGTGTCGATGACCCTCAGCTCCGCGTCCACCCCCCACTCGGACAGGTACGCGCGGGTACCCGCGGCCAGGGTGACCAGGGCGCTCTTCGGGTTGAACAGCCGCACCGGGCTGATGGTGTGTTCCTCGTCCTTGAACTTCTGGCCCGGGTAGGGCGCGTAGTAGAGGTGAACCCGCACCGCTCACACCTCCGTCGGCGCGGCGCCCGCGTATATGCCGTCGTAGAGGCGGTGCATTTCGCGGTCGTTCAAGGAGTTGGTCATTTCCAGTCGCTTTTCGTAGATGTCGTAGTACGAGAAGTGTGGGGTGTTGATCGCCGACAGGAAGATCCCGATGACTTCCGGGTGCTGGTCGATGTCGAAGGCGAGCAGGTCGCGCAGGGTGACGTAGTCGCGCGCGCCGGGCAACAGCGACAGGTTGAACACGTTGAAGTACGGGTGGTACTCGCTTCCCCCCAGCTCCCCCAGTTCGTCCTTGATGCGCAGGCAGTAGTCGTTGAACTGGTCGATGGCCGCCGCGTCCTGCTCCGGGTAGCCGATGAACAAGTCGTACGTCTGGTGCCCCACCCCGTAATCGGTGAGCATCGTGGCCAGGATGTCGACCTGATCGTCGAATCCGAGAAGCTTGGGGAAGCGGCTCTTGACGATGTTCATGTTGTCCAGCGGAATCTGCACGCGGTAGCAGCCGACCCAGCCGTCGGCCGACTTCTCGTTCCCGAGCAGCGCCTGGGCCAGTTCGTGGTCGAACCGTCCGCCCTGCTTGAACTTCCCGAACTCGATGCCGTTGGCGAACTCCCAGGAGAAACCGTAGTCCCGGATCATGCGGAAGATGTCCAGCAGCTCCTCGCGGCCCGAGTCGTACAGGGACCGCCCCGTTCCGTTCTGCTGGATCCGGGAGAGCGGGTTGTCCTCCTGCCAGACGATGGTCCGGATGCCGTTCGCCCGGAAGTGCTTCAGGTGCTTCTCCACCGACTCCGGTGACATGAAGCGGTACCGGCCCCGGGACGGCGCGGTGCAGAACGAGCAGCGCCAGGCGCACCCCCGCGAGGTCTCCCAGCAGATGTAGTTGGTCCGCACACCGTCCGGTGGCGGCCCCTCGGCCGTATCGGTGAACCGTGAGAGATCCCCGACGAGATCCAGTGCCATCGGCTTCAGGGAATTCATGTCGAGGATGTGCGACATATCCGTCTTACGGGTGGCGCGGCTCGTGGTCGTGATGTTGGGGATCTCGCTGAAGTCCCGGTTGCCACCCCACTCCTGGACCACTCGCGAGAAGACCCATTCGCCCTCGCCCTGGACGACGAGATCGACCCCGCGCTCCAGGTAGTAGTACGGCCGGGCCGTCGGGTCCACGCCGCCGGCGACGACGAACGCGTCCGGGCTGACCCTCTTGATGAACGTCGCCAGGTCCGCCGTGATCTGCGCGCTGTTGGTGAAGTTGCACGTGAGCCCGTGGATGTCCGCTTCTCTGATCTTCTCCACGAAAGCCTCGAAAGGCGTCCCGAAGCGGAAGCAGTCCATCTGGTGCGGGCCGTACGGGATCGTCTTGTAGTAGGTACGCGCGCGGCCGAGTTGCATGTCGACGATCTCGATGTCGCAGTCGAAACCCATCTCTTCCGAGAACATGCGCAGCCCCGCCGCGAGCGTGGGCAGCGCACTCTTCGGGTTGAGCGGCCGCTCCGTGTTGATGGGCTCGTCGTAGCCCCTGAATATCTGTGACGGGAACGGGGCGTAATACAGGTTGACCTTCACTCGGATTTCCCCTCGGTAGCCCCTGGGGTACCCCGCTCTTCTTCTTGACCGCAGCCGGAAGGGGCGGATGAGCATGCGAGCCGGGTTGGCATCCAAGTCTGGACCCGCCCTGATGAGCCGTCAAGCAAATCCGTCCCGCACGGACATCAACTCCGGTGATATATAAGGTGGTTCACTGCACTCCTGCACCAACACCCCCCTTCGCCTCGCCTCGCGCGGGCGCACGGGGGCGGCGGCGCCGTCGACGCTTCTTCGCGCGGCCCGGACCGGGCAGGGCCGAGTTCGGCCTCGACCCGCAACCGGCCCGACCGGCCCCGGCCCTGACGCGAAGCCCCGGAGGGGCCCCAGGGGGCCGCCGCCCCTCAGGCTGCCCGGCGTTTCCGCCGCGCGACGGAGGGGCGCGGCGATGTGCGGGAGACGCTGCTGCCCAAGCGGCCGGTGCCGCCCGCCTGCACCTCCGCCCCCTGGCGAGGAACACGTTCGCGGATGCTTCGGCGAGTTCGGCGGTGGCCCAGTCGGTGAGCCTGTCGGCGCCTTCCCCTCCACCTGGTGATGCCCGCCCATGTCTGAGCTGCGCCCCAGGGCAGTTCCGCATCGTGCTCTGCTGATGACGTCACGCATGTGCGCTCGGCCGTCACCCGTACGAGGGGAGTGGGCCGGTACGCCGTTTTGAGTGGTGTCGGCATGCCCAAGGTCCTCGTGTGAGGACCGGACCGGTGGCCGCGGAGACGGTACTGCGCCGATGACGTGTGAGGCGGAACCGTGAAGTTCTCCGCCCGGGCTGTTGAGGGTGCAAGGTCCCAGCTCACGGGCTTCAGGGCAATGGCTCTGGGGATGGCGAGCACTGGGTGGAACCATGCATCTGACTTCACATGAACAAGAGCGTCTGATGATTCGTGCGGTGGCGGGCCTCGCCAGGGAGCGCATGGCCGGGGCGTCGCCTCGGCCGCTCAACTATCCCGAGGTGGTGGCACTGCTGAGCGCGCATGTCCTCGAAGGGGCGAGGGAGGGCAAGACCGTCGCTGATCTGATGAAGTCCGGGAGGGAGGAGGTGCTGAAGGGCGTGAAGGTCATGTCGGGTGTCCCCGAGATGGTCGAGTACGTGCAGGTGGAAGCGACCTTTCCCGACGGCACGAAACTCGTCACCATCCGCGACCCCGTCTTCGACCCGCGCCCGCAGTACCGGGTTGGGCCGGCCGTCCATCCGGGTGAGGTGCGGTACTCCGAGAAGGTCGGCGATGAGACGGTGGTCCACAACAAGCAGCTCGTGGACGACAACAAGGTCGAGTACGTCACCGTCGTCAACATCGATGAGAAGAAGCGTCCGGTCCAGGTCGGTTCGCACTACCACTTCTTCGAGGTCAACGACGGTCTGGAGTTCCAGGATGCCGAGGGGGCCACGGTGTCACGTGACGTCGCTCTGGGCATGCGTCTCAACGTCCCGGCCGGCAGCTCCGTCCGCTTCGACTGGAACGATCCCCAAGAGGTGGAGCTCGTACCCATTCTGGGTAACCGCGAAGTCCACGGCCTGCGCGAGAAGACCAAGGACACGCCGATCCCGCGGCTTCCTTCCGTTTCGACGGGGGGTCGGCGAACGACGCCTGAACGTACGGTCTTCGCCCCCCTGCCGCGCAAGGAGTACGCGGAGCGGTTCGGCCCGACGGTCCGTGACCGAATCCGCCTCGCCGACACCGATCTGTGGATCCGGATCGAGGAGGACTGGTGCGGCGGTCCCGACCACAGCGGCAACGAGATGATCTTCGGCGGGGGAAAGGTGATCCGTGAGTCGATGGGACAGTCCATCACGCCACGCGACCCGTGCCAGGACACGGCAGCCCGCCCAACGCACGAGGCATGCAGGCCGTCCACCGCCCCGGGTGATTCCCCCGTCGACCCGGACAACCCCCCGACCGGTGACGCGACTCATCCTCCCGACACGGTGATCACCGGTGCCGTCATCCTGGACCACTGGGGCGTCGTCAAGGCCGACGTGGCCATCCGCGACGGCTACATCACCGCGCTCGGCAAGGCGTACAACCCCGAGACGATGAACGAAATCCACGACGGGGCCGTTTCCGTCGACGGTCGTCCCACCCCTACGGATTTCGTCATCGGGCCGGAGACGGAGGTCATCTCGGGCAACGGCAAGATCCTCACCGCCGGCGGGATCGACACGCACGTCCACTTCACCTGCCCCGACCAGATCGGCGAGGCGCTGGCGTCGGGTGTCACCACGCTCATCGGCGGCGGTACGGGGCCGGCGGACGGCAGTACCTCCACCACCGTCACGCCCGGCACCTGGCACCTGGAGCGGATGTTCGAGGCGCTGGACGCCTTCCCGGTCAATATCGGGCTGCTCGGCAAGGGCTCCACCATGTCCAAGGATTCCATGCATCACCAGTTGAACGCCGGCATCATCGGCTTCAAGATCCACGAGGACTGGGGGGCCACCCCTGCCGCTCTCAAGGCGTGTCTGGAGGTCTGTGCGGATGACGTCGACGTCCAGATCGCCCTGCACGCCGACTCAATGAACGAAGCGGGGTTCTTCGAGAGCACCCAGCTCACCATCCAGGGCCATTCCATCCACGTCTTCCATGTCGAGGGCGCGGGCGGCGGCCATGCCCCCGACATGATCAAAATGGTGTCCGAAGAGAAGGTGCTGCCCGCCTCCACCAACCCCACCCGGCCGCTGACCGTCAACACGGTCAAGGAACACCTCGACATGCTGATGATCGCCCATCATCTGAATCAGCAGGTCGATGAGGACCGGGCCTTCGCGGAGTCGCGGATCAGGCCCTCCACGATGGCCGCCGAGGACATCCTGCACGACATGGGCGCCATCTCGATCATGTCGTCGGACTCCCACGCCATGGGCCGTATCGGCGAGATGGTCACGCGCACCTGGCAGACCGCGCACGTCATGAAGAAGCACCGGGGCATCCTGGAGAAGGACAGGGAGGGCCTGCCGGCGGACGCCACGGCCACCCAGATCGCTGACGCCGGGCTCGCCGACAATCACCGGGTCCGGCGGTACGTCGCGAAGTACACGATCAATCCGGCGCTCGCCCACGGCATCGATGACTACGTCGGGTCCGTGAAGACCGGCAAGCTGGCGGACCTGGTGCTGTGGGAGCCGAAGTTCTTCGGGGTCAGGCCGCACCGGGTGATCAAGGGCGGGCAGATCGCGTACGCGCAGCTAGGCGACGCCAACGCCTCCATCACCACCCCACAGCCGGTCCTGCCCCGCGCCGTGTGGGGTTCCACGGGCCTGGCACCCGGCGCCACCTCGTACAACTTCGTCAGCCGGCGGGCCATCACCACCAAGCTGCACGAGCGGCTCACACTGGGCAAGAAATTCGCGCCCATCAAGAGCACACGCGGCGTCCACAAGAACCAGATGGAGGAGAACGACCTCAGGCCCACGGTCGAGGTCGGCTCGGAAACGTTCTATGTGACCGTCGGCGGCGCAACGGAGGACGACGTGTACGCCCGAGTCGAAAACCACCAGGATGCCGATTATCCGGTCGATCTGGACAAGGAACTCACTGCGAACGATCCGCGCTTCCCGAAAGAACCGAACTATCCGGGTGACCCGCACTTTCCCTACGACAGGCAGCCGGTCTATGCGATCGATCCGCCACGGCTACTGCCCATGGCGCAGCGGTACTTCCTCTTCTGAGGGCCGCCGGCATCCTGCGGGAGAGCACTGGCGAGGCACAGCAGAGACGCGGGGGACAGTGTGCCGTGAAGGGGAGTGAGGAAAGGGTGAGGTGCGGACGGTGAACCGTGCCGCGTTGTTGGTGCTGGCCGACGGCCGTTTTCCCGCCGGAGGGCACGCGCACTCCGGCGGGGCCGAGGCGGCCGTGTCCGCGGGCCGTATCCATGATGCCCGCTCGCTTCGGGACTTCTGCCTCGGGCGGCTGCACACCGCCGGCCTGGTCGCGGCGGCGCTGGCCGCCGCGGCCGCCTCAGGCCACGATCCACTGGTCCTGGAGGAGGCTGCTGACGCGCGGACACCGGTGCCGGCCCTGCGGGAGACGGCCCGCAGGCTGGGGCGGCAGATGATGCGGGCCGCCCGCGCGACGTGGCCCTCGGCCGAGCTGGACGCACTGGCCGCGGCCCGACCGCGGGGGGTGCACCAGCCGCTGGTACTGGGCCTCGCGGCGCGCTCGGCCGAACTGGCACCGCTGGATGCCGCGTATGCGGCCGCCTACGAAACCGTCAGCGGGCCGGCCACCGCGACGGTGCGGCTGCTGAGCCTTGACCCCTTCGACGCCACGGCGGTCCTGGCCCGCCTCGCCGGCGACCTCGACCAGGTGGCCGGAGAAGCCGCCACCGCCGCCGGGCGCCTTCCGGAGGAGGGGATCAGCGCACTGCCGGCCGCCGGCGCGCCGCTGCTGGACATCACCGCGCAGCAGCACGCCACATGGCTGGTACGCCTGTTCGCCTCCTGATCGCCACGGCACCCACGACCACCACGTAGCACCGCGAACCACCGGAGCCTTCATGCACCTCGACCACGCAGAGACATTCCCCCAGCGCCACAGCCACAGTGCCGGACGTCGGCTCGCGGACGGCACCCGTCGTGCCCTGCGCATCGGCCTGGGCGGGCCGGTCGGCTCGGGCAAGACCGCCACCGTCGCCGCCCTGTGCCGGGCGTTGCGCGACGAGCTGTCCATCGCGGTGGTCACCAACGACATCTACACTCGCGAGGACGCCGCCTTCCTGCTCCGCGAGGCGGTCCTGCCGCCTGAGCGGATCGCCGCGGTGGAGACCGGCGCCTGCCCGCACACCGCCATCCGCGACGACATCTCCGCCAACCTCGAAGCCGTCGAGGACCTCCAGGACACCATCGGCTCCGGCCTCGACCTGGTGCTGGTGGAGTCCGGTGGCGACAACCTCACCGCCACCTTCTCCAAGGGGCTGGTCGACCACCAGATCTTCATCATCGATGTGGCCGGCGGCGACGACATCCCCCGCAAGGGCGGCCCCGGCGTCACCACCGCCGACCTCCTCGTCATCAACAAGACCGACCTCGCCCCCTACGTCGGTTCCGATATGGAGAGCATGGCCCGCGACGCCGAGGCCCAGCGCGGCTCGCTGCCCGTCGCCTTCACCAGCCTCAAGGCCGAGGGCGGCGTGCAACCGGTCGCCGACTGGGTCCGCGCGCGCGTCACCGACTGGGCCGTGGTTCCCGTATGACCCTCACCACCGGGCACACCCCCTCCGCCTCCCAGCAGGCCGCCGCGGGCGTGCACGCCACCGCCCGCATCGTGGCCGCCGCCCAGGGCGACACCACCGTCCTGTCCGTTCTCGACGGCGAAGGACCCTTCGACGTGCGGGGTCTGCGCCCGCACGGCCACCAGGCGCGGGTGTGCATCATCGGCGCCATGATCGCCCCACTCGGCGGTGACCGGCTGCGGATCGAAGCCACCGCCCAGCGCGGCGCCGCCCTGCACATCACCACCGCCGCCGCGACCCTCGCCCTGCGCGGCCCGACCACCGAACACGCCACTTACGACGCACACCTGACCGTAGAAGAGCACGCCCGACTGCACTGGCTGCCCAAGGCGCTGATCTGCACGGCCGGCAGCAACCTGCGCCAAAGCTGGACCATCGACCTCGCCTCCACCGCACGGCTCGTCCTGCGCGAGGAGCAGATCCTCGGACGCGCCGGCGAGCCCCCGGGCCAACTGATCACCCGGCTCACCGTCCGACGTGGCGGGCACACCTTGCTGGACCAACAGGCCCAATACGGGCCGGACACACCCGGCTGGAACAGCCCAGCCGTCCTCGCCGACCACCGCGCCACCGGGCAGATCCTCATCGTCGACCCCGCCTTCGAGGACAACCCTCCCGCCACCCGCCTGCTCGGCGACGCCCCGGAAAGCGGCCAAGGCGTACTGGCACCACTTGCCGGCCCAGCCGCACTGGCTACCGCCGTCGCCCCGGACAGTCTGCGCCTGCGCCGCCTCCTCGACAGCGCGCACCCCATCGCACACTGAAAACCGCTCAACAGCGCGCCGCCCCTTGCGCGGCCCAGCTCCGTCCGTATCGCTACCGGCAACCACAGTCCGAAGCCATCGCGCAGACAGACCCGGATTTGCGTGTGCCCGTGCCCATCAAGCACCGGCTTCGCGCGACGACTCGCGGATCCTGGATTTCCTGTTCCCGCGCGGAGGGCAGCCAGGTGATTACCGTGACGCCACGCGAATTGGCGGGCGCGGGCCCTGCGGAAGGGCCGCGTATCCACCGCTTCCGCGGGTGGGGACGGTACGGGCGAGCTCCTGTCCGGCCGTGGTGGTCAACATGCTGCGGCACCCCGGCCCGCGGCCCGGAGAACGCGTGCTGGAAATCGGCGCCGGCACTTCGTGAAGCTGCTATCACGGCGAGAGCCCAGGCCCTGGCTCGAGTACGGGCGGCCCCGCTTCCCTGACTGGGAGGTCACTGTCCAGCCCGATGGCGGCCAGATCAGATCCTGAGGCGTGGGGTCGTGTGCGACTACGGTGGCGGCCGTTGCGCTGCGGGGGAAGAGCGCTTGCTCGTATTCGGTCAGGGCGGTCTCCATGTCGTCGGGGTGTGCGGCGAGGGCCTGGCCGAGTTCGGCGCCGTCCTGCATGGCCAGGTTGGTGCCTTCGCCATCCGGGGCCGAGAGGTGAGCCGCGTCGCCGAGCAGGGTCACTCCCGGTACCCGGTTCCAGCGGCGCCCGATCGGCAAGGCGTGGAGGGGGCGAAGGACCGGCGCGGTTGAGCTCCGGTGCCCAGCCCGTGAATTCCTCCGCGCTCCGCTCGGCGGTTGCGGCGGCATCGGTGAAGTCGATGGTGGTGAACCAGTCCAGGAGTCCGGCCAGTGTGAGATGGGCGTGGAGGGTCTGCCCTTCTCCCGGTGAGCCACGAGCCACTTCCCGTTCTCGTCCGGGTCGAGCGCGCAGAGTGTTCCGCCGCCGACTGCTTTCGCGGTGGCCGGGTGCCGGGTGCCGGCGTCGTACAGACAGGTTTCGACGAAGGAGCGGCTGAGGTATTCGGGTGTGGCGTCGGAGAGCAGCGGTCGGACTCGTGACCAAGCACCGTCCGCGCCGACCAGCAGGCTCGTGACGGTGCTGGTGCCGCCCGCGAAGGCCACCTCGTAGCTGCCCTCGGCAAGGGGACGTCCTTGAGGGCGTGTTGGCCGTGGTGTTCGTGGATGTCGAGCATCCCGCCCGGCAAACGCGCCGTGGCGCAGGGATTCGCCTCGTAGACCGCGACCGGGATGCCGTTAGAGTGCAGGACGCGAACCAGTACGAGGCCGCCGAGCCCTGCGCCGATGATGATGCCGCGCTCACAGGCGATTCGCAGCACCGCCGAACCGAGGCCCCCGGACGCGCCGCTGACCAGCAGCGTCTGCCCGGGCCGCACGCCCGTCCCGACGATGACGCGCAGCGCGGTCTCCACTACGGAGGGATAGCCGGCCGCCTCGTCGAACGTCAGGCCTTCGGACATCCGGGCCCAGGCCCCGAGGACGGTGAACTCGGCGTAGGTGCTCGTCTCTTCGCCGGACGCGTGGTCGCCGATCTCGGTCCCTTCGACCCCCTCGCCGATCTCGTCCACCCCCCGCCGCGTCCAGGCCGACCCCGGAGGGCAGTTCGATCTGACGGGCCCCTGGGACCTGGCCCTCGCGGAGCCACCAGTCGACGGGGCTCACGCCCGCCGCGGGTACGGCGATGCGTATCTGACCGGGGCCCGGATGGGGCTCCTCGGCATCGATGAGGTGAAGGACCTCGGCACCGCTTAATTCGGCGAAGCGCACTTTCTTCATGCCGTCGGCCATAACGCCAGCCGTTAGGCATTCAAAGCGGTTATGAAGCTGTACCTGTTAGTGCCAGGGCGTGACCCGTGCCGACCGGACGCCGTGCACGCAGGAAAGCCGCGACCCGCCAGAAGGTCCGCGACACCACCCCGCGGCTCTTCTTGGAACGCGGGTACGACGCGGCCCCCTCTACCTCCGGTGCCCCGTGACGGACAGAGGCGAACTGCCCCACGCACCTGAGCAGCGGGCCAGCGCCCACACACTCAGGCCGAACATCAAGACGCCCAGGGGCAGATGAACCGGAGAAAGGCGCGCGATGCCGAGTACGACCTGGACCGAGGCGAGCGCGAGGAGGCCCGACGCGTGCCAGACGGGTCGGAGCGAGCCGCCGCCCGGCTTCCACGCCAGCACCGCCGCGAGCACGTACAGCATCGATGCCCCGTACATCACGCGGGCTCCAACACTGTGCAGCGCCTGTCCGTACGACGAGGTCAGCAGGAGCCCGGCGGAGACCGCCTGGAGGAAAATGGTCAGGGTTTGCAGGGAGATCGCGAGCCGCAGGAACGAGGAGCCGCGCCGTGCGTTCACCGTCGCCGTAACCTGGGTGGTCATGTCACCGTCCTGGTGGGTCGATAAGGTCTCACCAGCCCGACGACACGGGTCTGCGAAAGGTAAGGCGAGGGGGCGGCCGACGGGATGGGTACGGTCGGGACCGGCGCGGACGGCATAGCCGGTGAGCGAAGTCAACTGATCAACGTGGCCTATCGGTTGCTCGGCTCGGTGACCGAGGCAGAGGACGCCGTACAGGATGCCTACGCACGCTGGTACGGGCTGCCGCGAAGCCGACAGGAGGAGATTCTGTCCCCAGGTGCCTGGCTGACGACGGTGACCAGCCGTATCTGCCTTGACCTGCTCGGCTCGGCGCGGGCTCGCCGTGAACGCTACGTCGGCGCGTGGCTGCCCGAGCCGTTGCCCGACCGCGCCGAGTGGGAGCACGCGGGTGGCACCGGACCCAGCGGCCGTGCAGACCCCGCCGACCAGATCGTCCTGGACGAGTCGGTGGCCATGGCCTTCCTCGTCGTCCTGGAGTCGATGACGCCCGCCGAGCGGGTGGCGTTCGTCCTGCACGACGTCTTCCGGTACCCGTTCGCCGAGATCGCCGCCGTCCTCGGCCGGGCCCCCGCGGCCTGCAAGCAACTGGCGTCCTCCGCCCGGCGGCGGCTGAGCGACGCGCCCACTCCGGCGTCGGCGGCCGGCCGGGCGGACGTGGTGAGGCAGGTCAAAGAGGCCTGGGAGACCAAGGACATCGCCGCCCTCGTCGGTCTCCTCGACCCGGCCGCCGTGATGACCGCCGACGGCGGCGGCATGGTCGGCACCGTACTCCGCCCGGTAGCGGGCGGCACGCGCATCGCCCGGTACATGGTCGCCATGGCCGACAAGGCCCCAGGGATCGAACTCCTGGAACGGTCGGTCAACGGCACGCCGGGCCTGGTTGCCCGGCGTCCCGGCCTCGTCATGACCGTGGCGTCGTTCGACATCCCCGACGGACGCGTCACCCGGATCTGGGCGGTCCGCAACCCGGAGAAGCTGCGGCCCTGGGGAGGAGAGGGCCAGTAGGACTCCGTCAGGTCTTTCTGTGCTCGTCGGCCGGGCCTGGGGAAAGAGCCGCCCCACTTCCACAGCACTGCGTCCGTCCTCTACGGCAAGGTGTCACAACTGTCCGGCTGCACAGAAGATCGTTGGCTGAAGAAGCGTCACGCTGCCGTGGGGCGACCCTTGTCCGCCGGACATGCCGGTGGCCGCGAAGCACCGGAGGCCGAGGGCGTTCACCCTTTTGGTGACCGGGCGTAGGCGCGGTGCGATCGACCGCACGAGCTTCATTCATCGACGCGGTCTTCGCATGGGCCGGCCCGGGTGGTACCGGCCCCGGCCCGAGGAAGATCCGCACGCTCTCGGCCGGTGCGCATGGTCCCAGAGGAGTTCCACAGGGCTGTCGCCCTTCAGGCGGCCCGGCGTTTTCGCAGGCCAGTCAGCTTGCGGCGCTCCTCCTCGTCGGTACCACCCCAGACGCCGTAGTTCTGGCCGGTCTGGAGGGCCCACTCCAGGCAGTCGTCGGCCACCGGGCAGTGGCGGCACACCGTCTTGGCGTCCGCCTGCTGCTGGGCGGCGGGGCCCGTCACTCCTACGGGGAAGAAGAGTTCCGGGTCCTCGTCCAGGCACGCTGCTTTCTCCCACCACTCCATGTCTGCCTTCCCTCGCCGAGATCGCCAGGAGGTTGTGTCCGGTCGTCGCAGGTTCCGCGGAGTCGCGTACCGGGGCGGTGTCCGCCGCGCGGTGACGGCACGTCGGTCGGCCCGGCGCCGGGGGCGGCGGGCTGTTCGGGACCGGCTGTTGTGGCCCCCTGTTGTCTGAGACTGCACGTGGGGAACCTGGAGGCTCGGGTTCCCGGGTGCGCGGGATTCAATCCCGAGGAGGGGAGGGCAGTTCGCAGACGGCCAGTGCGCGTTCGTGGAGGCTGCCCAGGACCAGGTGGCCGCCGTGTTCGCAGACGCTGGTCACCATGCGGTAGTCGGGGCTGCGGCGCCGCAGGTCGTGGACGACGCGGCCCGAGGAGTCGATTCCCATGACGCCCGCGAGGGGCCCGGGCCGCGGGCGGACGCGCCGGGCCACGCTCCACGCGGCGTGGCGCAGCGCCGGTTTCGTACGGTGCAGGCGGTCCAGGCTCGCGGAGCGCGGTCCGGCCAGGGCCACCCAGAACAGACCGCCGGGCCCGCGCGACATGTTGTCGGGGTAGCCCGGCAGGTCGTCGGCGAGGACGTCCTGCTGTCCCGTCCGCGGCCCCGTCAGCCACAGTCTGGTCAGCCGGCGGGAGCCCGTCTCCGCCACGGTGACGAACGACTCGTCCGGCGCCAGGGCGACGCCGTTGGCGAACTGGAGGCCGTCCAGAACGACTTCGGGCGTACCGCCGGGGCGCAGCCGGACCAGGTGCCCCGTACCGGTGTGCTCCAGGATGTCGCCGAGCCAGTCCTCCAAGGGGTAGCGGCGGCTGGAGACGCTGAAGTAGACCGTGCCGTCGGCGGCTGCCACGGCGTTGCTGCAGAAGCGCAGCGGAGCGCCGTCGACCGTGTCGGCGAGGGTCCGCACCGTGCCGTCGGACGGCTCGACGCGCAGCAGTCCCCGGCGCGCGTCGCACACCAGGACGCCGCCGTCGGCCAGCGGTTCCAGGCCCAGGGGCCGTCCGCCGGTCCGGGCGATGACCTCGGCGCGCGGAGTGCCGGCCGACCCCTCTTCCGGGCCCTCCGGGAAGGGGGCGAGCCGCAGTATCCTGCCGTCCTCCACCCCGGTGAGCACCCGCCCGGCCGAGTCCACCACCACGTCCTCCGGTCCCCTCCCGTCGAGCGGTACCGGCCGCAGCGGCGGCAGGGGCGTCGTCATCCGGCTGGTCTCGTATGTGTTGGCCATGCCCCCCTGACTACCCGACGCCGAGGAGTCGTACCAGGGTCCGGCGGGCCCCGGCCGGACGCCACCACGCGGAGGCCGGGCCGTCGTGTGCCGGGCGCCCTCGGGCAGCGGCACGGCGGCGCGGTACGCGCGCCGTCATCCTCGGCACCCCCGGCGTCGACCACTGACTCGTCAGTGTTGCTTTCGCCGCAAGTCATTGCAACACCGCATTGCATTCGGGCCCAGTGTCATTGCATCAAACCGCCGCTTACAGGCCTCCGTTGGGGAACTCAAGTGATTGACGCGATGCTGAATGCAACGTAGCGTTCGGGCATCGGTGAACGCGTACTATCGCGAGATGAGGAATGGCCATGAGTGAATCCGTCCACACCGTCATGACCCTGCCGACGGCGCGTCGGTCCGGCTGCCCCTTCGGCCCGCCGGCCGAGCTGCTCGACGCCCGCGGGCACGGCCCCATCAGCCGCTGCATCCACCCCGGCGGCGCCCCCGGCTGGCTGATCACCGGATACGACCTGGTGCGGGCGGTGCTGGCCGACCCCCGGTTCAGCTCACGCAAGGAACTCATCAACGTCGGCGGCGACTTCGTGATCCCTCCCGCCCCGCCCGGCGAGTTCCTCCTCATGGACGACCCGCAGCACCGGCGCTACCGGAAACCGCTGATGGGCAAGTTCACCGTACGGCGGATGCGGCTGCTCACCGAGCGCGTCGAGCAGATCACCGCCGACTGCCTGGACGCCATGGAGAAGGCCGGGCCGCCGACGGATCTGGTGACCGCGTTCGCCAAGCCCATCCCCTCCATCGTCATCTGCGAGCTGCTGGGGGTGCCGTACGAGGACCGGGGCTCCTTTCAGGAGCAGATCGACGCGTTCATGGGCGGGGAGACGAGCGACGAGGACCTCATGGCGGCCTACACCGCGGTCCAGGACTACCTCGCCGAGCTGGTGGTCGCCAAGCGCGCGCACCCCACCGACGACGTGCTCAGCGACCTCACCGACAGCGACCTGACCGATGAGGAGCTGCGGGGGGTCGGCCTGATCCTGCTGGCCGCCGGGTTCGACACCACCGCGAACATGCTGGCGCTGGGCACCTTCGCGCTGTTGCGGCATCCGGCCCAACTGGCCGCGCTGCGCACCGAGCCCGCGCTCGCCGACCGGGCCGTGGAGGAGCTGCTGCGGTACCTGAGCGTCGCCAAGACGTTCATGCGGACGGCGCTGGAGGACGTCGAGGTGGGCGGCCTGACCATCGAGGCCGGCACGACGGTCGTCCTGTCGTACAACACCGCCAACCGCGACCCCGAGCGCTTCGCCGACCCCCACGTGCTCGACCTCCAGCGGCAGAACGGCGGGCACCTGGCCTTCGGGCACGGCGTCCACCAGTGCCTGGGGCAGCAGCTCGCCCGTGTCGAGATGCGGGTCGCGTTCCCCGCGCTGTTCAGCCGCTTCCCCACGCTGCGCCTGGCCGTACCGGCCGAAGAAGTCGTCCTGCGCCCGGAGACCGCGGACATCTACGGGGTGCGGAGCCTCCCGGTCACCTGGGACGTGTGACCGGGAGCCGGTCCGGCCGGAACGGGAGTGCCCGTCGCGATGCCCCCGCGCGGCGCGGCCCTTCGGTCACCCGCAGTCGCAGCAGCACCCGTCGCAGCAGCAGGAGTCCGGACAGCAGTTGCAGCACTCACAACTCTCGCAACAGTCGCAGTCGCGGCAGCAGCCCTCGCGCTTCTTGCGCGACCACGGCCCCTCGTACTCCTCGGCACAGCAGAGCCGGCACGTGCAGCAAAGTCCGATGGCGACCGCGCATCCGCTCAGGAAGCCACGGGGCTTCTTCGGCGGCAAGGGGGTGAGGCGCGGCAGTCCACCGCCCCCGGGTCCGCCCCAGCCACCTGAGTCACCCGAGCCGCCCCACCCTCCGGAACCGTCTCCGTGACCTCCGGAACCACCTCCATGGCCGCCGGAGCCGCCCGGCGGCACCGGCCCGCCCGCGTACGGGTTCCGCGCGCCGTTCAGGTCCTGCGGGGCCTGGGCGTACGGCCCGCCGGCCGGCGCCTGGCCGTACGGAGTGGCCGGGGGGTACGGCTGCGGCGGCCCGAATCCGTCGCCGTACCCCTCGCCCCGCCCGTACGGATCGCCTGCCCGGCCGTCGTACGGACCGGCCCCGTACCCCTGGTGCGAGCAGGACGCCGTACCGAAGGCACGGTCGACCGACCGGCGCAGCTCGTGCACGAGCAGGGCGTGCACCAAGGCGGAGTCGGCGAACTCCACGTCGCGCAGCGCGAGACGGACGCCGTGCAGCGCGTCGTCGCACAGCCGGCGGGCCTGCGCCAGGGAGGCGCCGGTGGCGGTGAGCGGGTTCCAGGCGCCCTCGGCGGCGTCCGCGGCGCGGTCCTCCACCGCGTCGAGGAGGTGGGCCAGCCGCCCGAAGAGCCGGCCGGCCTCGGCCAGCGGCGTGGCGTTGCCGGGGCGGCCCGCGAGGACCGCGGTGTGGGCGAAGGCGGCGGCGGTCGCCGTCTCGGTGGGTTCGGTGACGACGGTCAACGGCGTACCGGGTCCGGCGAGTTCCTCGACACCGAGCTGCCGGTCGACGGCGTCGACGAGGACGGCCGTGTCGAAGCCGAGCGCCGCGCCGGTACGGGCCCCGGCCCGGTCCCAGCCCGCGGCGACCCTGCGCGCGGCGGCGGCCACCGGGCGGCGGCGCAGCAGCCCGTTCCGGTCGGCGACGTGGTCGCGTACCTTCGCCGAGGCGAGCACCAGTGAGACCGACGCGGCCAGCCGCGCGCCCTCGCCCTTCGCCACCGATGCGGTCCGCATCCCGCGCAACGGGCAGGGCCCGGCGGTACGGCGCCGCTCCGCCAGCCGGCCGGTCTGGGCGTCCGTCAGGACGGACACGATCAAGCCGTCGTAATTGGTCACCACCCGGGCGAACTGCCCGTGGTCCCCGCGCAGCGCGAGGCACAGCCCGCACAGGTGGGCCATCCACTCCGCCTTGAGCCCCTGGGACAGGCGGTGGGTGCAGGGCCTGACGATTCCGAACACGTGAAGAGAACCCCCGTTGGACGACGGTGAAGAGCGGTCGTGGCGGGAAATCGTATGACCCGGCGTGGCGGGGGACGACGGCGGTGGTCCCGGCGGCGGGGAACGGTGGTGGCGGCGAGGGCAGCCGGATCGGGCGCCGGGCGTGCCGGGGCGGGCCGGACCGGGCATAGCACGGGGCACGACGACACGAGCCGGAGGAGAAGCCATGAGGGACACCGCGATGGTGACGACCGGACCGGCCGGAGCCCCGGCCCGCCTCGTGCGGGACCGTCCGCGTACCCGTGACGCCCGCGTCCCCCGCGGCCGTACCGCGCACGCCGCACGGCCGGAGACGCGGTGAGGAGCCGCGGCATCCGGCCCCGGAGCGAACTGCCCGTCTCCGGGAGCGAGCGGCTGCTGTTCGGCGGCGCCCTGCGCTACGACCTGTCGTTCACCCGGCACGAGATGCCGATCCTGCGGATGGGCCTGTGGACGATGGCCCGCCAGTTTCCCGCCATGATGGGCGTCGTCGCCAAGGCGGCCTGGCGCGAGGACCGCGTCGCGCTGACGGTACTGCTCGGCGCGGAGGTCGGCCAGGGCGTCATGCGGGCCTTCACCCTCGTGGCCACCAACCAGGCGCTGCTGGCGCTGTTCGCGGCCGGGCCCACGCCCGAGCGGCTGCGCCAGGCGCTGCCCGCCCTGGCGGCCGTGGCCGTCGTCGCGGTGCTCTCCGCTCTTCTGGCGGCCGGGTCCACCGCGGCGTCCGGACAACTGGAACCCAAGATCGAACGCGTCTGCACGGCCCGCTTCTACCACGGCGTGATCCGCGTCGAACTCGCCGCCCTGGAGGACCAGAACGTCCACCGCACCCTGGACGCGGGCCGGTTCGGCACCGATTCCATCCGGATGATGCTCGGGTCCTCGGTCCTGGTCCTCAACGCGCTGATCGGCCTGCTCGCCGCCGCCGGCGTGCTGCTCACGCTGCACCCGCTGCTCGTCCTGATGCTGTTCCTGGTGGCCGCCCCCAAAGGGTGGGGCGCCGTGCTCTCGGCGCGCCGCCAGTACGAGTCCCGGCACACCTGGATCGAGCACCGCCGCGCCATCTCCGTCATCACCCAGAAGCTCACCGACCAGGCGTGCGCCGCCGAGATCCGGGTGCACGGTGCCGGGCGGCTGCTGGTGGACGCGTACGCGGACATGTCCAGGACGGTGGAGCGCGAGCAGCAGCGGCTGGCCCGCGCCGAGGCCGTCACCCAGACCGCCGCCTCGGCGGGCTCGGGCCTGGCGTCGCTGGGCGCCTACGGCGTGCTGTGGCTGCTGCTGACCGGCGGCGGTATGCCGCTGGCCGTGGCCGGTACCGCGGTGATCGCCGTACGGTCGTCCAGCGCGGGCCTGATGTCCCTGGTCATGCAGTTCAACCGGCTCTACGAGGAGGCCATGTACCTCAAGGACTGGGAGGACGCCTGCGCCACCGCCAAGCGGCACGCCATTCCCGCCGGCGGTGCGCCGCTGGCCGGGCCGCTGCGGGAGGTCCGGCTGGAGAAGGTGTCGTTCACCTATCCCGGCGCCACCGCACCGGCCCTGGACAAGGTGGATCTGACCGTGCCCCGCGGCACGGTCGTGGCGCTGGTCGGGGCGAACGGCTCGGGCAAGTCCACCCTGGCGAAACTGGTGGCGGGCCTGTACCTGCCCAGCGACGGGCGCCTCCTGTGGAACGGCACCGACACCCGGGACGCCGACCGCGCGGCCGTCTTCCGCCAAGTGGCGTTGCTGGCCCAGGACTTCCCGCACTGGCCGATGACCGCCCGCGCCAACATCCACATCGGGCGCGGCGACCAGCGGCTCGACCAGTCGCGCGTCGAGCGGGCCGCCGACGGCGCGGACGCCACCGACGTCGTCACCTCCCTGCCGCACGGCTGGGACAGCCTGGTCGTCAAGGGGTTCGAGCGCGGCACCCAGCTCTCCGGCGGGCAGTGGCAGCGCCTCGGCGCCGCCCGCGCCCGCTACCGCGAGGCCCCGCTGCTGGTCGTGGACGAGCCGACGTCCGCGCTCGACCCCAGGGCCGAGACCGAGGCGTTCCAGGCCCTGCGCGCCCTCACCGACGACGGCACCACCGTCCTGCTGATCACCCACCGGCTCGCCGCCACCGCGACCGCCGACCTCATCTACGTCCTCGACGAGGGCCGCCTCATCGAGCAGGGCACCCACACCCAGCTCATGGCCCTCGACGGCGGCCACTACCGCTCCCTCTACGAGATCCAGGCCGCCCAGTACGCGAGCCCCGCACCCGGTTCCGGGCACCGCGAACCCGACGCCGGCGCATGAGCGTCGCGCGCGGGTCGGGCACGGCCCGCCGCACGGCGTCCCGCGGCGCCGACGGTGCGCCCCGCTCCGTGATCCCGTGATTCATCCGTGTACCGCGGGGCACTCGCACCCCCGTGACGCACGGGGGAACGTTCCACGACAGCCTCACCGGCGCCCTCCGCTCCGCCACCGGCCGCACCGGTGTACGTCTACCGGGGCCGGCGGCGGCGCACGGCACCGTCGGCCGGTACGGGTTCTTGACCAGGAGGTCTCAGTGAGCACAGTGAGCAAGCGTCCGCGTCTCTTGGCGGTGGCGGCGGCCGGGACGATGTCCCTGGCCTTCGTCACCGGGTGCGGCGGGGGGAGCGACAAGGCATCGGGCAAGGACCCCGGCGACCGAAGCGGGGCGTCGGCGTCGCGGGGCGGCGCGGCGGACGGCCCGCAGGCCGTACGGGCCGCGCACCAGAAGACGACCGCCGCCAAGACCGCCAAGATGACGCTCCTCACCCGCGCCCGGAGCGGCGGCGACACCGCGGAGGTCCGCGGGTCGGGCGTCGTGGATCTGGCCAACGGCAGCAGCGACATGGTGTTGCAGACCGGCAACCAGCAGATGCACCAGCGGATGGTGGACGGCATCCTCTACCAGCAGCCGCCCGCGGCACAGCGGCAGCAGTTGCCGCAGGGCAAGACGTGGCTGAAGGTGGACCTGAAGAAGCTGGTCCAGCAGTCCGGCGGCAGCTCGCAGTACGAGGACCCGACGGCCTCCTTCGCCTACACCAAGGGCATCAGCGACAAGGACGTCACCAAGGTCGGCACCGAGACCGTCGACGGTACGGCCACGACGCACTACAAGGTGTCCGTCGACGTGGCGGAGCTGGCCAAGGGCAACGCGCAGCGGGCCAAGCAGCTCCGGGCGCAGCTCGGCGACCGGCTGCCGCTCGACATCTGGCTGGACGCGCAGGGCCGGGTCCGGCAGGAGAAGGTCGAGGTCGAGCCGCAGAGCGGCAAGCAGGGCGGCAGCGGCGCGCGGACCTCCGTCAGCACCACGCTGAAGTTCGGCGACTTCGGTACGGACGTGAACGTGACCGCGCCCCCGGCGAAGGACACGGTCGACATCACGGACAAGGCGGCGAAGCAGGGCCGGCAGCGGACGTAGCGGTCCCGACGGCCCGCACCCGTTCCCCGAAGGCGCCGGTGGGTGGACCGGCGCCTTCGGCATGTCCCGGCCACCGTCCACGCCGGGAAACCGCGAAGCGGCCTCCCCTTGCCCGTGGGGTGAGGCGCATCACAATGTTCCGGCCGGTGTGCGACGGGCTCCGATACCGCCCCGGCGCAGATGGCAGACTGAGGCCGGTGAGGGGCACGGTGCCCGGTGGCACCGGTGTGGCCGGTGTCCGCGATGGCGGTCGTACGGGCCTGGCCCGGGCCACGGGAGCGGAGGAGCGGTAGCGGTGCGGAGCGAGGCGGCCTCTTGAGATTCCTGCACACCTCCGACTGGCACCTCGGCCGCTCGTTCCACCGGGTGAACCTGCTCACCGCCCAGCGAGCCTTCCTCGACCACCTCGTCGAGACCGTCCGTACCCAGCGGGTCGACGCGGTCCTCGTCGCGGGCGACATCTACGACCGTGCCGTACCGCCGCTGGCCGCCGTGGAACTCTTCGACGACGCCCTGCACCGCCTCGCCGGCCTGGGCGTACCCACCGTCATGATCTCCGGCAATCACGACTCCGCCCGCCGGCTCGGCGTCGGCTCCGGCCTGATGCGGCAGGCCGGAATCCACCTGCGCACCGACCCGGCGACCTGCGCCACCCCCGTCGTGCTGCGCGACGAACACGGCGAGGTCGCGCTGTACGGGCTCCCGTACCTGGAGCCGGCCCTGGTCAAGGACGAGTTCGGCGCCGAGCGGGCCGACCATGCGCACGTCCTGGGCGCCGCCATGGACCGGGTGCGCGACGACCTCGCCGGCCGGCCCGCCGGTACCCGGTCGGTGGTGCTCGCGCACGCCTTCGTCACCGGCGGCGCGCCCAGCGACAGCGAACGTGACATCACGGTCGGCGGCGTGGAGTCCGTACCGGCGTCCGTCTTCGACGGCGTCGACTACGCCGCGCTCGGGCATCTGCACGGCTGCCAGACGATCACCGACCGGGTCCGTTACTCCGGCTCGCCGCTCGCCTACTCCTTCTCCGAGGAGCGGCACCGCAAGTCCCTGTGGCTCGTCGACCTGGACGCCGCGGGCACGGTGACCGCCGAGCGCCTGGACTGCCCGGTGCCCCGGCCGCTGGCCCGGGTCCGCGGCACGCTGGACGACCTGCTGGCGGACCCGGCGCTGGCCGTCCACGAGGAGGCGTGGGTGGAGGCGACGCTGACCGACCCGTCCCGCCCGCACGAACCCATGGCCCGGCTCGCCGGCCGCTTCCCGCACATCCTCAGCCTCGCCTTCGAGCCGGCGGAGAGCGGCGCCCGCACCCTCGCCTCGTACGCGCAGCGGCTGCGCGGCCGCAGCGACCAGGAGATCGCCGAGGACTTCGTCGCCCACGTACGGCCCGGGCGCGGCATGGACGACGAGGAGCGGGCCGTGCTGCGCTCGGCCCTCGACGAGGTGCGGACCGACGACGTGCTGCGGGAGGTGGCGCGGTGAGGCTGCACCGGCTGTCGGTCACCGCCTTCGGGCCGTTCGCCCGGACCCAGACCATCGACTTCGACCGGCTCGCGCAAGCCGGTCTCTTCCTGCTCCACGGGCCGACCGGCGCGGGCAAGACCTCCATCCTGGACGCCGTCTGCTTCGCTCTGTACGGGACCGTGCCGGGGACGCGGCAGAGCGGCCAGGCACTGCGCAGCGACCTCGCCGACCCGCTGACGCCGACCGAGGTCGTCCTCGAACTGACCGTCGGCGGACGCCGGCTGGAGGTCACCCGGCTGCCGGAGCAGCCCCGCCCGAAGAAGCGCGGGACCGGCACGACACGCGAGAAGGCACAGAGCCGGCTGCGCGAGTACGTGACCGGCGACGGCGAGCCGGAGGGCGGCGGGCGCTGGAAGGCGCTGAGCCGGTCCCACCAGGAGATCGGCGAGGAGATCGGCCAACTGCTCGGCATGAGCAAGGAGCAGTTCTGCCAGGTCGCCCTGCTGCCCCAAGGAGACTTCGCCCGCTTCCTGCGCGCCGACGCCGAGGCCCGCGCCCGGCTGCTGGGGCGGCTCTTCGACACCCGCCGGTTCGCCGCCCTCGAAGAACAGCTCGCCACCCGCCGCAAGGCCGCGGCCGACCAGGTGTCCGCCGGCGACGACCGGCTGCTGGCGCTCGCCCACCGGATGGACCAGGCGGCGGGAGAGCCGGCCGACCTGGCGGACCCCTCGGTCCCCGCGCCGGGACGCGCTCCCGAAGCGGTGGTTCCGGCACCGGGCCGCCGTGGCGGTACGGGCCGGACGGCGCGGGCCGCCGGTACGGGCGGGGCCGCCCGGGGCACGGCGACCGCCACCGCCACCGCGCTCGTACCGGGGCAGAACGGGCGGCAACCCGACGCGGCCGCCGCCGTGCAGGCCGGCGAGGCGCCGAGCCCCGGCGAGCCGGGCTTCGCCGAAGCCGTACTGGTACGGGCGGCCGTGGCGCGGTCCAGCGCGCGCGAGCGGCACGAGATCGCCCGGCTCGCCGTACGCTCCGCCGAGGCGGCGGAGGCCACGGCCCGTGCGCGGGCCGACGAGGAGCGCGAGCGGGACCGCCTCCAGCGCCGGTACGCCGAGGCGCGGCGCCGCGCGGCGGAGCTGGCGGCGCAGTCCGGCGAGCGGGACCGGGCCCGGGACCGGCTGACGCGGGCCCGCGCGGCCTCCGAGGTCGCACCGGCGCTGGCGCTGCGGGACGCGGCCTGGCGCGAGCACGAGACGGCGCAGGCCGCCGAGCGGCGCGGGCGTGCGCAGCTTCCGCCCGACCTCGCCGGCGCGGACGCCGAACGGCTCGCCACACTGGAACACGAGCTGCGGCAGACCCTCGGCACGCTGGCGGCGGCCCGCCGGGCCGAGAGCCGCGCCGCCGAGATCGCCGAGGAGCGCGCCGGCATCGAGCGGGAGGCGCGCGCCGACGAACAGACGCTGGTGGACGCCGCCGCGTGGCTCGCGGACTGGGAGCCGGCCCACCAGGAACACCAGCGGCGCGTCGAGGCCGCCCAGGAAGCCGCGGCCCGCGCCGAACAGCTCCACGCCCAGCTCGACCCGGCCCGGCAGCGGCTGGCGGCGGCGCGGCGGCGCGACCGGCTCGCGGACGGTCTGCGGGCGGCGAACGAGGACGCCCTGCGCGCCCGGGAACGTTCGGCGGCGGCCCACGAGCACTGGCTCGACCTCAAGGACCGGCGCCTGCGCGGCATCGCGGCCGAACTGGCGGCCGGGCTGACGGACGGTGCCGCGTGCGCGGTGTGCGGCGCCACCGAGCACCCCGCCCCGGCCCGCACCGGCTCCGGACACGTGGACCGTACGACCGAGGAAGCGGCCCTGAACGCCTACCGGCAGGCCGAGTCCGTACGGCAGGACGCCGAACGCGCCCAGCAGTCCCTGAAGGAGGAACTGGCCGCCGCCTCGGCGACCGCCGGGGACGCCCCCGTCACCGAACTCGCGCGCACGGAAGAGGACCTGCGCGAGGCGTATGCGCGCGAGCGGGCCACCGGCGCCGGACTCCACGCCGCCCGGGAAGCGTCCTCCCGCGCCGAGCGGGAGTACGAGCGCCGCCGCACCGAGCAGCAGGAGGCCGAGCGCCGCGCTGCCGCCCGCACCTCCCACCGCGAAGCGCTCGACCGAGAACTCGCCTCGCTCGAAACCGAGCTGGCCGAGGCGCGCGACGGCTTCGCCAGCGTCACCGAGCGCGCCCGGCGCCTGGAGCGGCAGGTCGCGCTGCTGGCCGAGGCCGCGTCGGCGGCCCGTACGGCCGAGGCGTGCGCAGAGCGGCTCAAAGAGGCCGACGCCCATCTGTCCGACGCCGCCTACCGCGCGGGATTCGACACCCCGCAGGACGCGTCGGCCGCCCTCCTGAGCGACGCCGACTGGCGCGCCCTGCAACAGCGCCTCGATCGCCACCAGGCGGAATCGGCGGCCGTCGAGGCCGAGTTGGCCGACCCGGAGACGGCCGCCGCGGCGGGCCTGCCGCCCGCCGAACCGGACCGGGCGCTCGCCGGCCTGGAGCACGCGGGCCGCAGACTCCGTACCGCCGGCGCGGCCTGCGCCGCCGCCGAGGAACGCTGCGCCGAACTGGACCGGCTGGGCGCGCGGGCCCACTCCGACGCCCGCCGGCTGGCCCCACTGCGCGCCGAGTACGAGCGCATCGCCCGCCTCGCCGCACTCGCCGCCGGCACGTCGGCGGAGAACGAGCGACGCATGCGCCTGGAGTCGTACGTCCTCGCCGCCCGGCTCGAACAGGTCGCGGCCGCCGCCAGCGCGCGCCTGCACCGGATGTCCTCCGGCCGCTACACACTCGTGCACTCCGACGAACGGGCCGGCGGCGCGCGCCGCTCCGGCCTGGGCCTGCACGTCATCGACGCCTGGACCGGCCACGAACGGGACACCGCCAGCCTCTCCGGCGGCGAGACGTTCTTCGCGTCGCTGGCCCTCGCGCTCGGTCTCGCCGACGTCGTCAGCGACGAGGCGGGCGGCACCCGTCTGGACACCCTCTTCATCGACGAGGGCTTCGGCAGCCTGGACGAACAGACCCTGGACGAGGTGCTGGACGTGCTGGACTCGCTGCGCGAACGGGACCGCAGCGTCGGCATCGTCAGCCATGTCGCGGACCTCCGGCAGCGCATACCGGCGCAGTTGGAGGTCGTCAAGGACCGCGCCGGATCGTCCGTACGCCACCGGGTGCCGGACTGACGGCGGAGCGGGCCGGGCCGCGGCCGCACGGCAGGCCGCGGGCGCCGGGCCGCCCCGGCCGGCGGAATCTCAGGAGCTGATCGGGCGCCGGGGGAGCGGCGAGGAGTACACGACGCTGGTCGTCACCGCGCCCAGCGCGCCCACCCGGCCCGCCACCTCCTCCAGGTGCCTCATCGAGCGGGCGGCGACCTTCAGGACGAAGCAGTCGTCCCCCGTGACGTGGTGCGCCTCGAGGATCTCGGGCGTGGTCTCCAGCAGGTCGTGGAACGGTGCGTCGTGGCCGTTCGGGTAGCGCAGCCGGATGAAGGCCAGCACCGACAGTCCGATACCGGCCGGCTCGACCACCGCGGCGTACCCGGATATCACCCCGGCCTCCTCCAGACGCCGTACGCGCTCGGTCACCGCACTCGCGGACATGTTCACGGCGCGGGCCAGTTCGGCGTAGCCCGCGCGGCCGTTGCGCTGTAGGACGTCCAGGATGCGCCAGTCGGTGGCGTCAGGGGAATAGCCGGTCATGGGAGGTGTCTAGCAGTGGATTCCCCGGCGGATCAAGGGTTTTGCCGGTGATCGCCGCTTCCGCTGCCCGCTGCCCGCACCGGCGGCGGCCCGTCGTCCCCGGCGCGGTAAAGCGGATGACGCCGCCCAGGGCGCGCGGGAGGGTGAGAAGCATGACCCATCATGGAGACAGCCCTGACGGCGGCCGCGCCACCCACCGCACCGCCGACCGCACCACCGCACCGACCGCCGCCGCGCTCCGCCGTGACCCGCTGCCGCTCCTCGGCCGTACGGCGCTGGTCACCGGGGCCAGCCGGCGCGGCGGCATCGGATACGCCGTCGCCCGGCGGCTGGCCGCGTACGGCGCGAGCGTCTATCTGCACCACCACGTGCCGCACGACGCGGCCATGCCGTGGGGCGCCGACCCGGGCGGACCCGAGGTGGTCGCCGACGGCGTACGGGAACTCCTCGCGCCAGGGGCGGTCGTTGCGCACGGCCCCGGCGACCTGACCGCGCCCGGGGCCCCGGCCCGCCTGGTCGACACCGCCGCCCGCGCGCTCGGCGGCCGGCTCGACATCCTCGTCGCCAACCACGCGCTGAGCGGCCACGACGGCGACCTGGAGACCATCGACGCGGACATGCTGGACGCCCACTGGGCCACCGACACGCGCTCCGTGATCCTGCTCGTGCAGGCGTACGCGCGGCAGCGCGGCGACGGCGCCGGGCTGCCCGGCGGCCGGGTCGTGATGATGACGTCCGGCCAGGACCTCGGCCCCGGAATGCCCGAGGAAATCGCGTACGGCCTCGCCAAAGGGGCCCTCGCCTCCGCCACCCGCTCGCTGGCCACCACGCTCGCGGACCGCGGCGTGACCGTGAACACGGTCAACCCCGGCCCGGTGGACACCGGTTACGCGGTCGGGGAACTGCGCGAAGCGGTCCTGGGGATGTTCCCGGGCGGGCAGTGGGGCGGGCCGGACGACCCCGCGCGGCTCATCGCCTGGCTCGCGACGGACGAGGCGGAATGGATAACGGGTGAAGTCGTCAACTCGGAAGGGGGTTTCCGGCGCTGAAGCGCTGTGCCGGCCCCGCCCGGGCTGGCATGGTGCTGAACGTGAGCAACGTACGCGAGGTCATCCGATATTACCGTCAGCCGGGATCTCGACTGGGATACCGCCTCTTCCTGAACGGCACCAAACATTTCGGCCTCTACCGTGAGACGGACTCCCCGTGGGCCTGGTCGAAAGCGCTGCGCCGTATGGAAGACAGAATGGGGCAGGCCCTCGCGCGGCCGCCGGGCGCGCGCGTTCTCGACGCCGGGTGCGGCGTGGGTGACGTGGCCGGCCGGCTGGCGGGCCGCTTCGGCCTGCGGATCCATGGGGTGGACCTGCTCGACACCCACGTCGCCCAGGCCCGGCGGCGGGCCCGCCGCCGCGGCCTCGACCACCTGCTCACCTTCTCGCGCGGTGACTACGCGGACCTCGACTTCCCCGACGAGAGCTTCGACGCCGTGTACACCATGGAGACACTGGTGCACGCGGCGGAGGCCGAGGCGGTGCTGCGGCAGTTCCACCGGGTGCTCAAACCGGGCGGCCGGCTCGTCATGTTCGAGTACGCCCGGGAAACCGCCGCCCGGATGCCGACACCGGCGGCCGAGGCGTTCCGGCAGGTGAACGACTGGGCCGCGATGCCGTCGTTCCAGCGTTTCACCTACGGCACACTGGAACGCCTGACCGCCGAGACCGGATTCTCCGTGCGCGGCGTCGAGGACATTTCCCGCGCCATGTGGCCGATGCTCCGGTGCTTCGCCGTGCTCGGGGCGCTGCCCTACGCGGGATTCCGGACGGCGGGTCTGCACCGGCATTCCGTGAACACGATGTCGGCCGTGGAATTCTGGCGGCATCGGGCATTTTGGCGGTACGAGATCCATACCGCCGAGAAATGAGCCGGGGGAGCGGAACACGGGAGTGTGGGGACCGCGGAACGCCTTTCCCGAACAGCCCGTTCGGGAAAGGCGCGCGGCCCCCGCGAGGAGTGCCCGTGGCCCGCCGCCCCCTGCCTCAGATCCGCGACAACTCGGCCAGCAGGTCGTCCAGGCCCAGCGAGCCCTGCGACAGCGCGGCCATGTGCCAGGCCTTGAGGTCGAAGTCCGCGCCGTGCCGCTGCCGCGCCGCCTCGCGCCCCATGAGCCACGTACGCTCGCCCAGCTTGTAGCCGATGGCCTGGCCCGCCATGCCCTGGTAACGGATGATCTCGCTCTCGACGAAGTCCGCGGGACGGCTGGAGTGGCGCGCGAAGAACTCCTGGGCCAGCTCCGGCGTCCAGCGCTCACCCGGGTGGAAGGGCGAGTCCGCCGGAATGGCCAGCTCCAGGTGCATACCGATGTCGATGATGACGCGGACCGCCCGCATCATCTGCGCGTCCAGGTAACCGAGCCGGCGTTCGGCAGTGGTCAGGAAGCCCAGCTCGTCCATCAGCCGCTCGGCGTACAGCGCCCATCCCTCGGCGTTGGCGCTGACCATGCCCACCGTCGTCTGGTAGCGGGAGAGCTCCTCGGCGACGTGTGCCCACTGCGCCAACTGGAGATGGTGGCCCGGCACCCCTTCGTGGTACCAGGTCGAGACCAGGTCGTACGCCGGGAAGCGGGTCTGGCCCATGGTCGGCAGCCAGGTGCGGCCGGGGCGGGAGAAGTCCAGCGAGGGGCTCGTGTAGTACGGGGCGGCGGCGCCGCCGGGCGGCGCGATCCGCGACTCCACGTGCTTGACCCGCTCGGCCAGGTCGAAGTGGGTGCCGTCCAGTGCCTCGATGGCCTGGTCCATGAGCGCCTGGAGCCACTGGCGGGTCTCCTCGACCCCCACCACGGCCTCGCCGTTCTCGTCCAGCCAGGACAGCGCCTCCCACGGCGTCCGTGCCCCGGGCAGGACCTTCTCGGCCTCCGTGACCATCTCGGCGTGCAGCCGGTGGAACTCCGACCAGCCGTAGGTGTACGCCTCGTCCAGGTCCAGGTCGGTGCCGTTGAAGTAACGGGCGAGGAGGGCGTAGCGCTCGCGGCCCACCACGTCCGGCGCGCCCTGGACCGCCGGCGCGTACCGATCGCGGAACCAGTCGCGCAGCTCCACCAGCGCGCCGGTCGCCACCGCCGCCGCCGCGTCCAGCTCGGCGCGCAGCGCCTCGGGACCCGGCTCGGTCAGGTCGGCGAACCAGCTACGGTCCGTACCGATCCAGGTGCCCAACTGGCCGATGACCGTCGCGACCTGCCGCGGCCCGGCGGGCAGGTCCCGCTTCAGTCCTTCCTCCAGCGAGGCACGGTAGCCCTCCAGCGCGGCGGGCACCGCCCGCAGCCGCCGGGCGAGCGCCGCCCAGTCGTCGTCCGTCTCGACCGGCGTGATCGTCAGGACCTCACGGACCGAGTGCAGCGGCGAGTGCAGATTGCTCACCGCGCGCAGCCCTTCGCCCGCCTCGTGCACCGCCAGTTCCGCGGTCAGCCGCTCGCGCAGCAGCCGGGCGCAGCGCCGCTCGCTCTCGCTGTCCCCGCCCGGCCGCCGCTCGGCCTCGGCGAGCCGGTCCAGCGTCGTACGGGCCAACTGGGCCACCGCTTCCTGACCCGTGGGCGAGAAGTCGGGCAGCCGGCTCGAACTCTCCGGGACACCGAGGAAGGTGCCGGTGATGGGGTCCAGGTCGACCAGGGCGTCGACGTAGGCGTCGGCGACCCGGCGGGGGAGGGGAGCGCTGTCGGAAGCAGTGGTGTGGGACATGCGCCCCATCCTCGTACGGAAGCCCCCGGTACGTCATCAGCAGCGCGCCGTGCGGTCCCGCCGGGGGCGCCGCGTCCGCGCAGGGCGAACGGGAGCGGCGCGGTGCACCGCCGCGCCCGGTGACGCGGCCGCCATGGGGCCGGGCCGGACTATTGCTCCCGCCCGGAGCGGAGCACCAAGCTCGCAGAATGGACCTGGAATTACGGCATTTGAAGACGATCCGGACCATTGCCGACGCGGGCAGCCTGACCAAGGCCGCCGCCCGGCTCGGCCTCGCCCAGCCCGCCCTGAGCGCCCAGCTCAAACGCATCGAACGCACCCTGGGCGGCCGGCTCTTCGAGCGCGGGAGATTCGGCGTGCGGCCCACCGCACTGGGGGAGTTCGTGCTGGAGCGCGCCCGCGTGGTGCTGCCCGCGATCAGCGACCTCCAGCAGGAGGCCGTACGGTTCACCAGCGCCGGCGGCGGCGTGGCGGGCCTCCGGCTCGGCGGCACCCACGGCCCGCTGCTCGGCGGGCTGGTGGACCGCCTCGCGACCGTCCGCCCGGGCGTGCCGGTGACGACGTTCACCACCTGGTCCGAGCGCGAGATCGCCGCGTCCGTCGTCGCGGGGCGGCTGGACTTCGCGCTGGTCGGGGCCTGCGGGGAGAGCCCGGCGCCGGAGCCCGAACGGCTGAGCTGGCGGGAGGTCGCGGTGGACCCGGTCTTCGTCATGCTCGCCGAGAGCCACCCCCTGGCCGGGCGGCGCGAGGTGGGCCTGGCGGAACTGGCGACGGAGGCGTGGGCGGACGTACCGGGCGACAGTTGCTTCGCGGACTGCTTCACGCTCGCCTGCGCCCGCGCCGGCTTCACCCCCGCCCGCGTCTACGAGACCGATACCGCGTCCTGCATCCACCTCGTCCAGGTCGGCCGCGCCGCGGGACTGTGCCGCGCGACGCTGCCGCCCACCCCCGCGATGGTGACCAGACCGCTGGCCGGTACGCCACTGACCTGGCGCCACCTCCTGGGCTGGCTCCCGGGCACCCCCGCGGCGGAGTCCGCCGCCGAAGTCGTCGCCCAGGCACGCGCCGCCCACGCGGACGCCGCCGCCCGCAGCGACAGCTACACCCAGTGGCTGGCCGATCATCGTGACGCGGTCGACCCGGGGCCACCGGGGAACGCCGGTGGCCGGGCGGCGGGCCCCGCGTATCCGGAACTCGCCGGCGGACCGGCGGCGGGCCATGGGCCCCCGGGCGTCGCGGAGGGGCGGTCGGCCGGCCCCGCGTCCGCGGGCCCCGTGGACGGCCGGGCGGCGGCCCCCGGCCATCCGCGGGCCGCCGGCCGCCGCGCCCCCGCCCCGTGGCCGCCGAAAGGCGCCGACTCCCCGTGATCCCCGCCCGGCACCCATAACACCCGGCAGGGGGAGAACTGACATCTTCTGCCGACCGGCACACCGCACCTACGTTTTCGGCACCTCCACCCCCCCCCCGAGACCGAGGAGACCTCCCCCATGCGCCACAGACACGCCCGAACCAGTGCATGTGCCGTCATGGCCGCCGTCGGAGCACTCGTCCTGACCGCACTGCCCGGCTCGGCGGCGGCCCAGTCCGGACGGGCGGACTCGATGCGGCCGGCGACCCCCCACCGCTCGGCCGCCGAGCCCCTGTCCGTCGGCGCCACGTCCGACGCCGTGTTCCAGGCGATGCGGCGCGACCTCGGCCTGAACCGGGCCCAGGCCGAACGCCGGCTGGCCAACGAGGCGGAAGCCGGCGCGGTCGCCGGACGCCTGCGGCACGCGCTGGGCGGTTCCTTCGCCGGCGCCTGGGTCAGCGGCACCGAGTCCGCCACCCTCACCGTGGCCACCACCGACGCCACACGCCTGGCGGCCGTACGGGCGGCGGGCGCGCGCGCCGTCCAGGTACCGCACACCCTCGCCCAACTGGATGCCGCCAAGGACAGACTGGACCGCGCGTCGGCGCGCCGGGCCGCCCCCGAAGCGTCCTCGTGGGCCGTCGACGTCCGGACGAACACGGTGCGGCTGCGCGCCGCCGACCCGGCCGCCGCCCGGTCGTTCGTCGCGGCCAGCGGCGCCGCCCACGGCCTGGTCAGCGTCGCCCAGACCGCCGAACGCCCGCGCCCGCTCTACGACATCCGCGGCGGCGACGCCTACTACATGGGCGGCGGACGCTGCTCCGTCGGCTTCGCGGTCACCCGCGGCAGCCAGCAGGGCTTCGCCACCGCCGGCCACTGCGGCCGCGCCGGGACCTCCACCACCGGCTACAACCAGGTGGCCCAGGGCAGCTTCCAGGCGTCCACCTTCCCCGGCCGGGACACCGCCTGGGTCGCCACCAACGGCAACTGGACCGCGACGCCGTACGTCAAGGGACAGGGCGGCCAGAACGTACGGGTCGCCGGCTCCACCCAGGCGGCGGTCGGCGCCTCGATCTGCCGTTCCGGCTCCACGACCGGCTGGCACTGCGGCACGATCCAGCAGCACAACACCAGCGTCACCTACCCGCAGGGCACCGTCAGCGGGGTGACCAGAACCTCGGTGTGCGCCGAACCGGGCGACTCCGGCGGCTCCTTCATCTCCGGCAGCCAGGCGCAGGGCGTCACCTCCGGCGGATCCGGCAACTGCCGCTCCGGCGGCACGACCTTCTACCAGCCCATCAACCCGCTGCTCCAGGGCTACGGCCTCACCCTGAAGACCGGCACGAGCGGCTCCGAGAACCCCGGCCCCGGCCGGCCGGACGGGACCACCTGGGCCGCCGGCACGGTCTACGAGGCGGGTGCCCAGGTCACGTACGACGGCACCACCTACCGCTGCCTCCAGAGCCACCAGGCGCAGCCGGGCTGGGAACCCGCGAACGTGCCGTCGCTGTGGGAGCAGGACTGAGCGGCACGCCGGGCCCTTCGCGGGGCAGCGGCACGAGCCACTGAGGTACGGCACCGATCCGCACCGGTCTCCGTACCGCCAGGGGCCGGCTGGTACGAGCGCTCGCGTACCGGCCGGCCCCCTCCGGTGTCCGCACCCGGGCGTGCGCTCCCGCGTGCGGACACTCCGTCACGTCGCCCGCGGGCCGGCGTCCGGCCCGACGCGGGCCGCCGCCGGTCGTACGGGCTCCCGCCGGGCGGGCACCGCGTGCGGCCGGACGCTGATCACCAGCGTGCCTTCCTCGACCTGGTAGTCCAGCGGCAGCCGCAGGCCGCGCATCGCCGCCACCATGCCGGTGTTCGACGCCTGGGTGATCGCGTACACGCTCGCGCAGCCCGCTTCGGCGGCCATGCCGACCAGCCGGCGCAGCAGCTCCGAGCCGACACCGCGCTGCTGCCACGCGTCCTCGACCAGCAGTGCCACCTCGGTCTCCGCGCCGTCCCACAGCAGATGGCCGAGGGCCACCAGGCGCCCGGACGCGGTCTCGACCGCCAGGGTGCGGCCGAAGCGGGGGCTGAGCAGGTGGTCCAGATAGCGCTCGGCGTCCGCGACCGGGCCGTGGTAGCGCATCGCCAGCGTCCGGGGCGAGCAGCGGTCGTGCATCTCGCGGGCCGCGGCCAGGTCCGAGGCGTCGGCGCGGCGGACCGTGATGGCGTTGCCCTCGGGCAGGGTCAGCACGTCGCGTCGCGGCGGCACCCGCCGGCCGAGCCGGGCGTCCAGCTCGACGAGCGCCCGTACCCGAGCGAACTCGGTGGGCGTGAAGGGCAGGTGCGGGCGTTCGATGGTGACGGTTCCCCCGGACGGGTCACGGAACTTCATGGTGTGCTCTTCGAGGATGCCCTCGCCCGGCACCCGGTCGGCCGCCGACCGTCCTTTCAGGGCCGCCGCGGGCACCGAATGGATGGTGCAGCGGCCCAGCAACTGGCGTAGCGCGAGCGGCAGCTCGGCGGAGTCCAGCGCGGTACGGGTGGCCAGCCCCAGCATCCGGGTGGGGGCGTCCACCAGGTCGTGGGCGTCCGCGCGCTCCAGCCAGGTGTGGGCGCCGCCCGCGGTGGCGACCGTCCGGGTCAGTTCGGTGGCGGGCAGCGGTTCGGGGGCACGCAGCAGGAACTCGTCCACCGTCCCGTCCGACAGCGGATGGGTCTGCAGGCTCAGGATGTCCACCCGGTGCCGCGCCAGGGCCGTGCACAGCGCGGCGAGGCTGCCCGGCTCGTCCCGTACGGTCGTGCGCATCCGCCACAGCGCCGTCTCCGGCCGCTCCCCCTCGGGCACGGCCGGAGCGGTGGGCGCCGCGGCGTTCGTATCGGTCGGTGGCGGAGCGTGCTCGTGGCGCCGTGACCACCAGGTGTGGAACCCGGCCGTGGCGATCAGGACGACCGCCGAGCAGCAGAGCAGCACCGGCCCGGAGGGGCCGTGCGCGATGGTGTTGGCGAGGGCGTCCGCCACGGACACGGCGGTGAACAGGGCCGCCAGTTCGACCAGGTCCCGCCGCCAGTGGTGGCGGCGGGCACGCTTGGCAGAGGTCGCGTCAGTCATGAGGCCCAGCGTCGCCGACGGGTGTTGCCTGATCGCGAACGGTCTGTGACCGATGGGTAAAGGACACAATCGCGGCAAAAGGCGGCGGGCCGGCCGGACGCCTGTACGGCGTAGTGACTCTTACCGCCCCGGCTGCCCCGGCTGCCCCGCCGGCCCTGGCTGCCCCACCCGTCCCGGCTGCAACACCCGGCTGAACAGGACCTCCCCGCTGTCCTGCCGCAGCCGTACGGTCAGCGCGCCGCTGTCTCCGTCGATGTCCACCTCGCCGAAGTACTGCGGGCTCTCGGCGGGCGAGACGTTCGCCCGCCGCGGCGCCTTGACGAAGGGCTGGGCCGGCCCGAACGTGCCGTCCAGCGGCACGGCCGGAAAGCCGCCCGCGTTCAGCGGGCCCGAGACGAACTCCCAGAACGGCGCGAAGTCCTGGAAGGCGGCGCGCGACGGATCGTAGTGCTGGGCGGAGGTGTGGTGCACGTCGGTCGTCAGCCAGACGGTGCCGGTGACCCGGCGGTGCTTGATGTGCCGCAGCAGCTCCGCGATCTGTAGCTCACGGCCCAGCGGCGCGCCCGGGTCGCCCTGCGCCACCGCCTCGAAATCCGTCGCGCCGTCGGCGACCACGAGCCCGAGCGGCAGGTCGGAGGCGATCACCTTCCACACGGCGCGGGATCGCGACAGCGCCCGCTTGAGCCAGGCGAGCTGCTCGGCGCCGAGGATGCCCTGCCGTTCGTCGGTCTGCCGGTTCGGGGAGTTGGCGTTCCGGTACGTGCGCATGTCGAGCACGAACACGTCCAGCAACGGCCCGTGGCTGATCACCCGGTAGACCCGGCCGCCCCGGTCCGAGCGGAGCGTACGGATGGGGAAGTACTCCCGGAACGCTCGCAGCGAACGGGCCGCGAGCACGTCCACGTCCTTCTCCGTGTACCGGTCGTCGTCGAGGATCTGGCCCGGGTACCAGTTGTTGCGCACCTCGTGGTCGTCCCACTGGATGATGGTGGGGACCTGCGCGTTGAACCGCCGCAGGTTCGCGTCCAGCAGGTTGTAGCGGAAGGCGCCGCGGTACTCCGCCAGCGTCTCGGCGACCTTCGCCTTCTCCTCGGTGGTCACATTGCGCCAGATCCGGCCGTCGGGCAGTCGCACACTGGCCTCGATCGGGCTGTCGGCGTAGATGTTGTCGCCGCTGCACAGGAAGAAGTCCGGGTCGCGGCGGCGCATCTCGTCGTAGATCCGGTAGCCGCCGTGGTCCGGGTTGATGCCCCAGCCCTGCCCGGCGAGGTCGCCCGACCAGGTGAAGCGCACGCCGTCGCGGCGCCGGTCCGAGGCCGTACGGAACGTACCGGTGACCGGCCGGCCCGTGCGCCGGTGGTCGTGCGGGTCGGCGAGCAGCACCCGGTAGTGGATCTGCTCGCCGGACGGCAGGCCGTGCAGCGCGGTGGTGCCGGTGAAGTCCGTACCGGGGCCGAGCAGCGGGCCGTGCCAGGTGCGGGCGTTGCGGAACGACTCGGTCGCCGCCGTCTGCACGAGCATCCGGGCCGGCCGGTCGGCACGCGCCCACACCAGCCCCGAAGAGGCCGTCACGTCCCCGCTCTGCACGCCCCACAGAGCGCTCGGCCGCCCGGAACGCACCTGGGCCGGCGCCGCTCCCGTACGCGAGGCGGTGCCCGCGGCGTTCGCGGCGGCGGGGAGGGCGAGCGCCGCGGTACCGAGCGCCGCGCCGTGCAGCACCGACCGCCGGTCGACGGCTCTGCCGGATCCCTGCGCCATGTGAAACCTCCCGTGCTCGGACCGATCCTGGTGACGCTCCCGTTCGTACCGGCACCCGGTGCCCCGCTGCCGAACACCCGGTGAATTCCAGGGGGGCGGGTGGGGGTCGGAGGCCGGGGCCGCCCGGGCGCGTCATTCGGTGAAGGGTACGGCGCGGCCCGCCGTCAGGACCGGTGCGAAACCGGCCGCTACGTGTGGGGGCCCGCGCCCCGAGCGCGGGGGCCCGCGTCCCGTGCGCGTCGGACTCGCGTCCCGGCCGTCATGCGGCGAGGGCGTCGGGGTGCGGCTCTTGCCGCTCTTCCCGTGCGCTGTGCCGCACACCACGTCCGAATCGGGCACCTCCGGAACGTTTCCGCTGGACAACGTCCGGACGGGCCGCTGGGATGAAGGCGTGCGAACCGACCCCGCGACCGATGTCTTCCAGGAGCACCGCCCCGTGCTGCTGGGCGTGGCCTACCGGATGCTCGGCCGGGTCGCCGACGCCGAGGACGTGGTGCAGGAGGCATGGCTGCGGTGGTCGTCCGCCGACCGGGAACAGGTCCGCGAACCGCGTGCCTACCTGGTCCGCGTCACGACCCGGCTGGCCATCGACCGGCTGCGGCAGATCCAGGCGCGCCGCGAGACGTACGTGGGCCCTTGGCTGCCCGAGCCGCTGGCCACCGACTTCGGCGACACGGCCGCCGACACCGCCGAGCGTGCCGTCCTCGCCGAGTCCGTCACCCTCGCCGTCCTGGTGGTCCTGGAGTCGCTGTCGCCACTGGAGCGCGCGGTGTTCGTGCTGCGCGAGGCGTTCGGCTACCCGTACGCCGAGATCGCCACCGTCCTGGAGCGCGGCGAGGCGGCCGTGCGCCAACTCGCGGGCCGCGCCCGGCGCCACGTCGAAGAACGCCGCCCGCGCTTCGAGGTCGACCCCGAACGGCAGCGCGACCTCACCGAGCGCTTCCTCGCGGCCGCCGCGGGCGAGGACCTGGCGGGGCTGCTGAACCTGCTGGCCGAGGACGTGCGGCTGGTCGGCGACAGCGGCGGCAAGGCCAAGGCGCCGCTGCGGGTCATCGAGACCGCGGACAAGGTTGGCCGCTTCCTGCTCGGCGCGGCCCGGGCCGGCGTCCCGGCGGCCGAGTTCGTCCTCCGGGAGCTCAACGGCGGTGTCGCGCTGCTGGTGCTGTCGCAGGGCAAGCCGGACGCGGTCTTCCAGGTCGACGTGGCGGACGGACGGATCCAGACCGTTTACATCATCCGCAACCCGGACAAGCTGGCCTCGCTGGCCGTCCAGGACTGACCGGCCCGAAAGATACGGGCTGTTCGCTCTGCGGGCCGTTCGCCCCCACGGGCTGTTCGATCTACGGCCCGGCCGGCGCGATCCGCTCCTCTTCGGCTCCCCGCCCACTTACTGCCCGCACCGCCGCTCGCAGACCGAGCCTCGGGCTCGACAGGACGATTCCGTACGGGATCCCGGAAGCGTCCCCCACGGCGGCCGCCCGCTCCGCCGCCGGGGCCATCGACGCCTGCGCGAGGACGATCGCGTCGGCGCGCCCGCCGCCGTCCGGGAACGTCTCGCGCCGCGCGTCATGGACGGCCGTGGCGACGGCGGCGGTGCAGCCCTCCAGGTCGCCCGCTGCGAAGAGGTCCCAGGCGCCCGGCACGACCCGGGTCACGACGGCGACCGCCCGGCCCGCGCGGGCGGCCTCCTCGGCGATCAGGTCCGCCGTCGGCCGCAGGGTGCTCTCGACCGTGGCGAGCACGGTGACCCGCGGCCCGGCCGCGACGGCCGCGGCTGCCATCGGACGGTCGACCCGCAGGACGGGCACACCGGCGGCCGCCCCGGCCTCCTCGGCGACCGCGCCGATGGTCGAGCACGTGCACAGGATCGCCGCCGCCCCTTCCGCCGCGGCCGCGACGAGCACGTTCCGTACCGCCGCCTCGACCGCTTCCAGGCCCTCCGCGCGGGCCCGGTCCAGCAGATCCGGGTGTACGAGGTGCCGGAGCGCCGTACCGGGGGAGTCCTCGTCGCGCAGCGCGTCGAAGACCGGAAGGTGAACGGGCGAGGTGTGCAACAGCGTGAGCATGATCGTGAGGTTAACCGACCGGGGCCGCCGGTCACCGGAGCGTGAACGGATCGGCCGATTGGTCTTGACCAAGGGTGGGGGCGGCCATATCGTCACAGGGATACTGCAACAACCTTTAATAAAGAAGCGCTCGGATCCGGGCGCACCTGCGGGCTCGAGACGGGCCCGCGTCCCGGCGGGGACCACCTCCGCGGGGAAGACGGCCATGGCGGAGGACAGGGTGGGGACCACGCAGCTCGAAACGGCGCCGGAGCCGAAGTACTGGCACCTCAAGACCGTGCTCAGCGAAGCTCTGGACTCGGAGTTCTCGGTCGGTGAGATCCTGCCCAACGAGCGTGAGCTGGCGGCGCGGTTCGGCGTCGCGCGCGCCACGCTGCGGCAGGCGCTGGAACAGTTGGAGCTGGAAGGCCGTCTCCAGCGCCGCCGTGGTGTGGGCACGACCGTCGCGCCGCCCCGCGTGGGCGTGGCCGTCGATCCCGCGCACCACACCTGGCCGGGCGCGCCCGGTGACGACTGGCAGCCCGTCGACGCCGTCGAGTCGACGAACGTGCCGGCGGCCGTGGCGCGCCTGCTGGAGCCGGCACCCGGTGAGCAGGTGCACGTCGTGCACCGCAGCCGGGTCACGCACGGCCAGCCGGTCGCCGCCGAGCAGTTGTACGTACCCGCCCGTTCCGTACCGGAAGCCGCGCCCCACGCCGCCCTGGACGCCCCGGCCCGTGCCCGCCTCGTCCTGCGCGAGCTCCAGCGGCTCGAACTGGAAGGCCAGGACCGGTCCGTGGAACTCGGCTCGGCCCGTGCGGACGACGCCAAGGAACTGGACCGGCTGCCCGGCGCCCCCGTCCTCGTCGTCACCACCCGTTACTTCGCGGGCGGCCGGACCGCGGCCGTGGCCCTGTCCACCTACCGCGCCGACACCTGCCGCCTCACCTTCGGCGACAACGAGACCGACGCGGGCGTCACCGTCCTCGCGAGCTAGAAGGGGCGCCGCCGTGGCCGGCGAGGTGGTGCCGGGCGATAATCGGCGCATGCTGAGGGTCGGATCGGTTGTGCTGGGTGCTTCGGACGTGCGGCGGGCGGCTGCCTTCTGGACGGCCGCTCTGGGGTATGTGCCGCGTGACGGGCCGGCAGACGACTGGATGGTGCTGCGGCCCGTGGAAGGGGCCGGGGTCCAGGTGTCGATCGGCCGGAGCGAGACGCCCGTCCAGGAGCGTCCGCGGGTCCACCTGGACCTGTACGCCGGTGACACCGCCGACCAGGCCGCCGAGGTCGAGCGCCTGGTGTCCCTGGGGGCCCGGCGGGTCGACTGGGACCGCTACCCGGACGACGCCGACTTCGTCGTTCTGGCCGACCCGGAGGGCAACCGCTTCTGCGTGATCGACACCGGGCGCGGCTGAGGGGAGCGGGGCCGTCGCCTATCGGGGCGGCGGTGCGCCGGCCGGGGGTGCGCTCGTCGGCGGCGCGTCTGTCGGCGGCGTCAGGAACGCCCGCACCATCGGCACGACGAGGTCGGCACGCCGCGGCAGATCGCGGTGGGTCGTCCCCGGGAGCACCCCGAGCTGCGAGCCGGGGATCAGCTCGTGCATCTCGACGGCGTGTTCCAGCCGGACGAAGTCGGTGTCCCCGACGAGCAGCAGGACCGGCGCCTCCATACCGGCCAGGCTCCGGGCGGACCAGCCCTCGAACGCGTGCACCGTCGGGTGCAGCTTCTCGGCGAACGCCTCGAAACGGTCCGGGTCCGGGGCGACCTTCGCGTACGCCTCGTACATCTCCCGGAAATCGCTCTCGGTGGGCAGCCGCGGGGAACCCGGCCGCGCGTCGAGGACCTCCGGGTGGCAACCGTCGGGCCGGTAGTGGGTGGAGGCGAGCACCACCCGGTTCACACGCTCGGGCCGGGTCAGTGCCAGTTGGAGGGCGGTCAGGCCGCCGAGGCCGAATCCGAAGAAGTCCGCCCGGCCGATGCCGAGGTGGTCCAGCAGCCCCACCACGTCGTCGGCCAGAAACGCGGGCGTCGGGTCCCGGTCGATGTCGCCGGTGTGCCCGTGCCCCTGCAACTCGACGGCGACGACCTGCCGTGTCGTGGCGAGCGCGGGCAGTATGCCGCCGAAGGACAGGTCGATGGTGAGCATCCCGCCGTGCAACAGGACCAGCGGCTGCCCCGTGCCGTGCACCTCGTAGTACAGCTCCAGCCCGTTGACCCGCGCATACCCGGCGGACGACGGATAGGTGGTGGACTCCTGCCCCTCGCTCAACGCACTCTCCCCGGATCGCAACCGTCGCCGACCGCCCCGGCGAAGCCTGGCCGGTCTGTGCCGGGGCGACTGTCCAGCACATTAGCCGGGGGGTCTGACAACGCCCCCGCGTCACGCCGGAGCGGGGCCGGGAAGCGCTCCGGCGCAGGTGGCCGATGGAAGGTCAGGGCTTGTTCAGGTACGTGAGAACGGCGAGGACCCGGCGGTTGTTGCTGTCGTCGTCGGTGATGCCGAGTTTGCCGAACATGGAGGTGGTGTACTTGCTGATGGCGCTCTCGCTGAGGAAGAGCCGCTGTCCGATGGCCTGGTTGGACAGGCCTTCGGCCATCAGGCCGAGTACGGAGTGCTCGCGCTCGGTGAGCCCCGCGAGGCGTCGGTTCGAGGCGCCGCCGGCCAGGAGCTTGGCGATGACCGCGGGGTCCATGGCGGTCCCGCCGCCGGCGACACGCGCCAGGGCGTCCATGAACTGATCGGCGTCGAACACGCTCTCCTTGAGGAAGTAGCCGATGCCGCCGGCCCCGTCGGCCAGGAGCTCGCGGGCATAGAGCTGTTCGACGTGCTGGGAGAGGACCAGGACCGGCAGGCCGGGCACCTCACGGCGGGCGGCGAGAGCCGCGCGCAGGCCTTCGTCCGACTGGGTCGGCGGCATCCGGACGTCGACGACGGCGACGTCCGGCCGCCACGTCAGCAGTGCGTCGAGTGTTTCGGGCCCGGTGGCGGCCGTCGCCACCACCTGGTGCCCGCACGCCTCGATGAGGCGCACCATCCCGTCCCGCAGGAGGTAGAGGTCTTCGGCTACAACGATGCGCATGGCACCATCATCCTCACGCGGGTCGGGCCGCCTGCCGGGCTGGTGATCTCCAGGGTGCCGTCGAAGACCGTGAGGCGGCGGCGCAGCCCCGCGAGGCCGCCGCCGGCCTGCTCGGCCGCTCCGCCCCGGCCGTCGTCCTCGACGTCGACGACGATGCGGGCGCCGTCCCGGGTGAGGGAGATCCGCGCCCGGTCCGCCCGGGCGTGCTTGACCGCGTTGGTCAGCAGTTCGGCGATCCCGAAGTACAGGGCGGACTCGATCGGCGGGTCCAGGCGCGGTAGTTCCGGGTCGGCGCTGACGGTCGTCTCCAGCGGACTGTCCAGGGCGAAGGCGCGTACGGCATCGACGAGGCCCCGCTCGTTCAGGACCGGCGGGTTGATGCCCTTGACCAGTTCCCGCAGCTCGGTCAGCGACGCGGCGGCGCCGACGCGCGCTTCCCGCATCAGGGCTCGGGCCTGTTCGGGGTCGGTCGCCAGCAGTTTCTCGGCGGTCGCCAGGGACAGCCCGAGCCCGACGAGACGGGCCTGGGCCCCGTCGTGCAGGTCCCGTTCGATCCGGCGGATCTCGGCGGCCTGCGCGACCGTCGTGTCCGCGCGCTGGGCCGTCAGCTCGTCCACCCGGTCCGCCAGCGCCATCGTGCGCAAAGGGCCCAGGAACCGTACGGCCACCGGCCTGAGGAGCCGCCAGGCGTACGGAGCGCCGGCGACGGCCACGGCCAGGCCGAGCGCCCCGGCCAGGCGCGCGACGGGCGTCGGCCGGCCGAACCCGAGGACCGCCACCGCGATCCCGGCGGGCGGGACGGCCGCGACCACGCCCGCGGTGCACGGTGCGATCACCGTGAAGCGCAGGTCCCGCCACGTCGCCGGGTCCTTCCACCGGATGCGCCACCGCTGGTCCAGGAGGGCGTCCCGCCGCGTGCGCCCGTAGGAGAAGCCGTTCCACCAGAACCCGGTGGACATCCGTACCACCGGTTCCGCCCGCCGGTATCCGGAGGGGACGGCGGTGGCCGTCCACCTCCGGACGAGGAAGCGGACCGCCCGGCAGACCGGGCGCGACAGGGCGAGCGTGCCCACGCACACCAGTACGCACGGCGCCACCCACGACCACGGGTTCCCCGCGCCCCACCGGATCCCCAGCGCCACGGCGGCGGCCCACACCGCCGGAACCAGCATGACGACGGCCACCACGGCACACGCCCTCGCGAACCCCACGAAGGCACTGGTCACCCACGACACCATCGGTCGCCCAATCCTTTCTCCCGCTTCCGCGCCCGGCCCCGGCGACCACGTTCCCCGTAGTGCGCCGGTGCGGCCGGTACGGCTCGACCACCCAACTGTGCACTGCACGGAACCCGGCATCCCCCGGATCGGCCGTGGAGTGGGTCTGGCCCCACCCACCCGTACGTCCAGGCCCCCTGCGGCCGGCCGGTCAGCGCCGTCCCGTGACTGTTGCGTCCACCGCGAACAGTTCGCCCTCCACGTGGTCCAGCGCGAGCCGCAGGGCGCCCGTGGCCACCGCCGCCTCGCCGAGCACGGACAGGGCCACCCGGGGCGGCCGCAGGCAGTAGCGGGCCAGTTCGGCGCGGAGCGGCTCCAGTACGTCGTCCAGGCCCGCGGCCCAGCCGCCGACGATCACCAGTTCCGGGTCGAGGGCGAGCACCAGCGCCGCGACATCGTGCACCAGCCGCCGGAGGAAACGGTCCATCGCGTCCCTGGCCCGCGCGTCACCGTCGCGCGCGAGGGCGAACACCCGCGCCACCTGCGCCTCGTCCAGCGGGTGCAACGGCTGCCCGGTCGTGGACAGCAGCTTCTCCGGTGTGGCCTCGCGCCCCAGCAGGTGCAGCGCGCCGATCTCCCCGGCGGCACCCCCGAAACCTCGGTGCAGCCGCCCGCCGATCAGCGCTCCGGCCCCCGGGCTCAGCCCCGCCAGCACGAACACGGCGTCGTCCGAGCCGGCCGCCGCGCCTTTCCAGTGCTCGGCCACGGCGGCGGCGTTCGCGTCGTTCTCGACGAGGACGGGGCACCGGAAGGAGCGCCGCAGCCGCTCACCCAGCGGCAGACCGGTCCAGCCCGGCAGCGCCGTGCCCAGCCGTACGGTGCCGTCCGCCTCCACGATGCCGGGGCTGCCCACGCCGACCGCCCGCAACGAACCGCGGGCCACGCCCGCCCGCCGCAGCAGCTCGGCCACCGCGGCCCGTACCTTCTCCAGCCGCTCGTCCGCGGACGCCGACTCCTCCACCGCGTGCTGCGCGGAGCCGAGCACCCGACCGCCGAGGTCCGACAGCAGGGCCGCCACCCGGTGCGGGCCGATCTCGATGCCCAGCAGGTGCCCGGCCTCCGCACGGAAGCGGAAGCGGCGGGCCGGGCGGCCCTGGCGGCGGGCGGCGCCCTCGTCGGCGGGCGCCTCGGTCACCAGGCCGGTCTCGATCAGGCCCTCGACCACGCCCTCGACGGTGGGCCGGGACAGGCCGGTCACTTCCACGAGGTGGGTGAGCGTCGGGGAGTCGGCGGCGCGCAGCGCGTGCAGCACCACCGCGGAGTTGATCCGTCGCAGCAGGGAGGGGTCCCCGCCGGTTAGCCGCCCCAACGTCCGTCTCCCTCGCATTGCGTGTGTGGCGGATCGTAGCCGGTCAGCCGGTGTGCGGCGAGTCCCGGGCGCCGCTCGGGGCACGCCCGGCGGACGGTACGGCGACCGTGGGCCGGCGCCCGGTGCGCCGCGCGCCGGAACCCGGCGGGGGCCACCGGGGGCCTGACGCCAGGCCAATTGTCAGACCCTGGCGGTTTACTGACGGCATGACGCAGACGACCACCGCACAGCACCTCACCGCCATCGACATCCTCCGCGGCCGCGACTTC
This sequence comes from Streptomyces sp. NPDC018045, assembly GCF_044327445.1. Lineage (NCBI taxonomy): Bacteria > Bacillati > Actinomycetota > Actinomycetes > Kitasatosporales > Streptomycetaceae > Streptomyces > Streptomyces sp. NPDC018045. The sequence continues at coordinate 324,670 of NZ_JBIRFL010000009.1, forward strand.
CCCGACGCGCCGGTCCGCTCCGCCATGGTCCGCAGCGGCCCGGGGTTCCACATCGCCCAGCTCCGCGGCGACGAGCAGCTCTGGGACGCCGACCCCGCGGACGTCGCGGAGACCGCGCAGGAGTACCGCGCCGAGCTGGAGGGACTCATATCGGCTCTCTGCTTACGCTGGGGCGAGCCCGAGGTGCTGGACCTCGCGGACCATCTGGAGCGGGTGGCCATGGGGATGCCGGTCCGGCCGCCGCTCGACGTGCTGTGCGGCCAGGTCCCGCGCGTGCACGCCTGGCGTGCCGAAGGGCGTTGGATCGCGGTCGGCCTCGGGGAGGGCGGCCCCGAGATGCCGGTCTTCCAGTTGCTTGCGGCGGTGGGCCGGGCGGACCTGCCGCACTGAGCACGCGAAACGGGTGGCGGCACCGGTGCCGCCACCCGTTCCGGGGCCGTGGGGTGCGGGGGCCGCGCGCGGACCGTGCCGGCGTGGCTGCCCCGGTGCCCGTATGCGCCCTGCCCGTCCGGGTCGGTCTACTTGTCCTGGTCGCCCTTGTCGCGGTGGTGCGCCCAGGGGTGGCGCAGGCGGATCCAGATGTCCCGGGCCTGGCGCCCGGCCGCGGTCCGGCTGTCGGCCACCAGCTTGCGGGCCTGCTCCGGGGTCTCGACCATCGGGCCGGAGCCACGCAGCGGCTTGCCCGCCGTCTCGTGCAGGAAGAAGGCGGCGATGAAGCCGATGACGCCCGCCACCATCAGGTAGTACGCGGGAATCATATGGCTGCCCGTGGACTCCACCAGCGCGGAGGCGACCAGCGGAGTGGTACCGCCGAAGAGCGAGACGGAGATGTTGAAGGCGATCGACAGCGCACCGTAGCGCAGGTGGGTGGGGAAGAGCGCCGGCAGCGTCGAGGCGGAGGTGCCCGCGAAGCACACCAGCAGCAGCCCCAGGATGAGGCAGCCGAAGGCCGGCAGCAGGATCCCGCCCTCACGGATCAGCAGGAACGCCGGATAGGAGAGCGCCACGAGAGCGACGCTGGACGCCATGAACACCGGTCGGCGGCCCCACCGGTCCGAGGAGCGGCCCACGGTCGTGATCGTCAGGGCGACGACGACCATGGTGCCCAGGACCAGGAGCTGCGCGGTCGTGGCGTCCTCGCCGAGCGTCGCGGTCATGAAGGTGGGGAGGTAGGACGTCACCATATAGTTGGTGACGTTGTACAGCAGCACCAGCCCCATGCAGATCAGCACGGCTTCCCAGTGCCCCGTGAAGATCTCCTTCAGCCGGCCCTTGCCCGACTGCCGGGCCTCCTCGACGGGCGTGTCGCCGGAGCTCGCGCTCTCCGCCTCCCGCCGCGCGGCTTCCGCCTCCTGCTTGAAGGCCGGGGTCTCCTCCAGCTTCATGCGCATGTAGAGGCCGATCAGGCCGAGCGGCCCGGCGACCATGAAGGGGATACGCCAGCCCCAGTCCTCCAGGCCGTCCGTGCCCAGCATGGCGGTGAGCACGGTGACCAGGCCGGAGCCGAGGGCGTAGCCGACGAAGGTGCCGAAGTCGAGCCAGCTACCGAGGAAGCCGCGGCGCTTGTCCGGGGCGTACTCGGCGATGTAGGTCGTGGCACCGGCGTACTCCCCACCGGTCGAGAAGCCCTGCACCAGTCGGCACAGGAGCAGGAGCAGGGGCGCCGCGAAGCCGATGGAGTCGTAGCCGGGCAGGAAGCCGACCGCGAAGGTGGAGATCGCCATCATGATCATCGTGGCGGCCAGCACCCGCTGCCGTCCGATGCGGTCGCCCAGCGGCCCGAAGACCAGGCCGCCGAGCGGCCGCACGAGGAAGGCGGCGGCGAAGGTGGCGAAGGTGGAGACGAGCTGGGCGCCGGGGGAGCTGGACGGGAAGAAGACCTTGCCCATCGTGGCCGCCAGATAGGCGTAGACCCCGAAGTCGAACCACTCCATCATGTTGCCGAGGGCGGCCGCCGTGACCGCGCGGCGCACCTGCGGTCTGTCGGTGACGGTGACTTCCTCGACACTGAGCTGGTGTTTGCGGCGGCGCAGCAGCGTGCGCAGCAGCCGGTCGGTGTCGGAGTTTCTTCCTCCGTCCGACCGCTTGTTCCGCCGGACGCGCGGCGGCTGAGGCTGACCGGTAGTCATCTCGTCCTGTCGCTAGGGGCTGAGCGGCACATCGGTAACTCCGAGTATCAACGCAAAGGTCGAAATCGGCATAACCAGCATAGGAACGACACGAATGGGGCCAACGGAACGCCGGGCGGATTGTCGGCTCACTGGCCGTATCCACCCGGCGCGACGCTCCCGAACGGGCTAAACGCTCCGCAGTGCCCCACCATCCCGTGCGCCCTACACACAACGCACGCCTTACCCGTAACGCGCGACTCACACGTCCCGCGTGCCACCTTCCTCCGCCTCGTCGGCGAACGCCGCCACCCGCAGCCGCGCGTACTCCTCCGCCAGCGCGGCCGGCGGATAGTGCGCGTTGAGCCCGCTGGGGTTGGGCAGCACCCAGACCCGGGTGTCACCGATCGTCCGGTCCTGCGGCCCGACTTTGGCGTGCTTGTCGTCGAACGCCACCCGATAGGCCGTCACCCCGGCCACCGCGAGCCACCGCGGCCGCAGCCGCCGCACCTTCTCGACCAGCCGCCGCCCGCCCTCGCGGAACTCCTCGGCGGTCAGCTCGTCGGCCCGGGCGCTCGCCCGCTCCACGACATTGGTGATGCCGATGCCGTACGCGAGCATCTCCTCCTGCTCGGCGGGCCCGAGGACCCGCGGGGTGAACCCGGACGCGTGCAGGACGGGCCAGAAGCGGTTGCCGGGCCGGGCGAAGTGGTGCCCGGAGGCGGCCGACATCAGCCCGGGGTTGATACCGCAGAAAAGGACCCGCAGGCCGGGCGCCGCCACGTCGGGGACGAGGCGGCCGCGCGCGGCCCGCAGTTCCTCGGGAGTGAACCCCATCTCGGCGGGGCCTCAGAGGATGGAGCCCGGCGTGTACGCCGCGGCCTCGGGGTGCTGCTTGCTGATCTCCTCGACGCGCGACACGACGGCGGCCACCTGATCGGCGGCGGCGCCCGTGAAGGACAGCTTGTCGGCCATCAGCGCGTCCAACTGCGCGCGGTCCAGCGGAATGCGCTCGTCCGCCGCCAGCTTGTCGAGCAGCTCGTTGCGCTCCGCGCCCTGTTCGCGCATGGCGAGCGCCGCGGCGACCGCGTTCTCCTTGATCGCCTCGTGGGCCACCTCGCGGCCCACCCCGGCCCGTACGGCACCCATGAGCACCTTGGTCGTGGCGAGGAAGGGCAGGTAGCGGTCCAGCTCCCGCGCGACGACGGCGGGGAAGGCGCCGAACTCGTCCAGCACGGTCAGGAACGTCTCCAGCAGGCCGTCCAGGGCGAAGAAGGAGTCCGGCAGCGCGACCCGGCGCACCACCGAGCAGGATACGTCGCCCTCGTTCCACTGGTCGCCGGACAGCTCGCCGGCCATCGAGGCGTAGCCGCGCAGGATGACCATCAGGCCGTTGACGCGCTCGCAGGAGCGGGTGTTCATCTTGTGCGGCATCGCGGACGAGCCCACCTGGCCGGGCTTGAAGCCCTCGGTCACCAGCTCGTGGCCGGCCATCAGACGGACGGTCTTGGCGAGCGAGGACGGCGCCGCGGCGAGCTGCACCAGCGCGGTGACCACGTCGTAGTCCAGCGAGCGCGGGTAGACCTGGCCGACGGAGGTGAATGCCTGGCCGAAGCCGAGGTGCCCGGCGATCCGCTGCTCCAGTTCGGCCAGCTTCGCGGCGTCGCCGCCCAGCAGGTCCAGCATGTCCTGCGCGGTGCCGACCGGGCCCTTGATGCCGCGCAGCGGATAGCGGGTCAGCAGATCGGTCAGCCGCCCGTAGGCCACCAGCAGCTCGTCGGCGGCGGTCGCGAAGCGCTTGCCCAGCGTGGTCGCCTGGGCCGCGACGTTGTGCGAACGTCCCGCCATGACCAGCTCGGCGTGCTCACCGGCGAGGCGGCCCAGGCGCGCCAGGACGGCGACCGTACGGTCGCGCATCAGCTCCAGCGACAGCCGGATCTGCAACTGCTCGACGTTCTCGGTCAGGTCGCGGGAGGTCATGCCCTTGTGGACCTGCTCGTGCCCGGCGAGCGCGTTGAACTCCTCGATACGGGCCTTCACGTCGTGCCGGGTGACCTTCTCCCGCTCGGCGATCGAGGCCAGGTCGACGTCGTCCAGCACCCGCTCGTAGTCGGCGAGCGCCTGCTCCGGCACCTCGACCCCGAGGTCCTTCTGCGCGCGGAGCACCGCGAGCCACAGCTTGCGCTCCAGCTTGACCTTGTACTCGGGGGACCACAGGACGGCGAGCTCCGCGGAGGCGTAGCGGCCGGCCAGGACATTCGGAATGCGGGGCTTGGCAGTCACGGGACGAGAGTCTACTGGTCACGTGAACGTGGCCGGTCAAAGGCAGGTTCGCCGACCGCACCGGCGGCGGGCCGGGGGGTGTGCGCCGGTCCGCGGGGGCCGCCCGTACGGGTGTCGGGTGCCTGTGCGCCGTGTGGGCGCGGGCCGGGGCCGGGGCCGGGGCCCGGAGCGGCGCCCGCTCACCGCCCGGCCGCGGCTCAGTACTGGTGGCTGGGGTGGCCGAGGCAGCCGGTGCCGCCGCCCGTGTACCAGATTTCCCGGCCCGTGTACCGGGTCTCCCGGTCGGTGTCGCGCGGCGGCGGTCCGGTGTGGAAGCGGTCGACCAGGTCGGGGTTGGCGAGGTAGGAGCGGCCGTAGCTGATCAGGTCCGCGCCGAGGCCGGGCCAGTGCCCACCGAGCTGCTGGTCGCCCGGCCGCGGGGCGGTCTGCCCGCCCGGGTTGAGGAAGAAGGCGTACGGCCAGGACTTGCGCAGGCCGGCGGGCAGGTCTTCGTCCGCACCCTTGGCGACGGCCGCGCGCGTGTGACGGGGGTCACGTCGGTCCACTCTCGTGTTCACGCTAGGGTGAACATCGAGCGCGGGGTCGGTGCCGGCCCGGCATCGGCCGGCGGGCCCGTACGCACCAGGTATGCACCAGGTATGCACCAGGTATGAGGTGGGGGACGATGGACAACGAACTCTTCGACTACAGCCCGATCGTCGAGCGGGAGCCGATCCACTGGCCGGACGGCGCGCGCGTCGCCTTCTACGTGGGGCTGAACGTCGAGCACTACCAGGTCGACCGGCCCTCGACCAGCATCTTCCCGGGCACCGCGGGCCTGGCGCCCGACCCGCTGAACTACGGCTGGCGCGACTACGGGCCGCGAGTCGGCATCTGGCGGCTGATCGAGAGCCTCGACCGGCACGGTCTGCGCGCGAGCGTGATGCTCAATTCCGCCGTCACCCGGCACTACCCGCAGATCGTCGAAGCGGGCCGGGCGCGCGACTGGGCGTGGATCGCCCATGGCCGGGACAACTCCACCTTCCAGGCGGACATGACCGCCGAGGACGAGCGCGCCTACCTGACGGAGGTCGTCGGCACCATCGAGCGGGCCACCGGCCGGCGCCCCCGTGGCTGGCTCGGCCCGGCGCTCACCGAGACCTTCCGGACGCCGCGGCTGCTCGCCGAACTCGGCCTGGACTACGTACTGGACTGGGCCAACGACGACCAGCCGTACCGGCTGAACGTCCCGGGCATGCTCAGCGTGCCGTACTCCATCGAGGTCAACGACATCAGCCTGTTCGTCGGCAAGAGCCTCAGCGGGCCGGACTTCGTGCAGATCGTCAAGGACCAGCTCGACCAGTTGTACGCCGACTCCGCGGACAGCGGCCGGGTCATGTCCCTGGTCCTGCACCCGTTCGTGATCAACCAGCCGTTCCGGCACAAGTATCTGGACCAGGCGCTCGAACACATCGCGAACCACCCCGGCGTATGGCTGACGACCAGCGACGAGATCGCCGAGCACTACACCCGGACGACTGCCCGCAAGGGGGCGTGAGCACGGGGCGGGACCGGCGGCGCGGCGCGCCGCTCAGTCCTCGCGCGGCCGCGGGTCCTCGTACGGCAGCAGGTCGGGACGCTTCGGCGTGCGGCCGTCCCCGCTGGACCGGCCGGTCAGCCGCCGGCCGATCCACGGCACCAGGTGCCGGCGCGCGAAGCGCACGTCCGAGGTGCGCCGGGCCGCCCACCCCGGCGGTACGAAGGCGGGCAGCGGCGTGTCCCAGTCGGACGCGGCGGGGAGGCCGAGCGCCTGCCAGACGGCCTCGGCCACCCGCTCGTGCCCCGCCGCGTTCAGGTGGAGCCGGTCCTCCGCCCACATCCGGGGGTCGGCCAGCGCGCGGGAGGAGAAGAGGTCCACCACGATCGCGTCGTGCTGAGCGGCCAGCGCGTCGATGTGCGCGAAGAGCTGTTCCATGCGGGGCCGGAATCGCTCCAGGACGGGCCCCTGCCGCCCGGGGCTGCGCATCAGGACGAGCTGTCCGCAGTCCTTGGCCAGCCGCCCCGCGGCCTCCTCCAGGAGGGTGCAGACCCGGTCCACGTCGCACTTGGGCCGCAGGACGTCGTTCAGGCCGCCCACCAGCGTGACCAGGTCGGCGCCCATCGCGGCCGCCGGACCGGTCTGCTCGTCGAGGATCTGCTCGATCAGCTTGCCGCGCACCGCGAGGTTGGCGTAGCGGAAGCCGGGTGTACCGGCCGCGAGCCGGGCGGCCAGCAGATCCGCCCAGCCCCGGTACGAGCCGTCCGGCAGTACGTCGGACATGCCTTCGGTGAAGCTGTCGCCCACCGCGACGAAACTGGTGTAGGTGGCATTGATCTCCATGGCGGAGGAATCCTACCCGGGCGGGGGCGGGGCCCCGGGCGTGGTTCGCCGTCTCCCGGAGCCCCGGTGCCTACCGCCGGGCCGCGCCCCCGGCCGGAGCGGCCTTGTGGGGCTGCTGCTGGAGCACCAGCTCCCGCAGCACGTCCTCCATCGTGACCAGGCCCGCCAGCCGCCCGTCCGTGCCGATGACCGCCGCCAGGTGCGTACGCGAGGCCCGCATCGCCGACAGCACGTCGTCGAGCGGTGTCTCGGCCCGTACGCGGGCGATCGGCCGCAGCGCGGACAGCGGGAACGGCAGATCCCGCGGCGAGGCGTCCAGCGCGTCCTTGACGTGCAGGTACCCCAGAATGCGCCGGGTGCTGTCGACCACCGGGAAGCGCGAGAACCCGGATGTGGCGGTCAGCTCCTCCACCCCCTCCGGCGTGATGCCCAGTCGGGCCGTGACGACCCTCTCCACCGGTACCACCACGTCGGCGACCGGGCGGCGGCCCAGCTCCAGGGCGTCCCGCAGACGCTCCTTCGCCCGGTCGTCCAGCAGCCCGGCGGCCTGCGAGTCCTCGACCATCTTCGCGAGCTGGTCGTCCGAGAACGTCGCGGCCACCTCGTCCTTGGCGTCCACCCGCAGCAGCCGCAGCAGCGCGCTGGCGAACGCGTTGATCGCGAAGATCACCGGCCGCAGCGCACGGGTCAGCGCGACCAGCGGCGGCCCCAGCAGCAGCGCCGTGCGCACCGGCTCGGCCAGCGCCACGTTCTTCGGCACCATCTCGCCGAAGAGCATGTGCAGATACGTCGCCACGGCCAGCGCGAGGACGAAGGAGACGGGGTGGACCAGGGCGTCCGGCATCCCGGCCGCGTCGAAGGCCGGCTCCAGGAGGTGGGCGATGGCGGGCTCGGCGACGGCGCCGAGCACCAGCGTGCACAGGGTGATGCCGAGCTGCGCGGCGGCCAGCACGCCGGAGACGTGCTGGAGCCCCCACAGGACCCGGTCGGCGCGGCGGTCGCCGTCCTCGGCGTACGGCTCGATCTGGCTGCGGCGCACCGAGATCATCGCGAACTCGGCGCCCACGAAGAACGCGTTGACGACCAGCGTGAGCAGGCCGATGAACAACTGCAGCGCGGTCATCGGGTCGCCTCCCCGCTCTCGTCGTCATCGCTGTCCGGCAGCGGCGCGTGCAGCAGCACCAGCGCCGCGCGGTGACCGGAGGCGTCCAGGACGTCCATCCGCCAGCCCGCGGCGTCGAGGCTGTCCCCGGCGGCGGGGATCCGGCCCAGCTCGGTGGCGATCAGACCGGCCAGCGTCTCGTACGGGCCCTCCGGCAGCTTCAGGCCGATCTGTTCGAGCTGGTCGGTGCGTACGGCGCCGTCCGCCTCGTAGCGGGCCCGGCCGTCCGCGCCCTCGCCCGCCGGGGCCAGGTCCGGGGTCTCCATCGGGTCGTGCTCGTCGCGTACCTCGCCGACGACCTCCTCGACGATGTCCTCCAGCGTGGCGACCCCCGCCGTACCGCCGTACTCGTCGATGACCACGGCCATCGTCTGCCGCCCGGACAGCCGGTCCAGGAGCCGGTCGACGGTGAGCGTCTCCGGTACGAGCAGCGGCTCGCGCAGCAGCTCGGCGACCGGGTGGCGGGAGCGGCGCTCGGCGGGGACGGTCAGCACGTCCTTGATGTGGGCGACGCCGACCACGGTGTCCAGGCTGCCGCGGTAGACGGGGAAGCGGGACAGCCCGGTGGCGCGCGTGGCGGCGGCCACGTCCTCCGCCGTGGACTGCACGTCCAGGGCGGTGACCTGCACGCGCGGGGTCATCACGTTCTCCGCGGTCAGGTCGGCGAGGGCGAGGGTGCGCACGAACAGTTCGGCGGTGTCCGCCTCCAGGGCGCCCTCCTTGGCGGAGTGCCGGGCCAGCGCGACCAGTTCCTGCGGGCCGCGGGCGGAGGCCAGTTCCTCGGCGGGCTCCATGCCCATCCGGCGGATCATCCGGTTCGCGGTGTTGTTCAGGTGTCCGATGAGCGGCTTGAAGGAGGCGCTGAAGCCGCGCTGCGCGGTGGCGACCCGGCGGGCGACCGGCAGCGGACTGGAGATCGCCCAGTTCTTGGGCACCAGCTCGCCGATGACCATCAGGACGACCGTGGCGAACGCCGTACCGAGCACCAGGGCCACCGAGTCACCGACGGAGGGCGGCAGGCCGAGGGCGTCGAGCGGCCCGGTCAGCAGGGCGGCGATCGAGGGCTTGGCGAGCATGCCGATGACCAGGCCGGTCACGGTGATGCCGAGCTGCGCGCCGGAGAGCTGGAAGGTCAGGCTGCGGACGGCCTTGAGGGCGCTGTCCGCGCCGCGCTCGCCACGCTCCGCGGCGCGTTCGAGGTCGCTGCGCTCGACGGTCGTCAGGGAGAACTCGGCCGCGACGAAGACGCCACAGGCCAGGGTCAGGAGCAGGGCCACGGCCAGGAGGAGCAGCTCGGTCATCGGGTCACCTCCGTCCCATGATCGAACAGGACCGGGAGGTTCGCGCCTCGGGCGCGGACGGGATGACAACTGGGAGGCTCGCCCATGGCTGGACGCTCACTCCTTTCATGGGGAGACGTGGAAAGGATCCATGGTAAAGGATGGGCAAAGCGGGTGGCGGGCCGGTGGACGGAGGGTGACGGCCGGCCGGATCAGCTCCGCGTCAGCGGCTTCACCCACCGCCGCCAGTGGTCCTCGCGCCGGTAACCGGCGGCCGACCACGCCCGCTGGGCCCGCTCGTTCGATTCCAGCACCATGGCGTCCCCGCGCCGGCCCCGCACGGCCAGGAAGCGCCGCTCGGCCGCCTCCAGCAGCGCCGTCGCGACCCCCTGCCGGCGGTGCGAGGGCAGCACCGCGAGCCGGTACAGCGAGCACCGCCAGCCGTCGTACCCGGCGATGACGGAGCCCACCAGGAGCCCGCCGGACTCCGCGAGGATCAGGGCCTGCGGATCCCGCTCGATCAGCCGGGTCACCCCGTCCACGTCGTCCGTGATGGAGGTGCCCTCCGCGGCTTCCCGCCAGAAGGCGAGTACGTCCTGGGCGTCGGCCGGTACGGCGGTCCGTATCAGTGGATCGATCATGCGTGTGAGCCAAGCACGGAACGGCCCCGTGCCGCCATCGGCTTCCGCATGCCGGGACGGAATGCCGGGACGGAGCGGTCCGCCGGCCGGGAGCGCCCCGCGGAGATCCGTCCGACAGGACCTAGTGACCTGAGTCAGAGATTCGGTGGCAGTAGGCGGCGACTTTGTCGAGGATCTCGTCGGCGGTCTTCGTCCAGACGAAGGGTTTGGGGTGTT
>NZ_JBIRFL010000010.1:0-207265 GCF_044327445.1 Streptomyces sp. NPDC018045
ACCTCATCCAACGCCCCCGCGAACACCGGAAACCGGCCATACAACTCCCGGCCCATCCCCACCCGCTGCGCACCCTGCCCCGAAAACAGCACCGCAAGTGAGCGGCCCGTCTCCGCGCGGCCCCGGGCCGCCTCGGACAGCTCGCCGTCGGGGGTCCGCGCCAACAGCACCGCGCGGTGCTCGAACGCCGAGCGGCCCGTGGCGAGCGAGAATCCCACGTCCAGCGGTGCGGCCGTGCCCTTGCGCGCGGAGATCCGCTCGATCTGCGCCGCCAGTGCCGCCTCGGTCCGGCCCGACACCGGCCACGGCACCACGGCGGGCGCCGGGCCCGCTCCCGGTTCCGTCTCCGGCTCTTCGGCCGGTTCCGCCTGCTCCACGATCACATGGGCGTTGGTGCCGCTGATCCCGAACGAGGACACACCGGCCCGCCACGGCCGGTCGGCCTTGGGCCACTCCCGGGGCTCCGTCAGCAGCTCCACCGCGCCGGACGACCAGTCGACGTGCGATGACGGGACATCGGCGTACAGCGTCTTCGGCAGGACGCCGTGCCGCATCGCCAGTATCACCTTGATGAGCCCCGCCGCACCGGCCGCCGCCTGCGTGTGCCCCAGGTTGGACTTCACCGACCCGAGCAGCAGCGGCCGTTCCGGGTCACGGTTCCGCCCATAGGTGGCCAGCAGCGCCTGCGCCTCGATCGGGTCACCGAGCGGGGTACCCGTACCGTGCGCCTCGACCACGTCCACGTCCGACGCCGACAGGCCCGCGCTCGCCAGCGCCTGCCGGATCACCCGCTGCTGCGACGGGCCGCTGGGCGCCGTGAAGCCGTTGGAGGCGCCGTCCTGGTTGACGGCCGAGCCTCGTACGACCGCCAGGACGGGGTGCCCGTTGCGGCGGGCGTCGGACAGCCGCTCCACGACGAAGACGCCCACGCCTTCCGACCAGCCGGTGCCGTCGGCCGCGTCGGCGAACGCCTTGCACCGGCCGTCCGCCGCCAGCCCGCCCTGCCGGCTGAACTCCATCAGGGAGCCGGGGGACGACATGACGTTCACCCCGCCGACCAGGGCCAGCGTGCACTCACCGGCCCGCAGCGCGTGGGCGGCCGTGTGCAGGGCCACGAGCGAGGAGGAGCACGCCGTGTCGACGGTCACAGCCGGGCCCTCCAGGCCCAGCGTGTAGGACAGCCGGCCGGAGGTGGCGCTGGCGGCGATACCGGTGCCGATGTCGCCGGTGGCGTCGGCCAGGGAGCGTACGAGCAGATAGGCGTAGTCCTGGCCGTTGGTGCCGATGAACACGCCGGTGCGGCTGCCGCGCAGGGTGACCGGGTCGATGCCGGCGCGCTCGACGGCTTCCCAGGAGGTCTCCAGCAGCAGCCGCTGCTGCGGGTCCATGGTGACGGATTCGCGCGGGGAGATGCCGAAGAAGTCCGCGTCGAAGTCGCCCGCGCCGTCGAGGAAGCCGCCTTCCTGGCTGACGGCGTTGCCGCGCCGGTCGACGCCGGCGCCGCGCAGGGCGTCGAGGTCCCAGCCGCGGTCCGTGGGGAACGCGCCGACCGCGTCGTCGCCGGCGGCCAGCAGGTCCCAGAGGTCCTCGGGCGAGTTCACGCCACCGGGGTACCGGCAGCTCATCGCCACGATCGCGATCGGTTCGGTGGCCGCGGCGGCGAGCTTGCGGTTCTGCCGGCGCAGGTTTTCGGCTTCCTTCAGCGAGGCACGGAGGGCCGCGACGACGGTTTCACTGGATGTGGTCATGGTCCGCTCTTTCAGTGCTCTTGGGAGGAATTGCCGTCGAGTGCGGCCTGTACCAGGTCGGCGACGTCCATGGCGTCGATCGACTCGTCGTAGGCGTCCGCCGCCGGCGCCGCTGCGGTGTCGCCGTCCGATCCCGCGGTCTGCTCGGCGGCGAGCTTCAGCAGGGGTTCGAGCACGCCGATCTCGCGGAGCCGGGCCACGGGGACGGAGGCGAGCAGCGCCCTGATGCCGGAGGAGTCCGGGTCGCCGTCGCCGGCGGCCCCCTCCCCCGGGCCCTCGTCGGGGACGAGCAGGCCCAGCAGGTGGTCCGCCAGGGCTGCGGGATTGGGGTGGTCGAAGACGAGGGTGGCGCTCAGGTTCAGTCCGGTCGCGGCGCCGAGCCGGTTGCGCAGTTCGACGGCGCTCAGGGAGTCGAAGCCGAGGTCGCGGAAGGCCCGGTCGGCGGCCACGGCGTCGGCCGTGGGGTGTCCCAGTACGGCCGCGGCCCGGTCGCGGACCAGCTCCCGTACGGCTCCGGGGCGTTTGGCGGGCGGCAGGCCCGCCAGCTTCTCGCGCAGCGCGTCGCCCGTGGTGCCCTCGCCGGTGTCCCCGGCCGCCTCGGGTCCGGTGTCCCCGGCCGGCTCGCCGAGCAGCGGGCTGGGCCGTACGGCGGTGAAGGAGCGGACGAAACGGTCGCGTTCGATGTCGGCGACGACCTCGGTGGGCCGCCCGTCCATGACGGCCCGGCGCAGCGCCACGACGGCGAGGTCCGGGTCCAGCGGGCGGATTCCGGTGCGCCGGGCCACGTCGGCCGCCCGGTCGTCGGCGGCCATGCCACCACCGCCCCACACGCCCCAAGCGAGGGAGGTCGCGGCCAGGCCCTGGGCCCGGCGCTGTTCGGCGAGCGCGTCCAGGAAGGCGTTGGCGGCGGCGTAGTTGGCCTGGCCGGCGTTGCCGACCGCTCCGGAGGACGAGGAGAACAGGGCGAACGCCTCCAGGTCCAGGTCCCGGGTGAGGTCGTGCAGCACCAGGGCCGAGGCGGCCTTGGCGCGGAAGACGGCCTCGTAGCGGTCCGGGGTGAGGCTGTCCAGGACGCCGTCGTCCAGGACGCCCGCCGTGTGGATCACGCCGGTCAGGGGCGCTTCCTCGGGGATGCCGGCCAGCACCTGCGCGAGCGCGTCGCGGTCGGCGGCGTCGCACGCGGTGAGGGTGACGTCCGCGCCGAGCGCGGTGAGGTCGGCGCGCAGCTCGTCCGTGCCGGGCGCGTCCGGGCCCCGGCGGCTGAGGAGCAGCAGGTGCCGGGCCCCCGCCGCGGCGAGCCGGCGTGCCACGTGGGCGCCCAGGGCTCCGGTGCCGCCGGTGATCAGAACGGTGCCGGTGGGGTTCCACTGCGCCGTGCCGCGTCCGCCCGGTACGGGCACCAGCCGGCGGCCGAGGGCGGCGGCGGGCCGGACCGCGATCTGGTCCTCGCCGCCGGGGGCCGCGAGGGTTGCGGCGAAGTGGGCCGTGGACCGCTCGTCGAGGGTGGCGGGCAGGTCGATCAGGCCGCCCCAGCGCCGCGGGTGCTCCAGCGCGGCGACGCGTCCCAGGCCCCAGACGGCGGCCTGGGCGGGTCCGGGTACCGGCTCGGAGGGCGCGGTGGCGACGGCGCCGCGGGTGACGCACCACAGGGGTGCGGTGAGGTCCGCGTCGCCGAGCGCCTGGATCAGGGCGGTGGTCAGGGCCAGTGCCTCGGGGGCGTCCGCGCCGGGTGCGGGTGCGGTGGCGAGGGCGAGCAGGGACACCACTCCGGTGAACGCGTGCCCGTCGGCGGCCAGTGCCCGCAGTCGCGCGGTCAGCGCCGCCCGGTCGGGGCCGGGCGCTTCCAGCCGTACGGTGTCCGGTCCCAGGGCCGCGACGGCGTCGGCGGCCCAGGGGTCGTCGCTGTGTCCGGCCGGGAGCACGGCGAGCCAGGTGCCCGCCGGAGCGTGGGAGGGCTGGCGGATCAGGGGCTGCCAGGTGATCTGCTGTCGCCAGCCGTCGACGGTGTGCTCCTCGCCGCGCCGACGGCGCCAGTCCGCGAGCGCGGGGAGCACCTTGGCCAGCGCGTCGCCGTCGACGTTCAGTGTCGTCTCCAGCGAGGCGAAGTCGGCCTCGCCCACCGCCGACCAGAAGCCGTCGTCCTCGCCGCCGGCCGCGGTGGTTTCGGCGGCCGGCTGGGTGGCCGGCCAGTACCGCTGGTGCTGGAAGGGGTAGGTCGGCAGGTCGGTGCGGCGGGGTTCGGCCGCGGCCTCCGCGAGCAGGGCCGTCCAGTCCGGGGCGGCCCCGTCGGCGTACAGCCGGGCGAGGGCGGTGACCGCGGACTCCTGTTCGCCACGGTCCTTGCGCAGTACCGGTACGGCCTGTGCCGGCGAGGACACCGCGTCGAGGGTTTCCTGGGCCATGGCGCACAGCGCGCCGTCGGGGCCGAGTTCCAGGAAGACGGACACGCCGCGCTCGGCGAGGGTGCGGACGCCGTCGCCGAAGCGGACGGCCTCGCGAACGTGCCGCACCCAGTAGTCCGGGGAGCACACCTGCTGTTCGGTCGCCGCCTCGCCGGTCACGTTGGACACGAGCGGGATCGCCGGGGCGCCGTAGGCGACGCCGCGGGCGACGCGTCGGAAGTCCTCAAGGATGGCGTCCATGTGCAGTGAGTGAAATGCATGGCTCACCCGCAAACGCCTAGTCTTGCGCCCGTCGGCGGTGAACTTCTCCGCGATGTCGAGGACGGCGGTCTCGTCGCCGGACAGGACGACCGACCGCGGTCCGTTGACCGCCGCGACGGACACGCCGCCGGTCAGGTGGGCCCGGGCCTCCTCCTCGGTGGCCTGTACGGCGACCATGGCGCCGCTCGCGGGCAGGGCGTTCATCAGCCGGGCCCGGGCGGCCACCAGCCGGCACGCGTCGTCCAGGGAGAGGACCCCGGCCACGTGCGCGGCCGTCAGCTCGCCGACGGAGTGCCCGGCGGCGAAGTCCGGGCGGATGCCCCAGGACTCGACCAGGCGGAACAGCGCCACCTCGACGGCGAACAGGGCGGGCTGGGTGTAGCCCGTCTCGTTCAGCCGCTCCGCGTCCTCGAACATGACGTCCCGCAGGGGGCGGTCCAGTTCCGCGTCCATCCGTGCCGCCACCGCGTCCAGGGCCTCGGCGAACACCGGGAAGCGCGCGTACAGTTCCCGGCCCATGCCCACGCGCTGGGAGCCCTGGCCGGTGAACAGCACCGCGAGCTTGCCGCGGCGCTCCACCGCCCGGCCCCGCAGGACCTGGGGGGTGTCGCGTCCGTCGGCGAGCGCGGCCAGGCCCGTGAGCAGTTCTTCGCGGTCTTCGGCGAGGACGGCGGCCCGGTGGGCGAAGGCCGGCCGGGTGGTGGCGGCGGACAGTGCGAGTCCGGCGACGGTGAGGCCGGGCCGGGCGGTCACGTAGGCGTGCAGTTGCCGGGCCTGGGCGCGCAGCGCTTCCGGCACGGCGCCGGACACGGGCACCGGCAGCGGTCCTCCTGCCTCCTGGGGGCGCTCGGGTGTGTCCGCCACGGTGTCCGCGGGCTGCTCGATGATCACGTGGGAGTTGGTGCCGCTGGCGCCGAAGGCCGAGATGCCGGCCCGGCGCGGGCGGCCGGTACGGGGCCAGTCGGCCGCGTCCGTCAGCAGTTCGACGGCTCCGGCGGTCCAGTCGACGTGGGCCGACGGCTCGTCGATGTGCAGGCTCCTGGGCAGCACGCCGTGGCGCATCGCCAGCACCATCTTGATGACGCCGGCCACGCCCGCGGCCGCCTGGGTGTGGCCGATGTTGGACTTGACGGAGCCCAGCAGCAGCGGGCGCCCGGGCTCGCGGCCCTGTCCGTAGGTGGCCAGCAGCGCCTGGGCCTCGATGGGGTCACCCAAGGTGGTGCCGGTGCCGTGCGCCTCCACGGCGTCCACGTCGGCCGGTGCCAGCCCCGCGTTGGCCAACGCCCGCTGGACGACGCGGCGCTGCGAGGGGCCGTTGGGCGCGGTGATGCCGTTGCTGGCGCCGTCCTGGTTGACGGCGGAGCCGCGCAGGACCGCGAGGATCTCGTGTCCGTTGCGGCGGGCGTCCGAGAGCCGTTCCAGGACGAGGACGCCCACGCCCTCGGACCAGCCGGTGCCCGCCGCGGCGGACGCGAAGGGCCGGCAGCGGCCGTCCGGCGCGAGGGCTCCCATCTCGCCGAACTCGACGAAGTTCACCGGGCTGGACATCACCGTCACACCGCCGGTCACCGCGAGGGAGCACTCGCCGCCGCGCAGGGCCTGGGCGGCCAGGTGGAGTGCCACCAGGGACGACGAGCATGCCGTGTCGACGCTGACGGAGGGGCCTTCCAGGCCGAAGTGGTAGGCCACCCGGCCGGAGAGCAGGCTCGCCGACTGCGCGGTCTGGGCGTGGCCGAGCTGGCCCGCCTCGGGCCGGTAGTCGCCCGAGCCGCCGCCGATGAACACGCCGGTGTCACCGCCGCGCAGCCCGGCCGGGTCGACGCCGGTGCGCTCCAGGGCCTCCCAGGTGGCTTCCAGGAGGATGCGCTGCTGCGGGTCCATCACCATCGCCTCGCGCGGCGAGATCCCGAAGAACCCGGGGTCGAAGTCGGCCACGTCGTAGAGGAAGCCGCCTTCGCCCGTGACGGTCCGGCCGTGGCCGTCCCGGTCGCCGTGCAGGAGGCGGTCCAGGTCCCATCCGCGGTCCGTGGGGAAGCCTCCGACGGCGTCCGTTTCGCCCATGATCAGCTCCCACAGGTCCTCGGGCGAGCGGACCCCGCCCGGGTAGCGGCAGCTCATGCCGACGATGACGACCGGGTCGTCGGACACGGCCGCGCCCGCCCGTACCGCCGGGGCGGCGGACGGTGCGTCGCCGTCCTCGCCGAAGAGTTCGGCCCGCAGGTGGCCGGCGAGCGCCTCCGCCGTCGGGTGGTCGAAGACGAGGGTGGCGGGCAGTGCGAGACCCGTGGCGGTGGCGAGCTGGTTGCGCAGGTCGACGGCGGTCAGCGAGTCGAAGCCGAGGTCCTTGAAGGCCGGGCCGGACGGGACGGCGTCGGCGTCGGCGAAGCCGAGCACCGTGGCCACCTCGGCGCGGACCAGGGCCAGCAGCGCCTCGGTCCGCTCCGCGGCCGGCCGGCCGGCGAGCCGGGCCTTCAGCCCGGTCGCGGTGTCCCGCTCGGCGCCGGCCGGTTCCGCCAGGGCGGCGCGGGCTTCGGGCAGTTCGGTGAACAGGGCGCCGCCGCGGCCGCGGGTGACGGCCGGCGCGAACCGGTCCCACCGTACGTCGGCGACCGTCACGGAGGCCGCGTCGGCGCCGACGCAGCGGGCGAGTGCGGTCAGGGCTCGTCCGGTGTCCATCGCGGGCAGTCCATTGGCGCGCAGGTGCGCGGCCAGGCTGTCGTCGGTGGTGTCCGCCCAGCCGCCCCAGGCGACGGCCAGGGCAGGCAGTCCGCGTGCGCGGTGGCGCCGGGCCAGGGCGTCCAGCAGGGCGCCGGCCGCCGCCTCCGTTCCCCGGCCGCCGGCACCCCAGGTGGCGGCGATCGTGGAGTAGAGGACGAACGCGTCCAAGGGGCGTTCTCCGGCTGCCGCGTCGGCCACGGCGGCCAGGGTCTCCACCTCCGCGCAGAGCGCGGCCAGGGCGGTGCCCGGCTCGCCGTCGCCGGAGGGTACGTCCGCGGCGGTGTGGATCACGGCGGTCAGCGGCGCCGTCCGCGGGAGCGCGGCGAGGGCGGTCAGCAGTGCCTCGCTGTCGGCCGGGGCGCCGGCGAGCTGTGTCAGCTCGGTGCCCAGGGCGTCGAGGTCGGCACGCAGCCGGTCCCCTTCGGGCGCGGCGGGCCCGGCCAGCAGGATGTGCCGGGCGCCCTGTCCGGCGAGCCAGCGGGCGGTGTGCCCGCCGGCGCCGGCCGCGTCGCCGACGACCAGGACCGTGCCGGACGGCTGCCACGGGGCCGACGGGGTGCCGGCCGCGGCGCGCGTCAGCCGGCGCCCGAAGACGCCCGAGGGCCGCAGCGCCACCTGGTCCTCGCCGCCCGCGCCGGACAGTACGGCACGGAACCGGTCCGCCGAACGCCGGTCGAGTACCTGGGCGATGTCGACGAGGCCGCCCCAGCGGTCCGGGTGTTCCACGGCCGCGACCCGGCCCAGCCCCCACACCGCGGCCTGGGCGACGTTCACGTCCGTCTCCGAGCGGCCCACGGCCACCGCGCCCCGGGTGACGTACCAGAGGCGGGCGTCGATGCCGGCTCCGGCCAGTGCCTGCACGGTCTCGTCCGGCCGGAACGCGGCCACGGGAGCGGCCTCTTCGGCGGTCCGGGCCGTGAGCAGGGCGACGACTCCGGCGAACTCGGCGCCTTGTGCGGCGAGTTCGGCCAACCGCTCGGCCGGTACGGAACCGTCGGCCGGGTCGGTCTCGACGCGGACGGTGTCGGCGCCGAGGGCCGCGACCACGGCGGCGGCCCACTCGTCGTCGGCGGCGTCCGCCGGGACGAGTGCCAGCCACGGCCCGGGAAGCGTGCTCGCCGGGGTGCCGGTGAGCGGCTTCCACGTCACCTCGTAGCGCCAGCCGTCGACGGTCGAGCGCTCGACGCGCTTGCGGCGCCAGGCGGACAGGGCGGGTACGAGGGCGCTCAGCGCGGCGTCGTCGAGGTCGAGGTCGGCGGAGAGCGACGACAGGTCCTCGCGTTCCACCGCCTCCCAGAACTCGGCGTCCACCGGCTCCTGTTGCGTGGCCGGGGTGTGCCCGGCGGGCGCGGTCTCCGGCCAGAACCGCTCCCACTGGAACGGGTAGGTGGGCAGGTCCACGCGCCGGGCCCCGGTACCGGCGAACCAGGCGCCCCAGTCGACCCCGGCCCCGGCCACGTAGAGCTGCGCCAGGGCGGTGAGCAGGGCCGTCTCCTCGGGCCGGTCCTTGCGGAGGGCGGGGACGGCGATCGCCGTGTCGTCCAGGGTGTGCTGGGCCATCGCGGTCAGTACGCCGTCGGGGCCCAGCTCCAGGAACATTCCGGCGCCTTCGGCGGCGAGAGCGGCTACTCCGTCGGCGAAGCGGACGGTCTCGCGCACGTGCCGGACCCAGTAGGCGGCCGAGCACACCAGCTCCGCCGTGGCGATCCCACCGGTCACGTTCGAGACGAGCGGGATGCGCGGGGCCTCGTACGACAGTCCTTCGGCGACGCGCCGGAAGTCCTCCAGCATCGGGTCCATCAGCGGCGAGTGGAAGGCGTGGCTCACCGGCAGGCGCCGGGTCTTGCGGCCCTGTCCGGCGAACTCCTCGGCCAGGCGGTGGACCCGGTCTTCGGCGCCGGCGATCACGACCGCCTCCGGGCCGTTGACGGCCGCGACCGAGACACCGTCCACCAGCCGTGCGGCGGCCTCGTCCGCCGTGGCCTGGACGGCGACCATCGCACCGCCGGCCGGGAGGGCGTTCATCAGCCGTGCCCGCGCGGCCACCAGGCGGCAGGCGTCCGCCAGCGAGAACACCCCGGCCACATGGGCCGCCGCGATCTCGCCGATCGAGTGGCCGGCCACGAAGTCCGGCCGTACGCCCCAGGACTCGGCCAGCCGGAACAGCGCCACCTCCACGGCGAACAGCGCGGGCTGGGTGAACCCGGTCTCGTCCAGGCCGGGTGCCGCGCCAAAGATCACGTCCCGCAGCGGGCGCTCCGGCTCGGCGTCGAAGTGCGCCAGTACGGCGTCGAGGGCGTCCGCGAACACCGGGAACCGGGCGTACAGCTCCTGGCCCATGCCGGCCCGTTGGGCACCCTGGCCCGAGAACAGCACCGCGAGCTTGCCGGTGACCTCCTGGGTGACGCCGCGCGCGAGTTCCCGTACCCGCTCTCCGTCGTGTGCCAGTACGGCGCGGTGGCCGAGCGCGGACCGGCCGGTGGCGAGGGAGTGGCCCACGTCGGCGGGCGACGGGCCGGTCAGGGCGGAGAACCGCTCGACCTGTACGGCGAGCGCGGCCTCCGAGCGGGCCGACACCGGCCACGGCACCAGGCCCGGCACGGCGGCGGGCCCGTCCGGCACGGCCTGCTCGGGGTCCGGCGTCTTTTCGGTGTCCGGCGCCTGCTCGATGATGACGTGCGCGTTGGTGCCGCTGACGCCGAAGGCGGAGACACCGGCCCGCCGGGCGTGCCCGGTCTCGGGCCAGTCCTGCTGTTCGGTGACGAGCGAGACCGTGCCGTCCGTCCAGTCGACGTGCGAGGACGGGGCGTTGACGTGCAGGGTCTTGGGCAGGACGCCGTGGCGCATCGCCAGGAGCACCTTGATGGTGCCGGCGACACCGGCGGCGGCCTGGGTGTGGCCCAGGTTGGACTTGACGGCGCCGAGCAGCAGCGGGCGCTCCCGGTCCGGCCCGTAGGCGGCGATCAGGGCGTGCGCCTCGATGGGGTCGCCGAGGGTGGTGCCGGTGCCGTGGGCCTCGACGACGTCGACGTCGGCGGGGGTGAGGTCGGCGTCGGCGAGGGCCTGGCGGATGGCGCGCTGCTGGGCCCGGCCGCTGGGCGCGGTCAGCCCGTTGGAGGCGCCGTCCTGGTTGACGGCGGTGCCGCGCACGATGCCCCATACGTCGTGGCCGTTGCGGCGGGCGTCGGAGAGCCGTTCCAGGACGAGGACGCCCACTCCCTCGGACCAGCTCGTGCCGTCGGCCGCGTCGGCGAAGGGCTTGCAGCGGCCGTCGGGGGCCAGCCCGCCCTGGACCGTGAACTCGGTGAAGGAGTCCGGGCTGGACATGACCGAGACACCGCCGGCCAGGGCGAGGGTGCACTCGCCGCTGCGCAGGGCGTTCGCTGCCATGTGCAGGGCGACCAGCGCGGAGGAGCAGGCGGTGTCGACGGTGACGGCCGGGCCCTCCAGGCCGAAGGCGTAGGAGAGGCGGCCGGACATGACGCTGGCGGTGTTGCCGGTGGCGACGTGGCCGCGGATGTCGGCGGTGCCGGTGCTCCGGCGCAGGAGCGTGGCGTAGTCCTGGCCGTTGGTGCCGACGAAGACGCCGGTGCGGCTGCCGCGCAGGGTGGCCGGGTCGATGCCGGCGCGCTCGAAGACCTCCCAGGTGGTCTCCAGCAGCAGGCGCTGCTGGGGGTCCATGGCCAGGGCCTCGCGGGGCGAGATGCCGAAGAAGGCGGCGTCGAAGAGGCCGACACCGTCGAGGAAGCCGCCTTCGAGGGTCGCGGAGGCGCCCTGGGCGAGGGCGTCCAGGTCCCAGCCGCGGTCGGCGGGGAAGCCGGAGATGGCGTCCTCGCCCTGGCTGAGCAGCGTCCAGAGGTCCTCGGGCGAGCGGATGCCGCCGGGGAAGCGGCAGTTGATGCCGACGACGGCGATCGGGTCGTCATCGGCGGCCCGGCCGCCCGGGGCGGGGGCGAGCCGGTCGGGTTCGGGCAGGTCGCCCTGGAGTTCGGCGAGCAGGAAGTCGGCGAGGGCGGTCGGGGTCGGGTGGTCGTAGACGAGGGTCGCGGGCAGTTTCAGGCCGGTGGCGGCCGTGAGGGTGTTGCGCAGTTCGACGGTGGTCAGCGAGTCGAAGCCGAGGTCGCTGAAGGCGCGGTCGGCGCCGATGCCCGAGGTGCCGGTGTGCCCGAGGACCGCGGCCACCTGGGTGCGGACCAGGTCCAGGACGAAGCGCGGGCGCGCGGCCGGGGAGAGGCCGGCGAGCCGCTGCCGCAGGGCCGGTTCCCGCAGGGCGGTTTCCGGTGCCCCGGCGGCCGGGGTGGCCCGGCGCAGTTCGGGCAGGTCGCCGACGAGGGGGCTGGGGCGCATGGCGGTGAACACCTGCGCATAGCGCTGCCAGTCGATGTCCGCGAGCGTCAGCGCAGGGGTGCCGTGCTCGATCGCCCGCCGCAGTGCGGTGAGGGCGAGCCGCGGTGCCATGGGGGTGTAGCCGCCGCGGCGCACACGTTCCTGGACGCCGGTGCCGTCGGCCGCCATGCCGGTCTCGGCCCAGGGGCCCCAGGCGATCGAGGTCGCGGGCAGCCCGTGGGCGCGGCGGTGTTCGGCGAAGGCGTCGAGGAAGGCGTTGGCGGCGGCGTAGTTGCCCTGGCCGGGGGCGCCGAGGGTGCCGGCGACGGAGGAGAAGAGCACGAAGGCGGTCAGGTCCCGGTCGCGGGTCGTCTCGTGCAGGGCGCGGGTGGCGGTGACCTTGGCGCGCAGTACGGCGGCGAACTGCTCGGGGGTGAGCGTGTCCAGGGTGCCGTCGTCGACGGTGCCGGCGGTGTGGAACACCGCGGTGAGCGGGTGCTCGTCGGGGATCGCGGCCAGTACGGCGGCGAGCGCGTCGCGGTCGGCCGTGTCGCACGCGGCGACGGTGACCCGGGCGCCCGCTTCCTCGATCCGTGCGGCGAGTTCGGCGGCGCCGGGCGCGTCGGCTCCGCGGCGGCTGACCAGCAGCAGGTGCTGGGCGCCCGCCGCGGCGAGCCAGCGGGCGACGTGGCCGCCGAGGGCGCCGGTGCCACCGGTGACGAGCACGGTGCCGGTGGGGCGGAACGGCTCCGCCCCGGAGTCCGGTGCGGCGCGGTGGTGCGCCAGCCGGCGCGCGAAGGTCGCGGTGGCGCGTACGGCGATCTGGTCCTCGCCGCCGCTGTCGGTGAGGACGGTGGCCAGACGGCGCAGGGTGGTGCCGTCGAGTGCGTCGGGGAGGTCGACGAGACCGCCCCAGCGCTGCGGGTGCTCCAGCGCGGCGACTCGGCCCAGGCCCCAGACGGCGGCCTGGGCGGGCCGGGCCGGGTGCTCGGTACGGTCCACGGCCACGGCGGTGCGGGTCACGCACCACAGGGGGGCCTCGATGCCCGCGTCGCCCAGGGCCTGGACGGCGGTTGCGGTGAGCAACAGCCCCGTGGCCGTGGCATCGCCGGTGTTGTCGGCGCTGTCGGCGCCGTCGGTGCCGTCGCCGGCCGTCGCCAGCAGGGACAGGACGCCCGCGAACGCACCGTGCTCGGCGGCCGCCGCGCTCAGCCGCTCGGCCAGCTCCCGGCGCTGAGGGCCGGAGACGTCGACGCGTACGGCGCCGGTGCCCAGCACGGCCACGACCGGGTCGAGCCAGGCCGCCTCGCCGTCGGCCGGTGCGAGCACCAGCCAGGTCCCGGACGGGCGTCCGGCGGCGGCCGGGCCGGTCAGGGGCTTCCAGGTGGCCCGGTAGCGCCAGCCGTCGACGGTGGAGCGCTCCCGGCTCGTGCGCCGCCAGGAGGAGAGGGCGGGCACCACGGCGGTCAGGGTGTCGTCGTCCAGGTCCAGCGAGGAGCCCAGCGACTCCAGGTCCGCGCGCTCCACCGCCGACCAGAACTCCGCGTCCGCCGCGTCGGCGGGGAGTGCGGGCGCGGTGGCGCCGGCGTCCGCCTCGGGCCAGTAGCGCTCGCGCTGGAAGGGGTAGGTGGGCAGGTCGGTCCGGCGGGCGCCGCTGCCCGCGAACACGGCGCTCCAGTCGACGCGTACGCCGTGGAGGTGGAGCCGGGCCAGCGCGGTGGTCAGTGCCGGGGCCTCGGGCCGGTCGCGGCGCAGGGCCGGGACGGCGGTGGCCCGGTCCTGCTCGCCGGCGCCCTCGCGTACCGCGCCGCTGAGCACGGCGTCCGGGCCGAGTTCGAAGAAGGTCGTCACCCCGTGCTCGGTGAGGTGCCGTACGGCGTCGGCGAAGCGGACGGTGCCGCGGACCTGTCCGGTCCAGTACTGCGGCGCGGCCAGTTCCTCGTGGGTCAGGAGCGCGCCGGTGACGGTGGACACCAGCGGCACGGTGGGCGCGTGGCAGGTGACGGAGCCGACGGCGCGGGCGAAGTCCGCCAGCATCGGGTCCATGTGCGGCGAGTGGAAGGCGTGGCTGACGCGCAGCCGCTTGGTGCGCCGGCCGAGTTCCCGGAAGTGGTCCGCCACGGCGAGGACCGCGTCCTCGTCGCCCGAGACGGTCAGGGACGCCGGGGTGTTGACGGCGGCGACCGCGGCCCGTCCCGCGTACGCGGTGAGCACGGCGGCCACCTCGTCCTCGGTGGCCTCCACGGAGGCCATGGCGCCGCCCGGAGGCAGGGCCGCCATCAGGCGGCCGCGGGCCGCGACGAGGGTGCAGGCGTCCTCCAGGGAGAGGACCCCGGCGGCGTGCGCGGCGGCGAACTCGCCGATGGAGTGGCCCGCGACGTAGTCGGGCCGCAGGCCCCAGGACTCGACGAGGCGGAACAGGGCCACTTCGAGGGCGAAGAGGGCGGGCTGGGTGTAGCCGGTGTCGTCCAGCAGCGCGGCCTCGGGGGTGCCCGGCCCGGCGAACAGGATCTCCCGCAGCGGGCGGTCGAGTTCGAGGTCGAAGCGGGCCAGTACGGCGTCCAGGGCCTCGGCGTAGACGGGGTGGCGGTCGTAGAGTTCGCGTCCCATCTCCGGGCGCTGGCTGCCCTGGCCGGTGAAGAGGAAGGCCAGCCGGCCGTGGTCCGGGCGGCCGGTGAGGAGCGCGCCGTCGGGGTCCGCGTCGCGCAGCGCGGTCAGGGCGCGGGCGAGGGTGCCGGGGTCGTCGGTGACGACGGCCGCGCGGTGCTCCAGGGCGGCGCGGGAGGTGGCGAGGGAGAACGCGAGGTCGGTGAGCGGCAGTCCGGGGTGGTCGGCGAGGTGGGTCAGCAGCCGCCCGGCCTGGGCGCGCAGGGCCTCCTCGGTGCGTCCGGACAGGACCAGGGGGACGGGGGCGGGGTCGGCCGGGCGGGCCGGTGCGACGCCGGTGCCGGTGCCGGTGCCGTCCTCGGGTTCCTCCTCCGGTGCCTGTTCGAGGATGGTGTGGACGTTGGTGCCGCTGAGCCCGAAGGAGGAGACGCCCGCGCGGCGCGGGCGGCCGGTGCTCGGCCAGTCGAGGGGCTCGGTGAGCAGGCGGATGGCGCCGGAGCTCCAGTCGACGTGCGAGGAGGGCCGGTCGATGTGCAGGCTCCGCGGTACGGCGGCGTGGCGCAGGGCCATGACCATCTTGATGACGCTGGCCACGCCGGACGCCATCTGGGTGTGCCCGATGTTGGACTTGACGGAGCCCAGGAGCAGCGGGTGCCGCGGGTCGCGGTCCCGGCCGTACGTGGCGAGCAGGGCCTGCGCCTCGATGGGGTCGCCGAGGGCGGTGCCGGTGCCGTGGCCGTCGATGACGTCGACGCCGTCGGGGTCCACCGTGGCGTTGGCCAGGGCCTGGCGGATGACGCGCTGCTGGGACGGGCCGTTGGGCGCGGTCAGTCCGTTGGAGGCGCCGTCCTGGTTGACGGCGGAGCCCCGGATGACGGCCAGGATCTGGTGGCCGTTGCGGCGGGCGTCGGAGAGCCGCTCGACGAGGACCAGGCCGACGCCTTCGGCCAGGCTCATCCCGTCGGCCTGGTCGGAGTACGCCTTGCAGCGGCCGTCGGGGGCCATCGCGCGCTGCCGGCTGAAGCCGACGAACGCGCCGGGCGTGGACATGATGCTGACGCCGCCCGCGAGGGCCAGCGAGCTTTCGCCGTTGCGCAGCGACTGGCAGGCCAGGTGCAGGGCGACCAGGGAGGAGGAGCAGGCGGTGTCGAGGGAGACGGCCGGGCCCTCGAAGCCGTAGGTGTAGGAGAGCCGGCCGGACAGGACGCTGGAGATGGTGCCGGTGATCAGGTGTCCCTCGGCACCTTCCGGGCCCGCTCCGAAGGCGCCGTAGTCCTGATAACTGGCGCCGATGAAGGTGCCGGTGCTGCTGCCGCGCAGGGTGGCGGGGTCGATCCCGGCGCGCTCCATCGCCTCCCAGGAGGTCTCCAGCAGCAGCCGCTGCTGGGGGTCCATGGCCAGGGCCTCGCGGGGCGAGATGCCGAAGAAGGAGGCGTCGAAGTCGGCGGCGTCGTGGAGGAAGCCGCCCCGGGTCGAGTAGGTGTGGCCGGTCCGGTCGGGGTCGGGGTCGTAGAGGCCCTCGGCGTCCCAGCCGCGGTCGGCGGGGAACTCGCCGGTGGCGTCCCCGCCCTCGGTGACCAGGCGCCACAGGTCCTCCGGTGAGCCGACGCCGCCGGGGTAGCGGCAGCTCATGCCGATGATGGCGATGGGCTCGTCGTCGGCGGCGGTGGCGGTGCCCGTGGCCGTGGCGGTGGCGCCGGCGGCGGGCCCGGCGAGGGACGCGCGCAGGAAGGCGACGAGGGCGAGCGGGTCGGGGTAGTCGAAGACCATGGTGCTCGGCAGCGCGAGCCCGGTCACGGCGGCGATCCGGTTGCGCAGGTCGACGGCGGTCAGCGAGTCGAAGCCGACGTCGCGGAAGGCGCGCCGTTCGGAGAGCACGTCGGGTGAGGCGTGGCCGAGCGCGGTGGCCGCCTCGGTGCGGACGAGGTCCAGCAGGAGGCGGTCCTGCTCGACGGGGACCAGCCCGCGGAGCCGGGTGGCGAACTCGCTGCCGGAGTCGGCGGCCTGGGCGGTGTCCGCGGCGAGCCGCTGGACCTCGGGCACGTCCTCGAAGAGCCGGGTGGGCCGCGCGGCGGTGAAGACGGGGTGGTAGCGCTCCCAGTCCACGTCCGCGACGGCCAGCACGGTCTCGTCCCCGTCGAGGGCCTGGCGCAGGCCGGTGAGGGCCAGGTCCGGGTCCATGAAGACGAGCCCGCTGCGGCGGATCTGGCCGGGGTCGACGCGGCCGAGCTTGAGGTCGTCGGCCCAGATGCCCCAGGAGACGGCGGTGGCCCGGGCGCCGCGGGCGCGCCGGTTCTCCGCCAGGGCGTTCAGGTAGGCGTTGCCGGCGACGTAGGCGGCGTGCGCGCCGCTGCCCCACAGGCCGGCGGTGGAGGAGTACAGGACGAAGGCGTCGAGGTCGTCGCCGAGCAGGTCGTCCAGGTGCCGGGCGCCGGTGACCTTGGCGTCCAGGACCTTCGCGAAGGCGTCGTGGGTCGTCTCGTCCAGCGTCGCCAGCTCGATGGTGACGGCGGTGTGCACGACGGTGCGTACGGTGCGGCCTTCGGCTTCGAGCGCGGCGAGCATCCGGGCGACCGCCTCGCGGTCGGTCAGGTCGCAGGCGACGACCGTGGCCGCGCACCCCGACTCGGCCAGTTCCCGGACGAGTTCGTCCATGCCGGGCGCTTGCGGGCCGCGGCGGCTGGTGAGCACGACGTGCTCGGCGCCCTGCCGGGCGAGCCAGCGGGCCAGGTGCGGGGCGAGCGTGCCGGTGCCGCCGGTGACGAGGGTGGTGCCGCGCGGCGTCCAGGGACCGGCCGGGGCGGGGGCCGCGGGGGCGGCCCGTACGACGCGGCGGGCGAGGACGCCCGAGGCGCGCAGGGCGAGCTGGTCCTCGCCGGTACGGCCGGTCAGGACGGCGGCCAGGCGTTCGGCGGCCCGCTGGTCGAGCTGCTCGGGCAGGTCGACCAGGCCGCCCCAGCGCTGCGGGTGTTCGAGGGCGGCGGTCCAGCCGAGGCCGAGGATCCGGGCCTGGCCGGGGCGGGTCAGCCGGTCGGCGCGGCCCGTGGTGACGGCGCCCCGGGTCAGGCACCACAGGGGTGCGTCCGTCCCGGTGTCGCCGAGGGCCTGGACGAGCGAGAGGGTCAGGGCGAGGCCGCGGCTGAGCGCCGGATGCGTCGCGCTCTCCTCCTCGGCCTCGGCCAGCAGGGACACCACGCCCGTCAGGTCCGGCAGGTCGCCGAGGCCGGTCAGGCGCGCGGCCAGGGCCGTGCGGTCGGCGCAGGTGTCGTCCAGGACGAGGGTGCGCGGGTCGGCTCCGTGGGCGGCGAGGACGCCGATGACGGTGTCGGTGTCGGCCCCTTCGGGGGCGACGACGAGCCAGGTGCCCGTCAGGGTCGCGGTGGGCAGGCTGGTCAGCGGCTTCCAGGTGGCGCGGTAGCGCCAGGAGTCCACGGTGGACAGGTCGCGGCGGTGCTTGCGCCAGTGCGAGAGGGCCGGGAGGACCGGCGCCAGGGCGGCGTGGTCCAGACGCAGGCGGGAGGCGAGGGCGTCGACGTCCTCCTCCTCGACCGCCGTCCAGAACTCCGCGTCGGCGGGGTCCGCCGCGGCCTTGCCCCGGGACCGGTCGGGGATCGCCCACAGGTGTTCGCGCTGGAAGGCGTACGTGGGCAGCGGCACGCGGCGGGCGCCGGTGCCGGTGAGGAGGCCGGCCCAGTCGGCGTCCGCGCCCCGTACGAAGGCTTCGGCGAGTGAGGTCAGGAAGCGGTCGGTGCCGCCCGTGTCGCGCCGGAGCGTGCCGAGCACCGCGGCCGCGGCGCCGGCTTCCTCGGCGGTCTCCTGGATGCCCATGGTGAGGACGGGGTGGGAGCTGACCTCGATGAAGAAGTGGTGGCCCCGGGCGAGGAGTTCGCCGATGGCGGGCCGGAAACGGACGGTCTGCCGCAGGTTGGTGTACCAGTACTCACCGTCCATGCCGGTGGTGTCCAGCCAGTCGCCGGTGACGGTGGAGAAGAAGGGCACCTGCGCGGGGCGCGGGCGCACCGGCGCGAGGACGGTGCGCAGTTCGTCCCGCACCCGCTCGACCTGCGTGGAGTGCGAGGCGTAGTCCACGGCGACGCGCTTGGCGCGGACGCCCTCGGCGACCAGTTCGGCCTGGAGGGCGTCCAGCGGCGCGGTGGCGCCGGAGACGACGGTGGAGCGGGGGCCGTTGACGGCGGCGACCGACAGGGCGTCGTACCCGGTGGCCCCAATGAGGCGCTGTTCGACGTCGGCGGCGGGCAGCGGCACCGACAGCATGCCGCCGGTCCCGGCCAGCCCGCGGGCGATGGCCTGGCTGCGCAGCGCGACGACCCGGGCCGCGTCCTTCAGGGAGAGCGCCCCGGCGACGGCGGCCGCGGCGATCTCGCCCTGCGAGTGGCCGACCACGGCGTCCGGGGTGATGCCGTGGGAGGCCCACAGCGCGGCCAGGGAGACCATGACGGCGAAGGAGGCGGGCTGGACGACGTCGACGCGGTCCAGGGTCGGCGCGCCTTCGGTCCGGCGCAGCACGTCGAGCAGGGACCAGTCGACGAACTCCGAGAGGGCGGTGGCGCATTCCGTCAGACGTTCGGCGAAGACCGGGGACTCGTCGAGAAGCCGGGCCCCCATGCCGGCCCACTGGGAGCCCTGGCCGGGGAAGACGAAGACGGTCTTGCCGTCGGTGTCGGCGGTGCCCTGGACGACGCCGGGCGCGGAGCCGCCGGCGGCCAGCGCGTCGAGGGCCGTACGCCGGGTCTCGTCGTCGGTGCCGACGACGACGGCGCGGTGATCGAAGAGCGTGCGCGAGGCCACCAGGCTGTGGGCGACGTCCCACGCGCCGGGCGGCTGCTCGCCGTCGAGGTGGGCGGCGAGGTGGGCCGCCTGGGCGCGCAGCGCGCCCGGGGTCCGCGCGGACAGCACCCACGGGACGGCGCCGCCGGCCGGGGGCACCGGCCGGGCGGGGGCCGTTTCCTGCGGGCGGGGGGCCTCTTCGAGGATGGTGTGGGCGTTGGTCCCGCTGATGCCGAAGGAGGAGACCGCGCAGCGGCGCGGGCGCTCGCCCTCGGTCCAGTCGGCGGGCTCGTTCAGCAGGGCGAGGGTGCCGGGTGTCCAGTCGATGTGGCTGGACGGGGTGTCCGCGTGCAGGGTGCGGGGCAGCTCCCCCTGGCGCAGGGCCATGACCATCTTGATGACGCCGGCGACGCCGGCCGCCGACTGGGTGTGGCCGATGTTGGTCTTCACGGAGCCGAGCAGCAGCGGGTGCTGCGGGTCGCGGTCCCGGCCGTACGTGGCGAGCAGGGCCTGCGCCTCGATGGGGTCGCCGAGGGCGGTGCCGGTGCCGTGGGCCTCGACGGCGTCGATGTCCGCCGGGGCCAGCCCGGAGTTGGCCAGTGCCTGGCGGATGACGCGCTGCTGGGCGGGGCCGTTGGGGGCGGACAGGCCGTTGGAGGCACCGTCCTGGTTGATGGCCGAGCCGCGGACGACGGCGAGGATGTCGTGCCCGTTGCGCCGGGCGTCGGAGAGCCGCTCCAGGACGAGGACGCCGACGCCTTCGGCGAGGGTCATGCCGTCGGCGCCGTCGGCGAACGCCTTGCAGCGGCCGTCACCGGCCAGGGCCCGCTGCCGGCTGAAGGCGACGAAGGGGTTGGGGTTGGTCATCACGGTCGCGCCGCCGGCCAGCGCCAGGGAGCTTTCGCCGTTGCGCAGCGACTGGCAGGCGAGGTGCAGGGCGACCAGGGAGGAGGAGCAGGCGGTGTCGACGGTGACCGCCGGGCCTTCGAGGCCGAAGAGGTAGGCCAGGCGCCCGGAGAGCACGCTGGGGCTGGTGCCGGTCACCAGGTGGCCGGCGGAGCCGTCCTCGACGCCGAGTCCGTACTCCTGGTAGGTGGAGCCGATGAACGTACCGGTCGCGCTGCCGTGGACGGTGGTGGGGTCGATGCCGGCGTGCTCGAACGCCTCCCAGGTGGTCTCCAGCAGCAGCCGCTGCTGGGGGTCCATGGACAGCGCCTCGCGCGGCGAGATGCCGAAGAAGGCGGCGTCGAACTCGCCCGCGTCGTGCAGGAAGCCGCCCTGGCTGGAGTACGTGGTGCCGGGGTGGTCCGGGTCGGGGTGGTGCAGGCCGGTGTCCCAGCCACGGTTGACGGGGAAGTCGGTGATCGCGTCGACGCCTTCGCTGACGAGCTCCCAGAACTGCCGCGGGGAGCGGACGCCGCCGGGGAAGCGGCAGCTCATGCCGACGATGGCGACGGGCTCGTCGTGGCCGCCGGCGGCCACGGCCGCGGTCTGGGCACCGCCGGTGCCCAGGATCTCCTCGCGCAGGTGGCGGGCGAGGACGGTGGGGTTCGGGTAGTCGAAGACGAGGGTGGCAGGCAGGTTCAGGCCGGTGCGGGTGGCCAGCCGCTTGCGCAGTTCCACGGCGGTCAGCGAGTCGAAGCCGGCGTCGCGGAAGGCGCGCCGTTCCGCGATGGCGTCCGCGGAGTCGTGGCCGAGCGCGATGGCCGCCTCGGTGCGGATGAGGTCGGCCAGCAGCCGCACCTGCTCGTCCTGGTCCAGGCCGCCGAGGCGCGCGGCGAACTCCGGCGCGGCGCTCTCGGTGGCGCTCTCGGCGCGTACGAGGGCCTGGACCTCGCCCAGTTCGTCGAAGAAGGCGCTGCGGCGGGTGGACGTGAAGACGGGGTGGTAGCGCTCCCAGTCGAGGTCGGCGACCGTGACGGTCACGTCCTGGTGGACGACCGCGCGCCGCAGCTCGGTGAGGGCGGACGCGGGCGCGAGGAAGCGCAGCCCGCGCTTGCGCAGCTCTTCGGTGACGGCCTCGTGGGTGGCCATTCCGGCCTCGGCCCAGGGCCCCCAGGAGACGGACGTGGCGGGCAGACCGCGGGCCGCGCGGTGCTCGGCGAGGGCGTCGAGGTAGGCGTTGGCGGCGCTGTACGCGCTCTGCCCGGCGCTCCCCCACACGCCGGCGATCGAGGAGACGAGGACGAAGAAGTCCAGCTCGTGGCCGTCCAGGAGGCTGTCGAGGTGGGCCGCGCCGAGCATCTTGGCGGCCATCGCCTGCGTGGCGTCCGCCAGCGGGGTGTCGGCGAGGGCGGCGTTCTGGCCGACGCCCGCCGCGTGCACGACGCCGGTCAGCGGGTGCTCCGGGGGTACGGACGCCAGGACGGCGGCGAGCGCGTCGCGGTCGGCGGTGTCGCAGGCCGCGATGGTGACCGCGGCTCCCAGGCCCTCCAGCTCCGCCGTCAGCTCGTCGGCGCCGGGGGCGTCGGGGCCGCGGCGGCTGGTGAGCAGGAGGTGGCCGGCGCCGCTGCGGGCGAGCCAGCGCGCGGTGTCGGCGCCGAGCGCTCCGGTGCCGCCGGTGACGAGCACGGTGCCGCGCGCGGTGAACGCGCCGGCCGGGGGCAGTTCGGCCCGCGGGTGGCGCGCCAGGCGCCGGCCGAGCGCTCCGGTGGCGCGGATCGCGAGCTGGTCCTCGCCGCCCTGGGCGGCCAGCGCGCTGACGAGGTGCTGGGTCGCGGGGGCGTCGAGGGCGGCCGGCAGGTCGATCAGGCCGCCCCACAGTTGCGGGTGCTCCAGGGCGGCGACCCGGCCCAGCCCCCAGACCGCTGCCTGGAGGGGGCTGGTGAGCGGGTCGGCCGGGCCGGTGGTGACCGCGCCGCGGGTCAGGGTCCACAGGGGGGCGTCGAGGGGGGCGTCGGTGAGCGCCTGGGCCAGCACGAGGGTGAGCGCGAGCCCGGCCGGCGGTTCGGCGCCGGGCCGGTGCCCGGGCCCGTCGGCGAGCGGGAGCAGGGACAGCAGGCCGGAGAAGGTGTGTCCCTGTGCGCGTACGGCGTCGAGCCGGGCGGCGAGCGTGGCGCGGTCGCGGCAGGTGGCGTCCAGGACGAGGGTCTCGAACTGGGCGCCGTGGCCACGCAGCGCGTGCCGGATCTCGTCGCTGTCGATGCCGTCGGTGGTGACGAGCAGCCAGGTGCCTTCGAGCACGGGCGCGGCGGCCGCCCGTACGGGCCGCCAGGTGACGCGGTAGCGGGCGGTGTCCAGCAGCGCCTTCTCGTGCCGCTGCTGGCGCCAGGACGACAGCGCGGGCAGCAGCGCGTACAGGGAGGCGTGCTGTTCGTCGCGCAGCCCGAGGAGCGCGGCGAGTTCCGCGGCGTCGCCGCGTTCCACGGAGCCCCACAGCTCGGCGTCCGCGGGGTCGGGTGCGCCCTGGGTGCGGCGGGCCGGGTCCGGTTCGGGCCAGTAGCGCTCGTGCTGGAAGGCGTACGTGGGCAGGTCGACGGTGCGGGCTCCGGTGCCGGCGAGGTACGCGGGCCAGTCGACGGCCGTACCGTGTACGTGCAGGCGGGCCAGCGCGGTGGCCGCGCAGCGTTCCTCACCGCGTCCGGCGCGCAGCAGCGGGACGATGTGCGCGTCCGCCGTGTCGCCGAGGGCGTCCTGGGCGGCGGCCGACAGGACGCTGTCGGGGCCGAGTTCGAGGAAGGTGCCGGCGCCGCAGTCGTGTGCGGCGTGCAGGGTGTCGGCGAAGCGGACGGCACCGCGGGCGTGCGCGACCCAGTAGTCGGCGCAGCGCAGTTCCTCCCCGGTGGCGGGCCGTCCGGTCAGGCCGGAGACGACGGTCGTGTCCGGCGCGTGGTAGGTGAGCCCGGCGGCGACCTCGCGCAGCCCGTCGAGCGCGGGCTCCATGAGCGGCGAGTGGAAGGCGTGGCTGACCGTCAGGCGCTTGGTCTTGCGGCCCCGCTCCGCGAAGTGGGCGGCGATCTCCTCGGCGGCGGCCAGTTCTCCGGCGACCACGACGCTCCGGGGGCCGTTGACGGCGGCGATGGACACCTCGTGCTCGCGCCCGGCGAGCAGCGGCGCGGTCTCGTCCTCGGTGGCCTGGAGGGAGATCATCGCGCCGCCGGCGGGCAGCGCCTGCATCAGCCGTCCGCGCGCGATCACCAGGCGGGCCGCGTCGGACAGCGAGAGGACGCCCGCGACATGCGCGGCGGTGATCTCGCCGATGGAGTGGCCCAACAGCACGTCGGGGCGGATGCCCCAGGTGCGCAGCAGCCGGTACAGCGCGACCCCGATGGCGAACAGCGCGGGCTGGGTCCATTCGGTGCGGTCCAGCAGCGCCGCCTCGGGGCTGCCCTCAGGGGCGAACAGGACGTCCTTGAGGGGGCGGTCCAGGTGCGGGTCGAGGGCGGCGGCCACCTCGTCGAGGGCCCGGCCGAACGCGGGGAAGCGGGCGGCGAGTTCCCGGCCGGCGCCGGGGCGCTGGCTGCCCTGTCCGGAGAACACCACGGCCAGCTTGCCCGCGCCGCCGACCTCGCCCTCGGTGAGCGCGGAGCCCGGCCGGTCGGCGGCCAGGTCGGCGAGGGCGCGCAGCAGTTCGTCGCGGTCGCCGACGACCACGGCGCGCTGGTCGAAGGCCGAGCGGGTGGTGGCGAGGGAGAGCGCGATGTCGGCCGGGTCGAGGGCGGGGCGCTCGTCGAGGTGGGAGCGCAGGCGGGCGGCCTGGTCGCGCAGGGCGGCCCGGCTCTTGCCCGACAGCGTCCAGGGCAGCACGGCCGGGGTGAGCGCCGGCTGTTCGCGCGGCTCGGGGGCGGCCGACGGCTCCTCGACGATGAGGTGGGCGTTGGTGCCGCTGAACCCGAACGAGGAGATGGCGGCGCGGCGCGGCCGGCCGGCCTGCGGCCAGGCCGTCTCCTCGGTGAGCAGGCGCACCGCTGCGGAGTCCCACTCCACGTGCGAGGACGGCTCGTCGGCGTGCAGGGTGCGGGGCAGCACGCCGTGGCGCATGGCCATGACCATCTTGATGACACCGGCGACACCGGCCGCGGCCTGGGTGTGGCCGATGTTGGACTTCACGGAGCCCAGCAGCAGCGGGCTCAGCGGGTCGCGGTCCTGGCCGTAGGCGGCGAGCAGGGCCTGCGCCTCGATGGGGTCGCCCAGGGTGGTGCCGGTGCCGTGGCCCTCCACGGCGTCGACATCCGCGGCGGACAGGCCGGCGACGGACAGCGCCTGCCGGATCACCCGCTGCTGGGCGGGGCCGTTGGGGGCGGTCAGCCCGTTGGAGGCGCCGTCCTGGTTGACGGCGGAGCCGCGGACGACGGCCAGGATCCGGTGTCCGTTGCGGCGGGCGTCGGAGAGCCGTTCCAGGACGAGTACGCCCACGCCCTCGGACCAGCCGACGCCGTCGGCGCGGTCGGAGAACGCCTTGCAGCGGCCGTCCGGGGACAGGCCGCGCTGCCGGGAGAACTCGATCAGGGCGCCCGGCGTCGACATGACCGTGACGCCGCCGGCCAGCGCCAGCGAGCACTCGCCCGCGCGCAGCGCCTGCATCGCCCAGTGCATGGCGACCAGCGAGGACGAGCACGCGGTGTCGACGGTGACGGCGGGGCCTTCGAGGCCGAGGGTGTACGAGACCCGTCCGGAGACGACGCTCGGGGCGGTGCCGCTGCCCTGGTGGCCCTCGAACTGCCCGCCGGAGAGCACCGTGGCGTAGTCGTTGTACATCACGCCCGCGAACACGCCGGTCCGGCTGCCGCGCAGGGTCACCGGGTCGATGCCCGCCCGCTCGACGGCCTCCCAGGACGCTTCGAGGAGCAGCCGCTGCTGGGAGTCGGTGGCCAGGGCCTCGCGGGGGCTCATCCCGAAGAAGGCGGGGTCGAAGTCGGCGGCGGTGTGCAGGAAGCCGCCGAAGCGGGAGTAGGAGGTGCCGGTGCGGTCCGGGTCCGGATCGTAGAGCGCGTCCAGGTCCCAGCCCCGGTCCGTGGGCAGGCCCGAGATGGCGTCGGTGCCCTCGCTGACCAGCCGCCACAGGTCCTCGGGGGAGGCGACGCCGCCCGGGTAGCGGCAGCTCATGCCGACGATGACGATGGGGTCCTCGTCGGCGGCGGCGCGGGGGGCGTCGGCCGCGGCGGCGGCCTCGGAGCCCATGAGGCCGGCGAGGAGGTGCGCGGCGAGCGCCTCGACGGTCGGGTGGTCGAAGATGACCGTCGTGGCGGTGCGCAGGCCGGTGGCCGCGCTGAGCCGGTTGCGCAGTTCCACCGCGGTCAGCGAGTCGAAGCCCAGCTCCCGCAGCGGGCGCCGCGCGTCGATGTCGGCGGTGCCGGCGTGGCCGAGCACGGCGGCCACCTGGCCGGCCACGAGGTCGAGCACGACCTCGTGGCGGTCGGTCTCCGCCAGCCGGGACAGCTTCTGTACGAGGGTGACGGCGGCCTCCGAGCCCGAGACCACCGCCCGGCGGGCCGGGGTGCGGATCAGGCCGCGCCACAGCGGCGCCACCTCGTCCTGGAGCCGCAGGACGGACAGGTCGAGCCGGGTGGGCAGCAGGACGGCGGCGTCCGTGGCGGTGGCCGCGTCGAAGAGGGCGACGCCCTGTTCCTCGGTGAGCGCGGGGGTGCCCATCCGGGCCAGCCGGTCGAGGTCCTCGTCCGTCAATCCGCCGGTCATGCCGGCGGTGGGGGCCCACGGGCCCCAGGCCAGGGAGAGCCCCGGCAGGCCCTGGGCGCGGCGCAGTTGGGCGAGCGCGTCGAGGAAGGCGTTGGCGGCGGCGTAGTTGCCCTGGCCCGCCGCGCCCACGGTGCCGGACAGGGAGGAGAAGACGACGAAGGCGGCCAGGTCCAGGCCCTGGGTGGCCTCGTGGAGGTGCCAGACGGCGTCGGCCTTGGGCCGCAGCACCGCGCTGATCCGTTCGGGGGTGAGCGATTCGAGCACGCCGTCGTCGAGGGTGCCGGCGCTGTGCACGACGGCGGTGACGGGGTGCTCGGCGGGCACCGCGGCCAGCAGCCGCCGCACGGCGGCACCGTCGGCCAGGTCGCATGCCGTGATGGCCACCTGGGCCCCGTGCTCGGCCAGTTCGGCGACGAGTTCCCGGGCGCCGTCGGCGTCCGGGCCGCGCCGGCTCACGAGCAGCAGGTGCCGTACGCCGCGCTCGGCGACCAGGTGCCGGGCCAGTACGCGGCCGAGGCCGCCGGTGGCCCCGGTGAGCACCACGGTGCCGTCGGGGTTCCACGCCGCGGCGGTGCGCGGCGTCCGGGCGCGGGCCAGCCGCGCGGTGAGCACGGCGGTGCCGCGGACGGCGGTCTCCGGCTCGTCCGGGGCCAGGGCCAGGGCTCGCGCCAGTGGTTCCGCGGCGGGCTCGGCGGCGGGGTCGAGGTCGAGCAGCCCGAAGCGGCCGGGGTGTTCGCTCTGCGCGGCCCGCACCAGGCCCCGGACTGCGGCGGCCACCGGGTCCGGCGCCTGCCGGCCGTCGGTGGCGACCGCGCCACGGGTGACGAAGACCAGTCGGGACGCGGCGTACCGCGCGTCCGCCAGCCAGGTCCGCAGGGTCTCCAGGGCCTGGGCGGTACGGGCGTGTACGGCGGTGACGACCTCGTCGCCGGTGGCACCGTCCGCGCCCGCGACGGGGGCGAGGACCACGTCCGGGGCGTGGGTGGCGGCGTCCGGGCCGGGCAGCGTGGTGACCGTGCGGTCCGGCGAGGTCAGGGCCCGCTCCAGGCCGAAGGGGTCCGTACCGAGGACGGCGACCGCGGTGGGCGCCGCCTGGGCGGCCTGGTGGGCTTCGGTCCAGCGCAGTTCGAACAGGGCGTCCCGGACGAGGGAGTCGGCGGCGCCGAGCTGTTCGTCGGGCAGGGTGCGCAGGACCAGC
Organism: Streptomyces sp. NPDC018045; assembly: GCF_044327445.1. Classification (NCBI taxonomy): domain Bacteria; kingdom Bacillati; phylum Actinomycetota; class Actinomycetes; order Kitasatosporales; family Streptomycetaceae; genus Streptomyces; species Streptomyces sp. NPDC018045. The sequence continues at coordinate 26,685 of NZ_JBIRFL010000010.1, forward strand.
GAGCCGATGGAGGCGACGGGGGCGCCGGTGGTGTCGGCGACGGCGACCGCCACCGCGTCGTCGCCGGCCGGGGTCAGCTTCACGCGGACCGTGCTCGCCCCGCTCGCGTGCAGGGTCACGTCCTGCCACGCGAAGGGCAGGCCGCCGCGGGTGTGCTCGCCCAGGTCGGCGAAGGCCGCGGCGTGCAGGGCGGCGTCCAGCAGGGCCGGGTGGATCCCGAACGCCGTGGCGGACGCGGCGTCGGTGTCGTCGGTCTCCGGCAGGGTCACCTCGGCGTAGACGTCGTCGCCGGCGCGCCATGCGGCACGCAGGCCCCGGAACAGGGGGCCGTACGCGAAGCCGGTGTCGGCCATGCGGTCGTAGAAGCCGTCGAGGTCCAGCGGACGCGCGTCGGCGGGAGGCCAGACGGTGGCGTCGAAGTCGGCGCGGTGCTCGCCGGCGACGAGGGTGCCGGCGGCGTGCTGGGTCCAGGGGAGTTCCTCCGGCCCGTCGGGGCGGGAGTGCACGCTCACGGTACGGCGGCCGGTCCCGTCCGGGCTGCCCGCCCACACCTGCACCTGGACGCCGCCGTCCTCGGGCAGCACCAGCGGTGCGGCCAGGGTGAGTTCCTCCACGCGGCCGCAGCCGGCCTCGTCCCCGGCGCGTACGGCCAGCTCCAGGAAGGCGGTGCCCGGCAGCAGCACCGTGCCGCGCACGGCGTGGCCGGCGAGCCAGGGGTGGGTGCGCCGCGACAGCCGGCCGGTCAGCAGCAGACCGTCGGAGTTGGCGACCGACACGGCCGCCGCCAGCAGCGGGTGGTGGGCCGCGCCCAGGCCCGCGGCGCGCACGTCGCCGCCCGTCGCGGGCAGGCTCTTGGGCCAGTGGCGGCGGCGCTGGAAGGCGTAGGTGGGCAGGTCGGCGCGGCGGGCGCCGGTGCCCTCGAAGTAGGGCTCCCACCGGACGGCCACGCCGCGGGTGTGCAGGCCCGCCAGCGCGGCGGTGAGGGTCTCGGCCTCGGGGCGGCCCGGCCGCAGTACGGCGAGCGTCGCGGGGACGCCGTCGGCGGGGCCGGTTTCGCCATCGGCCGTGGCCAGGCAGGTCTGGGCCATGGCGGACAGGACGCCGTCGGGGCCCAGTTCCAGGTAGGTGGCGGCACCGTGGCCGTCGAGCCAGGCGAGGGTGTCGGCGAAGCGTACGGCGTGCCGGGCGTGGTCCACCCAGTAGTCGGGGGAGGTGAGCTGCTCCACCGTGGCGAGGGTGCCGGTCAGGCCGGAGACGACCGGGATGACGGGTGCCTGCGGGGTGAGCCGGGAGACGGCCGCGCGGAACTCGTCCAGCATGGGTTCCATCAGCGGCGAGTGGAACGCGTGCGAGACGCGCAGCCGCTTGGTCCTGCGTCCCAGCGCGGCGACATGCTCGGCGACGGCGGTGACCTCGCCGGTCTCGCCGGCGACCACGACGGCGGCGGGCCCGTTGACCGCGGCGATGGAGACGCGGTCCCGCCGGCCCTCCAGGAGGGGCAGGATCTCTTCCTCGGTGGCTTCGAGGGAGACCATGGCGCCGCCTTCGGGCAGCGCCTGCATCAGGCGGCCGCGGGCGAGCACCAGGGCCGCGGCGTCGGCCAGGGAGAAGGCCCCGGCCACGTGTGCCGCGGCGATCTCGCCGATGGAGTGCCCGGCGAGGAAGTCCGGCTTGACGCCGAAGGACTCGGCGAGCCGGTACAGCGCGACCTCGATGGCGAACAGGGCGGGCTGGGCGTATCCGGTCCGGTCGAGCAGGGCGGCCTCGGGCGTGCCCTCGGCGGCGTACAGCACGTCCTTCAAGGGCCGGTCGAGGCCCTGGTCGAGGTGGGTGAGGGCCTCGTCGAGGGCGGTGGCGAAGACGGGGAACCGGCCGGCCAGTTCCCGGCCCATGCCCGGCCGCTGGGAGCCCTGCCCCGCGAAGAGGAAGGCGAGCTTGGACCGCGTCCGTGCGGTGTCCTGCACCAGGCCGGGGGCCGGCGCGCCGTCGGCGAGCGCGGTGAGGGCGGTGCGGGCCCGGTCCAGGTCGGCCGCGGTGAACGCGGCGCGGTGCTCCAGGCCGGAGCGGGCCGTGGCCAGGGAGTAGGCCACGTCCGTGGGCACGAGACCGGGGTGGGACGCGAGGTGTTCGAGCAGCCGCGCCGCCTGGGCGCGCAGCGCCTCGCGGGTCCGGCCGGAGACGAGCCAGGGGACGGCGCCCGCGGCCACGGGTACGGCCACGCCCGGCTCCGGGTCCTCCTCGGGGGCGGCCGGGGCCTCCTCCAGGATCGTGTGCGCGTTGGTGCCGCTGAGGCCGAACGAGGAGACACCGGCCCGGCGCGGCCGTTCGCCCTGCGGCCAGGGGACCTGCTCGGTGAGCAGGCGGACGTCCCCCTGCGACCAGTCGACGTGCGAGGACGGCGCGTCCACATGGAGCGTGCGCGGGAGCAGCCCGTGCCGCATGGCCAGCACCATCTTGATGACGCCGGCGACACCGGCCGCCGCCTGGGTGTGGCCGAGGTTCGATTTGACGGAGCCCAGCAGCAGCGGGTGGCCGGTGTCGCGGCCCTGACCGTAGGTCGCCAGCAGCGCCTGTGCCTCGACCGGGTCGCCCAGGGTCGTGCCGGTGCCGTGCGCCTCGACGACGTCGACCTCGTCGGCCGACAGCCGAGCGCTGACCAGCGCCTGCTCGATGACGCGCTGCTGGGAGGGGCCGTTGGGGGCGGTCAGTCCGTTGGAGGCGCCGTCCTGGTTGACGGCGGAGCCGCGGACGACGGCCAGGATCTCGTGCCCGTTGCGGCGGGCCTCCGAGAGGCGTTCGAGGACCAGGACGCCGACGCCCTCGGCCCAGCCGGTGCCGCTCGCGGAGTCGGCGAAGGAGCGGCAGCGCCCGTCGGCGGCGAGCCCGCCCTGGCGGCTGAACTCCACGAAGGTGGTGGGGCTGGACATCACGGTGACACCGGCGGCCAGCGCCAGGGAGCACTCGCCCTGGCGCAGCGAGTGGGCGGCCAGGTGCAGTGCCACGAGGGAGGACGAGCAGGCGGTGTCGACGGTGACCGCCGGTCCCACGGCCCCGAAGAAGTACGCGAGCCGGCCCGAGATGACGCTGGTGGTGGTGCCCGTCAGCGCGAAGCCCTGGACGTCGTCGTCCGGGCCCACCCGGTACTCCTGGGGCATCGCCCCGACGAACATGCCCGTACGGGAGCCCCGGACGGCCGCCGGGTCGATGCCGGCCCGCTCGAAGGCCTCCCAGGAGGACTCCAGCAGCAGACGCTGCTGCGGGTCCATGGCGAGTGCCTCACGAGGGGAGATCCCGAAGAAGGAGGCGTCGAAATCGGCCGCGTCGTGCAGGAAGCCGCCGGAGAACTCGCCCGCGTCCTCGGCCGACTGCTCCCAGCCGCGGTCGGCGGGGGCCCGGGTGATGCCGTCCCCGTCGGCGGCGAGCAGGGCCCAGAGATCCTCGGGGCTGCGCACACCGCCCGGGAAGCGGCAGCTCATGCCCACGATCGCGATCGGCTCGCGGGCCGCCGCCTCCAGCTCGCCCACCCGCTGCCGGGAGCGCCGCAGATCGGCACCGGCCCGCTTCAGGTAGTCGCGGAGCTTCTGTTCCTGGTCCATCTTCGCCACGTTCAACCCAACCCATCTCAAGACCGGCGGACAGCAGAGGATTTCGCTGTGGACAGCCGACACCGATGACGGGTGTTCCACAGCGACTGAGTTTTCTGCGTGCCCTGCACGAGGCAGCTCGACTTCTCGCACGCCACACGCCCAGTCTCGGCAGCGGCGGCCATGGAATTCCCTAGAATCCGACGACTCCACGGCCGGTCATGCGCCAAGGCGCCGGGGGCGCCGCGGATGCTCCGCGGCGCCCCCGGCGCCTTGTGTCCCCTCGGCTCGCTTTCGGACCGGACCCGGGGCTCGGGGCGAGCCCCGGGTCCGCGCACGGCGAACCCCGGGGAATGCGAATGTTGCCGTCGGGTGAAGCCGTTCACGGGAATGTTGCTACTTGATGAAGCCGTCCACGACTCGGGGCGGCCAGGTGCCCACCGTCAGCACCCCCATCGCGTACGCGCGGGAGACCAGGGCCGCGCGGTTGGGGACCTTCAGTTTCCGCAGCAGTCCGGTGACGTGGTATTCCACTCCCTGCCGGCTGAGATACAGCCGGGACGCCAGCGGAATCGTGGACAGGCCCGCCGCGATTCCCTCCAGGATTCTCGCGTCGATCTCGCTGAGTAATTTCTTCCGCGGCGCCACCACCGCGTCGCCCTCCGTTTCCTGCCCCGGCCGCAGCAGGACGAGGACCGCGGACGGGCCGGGGGCGTAGCCGCTCACCGCGGTGGCCGTGAGGCTGCCGGTCAGCGCGTCGCCCGCCGACCGCAGTGCCACCACGTGCGCGGAGAACCGGTCGCAGCGGCCGCCGAGCAGCCGCTCGAACTGCCGCATGAGCGGCTGCCGCACGCTGGGGTGCACCAGGTCGCGGAAGTCGCGTCCGCAGACGTCGGGAGCGGTGGTCGAGGAATCGGAGGGGGCGGCGGCGAGTACGTCGGCACCCGCGTCGTCGGGGGTGGCGAAGTGCCGGAAGAATTCCGGGGTGGCCTGACGGACCGTCAGTGCCGGGTCCAGTACGGCCATGCACGTGCCCGGCCTGCCGGACGGCGGCCGCTCTTCCCGGCGCCGCGAAGTGCCGAGCGTACCGACCGCACCGGCCGCACTGTGGTCTGCCGAGATCTGCGGGGAGTCCACCAGAGCAGAAACGTTCAAGGGACCGACATCCTTTCCAACCCCCGTCTGCGCACCAGAATTGCCAAAGAAACCGAGTGAGGAAGAAACCGGAGAATGAAACGAGCCGGGCCGACCGAAGGCCCGGCGGCGGTCGGGAAGAAATTCCGACCGCCCCGATGCATTCGACACTAGGGAGAGGTCCAGACAAACGTCAACGCTCACCCGGTGCCGCACGGCTAAACCTGTGGTCGCACTCCCCCGGGGTACGGTCCCGAACCGCCCTGTCGGTCCCCCCGAACACCCCGTACCGTTTACCGCCGGTAAGCCGCACGCGCCGGCCCGGGGGCTCAGTGCGCGGCGACCGCCCCGCCCGCCCCGGGCCCGCGCAGCAGTTCGCGCCGCCCCGTGACGCCCAACTTCCGGTAGCACGACGTCAGATGCTTCTCCACGGCACGGGTGCTCACCTGGAGTTCATCGGCGATCTCCTGGTTGGTCAGCCCCTTGCCGACCAGGGAGACGACCTTGCGCTCGCTGTGGGTGAGCGATGCCTCCGCGCTCGGTACGGCGGTCCCCAGGGCCGCGTGGGCGCGTTCGGCCAGCCAGGTGGCGCCGCAGGCGGTGGCCAGGTCGGCGGCCTCGCGCAGGAGCGCCTTGGACTCCTTGCCGCTCTCCACGGCCCGGCCGAGCTGGAGGAGCGTACGGGCCCGTTCGAGCGTGTTGGCGGACGCGCGCAGGACCTCGGCGGACTCGCGCAGGACGGGAAGGCCCCCTCCCCCGGGCAGCGAAGCCTTCAGCCGCAGGACGCGGCCGAGCGGGGCCGGGGCCGCCCACTGCCGCGCCCAGGCCAGCTCCTCCTCCGCGAGCGCCAGGGCCGCACCGGGCTCGCCCAGGCGGTGATGGAGGACGATGGCGCGGGGCCGCCAGGGGTACAGGGCGGAGTTGCGCCAGCCGGCCGCTTCGAGTTGGCGGCCGCAGGCCAGAAGGGAGTCCAGGGCGTGGGCGGCACGGCCGCGGCGGGCGTCGAGCGACGCTTTGAGGAGTTGCAGCATGGCCGTCAGGGCGAGGCCGCCCGTCCCTCGCCGCCCGGCGTCCCGGAGAAGGAGTTCGATCAACTGGATGTCGCCGGTCTCCATGGCCACCGCGGCCCGCACGGCGGTGGTGGGTTCGCGCCAGTCCGCGGTCGCCGATCCGGCGGCCCGGTCGGCCTGCTCCCGGGCCCGGGCCAGGCGGCCGCAGGCGAGGTGGACCAGGGCGTTCTCGGCGTACACCGCCGCGTCCGGACGGTCGGCGTGCTGCTCGCCGGCCAGCCGGGTGTTGAGGCCCGCCACGGAGTCGGCGGCGTACAGGGCCACCGCGACCAGCGGGAGGGCGATGCAGGCACGGGCGGCGGTCACCGGCTCGCGTTCCAGGATGCGTCCGGCCAGGGCCGCGATCTCGGGCGCCGGCACGGCGCTGGAGAGCACCGCCGCGTTGGTCAGCACGGCTGCCAACTCGCGGTCGCCGCCGGTGTCCAGGGGCGGCGGGGTGCCCAGGGACCGCAGGCGTTCCACCGCGCCGGTCAGTTCCGTCGGGTTCTCGTGCCCGGCGTGCCACAACCGCGCCTCCAGGCGCAGGGCGATCTCGCGAGCGGTACCCCGGTGCGCGGCCGTGGGGTCGAGGTCTTCGGATGCGCGGCGCAGCAGGTCCACCGTCGAGGCCGATGCCTCGCCCAGGAAGTTGGGCGGGATGAGCAAGGTGGCGGCGGCCCGGTCGGTGGCCGACGGCAGCAGGCGGACGGCTTGGCCGATGTGGCGTTCACAGGCGGCGGGGTCGGTGCCGCGTTCGGCGCCGGCCAGCTCGATCAGCAGGCGCGCGCGCTCGAAGTCGCCGGTGCTCCCCAGCAGGGCGCGTTGCAGGTAGCGGGCGGCGGTGTCCGGCGCGCCGCGGCGCGCCGCGGCCTGTGCGGCGGCCCGCAGTACCCCCACGGCCCACGGGCGGTGCGTGGCGGTGACGGCCATCAGCAGGTCCGCGACGTGTTCGGCGGGCCGGCCGGCCTCGTGGAGGAGGTCGGCCGCGGCGTCCCTGGAGCGTTCGCGTTCGGCGACGGTGAGGGAGGAGTCGACGGCGTCGCGGACCACGGTGTGGATGAAGCGGGGGGTGTCGTGCGGGGCGAGCAGCCCGAGGTGGTGCAGCGCGCGCAGGGCCTGCTGGAAGCCGGTGGCGTCCAGACGCGCGTGGCGCCGCAGGAGGCGGGCCTCGCCGTGGTCGCCGAAGGCGGCGATGGCCGCGGCGAGGTCGCGTACGGGGCGGGGCTGGGTGCTCAGGCAGCCGGCCAGGCGGTCGCGGAACTGGGCGGGGCCCTGCACGCGGACCTGATCGGCGTATTCGGCGGTGGGGCGGTGGCCGAGCAGGGCCAGGTCGCGCAGGACGGAGCCGAGGAAGAGGGGGTTGCCGGCGCAGGTCTCGTGGCAGGCGCGGGCGTAGGCGTCGTCGGCGGGTTCGCCCAGGTGGTGGTGGATCAGGGCCCGGGTGCCGTCGAGCGGGAGCGGAGCGGGGCGCAGCACCTCGGCGGCGTCCGCGATGTCGCGGATGAGCGGGTGCTGGGCGCGGGGGTCGCCGTCGCGCAGGGTGCACACGAGGACGACGCGCAGCCCGTGCGGGCGCCGGATCAGGTAGGCGAGCCAGCGCAGCGAGGGGAGGTCGGCCCATTGCAGGTCGTCGACGAGGAGGAGGACGGGAGTGGCGGCGCAGGCGTCGGCCAGCAGCGCGCGCAGGCCGTGCAGGACGGCTTCGGACGAGGGGGTGTCCCAGTCACCGGGAGCGGGGAGGCCGCCGCCCGCGTCCTGGTCGCCGGAGGCGGTGGGGTCCTCGGCCAGGGCGGGCACCAGGAGCTGGTGGACGATGCCGAAGGCGAAGTCCTGTTCCATGGGTGCGGCGTTCGCCCGCAGGACCTGTAAGTCGTCCGGGGACCGGGCACCGGCCTCCTGGAGGAGTGTGGAGCGGCCGATCCCCACCGGGCCGGCCAGTATCAGTGTGGAGGAACGGCCCGCCCGTGCCCGGCGTACCGCGGTGTCGATGCGGGTCAGTTCGGACTCCCGCTCATACAGCATCGTTCGTGTCTCTTTCCGTCGGCCGGCTCCGCGCGCGGAGTTCCTCGCGTGAGGTGATACGCAATTTCCTGTAGGTACTGCTCAGCCGGTGCTCGACGGTGCGCCGGCTCACCCCGAGCTGTTCGGCGATCTCGCGGTTGCCCAGTCCGCGGCGGGCCAGCTCGGCGGTCTGCCGCTCGGCGGACGACAGGGCGGCCCACCCCTCGGGGAGGGCGTCGTCGCCGGGAGCGGCGGGCCGGGCCAGCCGGTCGGTCAGCCACCGTACGCGTTCGGCCAGCCGGCTGGAGGCGCGGGTGACGGTGAGGCGGGACAGCTCGGCCAGCAGGCGGGCCGCGGTGGTGCCGTTGCCCTTGGTGGCTTCCTCGGTGGCGAGGTCCGCCAGGACCCAGGCGTAGGCGAGCCGGGTGGGCAGTTCGCGCGGGGCGCCGGCGTCCGGTTCCCGGTGTTCGAAGCTCCGGGCGCCCAACTGGGCCAGGCCCAGTGCGCTGGGGGCGCCCCACCGGCGGGCGAGGGTGAGTTCCTCGCGGATCAGGTGCCCGGCCTGTTCCCGGTCGCCGAGGGTCAGGCAGGCCCGGGCGGCCATCGTGCGCCAGGGCAGCACGACGGGGTTGGCCCACTGCCGGTACATCAGCCACCGTCCGCTTTCCTTGAACAGTTCCGCGGCCTCGGCCCAGTGCCCTTCGTCGATGGCCGTGCGGGCGCGGGCGTACAGCAGCAGGGGCCAGTGGACGCCGTATTCGGATCCGGGCGGCACGGGGGCCCGGCTCAGCGCGCGGGCCTCGGCGCAGCGCCCGGCTTCCACGGCGATGACGCTGCGTACGGCGATGAGGTGTGGTGCGGCCAAGGGGTGCCAGGCCGCGGCGGGCAGCGCCCGTTCGGCGGCGTGCGCGGCGCGGTCGGCGGCGTCCAGGCGGCCACCGCGCAGATGCAGTTCGGCGCCCAGGGCGAGGGCGCGGGCCAGGGTGGGGTGGCAGTGACGGCGGCGCAGTTCGGCGATGACGGCGGCGAGCCGGTCCTCGGCCTCGGTGGCCGCGTCGGTGAGCCACAGGGCCCGGGCGGCGGCCAGGCGGGGCAGGGCGGGAGCGGCGTGGCCCGCGTCCAGGGCACGGCGGGCCAGCTCCGCGGCCCTGGCGCGGTGCCGGCCGCGGGCGGCGAGCTGCCAGGCGCGGACGCCGGCCTGGGCGGGGGCGAGCGGGTGCTCGGGCAGGGCGGGGACGCCGGAGGCGGGTTCGTCGGCGGCCTCGGGCACGGTCTCGGCGGCGTACCAGTACAGCGCGATCAGGTCGTCGCGCTCGCTGCCGTGGGCGGTGGCGAGGGCCTGGACGGCGGCGCGGCGGCCCCAGGCGTCGTCGCCGCGGGCCAGGCCCATGTCCAGTGCCCGTATACGGAGCCGGCTCCAGGGCTCGCCGTCGCCCGGCGCGTGGACGAGGGTGCCGAGCCTGCGGTCAGCGGCTTCGGGGGCGGCCACGGCCTCGGCGGCGGCCAGATCGAGGCTGACCCGTGCGCGGTGCAGGGGGTCCTGGGGCTCGTCGAGGGCGCGGCGGAGGTAGGTGGCGGCACGGGCGAAGTCGTCGCGGCGCAGGGCGGCGCCGAAGCCGCCGCGCAGGGTGTGCACCGCCCAGGGCTCGCCGATGGGGGGCGCCTGGAGGAGGAGGCGGGCGATGTCCTCGTCGTCGGCCACGACCTGGTAGGCGAGGCGGGCGGCGCGGGCGTGCAGGGCGGCGCGTTCGGCGGCGGGCGTGTCCTCCAGGATGCGGGCCTGGACGACGGGCATGCGGAGGCGTTCGTGGGAGCCGTCGGGAACGGTGAAGCCGGCCGTCTCCAGCGCCGCGCGCAGCCTGGTCTCGGGTACGGTGCTCAGCCCGGCCAGGGCACAGATCAGCGGGAAGTCCAGCAGGTCACCGCCGACGGCCAGCGCGCGCAGTACGGCGGTGGCCTCGTCGGTCAGTCCCCGCAGGGCGCGTCCCGCGCGGTCGCCGATGATGCCGGTGATCAGGGCGCGCAGCCGTGGGAGCCGGTCGGCGTCGGGCCGGTGGCCGGCGTCGGCGAAGCAGTGCAGTGCCGCGTGCAGTACGGCGGGGCTGCCGTGCGCCGCCTGGGCGGCCGCGGCGGCGAACGTCTCGTCGCAGGGGGCGCCGCAGATCTGCTCGGTGAGGGCGGCGACCGCGCGAGGGCTCAGCGGCCGGACGGTGAGACGGCGGGGCAGCCGCGTGGAGGGGGCGGCGTCGGCCAGCCGGTCGGGGCTGTCCTCCAGTCCGGTGCGTGCGGTGAGCAGGGCGAGGGGGACGCCGGTGGCCAGGCGGCGCACCAGGGCCTGGAGCCAGTGCAGGGAGGCCGCGTCCAGCCACTGGGCGTCCTCCACCGTCACGAGCGTGGGGGTGTGGCGGGCGGCGTGCAGGAGTTCGGGCAGGCCCGGCAGGCCGTCCGGCTCGTAGGGCCCGCGCAGGTCCCGCAGGGCGGGTTCGGCCACCTCCCCCAGCGCGCCGAGGAGTTGGGTCACGGCTCCGTGGCGCAGGTCGCGTTCGGCGAGGGAGGCACTGACGGGCAGGACGCGGACCGCGCGCTCCGCGGCGAGGCGGGCCGTCCAGCGCAGCAGGGCGTTGTGGCCGAAGCCGGGGCGTCCGGCCACGGAGACGACGGCGGGCCGGCCTTCGCCGAGGCCGGCCACCACCTGCCGCAACTGCTCTTGTTCCGCCTCACGTTCGAGCAGGGGCGGGTCGGCGCGCCGCCGTCCCGCCCGTATGAACCCCGCGTACAGATGCTCTTCCTTCGGCCCTGCCACCGTCGTCACCCGGCCGTCTTCAGCGCTGCCCGCGCGACCGGGACGCCGGTGCCCCGCGGACGCCCGGGGAGCGCAGGACCGCGGCGAGCTGGGCACGCTCGGCGATGCCCAACTTGCGGTACACGTTGGTCAGGTGCGTCTCCACGGTACGTACGGTGACGTGCAGCGACTGGGCGATCGAGCGGTTCCTGGCGCCGCCGGCGGCCAGGCCGGCGACCTTGCGTTCCATGCTGGTGAGCAGGTCCAGGGGTGATCCGGTCAGCTTCCGCATGCGGCCGCCCGCCGCCAGCAGGGCGCCGCGGGCCTGCTGGCCCAGCAGGAGGGCGCCGCAGCGCTGGGCGAGGTCGGCCGCGGTGCGCAGGTGCTCGCGCGCGGCGCGCCGGTCGTCCGCCGCCAGCAGGGCCTGCCCCAGGACGAGTTCGGCGCGGGCGTGTTCGACGCGGGCCGGCGAGTCGGACAGTTGCCGCACCGCCTCGCCCAGCAGTTCCACGCCCTTCTCACCGGGGGTGGCCACGCCGCGGGCCAGGGCGGCCAGCCCGAGGACGCGCGGGGTGCCCCAGTGCCGGGCGAGCCGAACGCCGGCAGCCGCGGGTTCCTGCGCCTCCTCGGCGCGGCCCAGGTCGGCGAGCACGCAGGCCGCCTCCGCCCACCAGGGCAGGTGGACCGCGTGGCGCATCCCGGCCTCCTCCAGCGACCGGCCGCACTCGCGGAACAGCGCCAGCGCGCCTTCCGCGTCCCCCAGGGCGCGACGGGCCCGGCCACGGGCCAGGAGGTAGCGGTAGTGGGTCCACACGTACTGGTCGCGCCAGGCGGGGGCGATGCCGGTCAGCAGCTTCTCGGCGTGCGCCGCCTCGCCCCGGTCCACCAGCACACCCGCCAGGGCCAGGTGCGGCAGGACCACCATCTCGCCCCACCGTTCCGCGTCGCTGATCTGCACCGCCCTCCTGGCGTCCGCGAGCGCGTCTGGGAGCGCTCCCAGGCCGTGCAGGAGCAGGGACCGGATCGACAGGGCCAGGGAGTAGGTCCATACGGCGGAGTTCTCCCGGCCGTGGCGCAGGAGGCGGTCCAGCGCGTGCAGCGCGTCCTCGGTACGGTCGGCGAGGGACAGGACGAAGCCCGAGTTGATCAGCGACCAGCTCTTCAGCGGGAGCTGGGGCGCGTGGGCCGCGCGCAGGGCGTACCGCACCGCCGGTTCGGGGGGCGCCTGGTCACCCAGGGCCATGAGTACGGCCATCGCCGCCAGTTTCTGGCGCTGGGCGGGGGTGTCGCCCTCCGGCACGGTCATCGCCGCGGCCCTCTTCCGGGCCGCGGCGAAGGTGCTGCGGCTCTGTGTGCCGGCGATCAGCAGTACCGACTCGACGAGCGTGCGCAGTTCCCGGTCGGCGGGCAGAAGGACGGGGCCGAGTTCGGCGTCGAGGTCGTCCAGCACCTCTTCGAGCAGGTCCAGCGCGGCGGGGCTTTCCCGGGCGGCCAGGCAGGTCGTGCCGAACTGCGCGGCGATGCGCGCCCGGGTGCGGATGTCGACGCTGGGCGCCAGCGCACCGCGGAGCAGGCCGAGGGCCGCGGGCGGGTCGGTCTCGGCCAGTGCCCCGGCCAGCCGGACGCGGACCTCCACGCTGTCGGGGTCCACTTCCAGCACCCGGTACAGGTAGCGGGCCGCGGCCTCCGGGGCGCCGCGCGTCTGGGCCCGGGCGGCGGCTTCCAGCAGGATGTCCGGCATCCAGGGTTCCGTGATCGACGGCAGCGGCAGGAGGTGTGCGGCGACCTCTTCGGCGGGCCGTCCCGCGTCGCTCAGGAGCAGGGCGGCCCGCGTGCGCAGGCACGCCAGGGTGTGAGGGGTCAGCGGTGCCAGCACCGCCGCGCGCACCGCGCCGTCCGCCGGCCGTCTGCCGCCGGACGTCAGCAGCCCGGCTTCCCGCAGCACCGTGCGGGCGTCCTCGACGACGTCGGCGGGGACCGCGGCCAGCGGGCCGACGTGGCCGGTGTCCGACTCGCCGAGGATTGCCACCGCCCGCGCGACCTCGCCGACCCAGGGCGGCCGGCGGTCCAGGAATTCGCGTACCCAGTCCGCCAGGACGCGGGCGCCGGTCTCGGCGATCCGGTCGGCGCCGACCAGGCCGGAGCCGACGCCTTCGGTCTGCAGTTCGCCCAGCAGGCGGTCCAGGAGGCGGGGGTTGCCGCCGGTCGTGGCCCAGGCGCGGGCGACGAAGGCGGGAGCGGCGGGCGCCGGGAAGAACCGCCGTACGGCCTCGGCGACCTCCGGCTCGGTCAGCGGCCGCAGGCGCAGCGTCGTGGTGCGGCGGTGGGCGGTGAGGTCCGCCAGGGCGCGGTGGGCCGGGGTGCCGCGGGCGAGGGAGGTGGCCTCGGCCTGCTGGGTGAGGACGACGAGCAGGGGGAGGCCGTCGGCCCGGCGCAGCAGGAAGTCCAGCCAGCGCAGGGAGAGTTCGTCGCAGTGGTGGGCGTCGTCCAGGGCCAGGACGAGCGGGCGGCGCAGCTCGTTCGCCGCGAGACGGTACAGGTCGTGGAACGCGCGCTGGACGGCGGGGGCGTGCGGCGGCGCGCCGGCCGGCGGGCCGCCGTCCGGTACGGCCGGACCGAAGAGGGCGCGCACGCCGCTGAAGGAGTCCGCCGAGGTGTTCTCCTCGCAGCGGCCGTGCCGGACCGTCGCGGGCCGGCAGGCGTCCCCGTCGAGGAAGGCGCGCAGCAAGGTGGTCTTGCCGATTCCGGTCGAGCCGGTCACGACCGCGGAACCCGCGCTGCCCCGGCGCGCCGCGCGGGCGAGCCGGCCGAGTACCTCGATGTCGTCGGCCCGGCCGGCCAAGGTGCTGTTCAGACGGGAGTTGACGCTCCGGTCTCGCACCATTGAGCTCCTCGCACCTCAGAGAGACAACAGATGCGACGAAGCACCACCACACCTTGTTGTAAATCACCCGAAAGAGTGATGTCTGTCCGACGTGCGCCACAGTACATGATCATCAGACTCCGTGACCAGGACCCACCTCAGCGCGCCAACTCCCCTCCGTCGGCGAGGTGTTCCCGCAGCAGCGCCAGTACGGCGGGGGCCTGGGAGGCGAGGTAGAAGTGACCGCCCGGGAACACCCGGACGTCGAACGCGCCCGTGGTGTGCAGGCGCCAGTCCGCGGCCTCCTCCCGCGTGGTCAGCGGGTCGTTGTCGCCGGTCAACGCGGTGATCGGCGCCTTGATCGACGCCCCGGGGTCGCAGCGGTAGGTCTCCACCGCGGTGTAGTCGCTGCGGACCGCCGGGAGGACCATGCGCAGCAGTTCCTCGTCACCCAGCAGCGCGGTGTTCGTACCGGAGAGCCGCTTCAGCTCGGCGACGATCCCGTCGTCGTCGCGCCGGTGCACGCTCTCCGCGCGGTAGCGCGAGGGCGCGCGCCGCGCCGAGGCGAAGAGGTGCGTCAGTTCGCCGCCGTCGGCCTCCAGCCGCCGGGCCACCTCGAACGCGACCATCGCGCCCATGCTGTGCCCGAAGAACGCCGTCGGCCGCGCACCGAGCCGGTCCCGCAGGGCCGCGTACACCAGGTCGGCCATGGCCGCGATGTCACTGGGGCTGGTCTCGGTCCGCCGGTCCTGGCGGCCGGGATACTGCACCGACAGCACTTCCGCCACGGGCGAGAGCTGTGCCGACATGGGGTGGTAGAAGGGGGCCGAACCGCCCGCGTGCGGGAAGCAGACCAGTTGGCGCGGACGGTCCGGGGCCGGGTGGTAGCACCGGGCCCAGAGCCCTTCCGCCGTGGTCGTCGTCATGGTGCTGGTTCCTCCTCGCCAGGGCACCGGACCGGCCCCCGGTATGCGGCGGCCGGCGACCGGCCCTTGTGGTTCACACTCGCGCTCCACCAGGCGGACGCGGGACCTCACCTGGTGTCCGTGCTCCGCGGGACGGCGGGTACCGCCGCGGCCGGAGCCGTACGGGACACCCACCGCCTCGGGGCGTCCCGTGGACCCGACTACCAGCTACCGGCCAGCAGCAGGTCCCCGAATTCCCGCTCGCGGGAGGCCTGGCGCAGATCGGAGTCGACCATCATGCGCATCAGCTCGGGGAAGTCGACGGTGGGCTCCCAGCCGAGCTGGGCGCGGGCGCGCTCGGCGTCCGCGCACAGGATCTCCACCTCGGCCGGGCGCACCAGCGAGGGGTCGATGCTGACGTAGTCCTCCCAGTTCAGGCCCACGTGCTCGAAGGCGATACGGACGGCGTCGCGGACCGAGTGCATCTGGCCGGTCCCGATCACGTAGTCGCCCGGCTCGTCCTGCTGGAGCATCAGGTGCATGGCACGGACGTAGTCCCCCGCGAAGCCCCAGTCACGTACGGCGTCGAGGTTGCCCAGGGACAGCTTGTCCTGGTAGCCGAGCTTGATGCGGGCCACCGCGAGCGAGATCTTGCGGGTCACGAACTCCGCGCCACGGCGCGGCGATTCGTGGTTGAACAGCATGCCGGAGACCGCGTACATGCCGAAGGACTCACGGTAGTTGCGGGTGATGAAGTGCCCGTAGGTCTTCGCCACGCCGTACGGGCTGCGCGGCCGGAAGATGGTCGTCTCGCACTGCGGTGTCTCGGCGACCTTGCCGAACATCTCCGACGAGGACGCCTGGTAGAAACGGATCCGGCCACGGCCGCCGCTGCCGGCCCCGTTCAGGCCGCTGACCATGCGGATCGCTTCGAGCATGCGCAGCACGCCCATGCCGTTGATCTCGGTGACGAGTTCGGCCTGCTGCCAGGACATCGGTACGAAGGAGATCGCACCGAGGTTGTAGATCTCGTCGGGCTGCACCTTGTCGACGGCGGAGACCAGGCTGGCCTGGTCCATCAGGTCACCGTCGACGAAGTTCAGGTCGGAGACGAGCCTGCTGACCCGCGACTTGCGCGGATTGGCCTGCCCGCGCATCAGCCCCCACACCTGGTAACCCTGGGCGAGCAGATGCTCGGCCAGATAGGAGCCGTCCTGCCCGGTGATTCCGGTGATCAGCGCACGCTTGGACATACCATTCCTCTCCTCCGCATGGAACACACCGCCCAAACGCAGAGCCGGGTTCACTGCTTGACCTCTTGGCTACGCGAACTCGTATGGCATCGGATGACACCGAAAAAGCCACGGTCCGGACGCTGGGTGCTCGAACGCTTCCAAGCGGCCGGTCACGGTGTCAAGGAATTCGGGGCACACTAGGGAATTCCTGAGTGTCGGCCACCGTGCGTTTCGGGTCCTTTCTCATCGGCGCCCCGGGCCTCGACGCGGACCCGCCGCACCCCGCCGACGGGGAACTAGGGATTTCCCGGCGCACGGTGCGCTGCACTGTCCGGGTGTGCCCCGCCAGGCCCGGCCGCCGCTCCCGTCCCGCTGCCGACCGGGTCTGCCCGTCCCCTGGAGCGTTACCCGGTGCTGCTCAGACTCCTGCGAACCCACCTGCGGACCCACCGGCGCTCCGTCGCACTGCTGGGGCTGCTGCAACTGGTGCAGGTCCTGGCCACGCTGGCCCTGCCGACGCTGGGCGCCGCGGTCATCGACAACGGCGTGGTCGCCTCCGACAGCGGCTCCATCACCCGGATCGGCCTGTTCATGCTGGTCCTGGCGGCCCTCCAGGTCACGGCGTCCGTGGGCGCGGTGTCCCTGGGGGCCCGTACGGCCATGGCGATGGGCCGCGACCTGCGCTCGGCGGTCTTCCGCCGGGTGCTGGACTTCTCGGCGCGCGAGGTCGGGCAGTTCGGCACCTCGTCACTCATGACGCGGACCGTCAACGACGTGCACCAGGTCCAGTTGCTGGCGCTGTCCGTGTTCGGCGTCGTCGTGTCCGCCCCCCTGATGTGTCTGGGCAGCATCGCACTCGCGCTCCAGCAGGACATTCAGCTCTCCCTGCTCCTGGTGGCGCTGGTGGTGGTGCTCGGAATGGCCTTCGGAATCCTTCTCGGCCGCACCGGTCCGTTCTACGCCCGTATGCAGAAATACCTGGACCGCGTCAACGCTCTGCTGCGAGAACGCATCGTCGGTGTCCGTGTCGTACGGGCATTTGTACGCGACGGCCACGAAAGCGCGAGATTCGACCGCACCAATTCCGCGTTGCACGACATCTCGCTGCGCGTCGGCCGGCTGCTGGCGGCCGTCACCCCCGTCGTACTGCTGGCCCTGAACGTTTTCATGGTGGCCGTGCTGTGGTTGGGGTCCCACCGTGTCGAGGCCGGGGCGATGCCGTTCGGCGCGCTCAGCGCGTTTCTGAATTACCTGACGCTGCTCCTGATGTCGGTGGTGATGGTGACCTTCGTGTGTCTGTCGATGCCACGGGCGAGGGTCTCGGCCGAACGCATCCAGCAGGTGCTCACGACCGAGCCGAGCGTGGCGGCTCCGCCCGAGCCCGTCCGCGCCCTGCCGGCCGCCGGGGAACTGGCGCTGCTTGACGCCGAATTCCGCTACCCGGGAGCGGAGGAACCGGTGCTGAGCGGGATCGACCTGCGCGCCGGGCCCGGTGAGACGGTGGCGATCCTCGGCAGCACGGGCAGCGGCAAGACCACCCTGCTCAACCTCGTGCTGCGGCACTTCGACGCCACCGGCGGCTCCGTGCGCGTGGGCGGCGTCGACGTCCGCGCACTGGACGCGGAGGTGCTGCGCCGCACCGTCGGCTTCGTACCGCAGCGGCCGTACCTCTTCTCCGGCACCGTCGCCGAGAACCTGCGCTTCGGCGAACCGGGCGCCACCGACGACGACCTCTGGCGCGTGCTGGAGATCGCCCAGGCCCGCGACTTCGTACAGCGCCTGCCCCAGGGACTGGACTCGCCGATCAGCCAGGGCGGCGGCAATGTGTCCGGCGGGCAGCGGCAGCGCCTGGCGATCGCCCGCACCCTGCTGCGCAAGCCGGACATCTACCTCTTCGACGACTGCTTCTCCGCGCTGGACCACGCCACGGACGCCGCGCTGCGGGCCGCCCTGGAGCCCGAGCTGTCCCGGGCGACGGTGCTCACCGTCGCCCAGCGCGTCAGCACCGTCCGGCACGCCCGGCGCATCGTGGTCCTGGAAGCGGGGCGGGTGGCCGCCACCGGGACGCACGCGGAGCTGCTGCGCACCAGTACGACGTACCAGGAAATCGCCCGGTCCCAACTCACCGCGGCCACCGCCCGGCCCGACGGCCCCGGCCCGGACGCCGGCACCGCGACGACACTCCAGGAGGCTGGCCATGGAACCGGCGGACAGCGCTAGCCCCGGGCGGTCCGGCACCGCCCGCCGTACGCTGGCGCTGCTGCGCCCGCACCGTGCCCAGGTGGCCGTGGCGGTCGGCCTCGGACTCGGCGGCGTCGCGCTCAACGCGTCGGGCCCGATGCTCCTGGGCAGGGCCACCGACCTGGTCTTCGACGGCCTCCGGCAGCCCCCCGGCTCCGGGGGCACCGACTTCGCCGGGATCGCCCGGGTGCTGCTGCTCGCCCTCGCGCTCTTCGGCGCCGCCGCCCTCCTCACCCTCCTCCAGGGGCGACTGGTCGCGGCCGTCGTCCAGCGTGTGGTGTTCACGCTGCGCCGGTCCGTCGAGACCAAGATCGCCCGCCTGCCGATGGGGTACTTCGACCGCCACCCGGCGGGTGAGGTGCTCAGCCGGGTGACCAACGACGTCGACAACGTCCAGCAGACCCTCCAGCAGACCCTCAGCCAACTGATCACGGCGGTGTTCTCCGTCCTGACCATGCTGGTGCTGATGTTCGTCATCTCTCCGCTGCTGGCCCTGCTCATGCTCGTCTGCGTCCCGGTGTCGGCCGTGCTCGCCGCCCGGATCAGCAAGCGCGCCCAGCCGCGGTTCACCCAGCAGTGGACCGCCACCGGAGCACTGAGCGCCCATGTCGAGGAGATCTACACCGGACACGCGCTGGTCAAGGGCTTCGGGCGGCGCGAGCAGGCCGAGCGGGCCTTCGACGCGCACAACGAGGCGGTGTACCGCGCCGGCGCGCGGGCACAGTTCGTCTCCGGCACCATCGAGCCGTCGATGACGTTCGTCTCCAACCTCGGCTATGTCGTCGTGGCGGTCGTCGGCGCGCTGCGCGTGGTCGCCGGAGCCCTGACCATCGGCGACGTCCAGGCGTTCATCCTCTACTCGCGGCAGTTCAGCCAGCCGATCGTCGAGGTCGCCGGCATCGCCGCCCGCCTGCTGTCCGCCCTCGCCTCCGCGGAACGGATCCACGACCTCCTGGACGCCGACGAGCAACGGCCCGACCCCGAGCGCCCCGCGCGGCCGCACCGGGCCCGCGGACACGTCCGGTTCGAGCGGGTGCACTTCCGCTACTCCCCCGGCACCCCGCTCATCGAGGATCTCTCCCTCACCGTCGAACCAGGTCGGACCGTGGCGGTCGTCGGACCCACCGGCGCGGGCAAGACCACCCTGGGCAACCTCCTCATGCGGTTCTACGAGACCGACGCGGGACGCATCCTCCTGGACGGTACCGACATCACCACCCTGACCCGCGAAGAGCTGCGCTCCCAGATCGGCCTGGTGCTCCAGGACGCGTGGCTCTTCTCCGGCACCATCGCCGACAACATCGCTTACGGGCGTCCCGACGCCACGCGGGCGGACATCGAGGCCGCCGCCCGCGCCACCTGCGCCGACCGCTTCATCCGCACCCTGCCCGACGGCTACGACACGGTCCTGGACGAGGAGTCGGCCAACGTCAGCGCGGGCGAGAAGCAGCTCCTCACCATCGCCCGCGCCTTCCTGGCCCGGCCCTCGATCCTGCTGCTGGACGAGGCGACCAGCTCCGTCGACACCCGTACGGAGGCCCTCATCCAGCGGGCGATGCACTCCCTGCGCGCGGGCCGCACCAGCTTCGTCATCGCCCACCGGCTCTCCACCATCCGCGACGCGGACCTCATCCTCGTCATGGAAGACGGCCGCATCGTCGAACGCGGCACCCACGACCAGCTCCTGGCCGCCGACGGGGCCTACGCCCGGCTGCACTCGGCGGTGGGCGGGGCCGGGCCGGAGGAGGCGGAGCCGGGGGACGCGGAACTGGAGGACGCGGAACTGGAGGAGGCGGCGCCTCGCTGAGCGGGGGCCGGGCCTGAGCGGGCGGTGTCCGGGGCAGGCAGGCGGTGTTCCCCGGGTGCCGGGCGGGAAGCCGCGGCTCACTTCTCCCGCGCGGGGCCGGCCGCGGCCGCGGCGAGCACCGCGCGGGCGCCGTCGCGGGCCGGGCGGGCGGCGTCCGCGCCCAGGATGGAGGAGGCCACCATGGCCCCTTCGATCAGCAGGTGGATCTGTTCGCCGACGCCACGCGCGTCGGCGTAGTCCGCGGCCAGCTCCGTCAGGTGGTCGCGGAGCAGGGTCTTGTGTTCCTGCACCGCCTCGGTCACAAGCGGGTGCCGTTCGTGGTCATCACCGCCCAGTTCGGCCCAGGCGTTGACGAAGGGGCACCCCCGGAACCCGGGCTCGGTGGGGGTTTCCAGCATATGGTCGAACGCCGCGAGCAGGCGTGCCCGCGAGCCGGCCGGCACCGGGGCCGCCCGCTCGACGGCCCCGGCCAGCTCCGTACGACGGCGCTGCCCGTGCGCCCGCAGATAGGCGGCCACGAGGTGGTGCTTGGAGGGGTAGAGCTTGTACAGCCGCGCGAGCGAGACCTCCGCCCGGTCCCGGACCTGGGTCATCCGCACCGCGTGGATGCCGTATTGGCTGTACAGCTCTTCGGCGGCCGCCAGCACGCGCGATCGCCCCTCGTCACAGTCCACCGCCGTCAACTCCGGACCTCCCCTTCCCCACTAGAACGCTGGTTCTAGTGTACGGGCACGGCCTCCGGGATGAACCACTCACCGTGCGGCACGACCAGAGGCGTGATGCCCAGCTCCTTGGCGCGCCTCTCGAAACGCTCGACCGCCTGCGGGGCCTCGATGTAGAGGGGCGGCTTGTTCAGCGTGCCGTAATGAATGGGCACCGCGATGCGGGCCCCCAGGATGTGGGCCGCGACCGCGGCCTCCTCCGGCAGCATGACGGCGTTGAAGGGGCTCGGCGGCTGTAGGTGGGAAAGTTCGATTATCGCACCATTGATGGGGACGAAGGCGATGTCCACCGGCCCGAACCGGCGCGCGATCGACCACCAGTGGCCATGGAAGATGGTGTCCCCTCCGTGGAAAACGCGCAGCCCGTCGCACTCGACGACCCAGCAGAGCTGCGGATCCCCCAGACCGTCGAGCGAGGGCCCCGCCCCGATACGGAACGGGCCGGCGCCGCGCTCCTCCCACGGCCGCAGGACCTCGCTCGCGACGCCGTGCTCGCGGAACGAGGCCTCCACCCCACAGGTCCATTTGCGGTCGTCGTCCGGTCCGGTGACCGGCTCGGGCCGGTACACGGGCGCGCCGGCGGCGAGCGCCCTGCGGATCGCCGCCGGGTCGGCATGATCGGAATGCAGGTGCGTCACCAGCGCCGCCAGGGTCTCCCCGGGGCGGGAGGCGGCGGGGAACTTCTGGTCGGAGTACAGCGGCGAGGCGTCCTCGATGAGGTCGATGACCAGCGTCCGGCCGTCGTGTTCGAGTTCCGCGCCCGCCCATCCCAAACGTCGCAGTCGCACAGCGTCTCCCTTGCCTCGCGGTTCGGCCCGGCCCGGACATGCCGGGCGGAGGGCTGGAACCATCGTTCTTAGAACGGCTGTTCTCACCGTAGCAGAATGGCCGTTCTAGGGGCCGGGGGCGGCCAGTTCGCCACAACCCGGCCGACGACAGAAGCGCTTTTCCGTACGCCGCCGGACGAGCGGGCCGAGCACGCGGGGCGGGCGGGAGAGCGCACCCAAGGCCGCGCCGAGGCGGCCCGTCGCCCACGCCGACCCGTACGCCCGCCTGTACGCGACCCCAGGACGAACCCCGCATCTTCGTGGCTTCTGCCAGTACGGCCGTCTGCCGGAGTGCGGGGAGACTGCCCGCCACGGGCCGCGACGCGCTCCGGAGCGGGGGCCGGGCCCACCGGCATGACGAATCTCGGGAAGGAACAGCACCGTGAGCGTGCAGCAGTATGACGAGATCGGCGAGGCGTTCGAGGGCTTCAAGTCCCTTCCGCTGGCGCACTACGCCGAGGTGCCCGGCTTCCTGGCCATGGTCGGGGACGTGCGCGGCAAGTCGGTCCTCGACCTGGCCTCCGGCACCGGCTTCTACAGCAGGGAGTTCAAGCGGCGCGGCGCCACGGAGGTGCTCGGAATCGACATCTCCGGCGAGATGGTCGCCGCGGCCCGGAAGTTGGAGGCACGCGATCCCCTCGGCGTGCGCTACGAGGTGGGCGATGTGGCCGAACTGCGCCCCCTGGGGCGGCGCTTCGACGTCGCCACCGCCGTCCAGCTCCTCGGCTACGCGGAGGACATCGCCGCCATGGAGCGGATGTGCCGCACCGTACACCGGAACCTGGCACCCGGCGCCGAGTTCTTCCTGCTCATGCAGACACCCGACTACCGCTTCGACGGACCGACCCCGCGCAGGTACGGCTTCCTCAGCGAGCTGACCGGCGAGGAGACCGAGACCGGGCCGCGCGTGCGGATCACCGCGCTGCTCGACCCGCCGATCTCGTTCGTCGCCACCTGCCCGCGCCGCGCGGTCTACGAGGAGTGCCTGCGGGCGGCCGGCTTCCACGCGGTGACCTGGGTCCCGTTGGAGGTGTCCGACGCCGGCATGCGGGAGTTCGGTGCGGACTTCTGGACGGACTTCCTCGCCAATCCCCCACTGGAGATGCTGCGCTGCCGCGCCTGACGCCCACCCCGGCGTCGCGGCGGCCGACCCGGCGGCGCGGCTCACCGTCCCTCGGGCGCGCCGTTCCCCCGAACCCACGCGGCGACCGGGACCGGCCGGAGCCGCTCCGGTCACCCGTCGGTCTGGAGCCTCACACCGCGGAGTCGAAGCGTTCCCACACCCGGTGGCTGCCCAGGAGCTGCGTGACGCGCTCCAGGGTGGCGGGGCCGCTGCCGCCGATCACGACGCCGGGTGCGTCGGCCGGGACACCGGCCGACGCGAAGACGGCGTCGGCACCTGCCCAGCCGCCGATGGCCTTGCCGTGCCGGAAGGCTTCGGACACCAGGAGGCCGACCCGCGGGGCGGTGGCAGCGGCCTGCTCGCCGGCGGGCCCGGCGGCCGCCCTGGCAGCGCGGGCGCCGAGGGCGTCCTTGCCGACACCGGGTGCTCCGGCGACCAGGACGGCGTCGAACTCCACGGAGCGGGCGGTGACGTACGTCCGCTGCACGGTGACGGCGCCGCCGCCGCAGCCGAGCCGGCCGCCGGACGGGGCGATGACGAGCGGAACCATGCCCGCGTCGAGCACGGCCTGCCGTACCGCGCGTACGCCGTCGAGGTCGTCGGCCGCGTCGGTGACGATGCCGACGATCCGGCCGTCCACCGGCCAGGCGGCGCCGACCTGCGACAGCGCCGGGCTGGGCGCCACCGGAGCCGGCGTCACGGTCGGTTCGGGAGCCGGCAACCCCAGGCCCGCCGCGACCTGTGCGCACAGTTCGGCGTCGATGTTCGCCAGGACCTTCAGGCCCCGTTCCTTGACGGCCTGCTCGTAGCACTTGCCCAGCTCGAAGGTGTACGCGCCGATGATGTGCGCACGCTCCACCGGCGTCATGCTGAGCCAGAACCGGCGCGCCTGGGCGCGCGGCCCATGAGATGGCGGGTCCGACCGGTGGTGTGCCCGACCCGGCCGCCCGGGACGCGCGGTGACAGGGAGCGAAACAGGTCATCAGCGGACCAAACTGAGCGCACCAGGGAAAAGTGAACCTTTGCCACAAAGCGCACCATACGTTCCGCTCGTGCGCGCGGTATGCCCCTACGTACGGCCAGTCGTGCGACACGAACCGCTCGCACCGGCCGCCACACCGCCACCTCGCAACGCCGCCGCGCGCCGTCATCCCGTCCGGCCATCGAGCGCGTCGTCGGCCGGCCCGAGCGCCTCAGCGTCGCGGTCCGGCCACCTCGGGCGTCGACGGCTGCCGCGGGGGAACGGGAGTCCCGGAGGGTGGTGCGACGCGACGTGTGGTGATCAGGGTGAGGGCGACGATGGCCACGCCGCAGGCGGTGACGATCCAGTAGCCCGGGCGTACCGCCTCGGTGAACGCCGTACCGGAGTGGTGCAGGCCGGCGGTGAGGACCGCGCCGAGCACGGCGACGCCCAGGGCCTGCCCGAACTGGCGGCTGGTGGAGACGATCGCCGCGGCCACCCCCGCCTGCTCCTTCGGCATGCCGGACATGGCGGCGTTGGTGACGGGCGTGTTGGCCAGGCCCACGCCGATGCCGATCAGGACGTACGCGGTGAAGAGCAGCGCGTCCGTCGTGAACGCGCCGCCGACGGCGAGCAGGCCGCCGCCGGCGGTGGTGGCGGCGCCGGCCAGCAGCAGCGGCAGCCGGGGGCCGCGGGTGGCGGTCAGCCGCCCGGAGAGCGGTGAGGTGACGATGTTCATGACGGCCATGGGCAGGAGGTACAGGCCCGCGGCCAGGGCCGAGAGTCCGCGCACGTTCTGCAGGTAGAGCGTGTTGAGGAAGAGGAAGCCGCCGAGCACGAAGAAGGAGCACACCGCCATGACGCTCGCCCCGCTGAACGCGGCGCTGCGGAAGACCCGCAGATCCACCAGCGGTTCGGAGCGGCGGCGTTCGTAGTGGATCAGGGCGAGGAGCGCGACCGGCGCGGCCAGTGCGCAGCCGAGGGTGCGCGGGGCGGTCCATCCGGTACTGGGGCCCTCGATGATGGCGTAGGTCAGGCAGCCCAGCAGCACGGTGACCAGGACCTGTCCGACGGGGTCGACGCGGCGGGGCCGGGGGGCGCGGGACTCCGGTACGAAGCGTGCGGCGCAGACGAGGGCCGCCAGTCCGATCGGCAGGTTGAGCCAGAAGATGGACCGCCAGCCGATGCCCTGGACGAGCACTCCGCCCACCATCGGGCCCACGGCCATCGCCACGCCCATCACGGCGCCCCACACGCCGATCGCCCGGGCGCGTTCGCGCGGTTCGGCGAAGGTGTTGGTGATGATGGACATGGCCACCGGGTTGAGCATCGAGGCGCCGATCGCCTGGACGACGCGGAAGGCGACGAGCCAGCCCAGGCCGGGCGCCAGGCCGCACAGCAGCGACCCGAGGGTGAACAGGGCCAGGCCGGCCTGGAAGACCCGCCGACGGCCGAGCCGGTCCCCCGCGGAACCGGCGAGCATCAGCAAGGCGGCCAGCACGATCAGGTAGGCGTCGGTGGTCCACTGGAGACCCGAGAGCGGACTGTGCAGGTCGCGCTGCATGGCGGGCAGCGCCACATTGAGCACCGTGTTGTTGAGGTTGCCGAGGAACACGCTCGTGCAACAGACCGCCAGGACAAGAGTCCGGTCCCGGCGGGTGAGTTCGTTCCGGATGGACACAGCCGGGCCCACCGTCCTTTCTTCGTGGGCCTCCGCGCCGCCCCTGTCATGTTCCGAGTCCGCGGCGCGCAGATCGCTGCGGTGTGCTCAGCCTGCCCGTGGATCCCCGCGGCAGGGAGGCCCTGTCAGGGGGGCCCTGGCAGGGCCCCCCTTGCCCGACCCGGTGAATGCATACTGCATCTGTGAGGAACGTGCCGACAGGGAACGATGCGGTGGGGAACAGAACGGAGCTGGGCGACTTCCTGCGGAGCCGACGGAGCCGCGTCGCGCCGCAGGAGGCGGGACTGCCGCCGTCGGCGGGGCGCCGGCGCACGGCCGGCCTGCGGCGCGAGGAGGTCGCGATCCTCGCCGGCGTCAGCATCGAGTACTACCGGCGCCTGGAGCAGGGCAAGCAGCAGCGGCCGAGTCCCGCGGTCCTGGAGGCGATCGGGCGGGTACTCAAGCTGACCGACGACGAGCGCCGCCATCTCGCGGAGCTGGGACGGGGCCGGGCGGCGGCGCCGTCCGCCGGGGCGCGGCCGGGCGGGGCGTCGCGCACCGTGCGGCAGGAGGTCCTGCGCATGCTCGACATCGCGCACCCCCACCCGGCCTGCGTACTGAGCCGGTCCAGCGACCTGCTGGCGGCCAACCGGGGCGCGCTGCGCCTCTTCCCCGGCATCGAGGACTGGCCCGAGCGGGAGCGCAACACCGCGCGCTACGCCTTTGTGCACCCCTTCGCCCGGGAGCTGTACGCCGATTGGGACGACGTGGCCCACGGGGTGGTCGCCCACCTGCGCGCCGCGGTGGTGGTGCATCCGGGCGCGCCGGACATCTGCGGCATCGTCGACGAGCTCACCCGGTGCAGCGACGAGTTCGCCGCCCTGTGGCAGCGCTACGACGTCCGAGCACGTACCAACGGGCGCAAGGTGTACCGCCACCCGGACGCGGGCCGGATGACACTGACGTACGAGGCCTTCGACGTGGCCCGCAGCGAAGGTCAGCGGCTGGTGGTCTATCAGGCTCCGCCGGAAACTCCGGATTACGAGGCATTGCTCCGCCTGTCGGCCTGATCGACGACGACAAAGAAGACGACAAAGAAATCGTCAAATCACCGGTTGGCCACCTTCCTGCCAACAATTTCAGCGCCCCACGTTACGGCGCCCGTTCGCCCTGCGCCCATTCCGCCCGAATGCCCCAGGGTCGCCGCGTGAATCCCGCTGAGCATTTCGCCACAGCCGCCCATCCATCACCCCTGAGACCGCTCTGACCTGCCACAATGGAGATTGAAGCGGAAACGAACACCCCTGCCGACGCGCCCGACAAAGCCGCGAGTTGACGAAGTTTTAACTATGCCGTTTGTCACTCGGGCGCCATCCGGCGCCTGTGTTAGCGTCATGGCCATGGCGAATTCCATTCCTGAATCTGCGGCCCGTTTCAGCAAGTTCGCGGAATTCTACGACCGCGTCCGCCCCCGGCCCCCCGAGGAACTCGCGGACCTGCTCCGCCAGTGGTCCGGGGTCACGGATCCGGCCGTGGTCGACATCGGCTGCGGCACCGGCCTCTCCGCCACCATCTGGCCCGAGGTGACCGGGGTGGAACCCTCCGCCGAGATGCGGGCCGTCGCGGCCCGTCGCGGCATCCACGTCGTCGACGGCACCGCCGAGGAGACCGGGCTGCCGGACGGCTGCGCGGACATCGTGACGGTGAGCCACGCCCTGCACTGGTTCGACGCCGCCCTGGCCTTCCCCGAGATCGCCCGCATCATGCGGCCCGGCGCCGTGCTGGCCGCCTTCGACTTCGACTGGCCGCCCGCGGTCGACCCGGCGGTCGACGCGGCATACCGGGAGTTCGAGGCGGTGCACACCGCGCTGGAGGCCGAGCGCGGGCTGCGCCCCGGTTTCGCCCCCAAGAGCGAGCATGTGGCACGCCTGCGGGAGAGCGGTCTGTTCCGGCACGTCAACGAGGTGTGCCTGCACATGAAGGAGACCGGCGGCGCCGCCCGCTTCGTCGACTTCGCGGCGAGCCAGGGCGGTGTGATCGCGCTGCTGGAGGAAGGCGTCAGCGAGGACACGCTCGGCCTCACCCGGCTGCGGGAGGTCGCGGAGCGCCGGATGACCGACGGGTCGACGTGGTGGTGGACCTGCCGGGTCCGTCTCGCCACGCGCTGACCGGACTCGCCACACCGGCTCATTACGGGGGAGGAAACAACCGTGGGACGCCTCGTCCTGCCCACCTGCCAGGGATATCCGCAGTTGGCCGAACTCGTCCGGCGCTGCCCTGGCGGTGACGCGATCGAGATCTTCACCGATCCGTACACCACACCGTCCCGGTTCGCCGAGCGGATCCGTGGGGCCCGTACCGTGCTCCACTTCTTCCACGGCCGGCCGCTGGACACCGGCGCCCTGCTGGCGGAACGGCCGCAGCAGGTCGTGGTGGCGGGCCCGGCCGCCGGGGCGGTCGACACGGACGCCGCCCGGTCCGCCGGCATCGCGGTCCACGACACGCCCGGACTGGCCGCCGACTCCGTGGCGGAGTTCACGCTGACCCTGCTGCTGATGCTGGCCCACCGGGTGCCGACGGCCGTCGGCACCGCGTCCGGCTGGCAGCCGACCGCCGGCCGTGAGCTGTCCGGCCGACTGCTGGGCATCGTCGGCTGGGGGCGGATCGGCTCCCGGGTGGCCCGCCTGGCACAGGGCATCGGCATGCGGGTCGCGGCCTGGTCACCGTCCCTGGACGAGGACACCGCCCGCGCGGCCGGCGTCACCCTCATGCCTCTCGACACCCTGCTGGCCAGGGTGGACGCGGTGAGTCTGCACCTGCGGGCCGCGCCGGGGAACCGGGAGATCCTCGACGGGCGCCGGCTCGCCCTGCTCGGCCCCCGGACCCTGCTGGTCAACACCGCCCGCGCCGCGCTGATCGACATGACCGAGCTGCGCCGGCGCCTTGCCGCCGGGCTGCTGGGCGGGGTGGCGCTGGACGTCTTCGACCTCGAACCGCTTCCTGCCGCGGACCTCCTGCGCCACCACCCGAACTCCCTGGCGACACCGCACATGGCGTGGATGACCGATGACGCCGTCCAGCGCTTCCTGGCCGCCGCCATCGCCTTCGCCACGTCGGGAGACACCGGTGGCGGGCAGGTCCGGCGGATCGTCTGACACCCGGCTCGCGCGCCCGCACGCGGGCCGTCGGGCACGTGTCACGTCACGCCGAGCGCCGCAACCGTACGGCGCTTCGCCGGCACCCGAATCGCACGGCACCCCAGCCACCCAGCACCCACCCGTCGACACCTCAACCGCACGTCCGTCACTGCGCTGCGGCCCACGGCCGAACGGCCGGCCGCACCGGAGAAAAAGGGGGTTTTCCGGATGCTCATTCCCACTACTTCGCCCACGTCACCGCAGAACGCCCGCACCGAGGACTTCACCGCCCGCACCCTGCGCGCCCTGCACCGTCAGCGGGAGCTGTGCCGCTCCCCCGCCCCGACGAGCGAGCTGGTGCTCCAGGACCTCTTCGACCAGGCCCGCAGCACCTCGTTCGGGCGCGAGCACGGCCTGGGCTCCGTCGCCACCCTCGCCGAGTGGAAGCAGGCCCTCCCGATCCGCGCGTACGAGGGCTTCCGCCCGTACGTCGAGCGGCAACTGGCGGGCGAGGCCCAGGTCCTCACGCGCAGCGCGCCGTACGCGTTCCTGAAGACCTCCGGCTCCAGCGGGCGCCCCAAGTACGTGCCCACCACCCGGCACTGGCGGGAGCGCTACCGGGGCCGCGGTCTGTACGCCCAGTGGGGCCTGTACTTCGAGCAGATCGGCGCCGGGTACCTGACCGCCGAGCACATCCTCGACCTCTCCTGGGAACGCACCCCCGCCTCCCGTAGCCTGCACGGCTTCCCCGTCTACAGCATCTCCCGCCGCCCGGCCGCGGTCGGCCCGGAGGACTGGGTACCGCCCTGGTACGACGCGCCCTGGCTGCGCGGGGACGACGAGGAGGAGTACGCCGACAGCCTGTACCGCAAACTGCGCCTGCTCGCCGGGGCCGACATCCGCCTGGCCGTCACCCTCAACCCCTCGAAGATCGTGGGCCTCGCCGAACAGCTCGCGCTGCGCGGCCCCGAGCTGCTGGACGAGGTGGGCCGCGGCACCGTCTGCGGCCGCCCGGCCGGCGGCGTCACCGCCGACCCCGCACTCGCCCGGCAGCTCGAACGGACGCTCTCACGCCGCCCCGGCGGGCTGCGCCTGACCGACCTGTGGCCCCGGCTGTCCGTCGTCGTCTGCTGGAACTCCGCCTCCGCCGGCCTGTACCGCGACTGGCTGGACGACGTCACACCCGGCATCCGCAAACTGCCGTTCAGCACGACCGGCACCGAGGGCATCGTCACCATTCCGGTGGACGACCACCCCTCAGCCGGTCCGCTCGCCGCCGACCAAGGGATCTTCGAGTTCGTACCGTGCCGCGAGGACGACGACGGCGGGCCGCTGGACCCCGCCGCCGAGACCCTGGACCCGCGGGAGCTGGAGACCGGCCACTCGTACCGGCTCGTCATGAGCCAGGCCAACGGGCTCTACCGCTACGACGTCGGAGACGTCTACACCGTCCTCGGCCGGGTCGGCGCCCTGCCGCGCCTGGAGTTCACCGGGCGGGCCGGCTTCGGCAGCTCCTTCACCGGCGAGAAGCTCACCGAGTCCCACGTCTACGAGGCCGTACGGGCCGCCTGCGCCCGCTTTCCGGGGAGCCTTCCCCTGTTCACCTGCGTGCCCTCCTGGGGCACCCCGCCCGGATACGTCCTGGCCATGGAGTGGGACCCACGGCGGAGCGCGGCCGAGCGCGCCGACTTCACCGCCGCGGCCGAGGCCGCGCTCCAGAGATGCAACCCGGAATACGCCGAGAAGCGGCGCAGCGACCGCCTGCGCCCGCTGCGGCTGCTCCCGCTGGCGCCGAAGAGCTTTCTCGCCATCGCCGAGGCACAGCGCCGACAGGGCGCGGCGGCCATGCAGATCAAGCATCACTGGATCCAGCGGGACGACACCCTGCTGACCGTGATCGACGACCTCGGACTGCCGCTGTACGCCTGACCCTCCCCCTGCGGACCCCCCTCCCCCCTGCGGAAAGATGACAGCCACCGTGATCAGCGAAGAACACCCGGCAGCGGTACACCGCGTCGAGACGGTCACCGCGGCGGACGGCACCCCGCTCGCCCTGCACCAGTGGATACCCGAGGCCCCCAAGGCGGCCGTCTTCTACGTACACGGTCTGCAGAGCCACGCCGGCTGGCTCTTCGAGACCGGGCCCGAACTGGCCCGCCGGCAGATCGCCGTGTACGCCCCGGACCGGCGCGGTTCCGGGGCCAGCGGCGGGCCCCGCGGCCATCTGCCCTCCGCCGGCGCGGTGCTGGACGACTACGCCGCGCACTTCCGGACCGTCCGGACCCGGCACCCCGGTGGCTTCCCGGTCACCGCGGTCGGCCAGAGCTTCGGCGGCAGCCTGCTGGCCGCCCTGCTCACCACCGGCCGGATCCGCCCGGACGGCGTGGTCTTCTGCGCCCCGGCGCTCGGCCAGCAGCGGGCCCGCCATGGACACGACGGGGTACAGCGCCTCCGCGCGCTGCACGGCCACCACCGTTCCCCGATCGCCCTGAAGGACGAGGACTACACCGGCGAACAGCGCTACCTCGCCTTCATGGCGAACGACCACGGCATGCTGCGCCAGGTCACGGACGGCTGCCGCGCCGTCATGGCCGAGCTGGAACTCCTGTACACCGAGGGCGCCCCCGAGGAATACGGCACGCCGCCGGCCCCGGCGCACTTCGTCCGGCCGGCGCGGGACGCCATCATCGACCTGGACACCGCGCGGTCGGTGCTCGCCCGCGTGTGTCCGCACGCCGTCGACACCCACTTCGACACCGACCGCCATTACCTGGAGTTCTCCCCGGTACGGGACCTGTTCTGGAACTGGCTCGCCGCTGTGGCCACGGATACGGGAGCCGGCGCAGCCATGGACGCCACGGCCCCGGCCTGCTCCGGCACACCGGCCACCACCCGCCCAGGGGGCTCACGGTGAGCCATCCGCTCGACATCGTCGGCGCCCGGTCCGCACAGGTCCCCCTGCACCGGCCCTTCGCCCACGCCCGGCACGCCCACACCCGTAGCCGGTCGGTGCTGCTCACCCTGCGCCTGGACGGGGTCTCGGGCTGGGGGGAGGGTGCTCCCCGCCCCTACGTGACCGGGGAGACGACCGACAGCGCGGTCCAGGCCCTGCGCGCCCTCGATCCGGACGTGCTCGGCCCGCTCCTGGCGGTGGAGGACTTCAGCCGTGCCGTGGCCGTGCTGGCCTCGCTCGACCTCCCCCGGCTGCTGGGCGGCCCGCGGCCGATGCCGGCCGCCGCAGCCGCGCTGGAGACCGCACTCCTCGACGCGCTCTGCCGACGGCACGGGCAGCCGATGTCGGCCGTCCTGGATGCCTGTCCCTGGGCGGAAGGCGTGCTCACGTCCACCGACCGCCCCCGTACGGTGAGCGAGGTGGTGGACCTCAGCCGTACCCCCGCCGAGCAGTTGGAGGCACTGCCGCCGGCCATCCGCGGACGCCTCGCCCATGTGAAGCTCAAGGCGCTGGACAGCCCCGAGGAAACCGCCGAGCGAGCACTCCAGGTGCGTGGCCTGCTGGGCTCCGCGGTGCGGCTGTCCGTGGACGTCAACGGGGGCTGGGACCCCGGCACCGCCGAGCGGGGCGCGCGGCTGCTGCGCGAGCGTGCCGGGGCCGACTGGATCGAGGAACCCACCGCCCCGCGGCACTGGGCCGCCCTGCGCCGCATCCAGGACGGCGGGATGCCGGTGATGCTCGACGAGTCGGCGATGGACACCACCGACGTGGAGTGGGCGGCCGCCACCGCCGCCGCCTCGCTGGTCAACATCCGCATCTCGAAGTGCGGTGGTCTGCTGCCCGCCCTGCGGATGGCCGTACGCGCCCGTGAACTCGGCCTGCGCGTCCAACTCGGCGTCCAGGTCGGTGAGATCGGGCCGCTGTGGTCGGTGGGCCGAACGCTGGCGGCACGGCTTGCCGATGTCGTGGCCGTCGAATGCGGCCGCCAGGACGAGTGGTTCCCCACCCCGCTCACCGATCCGCCGTACACGGTCGACCGGGAGCGGCACAGCGCTCCCCCGCCACCGGGCCCCGGCCACGGGCTGCGCCCCGCCGAGGCCCTGGCCGCCCATGTCAGCGACAGCCGACCAGAACCCCAAGGAGTCCGATGAACCTCGCACGACTGATGACGGCGCAGGGGCCGCGATACGGGGTGGTGGATCGGCGGCTAGGCGTGGTCAGGCTCCTCAGGGGCCCGGAGGGTTCGGCGGGCGTGGAAGCTCTGGCAGACCTGGCAGGTCCGGCGGGACCGGCGGGCCTGAAGGGGCCGGAACCGGAATCGGGTTCGAGGCCGGCGGGCGGGGTAGGCGATGCCGTCTTCCCCGGCCTGCCACTGACGCCCGTGGAGGAGAGCGTGCCCCTCACGGAAGCCAGGCTCCTGCCACCGGTGAACCCCGGCAAGATCGTCGTCATCGGCCGCAACTACGGCGGCCGGGCGGAGGCCCCCGGAAACCTGCTGATCCACCTCAAGCCCCCCACGTCGGTCATCGGCCCGAACGATCCGATCGTGCTCCCCACACTCTCCGACGACGTGCGTTACGAAGGAGAGCTGGCCGTCGTCATCGGCCGTACCTGCCGGTCGGTGGAGACCGCGAACGCGGCCGACCACGTCCTCGGCCACACCTGCGCCAACGATGTGACGGCCTGGGACATCGGAACCGACGGCGGCCAGTGGACGAAGGCCAAGGGCATGGACACGTTCTGCCCGCTCGGCCCCTGGATCAGCACGGACCTCGACCCGACGGCAGCCGGCATCACCACCCGCGTCAACGGTGAGGTACGCCAGAAGGGAAGCACCGCCCACCTGACCCGCGGCACGGCCACACTCGTCGCCGAGGTGAGCCGGCTGATGACCCTGCTCCCCGGCGATGTCCTCCTGACCGGCACCCCCGCGGGCAGCGGCGCACTCGCCGCCGGGGATTCCGTCGCCATCGACATCGACGGTATCGGCACCCTCCACAACCCCGTTGTCGCCGCCACCGGCCCGCGCACGCAAGGGTGCCCCTGACGGGGCAGCGCCCCGAGTGGGGCAACAGGCGTCAGGTGCGCCAGACTCCGGGCGCCTCGGCGAGGCTGGTCCCGTCCACCCGCCCCGGCCGCGTAGAAGTCGTAGGCGGCGGGGTCGAGGTCGAGGTGGTGGCAGTCGGAGGCCGGCCGGTGCGGGTCGCCGCGTTCGCCCTCGGCTGCGGGCAGTCCTGGAAGTCACTGTTGCGCCGGCGGTGAGGAGTCGAGCATGGGGAGGCGTGGAAGTACGCCCCGGCGCGCAGGCAGGAAGGACCTTCAGCCATGACGATCAGCTCGAATCCGAGTACGGACAGCCTGGCCGCGATCGAAGCGCGGATCGACCGGCGCCGGGACCAGTACGCCCTCCCCGAAGGCCATGTCGCAGAGGCGGCCTCACCATGGCTCCCCTTCGCCCCACAGGTGATGATCAAGCATCTGACGTTCGACGTCCGCGGCAGCTCGGCCGCGAACGTCCTGTGGGTGCAGGCCGGCGGGACCCTGGGCCGCCACCGCCACCGCGGCCCGGTCTCCGGCTATGTACTCGACGGCAGTTGGCGCTACCTGGAGTACGACTGGGTCGGCCGAGTGGGTGACTTCATCCGGGAAAGCCCGGGCCGCACCCACACCCTGACCTCCGACGAGGGCATGAAGACCGTCTTCTGGCTGAACGGGCCGGTGGAGTTCCTCGACGAGCAGGACAGGGTGACCGAGGTGATTGACGTCTTCTGGTTCATCGACCACTACGAGCGGGGCTGCCAGGAGCAGGGGATCCCGATCAACCGGGCGCTCTATCTGTGAGCCCAGCCCTGGAGGCAGGGCGCCCGTTCCGACCGCGACCGCGACCGCGCCTTCGACCTGGGCTGGGCTTGGGCTTGGGCTTGGGCTTGAAGAGTCCGACACTCCGGAACTCAGTGGGCGTGAACTCGGGGGGCGCTCGGGCGCGGGGCGGGCATGGGGCGGATGCGGCCATGACGGCCAGGCCCTCTCGCCCTCCTACTCGCAGGCACAACCAGCAGCAGCCTGGGCAGGCTCGGCGGCCGCGGGGTCGCTGATGCAGCAGGCGTCACCGTCCAGGACGGGGCTCCTGCCCGCCTGGTCGGCGTCAGCCTTGACGACGTAGACCTCCCAGGGCTCCTTGCCGGGACCGGTCACCCAGACCTTGTCCTGCAGGGCGTAGCAGCAGGAGGTGTCGTTCTCCTCGAAGGTCGCCAGTCCCGCGTTCTTGAGGCGGTCGGCGGCCGCAGCGACCTGGTCGGTGGAGGCGACCTCGACGCCGAGGTGGTCCAGCCGGGTCTCCTGGCCTGCCTCCCCCTCGATGAGGACGAGCTTCAGTGGGGGCTCGGCGATGGCGAAGTTGGCGTAGCCCGGGCGGCGCTTGGCCGGTTCGACTCCGAAGAGCTTGGAGTAGAACACCACCGACGCTTCCAGGTCGGCGACGTTGAGGGCGAGCTGGACACGGGACATGACGTCCTCCCTGATCCCGTTGCATCGACATGCTTCGATACAGCCATCTTGCGCCCTGGATTGACGTTCGTCAACATAGAAGGATGTCGAAACAGGGTGGGAAGTGCTCGGGCGGACCGAAGCCTGCCGCCCGGGGCTTATGACCGTCCCGCTGGCTGAAGGCCAGGCGACCGAGTTCGGGGTGCACTCCGGACGGAAGTCGGGAGAACGCTCGCCAGTCCCGGTGCCGCGACGGTGGTCGAACTCCGACGTATGGCGGGGAATGCGGCCGTGTCCTCGATGTTGGCCGGCAACCAGGCCCCGGCGCCTCACGTCATGCCGCAGGTGACTGTCCAGCGTGCCGGGAACGGCGTCCAGGAACGCTGGGTGTCGCCTCAGCATGCCGGGCACGGCACCCTGCATGAAGCGGAGGCGTCGTTCGGCTATGGCCCCCTGGCCGGTGAACATCTGGCTGGCTCACGCCAAGAACGATCCGGGGTACATGCACCAGTTCTTGAGGGACGCATGACCAAGATGAAGCCCGACTTCACCAAGCCGTTGGGCCGGCACGGCTCCGGAGGGGTCGGCAACCTGCACTTCCGCCCCGGGACCGTCGAACAGCGGCGGGCCAATGGGGCCGCGGCCGACCCCAGGGGCTGCGCGGGACCACGTTCACCGCTGCGCCCGAGGCCGTCCATCGGCGTACGGTCCTACGCCTCGGCTCACCCCCGGCCTCCGACGCCGACGCCGTCACCGGCGACCGGGACTCCGAGCCGGTCAGTCGGTCCTGTACCATCGCCCCCTTGGCCACGTACCAGCCGACGCCACCGTGGTCACCCGCCCCCCCCGGATAGGTGCAACAGCCTGCCTCCATGATGGCGACAGGCTTGCCGTGGGCGCGTTCCCTGCGCGGGTCGGCGCAGTAGGTGGCGGCGTTGCGCGCGCTGCGGAAGGCGTCCAGACCCACGACATCAAACGGGGTCCAGTCCACGCCGTCGAGGGGGCAGGAGGCGTACTACGTCATGAGGATCGAAGACGGGGCGCGAGGTGTCGCCGTTGGGAGAGGCGCCGTGTCGTAGTGGATGCCCTTACCACGCAGCATGTTGGATTCCTCCTGAAGCGATCGCTGTGTTCCTGTACGGCGTGATCGTTCAAGTTGCCGCTGCGTCAGTGTCAAGGCCGGGTTGTCTGCGCGGTGTTCGGGGCAGCCAATCCCCAGCCGCACCAGTCCGGCCGGGGTTGGTGGGCCCGGAGACCGGCCCCCGGCCAGCCCCCTGAAACCTTTCGGCTCCCGTACACGGATTGGTCCCGGCCGGCGCCGAAAGGCACCCCTCGAAGGCGTTCTCGCCAACCGGGACGGTCTGGTTGAGTGCATTCAACGCGGCCTGGAACGGTGGCCGTTATCAGCGAATCTGTACTGTCGCCACGTCCGATGTCCGCCACCGTACGGGGTGCTGGTCGAGCGGGCTGGTCAGCCCGTACGCCACCGCTCGGAATCGCAGCGGGCCGCGCTGTGCGCCCTTCACACGGGTCGCGGCCTGCGCGTCCGTGCCGTCCTCCCTGGAGACCGTGGCGCCGCAGGCCACCTGGTGCCACGCCTGCCCGCCGCTGCGGTCTTCCAGGCATATCCGCAGGTAGGAGGCGGCATCGTCGTTCCCGTGCGCGGATACTGCGAAAGTCTTGCCGACAGCCGCAGTTCGCGGCGCCGACAGGTCCACGGTGCCCTTGGCGTGTGCGGGCACGGCGGCAAGCGCCAGTGAGGTCAGCCCCAACGCACCGGTCACGGCCACGCGCCGCCGGCTCAGCATCCTCGTCTCGGTCTTCATCGTCCTGGTCATGGGCTTCCTTTCCATGGCTTTCCCTGTGGCGTCCACCGCATGTCGGCGCCTTCGAATTCTGAGCTGGTCCCGCTCAGAGGTGTTCTCGGCGGACGTCTTCGACGCTACGCGCGAGTACGGCTTCCCCACGCCGTTCGGACGCGGTCTACGTAGCGCGTTACGTAATCCCCGCCTACAGGGGCTTTACGGGATCGCACGGCCTCCACCGATGCCTCTGTCCGGCTGTCACCACGCCACCCCGATACCGAACGGGCTGGGAGCGCGCACCACCCACCTGATCCAGTCCGCCCCATGGGCGAAGTCCGCGCCGGCGGCCGTGTTCACCACGTACGCCCACCTGGTGGACCGACTGCGCGGGCTTCTGCGAGCCTCGACGCCCCCATGGGCCAGGGCCAAGCCCGCGGACCGCTGGCGGCCGCTCCGATAGGCGGTGAGCGGCGCGATCCGCCAGAGCCCGAGACCGTCGGCCCACCGAGTACCGGACAGTCGTACCGGGCCCGGTGCGGCTGTCCGTGTCATTTCTCGCGGGCCTCAGCCATCGTCGTCCGGATCCTCTCTGGAGGCACGCCGCCCGCGCGTGACCGCGAGGACGCTGCCGACGATGGCGATCACGGCGATGGCCAGGGCGATGCTGACTCCGCCTTCCGTATCCCAGTACACGTCTTCCAGGCTGATCAGCAGCGCCGCCTCGTCGACGACGAGAGCCAGGCCCACCCCGTAGGACAGCCCTATCCAGGCGCGTGCCCGCGCCGAGCGTTCGGCCAGGCTCGCCGCACCCACCACCGCGAGCAACAGGATCCCCCACACGTAGTGATGAATGTGCACCCCGCCGGCCTGCACGTCGCCGACCCCCGCCACGTCGATGTGGATGAGCCAGGTGAGCAGGCGCATCCCGCCGAAGGTGAGGGCGAACCCCCACCAAGCCAGGACGAAGCCCCGGCGCTTCGGTGAGATGCCTGGCAGCAGGCGCAGCCAGAGCGAGGGACGCTTGGCGTGCCCGAGCGGTGCGTGGCCGGACGTCTTCGAAGACTTCATCCGGACTCTCCCACCGTGAACTTCTCGATCAGTGCGGCCATGGCGTCCGGCGCGCTGTAGTGGGCCGCGTGGGCCGCGCCCGGGATGTCCTGCGCGCGCCCAGCGGCGACCAGGGCTGCCACGCGCCGAATCCATGTGCCGGAAGCGATGGTGTCACCCGCTCCCCGTACGACGAGCGTGGGCGCGCGGACCTGGGACAGGTTGGCCTCGAATGACTCGGCCGCGTCCCGCAGCGAGTGCTGAAAGGAGGCGGCGCAGCGCAGGGGGCCGGTCACCAGGTAGTCGAACGCGGCCAGAGGAAGCAGGCTGAGGGGCTCTCCGGGGGCGTCCGCGACGAGCCGTACGAACTGGCGCCAACCGGAGATCCCCGGTTCGAGCGCCGGGCCGACCAGCACCAGGTGGCTCACCAGATGGGGGTGGCGGGCGGCCAGGGAAGCGGCCACCTGGCAGCCGACCGAGTTGGCCACCATCACACTCGGGCCCAAGGACAGTCGCTGGTGCAGGCAGGCCAGGGCATCGGCGAGCTGTCCGACATCGGGTGCGCGGTGCGCGGCGGCCCGCGAACGCGCGTTGCCCGGCAGGTCCGGCACCACCACGCTCGCCCCACTCGCGGCCAGCCGACGCGCGAGCGGCACGAAGTAACGTCCCGAGAGCCCGAGACCGTGTACGAGCATCATGGCTGGGCGGTCCTCGTGTGGCGGAGGCCCGTATCTGCGGGTGAAGAAACCGGTGTCAGTCATGTGATCCACGTGCCCAGCATCGCCTCCCGCACAACCCGGCTCCACTCGACGCACAGGCTGGGTGGTCTGCGGTTTTGTCGACCGGCCGCTACTCCGGCCCCGGGAACCACGGCATCGTCGTTCACCCCCCACCTGGTCGCCCAGCCGTATCCGGACCACCTGAAAGAGCGCCGTACCGAACCGGGGCAGCCAGAAGCAGCTTGACGGCAGCAGCATGAGTCCCGGTCACCCTGGCGGATTTGCATCAGGCCCCGGAGGGCCGCTGCCCCTGGGAGCCGTCGGCCGCGAGTGGAAGCCTGCGGAGCGACAGTGCGCTGGGCGCCGGCAGCGCCTCGTGGGCCGCCTCGGCGCGGAATGACTGGAGCAGGTACGCCACCAGGCGCCGGGACGCCGCGCGGTCGTCCGGCAGCGCGGTGACCAGTCCGCAGTGGGCCAACAGCGCCACGGCGAGGTCGGAGGGGTGGAAGTCGGCTCGCAGTGCGCCCGCCGCCTGCGCTCTGCGGACCAGGGTCATGAAGTCCCGCTCGGCCCGTTCCCGTACCCGCGCGTGTTCTCCCGTGCTGTCCGGGAAAGCCGCGACGAACGCGGCCGGGAAGCCCCGTTCTTCCCGTTGCAGTGCGCAGACCGTTTCAACCAGGCGTCGGAATCCCCGCCACGGGTCGGGATCGGCCAGCGCCTCGCTGAGCGCCTGGGCACAGGTGTCCATCTGTTGCGCGAACGCGGCCCGCACCAGGGCTTCCCTGGTCGGGAAGCGCCGGTACAGCGTCGCCACGCCGACCCCCGCCCGGCGGGCCACGGTCGCCATGGGCGCGTCGATGCCGTGCTCGGCGAAGACCTCGCGGGCAGCCTTGAGGATGCGTCGCCGGTTGCGCCGGGCGTCCGCCCGCAGCCCGTCCGGACCCGCGATCCGAGAGGATTCCCCCGCCACTGTCTCTCACCTCCGGCTCAAGTGGACGCCCTCGTCCACTTGGCAGCCTACGCTCGGCGCCCAGGCCCCCGCACAACCGCTGGCAGCGAAGGCGAGAACGATGGACGACCGTACGATGAAAGCCGTTCTGTTCGACCGCTTCGGCGGCCCCGACGTGCTGTACGTGGGCCGGGTGCCGCGCCCCGGGCCGGCACCGGGCGAGGTCCTCGTGCGCGTACGTGCGTTCAGCGTGAACGGCGGCGAACTGGCCGCCCGTTCCGGTCAGGTCCGCCTCCTCACCGGCCGGAGGTTCCCGCAGCGCATCGGGCTGGATTTCACCGGCGAGGTCGCCGCAGTCGGCACCGGCGCGACCGGCGTGGCGGTCGGCGACCGGGTGTGGGGCATCGTGGGCCGCGTCTCCGGTTTCGGCAGCGCCGCCGAGTACGTGACGGTACGACCCGAGCGGCTCGGCCGGGTCCCGGACGGACTGAACCTCGTGGCCGCCGCCGCGCTGCCGGTGGCCACCACGGCTATCACGGCCCTCCGCGACAAGGCCGCGCTGCGCCCCGGTGACCGGTTGCTCGTACGGGGCGCAGCAGGAGGCGTCGGCAATGCCGCCGTGCAGCTCGGGCAGGCGTACGGCGCCGAGGTCACAGCCCTGGCACGCGCCGCCAACCTCGACTTCGTCCGCACGCTCGGCGCCCACCACGCCGTCGACCACCGGACCGTTCCCCCGGCGGAACTGGGCCGGTTCGATGTCGTCCTCGACACGGCAGGCACCGGCCTGCGCACCTTCCGGCGGCTGCTGAAGCCCGGCGGACGCATGGTCACCATCGCCTTCGACCTGACGCGGCCCGCTGCTTCGCTGGGCTACATCGCGGCCAGCGCCGTACACGGTCGCGGCCGGGTGCGCTTCTTCAGCGGCGATCCCCAACGAGCGCTCTTCGACGACCTCGCCCGCCACGCGACGGAGGGCACATTGCGGCCGGCGGTGGACACGGTCTTCCCCCTGGAGGAAACAGCAGCGGCACACCGGGCGCTGGAGGCGGGCGGCGTGCGGGGCAAGTACGTGGTCCGGGTCGACTGAGGCTGCTCCGACAGCAGGGCCTGCGCCACGGGTAGCCACCCGCTGACTGCGAAAGATCACCGCGCGGCCGTTTCGGCGCGATGGTCCGGTAGGCCCGGTGGTCGGCAGGCCCGACGGCCGGTGGCCCCGGCGGCCTGTACCGGAGACTGGCGCGGGAGGCCCGTACGGTCACCGCTGAACACCCTGCTCGAAGTGGCCGAACATCCTTCCCGACGGCAAAGTAGCGCTTCGGGGCCGCGCCCCAGGGCGCCTCCCCGCCCGTCGGCGGCCCTCCGCCGGCCAGCCCCGCACTCTCTTCTCATTCCTGAAAACGCGTCCGCCCCTTGAACCTCGCCAGCTTCCAGAGCACAGACAGAACACCGACAACTTGTACAGACGCTCTGGTGCCCCTCGTTGACACGGGATACTTTCGGACACGAGATGCCCCGCCCCGGGACATCACGTCATAGGGGGAAAATTGCGCAAGTTCGGTGTATCCGTCGCAGGCCTGTCTCTCGCCTTGGGGGTTCTCGGGCTCAGTACGGCTCCCAGCGCCGCTGCGGCGACGCCCTGTCCGTCCGGAGCGGTCTGCATCCGCGAGACGAACGGCAGCATCCTGAGCAAGAACATCTTCTACAGCTACGGCGCCCACAACCTGTCGAACGTCACCGGCAACCGGGTGATCGTCAACAATCAGACGGGCGGAGCCGGATTCCGGTTCTGCTACGGCTACAACGGCGGTGGTGGCTGCTCCGACGTGATGCGCGGTGTGGGCGAATCCGCGCCGTACAACATGACGCCGATCAACTCCGTCGTACTCGTGCCATAACCGTTACCGAGGCCACGATCTTCGGCCGGGTTCGCCCCGCCGCTCACGCCACCGCGGCGTGAGCGGCGGGGCGAACCGTGAAGGCCCGAAGCCCGACGCATGCGGCGGTTCACCCTGCGGGCCGATCGCCGCCCAGTCGACTCGTACTCGCCTGGCAAGGGCAGGGACCGCAGGCCGCTGGTCGCTGGCCGCCTCATCGTCGCCGCCGCGCTCAGCCACCCCGCCATGCAGCCCGACCGGAACTCCACGAGCCGAAGTCCCGCTCGGTTCGGCTTCTTCCCGCCGCCGGAGCGCCGCCGGAGCGCCGTCAGAGCGGCAGTCGTGCCTCGCGCGGCGGCCTTGTGCAACCTCGCCGAGTCGCGGTGCCGTCACCCGCCACAGTCCACGATCGTCTTCTGCCGCCGGTACCGGCAGAACGCCCAGGCCGTGTACGCCACGGCCGGTACGGACAGGGCCGGCACCAGCCACCACGGGAGGCCGAGCAACAGGGCCGGGAACCCGACGGCGATGCAGGTGACCGCCGTGGCGATGAACACGGGCATGCCGTACGGGCGCCAGGTGAAGGGCTGGGGGTTGCGGGGGCCGGCCAGCCGTACCGCGCCGAATACGAGCCCCATCACGGCCAGGAGGCCCAGGAACGTGCCGAGGGCGGCTGTCATCTGAGGTTCGTCGCGCGGTGCGTAGGAGGTGCTCTGCCGAGCTCCCGCCTTGCTGATCGTCATGACGAGGCCGCGCCAGACCGTACCGGTGATCCGGTCCCCCGGCCTGAGCGTCTCCAGCACCGGTTCGGAATCACCGAACACCGCGACGCCGTTACCGACTGGCGCGCCGGACAGGGTCGCCTTGTAGCTGCCGTTCCTTCCGCCCCTGACCTCCGTGTTCTCGACCGTGAAGGACACCGTGCGCAGGCAGTGCTCCACCGCCTTCGCCCGCGTGTGGGCGGGGCACGGCGCGGCCGTCGTATAGTCCCGGTAGTCCTTGATGTCCCTGGGCAGCCACGTGGCGAACACCAAGGAGCAGGCCAGCGCCGAAGCGAGAGCCAGCACCATCAATGAGGCGCCGCCGAGCCTCGTCCGACCCGCAGACCGGCGAGAAGCCCGGCCGCCTCCCTGCGGAGGCAGCGACGACCCGTCCGCCCCGTGGGCCGTGCCTGCTCTCGTCACCGTCATGATGTGCCGTCTCTCCTTGCCGGTCCACAACGCCGGCCTCTCGATAGCAGCACTCTGGGCCCGGCGCCCCACAGCCTCTCCTGGCCGGACGTCGGCAGACAATGCAGACAACGGGCAA
Organism: Streptomyces sp. NPDC018045; assembly: GCF_044327445.1. Lineage (NCBI taxonomy): Bacteria > Bacillati > Actinomycetota > Actinomycetes > Kitasatosporales > Streptomycetaceae > Streptomyces > Streptomyces sp. NPDC018045. The sequence continues at coordinate 68,857 of NZ_JBIRFL010000010.1, forward strand.
GGGCGGGCGGCTTTCCCTTTCCGTACTCCGGCAAGGGCGTGGCCTCGCGTGCCCGGAACTGACAGACGCATCAAAGAAGGCGGCCTCTGCCCGTTCTCGCGACGAGCAACGCGACGGCAACACGCCCGGGTAGCGGCACCGGTCGGAGGGGATTACTGGTTCGAAGAGGCCAAGCCCGTTGACCGTTGACCTGGCAGTACAGCTCGACATCGAGTTGGACCTCCAGCGGAGATCGGCGCACAAGTCACCGTGATCGAGAAACAGCCCGAAGTTCCGCTCCGCCTTGCTGCGCACAGGCTGGAAGGGAACGTTGCGATCGCGCAGCGCGACCATGACACTCGTCTCGGGCCACCGGAGAAGAACCCGAGAGGAAACCGAAATGACTGGCGAGCACCGGGGACGCCGATCCGGGCAAGAACGGGACGTGCGCGCAGGGACGGAGGATGTTGCCGATTTCGCGGACGTGATGGGGAAGATCGCGCGGACGATGCCTGAACAAAGCACTCTGGGCCAGCTCTTACTGCTCCAGCAGTCAGCGGGTAATGCCAATGTGGCGAGGTTCTTGCGATCGAAAGGCCGGGGGACGACGGGGCCTTCCTGACCGCACCGCTCCGTACCGCACCTCACCCGCCCCGCACCGTGAACAGCCGTTGACATGGCCGATGTTTCGGCCGGGGCAGTGCACCTGCCCGAAAGTCCCCCTCCATGAGCGCGCGGGCCTGCCCCGACGACGGTTCCGCACGCTCAAGCGGCGATGTAGGAAGGGCGCAAGCATCTTGGCGTCGCGGAGGAGGAAGTGTGCATTCGCATGGGCAGGAGCACAAATCTGGTCGAAGCTCCGAGCCGGGTTCCTCCCGCCTGAGCCAGAAGCCCCCCGGACTCAACACCCACTGGCTGCAGCATCTGCAACGCGTCGCGTCCGGCAGTGGGGAATCCGGCTCGGCAGACCGCACGAAGGACGAGACCGAAGACCACGCGCAGATACAGCGAGCCGCTGTCGACCAGGCTCTGAAATCAGCCTCACATCCCCTCGATCCCTCCCTGCGGCAGGAAATGGAGGCGCGCGTCGACGGTACGGACTTCAGCGCTGTTCGGGTGCACGACGGACCCGAGGCTCGCACTGCTGCCGCTCTGGTCAATGCCAAAGCGTTCACCACCGGACAGCACATAGTCGACGGTGGCAATATGACCGCCAGAGACTGGCGGCATGAGGTGGGACACCTGGTGGACCGGGAGGTCCCGCAAGGAACGGACAACGGCGCCGGTCTGAGCATCTCGGACCCCAAGGACAGTCGCGAGCAATTCGCGGACGCATTCGCCGACTGGGCCATGTCCGCCCCCACGACCGTCCAGCGGATGGCGGACAGTGGTGGTCCTCATCAGCACGGATCGGGATGTGGACATGGCCAAGGGCTCATACAGACCGTACCCATTCAGCGCGCCCCGGCGTCCGGCGCGTCCGCCCCGGCCGCGGCCTCCGTCTCGATCGCTGAGGGTGAGGTCGACGAAGTGGGCCCCAACGGGACGATCATCTACCCGTCCGTGACCAGTTGCCTGACCATCACCGTCCATCTGCGGGACGGCGGCAAGGTCGGCGCCCACGCCAGCCTCTTCCAGGTGCCGGGTAAGCGCGCGTCGGACCAGGTTCTGCCGGCTCTCAAGGCGGCCGTCGGCAGTCGGTCGGTGGAGAGCGTCGACGTCAGCGGCTCCATCGGGACCTGGAATCCGAAGTACCTGGAGAAGGCTATTGAGCGGTACACCGACGGCATGCCCCCCGAACCGACGTTTGACGCGAAGGGGATCGGTGACGTCGTGGCTCGGGTCCTGGGCCGGCAGCGGAAGAAGGTCACCGTCCGGGACGTCCCGGACGGTGACGTCATCAGGTGAGTCCGTACCCGGAGGCAAGTGGTGTTCGTGGCCTCACGCTGCCCCCACCGCCTGGTAACCGTCGGCCGGACCGGGGTCGGCCGACGGCGCCACCCTGTCAGTCAGCATCGGTGGCTCTGCCTGCTCCGGGCCTCGGCATATTCAGATCATCGACACGGCACTAGAGTGACATGGTGACCTCACCGCAGAAAGATCCGTCGTCCCTGCTCAGCGAGGACGACCGCGAGAAGGCCGTGCAGCGTCTGCGGGAGGCATACGCCGAGGAGCGCATCTCGCACGAGGAGATGGACAAGCTTCTCGACCAGTTGCTCACCGCCAGGACGCACAGCGAGCTTGCGTCGGCTCTGAACTCGCTCCCGGAGGAGGTTCCGGACACGCCGTCAACGATCGCCGCGGCCGGCGGGCGGATCCAACGGCGTGGCGCATGGCGGGTACCTCGGACCCTCAAGGTCGAGTCCGCGTACGCACGGGTGCACCTGAATCTGTCCCGGGCGGTCATCGAGCACCCGGACATCGACATCGAACTGCAACTCGGCACCGGTGGCGCCACCATCATCGTGCCCCGGGACGCCATCGTCGACGTCGAAGGTCTGCACACCGGGTGGAAGGACCTGCGCTACAAGCCCCGACAGCGTTCCCACCCCGGCGGACCGAAGATCCGGCTCTCCGGGGCCATGGGATTCGGACGGCTGAAGATTCGACACGCCCGGCGTTAAGAAGCCCTTCGAGCACCAACCACCGGCACTTCCTTCTTCCTTCCCGCCGACTGCCGTGCGGCACCAGGCGGTGCCCCCGCTCACTCTCGTCCGGGCGGCGGACTGGGCTGGCCTGGCCCGGGCCGGTCACCACGGTAAACGTGATGCGCTTCGTCACCCCCTCCCTGTACGTGTACGCCTGCCCCGCTGCCCTTCTCTCGGGCCCCTCGGGCGCGGGGCGCCGCTACGCGTTGTCTGACACGCACCCCAGCTCCGTCCGGGCTCGCGGAGGCCCACCCCGGTGTTCGCACCGAGGACGGGGTGGGTAAGGATGTGCGACATGTCACCTGTTATCAACCGCCGCACTGTCCTCACCGCCGCGCTCGGCGCGGTGGCTGTCAGCAGCACCCCCCTGGTGACGGGCATGGGGGCCACCACGGCCCACGCCACGTCCGAGGGGGACCTGTACGCCTCCAACACGAACTTGTACAAGGCGCTTTCCGGTCAGGAGGGCATCCAGTACGCACGCCGGTACAAACGACACGAGCTGTTCGACAACGAGCGGAGCGAGAGATTCCCGTACCACCGCACGACGATCATGGCGATGCACGGCGGTGGCATCGAAAAGGGCACCTCCGAGCTGTGCCTGGGCATCGCCGGCTACAAGCCCGACACCCTGGAGGCCCTCTTCCCGGGCGAGCCGGTGTACGACTACTGGATGTTCGAGGGGCTGCGGCTGCCCGGCATGGGGGTGGGTTCCAACCGCGAACTGCACGTCACCGCGAAGCACTGCGACGACCATGTCGCGATCTCCATGGCCGCCTCCAGCCTCAACCTCCTGAGCCTGCACGGCTGCACCGCCGAACAGGCCGGTGTACGCAGCGGCCAGGACCCCAAAGTGGTCGTGGTCGGCGGGCTGAACCCCGCCTTCAAGAAGCTGCTGCACCAGGAGCTGGGCGCGCACTACAAAACGGTGGACGGCGACGATTTCCCGGACCTGGCCGGCGTCAACCCCAGCAACCCCTGTAACCGCACCATGCTCGGCAAGGGCGGCCAACTGGAACTCAGCACCGAATTGCGCGCGTCCTTCTTCGACACGGACACGCTGGCCGGACGCCCCGGCAGTACCAACGGGGAGTTCAAGAAGTTCGTCGGCGCGTGCCGCAAGGCGATCGCCCGTCTGGAGGCCGGGTCCGACCAGGTCATCCTCTGAGCAGACGCTCTGCTGACGGTTCACCGGGCAAGTTGACTGGCCGGGTTTTAGGCTGAGTTGACGGTCAACCCGCCCGCCCTCACGCCCTACGGCTCCACCGAACGCTCGCAGGACACCCACTGAGAACTGTCACAGGTTTTGGCGTGCCCACCGGTGTGCGCCGAAGAATTCGGTGAGGCCGTGGGCAAGGGGTTCGGGCTCTTCGTGGGCGGCGAGGTGTCCGCCGCGGAGCATGTGGGTGTACCTGGTGATGTTGTACGTGCGCTCCGCCCGACTGCGGGGTGGCTGGGAGAGGCCGGCCGGGACCAGGGCGAGTGCCGTCGGCACCTCGACTCGCTCGTCCCTTCTCGTGAACTGCTGGGCGTACTCGTAGTAGGCCGGAAGGATGTCGAAATGCCGTGGGTGAACCAGTGGAGCGATACCTGTGTCAGGGAAGTCGCTGCTGAACCGGGACGACAGTTCGCCCCCGCAGTCACTCCGCGCGCGGCACTTCTCGACGATCCAGACAAGCAGCCCGGTCGGCGAGTCGGCCAGTCCGAACCTCAGTGCGAGGGGGCGGGTGCTCTGCTGGTGCTGGCATCCGCCCTCTTCCGCGGACCACCTCGCGACGGACACCGATCCTGTCCGGGGTGACGCGCAGCGGCTCAGCTCCACTCGGACCCGGGCAGGGTATGGACATCGGTCAAAGCCTGATCACCGTGCAGGGGCAAGCTCTGCCTGAGCAGGGTTGCGGCCAAGGCCCGACGGCAGGTTTGTGGTCCGCATGCCGTGAGGTGCGGTGGTGGAACAGGCTGGCGTTGTGGGCCTTCGACGCTCGTAGCCGTGGGGCTCAGCGACGTCTCCGCTGCGGCACAGCACTCGTGGTGCGGCTTGCGGACGAGCAGTTCGGTCAGGCGGCCGGGGAGCGCCCGAAGCGAGGCGCGCTCTCGTCGTCGAGCTGATGCAGGAAGCGGCCCAGGGTGTCGGTGACTTCTTCCAGGCTGGAGGCGCTGAAGAGTACGGGCTGGTAGCCGGCGATGTCGTACGCGGTCGCGAGCATGGCTTCGATGTCCAGCGGACGGATGCATGACTGGGACAGTCGGCAGATTTCGCCGTAGGAGGAGAGCAGGGCAGCTCCGTAGGCCTTGGGCATCCCGCCCTCGGCAAGGACCCCGTACTCCAGGGTGAACCAGTACACGTCGCTGATCATCTGCAGGACGTCCGCGTTCTCGATGCGCATGGCTGCCTGACCGATCAGGCGGTAGATGTCGGCGAAGGCCGGTGAGGCCAGGTGGATCCCGTGACCGAAGACGTCGTGGATGACGTCGGGCTCGGGGGTGAACAGTGGCACGGCCGGGTGGCGGACGTACTGCACGGCGTGGAAGTAGCCTTCGGCCATTGCCCCCAGGAACCGCTTGTTCTCCACCACACCTCCCGCGAGAGTGAAGTCGAAGCCCGTCAGGTGGCGTAGCCGGGAACCGACTTCGGCGTGTTGTGGGATGCGATCCGCGGGTACAGGGGCCTGCGCTCTGGCGTCGAGCACGGCGCGGCAGGCGTGCTGGGCCTGAGCGGCCCACAGCACCCGGTGGACGGTTCGCCAGGTCCGCTGTTCGTCATCGGTGTAGTCCACCGCCACGGACGGGTCACCGACCTGGTGGCCGCCGGCACGCGCGGCGATGGCTTGGCGACGTCGCAGATAGCGGGGATCGCTGAACCCGGGGTGTTCAGCGGCCGTGCCGAGACGGCCGTCGGCCGCGACGGGTGTGCGTGCCTGAATGTCGTTCATGATCCGATTGCTTACCACCGGCACGTGACGGCATCGCGCATTTGCCCCGTCGCGACGGAACAGGGTCGGAACACCGCGACCCCGGATTGGCGCAGACGACACCGAATCGTATGGTGAACCCCTTCGGTGCCCCCGGTGCGGGGTGGACACAGACATTCGTCCATGCGTCGCCACAGAACCCGGACGTGACGGTACCCATCGTCGGCGCGCACCCCCGCGCAGTTGATGGACGATCCGGCGCCCTGGAGGTCGACCCCACCGCCGCCCAACTGGCTCGCACCGACGAGGCCGACGCGACGAGCCGGGTTGTCAGCGGTTCACGCTCGCGCAGGGCACAGGAACCGAGTGATGTAGTCGGGGCCAGCCTCGGAGTCCGCACAGCACACCTCGACTGAGACATATTGCCGTTCCCTCCCGAAAACGACCGTCGGCCGAGATCCCGGCCGACGGTCTGAGGGGCCCGTGGGGGTAGGGAGGTAGGGCCCCGGCCCGAGGCTGTCCGTTACTTGAACAGGCGGTCGCCGCTGTTGGCCATGCGGTGGGTGGCGCCGTGGCGGTTCACCCAGTCGCGGATGAGGTTGATGGCGTTGGCGCACTGCCAGCCGCTGTCGTACTCGTGCTCGCCGGTGAAGTTGCCGTAGCCCGCGATGATGCCGTCCACCCGCGCATCGCCCAGCAGTTTGTCGACGTACCACGGATCGTTGTAGGTGGTCGTCCAGGACAGTGTGGCCCCGAGGCGTCCGGCGGCACGGTCCCCGGCCCCCTTCTTCAGCTCCGCGCAGGTGTTGTAGGTGGCTTCCGTGCAGTTGCCGAATCCGTTGGCGATGTTGGTGTCGCCGTAGTCCATCACCCGGTGACCGTTCGGGAACCCGGAACCGAACCGGCTGTAGGCACTCTGAACCGTGTCGCGGCTCCCGGTCGTCGTGATGCCCTCCAGGCTGCCGAGCTTGCCTGCCAGGCTCTTCCAGCCCCTGCCGCCGACGTCCGGGTCGTTGCCGCCGTGGTACTCGAAGAAGCCGTAGAGCACCTGGATCCCGGCAGCCGTCAGCCGCTGCGCCTTGTCGCGCAGCCCGGCGACGCTGCACCCGCGGTTCGGTGCTTCTCCGCAGTAGTTCGGATCCTTGATGTCCAGCCAGACCAGCGCCAGCCGGCGGCCCGCGTTGGCGTTGGCGACAATGCGGTCGATCATGCTGTCGAAGCTGGGGCCGTGCCGGGTGTCACCGGCCGAGGAACAGTCGTGCCAAGCGCGCCATTCGTTCGGATTCCACCAGGCGCAGACGTCGATCTCGATGGCGTTGGCGCCATGCTTGAGCGCGGCGTCCACGCCGTCCAGGGTGTCGACCCGGTGTGCGATGGCGTAGATCGCCTGACGCTGGTCGGCTGCCGCCGCCGGGGTCGCACCGAACGCGGTCACACCGATGAATCCGCACAGCGCCACCATCAGCGCCAGGACCTTCCTGAGGCCGGCGCCATGTCTGAGGTGAGTGGTCAAGAGAGACACCCCTTCTTGTCGATGTCCTGAAGCGGACAGCCGATCTCACCAACTGCATGTCGCGATGTGGTAGAGGGGTAAGCGAAATCCGGTCACTCCAAACTTTGCCCTGATTGTCGTCCACAGGGCTCTCGACGCCGGACCCTTGCCTGCCCTGCGGGTTCAGGCGCCCGGCGCGAGGCGGGCACCGTCGCGGTCACCGGCACGGACAGCGACGGTTCGTATCGTATGTCCATGTCAAGACGGAAGGGGCCGTACGAGTTGATGTTCGGCCGGAACAGGGTGGTCGGCTCCCGCCGGTGCCGGTCACTCGCCGGAACTGACCGAGGGCCGCGGCTTGCCCAGCATGCGGCAGGCCGCCCCTTCGACGAGGGCGTTGTTCGCGGTCGCGGCGGCCTTCTCCTCACCGGCGGTGTCGACATGGCTCTTGGGCCGTTCGAGGCCGGCGAACCCGACACCTTCGGGCAGGTCCACGGTCGCGGACAAAACCTTCTTCAGACGCCCGGCGTCCGGCTCCATAGCCGGTCACGTGCTGCTTCCCGGCGCGCCAGTCGGCGTTCGTGGCCAGGTACGGGTTCTTCATCCCCAACGGCTTGGTGTTCTCCTGCTCGATCAGCTCGGCCAGACGGCTTCCGGTGGCCATCTCCAGGATCAGTCCGAGAGCCGCGTAGTTGGCGTCGCTGTAGGAGTACGTCCGGCCGGGCTTGGCCGACGGGTGTTGCTCGGGAGTGATGGCGAAGAGGCCTTGCGGCCGCCAGGTGCGCTGCTTGCGGCCCGTGAGGGAGGGCAGGAATTCCGGTGTCAGCAAGGAGCCACCCAGATCACTGGTGTGGTTAGCGTCATCCGGACGGTGATGTGCTCGCCGCCCTTGACCAGCTCGGGCAGCCACTTCTCCACCGGGTCGGCCAGACCGTTCTCGTCCTCGGCGACCAGTCGCAGGACGAGGGTCGTGGTGACCGTCTTGGTGTTGGACCCGAACTGATCGCCGGCGGCGAGGCGGTGGTCGTCTTTCGTCCAGGCGGCCTGCCGCACGATTTCCACGGGCGCCCCGTTGCCGCGGTCGACCCGGACGATCCCTCCCAAGAAGCCTTGCCCGCCGCCTTCTGTGCGAGAGCGCCCCGCTCATTGCGGTTGTCAACGCCACGGCCAGCGCTCCGCGCACTGGGTGCTGGAAGACGGCGCTCGATGACGTTGCGAGTGCTGCGCGCCTACCGCCGCCCATCGCGTCTACCTGACGGCGGCATCACTCGGGGCGGCCTTCCCGCCACCCGTGGCCCGGAGCCATGCCGTACCGCACGGCGCCACAGTGCCAACGCTCAGCCCTCGCGCCGGTCATCGCCCGGCCCCAGGACCTGCCCCGCAAGGCGCGGACAGAACAGGCCATGGGGTCGGTTCGTAGGCGTCGGGACTGCGGTGCGCCTGCGTCTCGCAGGAGCGTCAGGTGGGTGGGGAGGCAGGTGGCCGCGGGATGCAGCCGCGGCTGCTCAGACCGCGTACTGGCCGCGCTCCGGACGCTTCAGCAGCCCCGCCTTGACGGCGCGCTCCAATGTGTTGCGCAGCGACTCGCGCTGTCCGGCGGTGTCCTCTCGGCCCAACGCGATGTTGATCTCGGCCGGACGCATCGCGGCCCCGCGCTCCTGCAGGATGGCCAGGGCCGAACCCAACAGCGGCGACGCCACCTTCGTGCCCTCACCAGCGGCCGGAGCGGCCGCGCGCGAACCAGCAACCGCCTTCTTCTTGGCCGCCGTCTGAGACGTCTTCGGCTTCTTCGACGTCGCCTTGCCCTGGCCTGGCGCCGGCTTCTTGGCGGCCGGGGCGGCCCGGCGAGTCCTTCCGGCGGCCTTGGCGGCTGTACGAGGCTTGGGCACCCCGGCGGCCTCGGCGGCCGGCGCAGGCGCCTCGCGCTCTGCCTTCGCTGCTCGCGTTGCCTGTGCCGTCTCTGGTGCCTCAGATGCCTCCGGTGCCTGCGATTCGCCGGAACCTTGGTCGGCCGGCTGCGACGGTTCTTCCTGCGCCGACGCCCCGGCGGGTTCAGGCGAGACGGTGCTGGTCAGCACACGCAAGTGCGCAAGGGCCTGCCGCGCCGACGACAGGCGCTGCTCGACCTCGCGAAGCTCACTACGCAACCTCTCTTCCCGTGCGGTCAGTTCCGGCAGTTGCCGCTCCAGGTCGCAGATGGCCTGCTGCAGGGCGGACGTTTCGACGGCAGAAGTCACTTGATGTCCTTCGGTCGATGCCTGACAGTGATCCAGCCACCGTACGCGCCCTGCGGAACATTGGAACCCCCACACATCCACATCACCACACCCCGCCAGACAAGAACGAGCGCCCCACAGGTGGGGTTACGGGCCTCCGCTGAACGAGAGGTTGTCCATCGCGCCGGTTTGGCGGAGCGACGGCCAGACAGCCGCGGAGTACGGGCGCTCGCGGCGGCCGGGGACGGTCAGCCGGGCTGACGGCGGGACACGAAGACCTCCGTTTGCGGTGAAGCTCAGACACCTCCGATGCGGAAGGAAGGGTATGAACACCTCCCTACCTGTCATCCTGATGCATGATTTCTGGCATGGAAGCTGATGTTGGAGCCCGGTGGTCGAGCGCCTGGCCGCCCGCGGGTTGCGGGCGGTCGCGGTCGGCCTCGACGGGCACGGGCTGCGCGGCCCCGCACTGCGCGCCCGCTGGGCGTCGGCCCGCTGGGCGTCGGCCCGCACGCGGGCGGTTCGTGGACGCTCACCATCGCCAAGCTCTGATGCCATGGGCCCGCGCTGAGTGAGTGAGGGCCCGGCCGTGTTCCTGTTGTGCGAACATCGAACATCGGCTCTCACGCCCCCCCTTTGCCGGGGCCGGAACCGCCTTCGTGCTGAGAGGCGACGGTGGCACGCCGCACTGGTTGCGGAGCAAGCCGTCACGTAACCCATCAGGAAGACGTCAAGTGATCGGCACCGACGGCCCCGTCATCGTTGCGAACATCGCCATCGTGCCCGCCGCTCTCCTGCTGACAGTGAAGGCGGTGCACCTGCTGGCCGCGCGACGCGTCTGGATCTCGCGGCACGGCCCGTGGCCCGGCATGGAGTTGTCGATGCTCTCGGCGAGTGCAGGCTTGTGCGCATATGTGCCGGGGCTGTGGCTCGGGTTCGCCATGGAGGGTGCCACCGCACTGTGTCTACGGGGCCTCGGCCCCCCTGCGGGACGCGGCGCCGGGCGGCGGGCTACGCGTCGTGGAGTGGATGTTCCCGTTCTCACGCGAGTGCCGCTGGAGTGACGGCGCCCACCTCGAACTCGTACCGGGCCGGCTCAACGCGGTGACCTTCGCGGCCCTCGCCGGGGCCGTTCCCGGTGTCTGTCTCACCGCGCGCTACCTGATGCGGCATCAGGGCCGTACAGTCACCGATACAGCCGAGATGACGAGTAGCCGTAGTGAGCACGGTCAAGCCTCTCCCCCAAAGGCCGCGATCCGGCCCTCCGTACGGCAGCGGCGTACGGAGAGCCGGAACGACCACGCACGACCCGGCGCCGCAGACACGCTGCGGCGCCGCTGCCGTGCGGGCAGGGGGATTCAGGCGGTGGTGATGTTCTCGGCCTGCGGGCCCTTGGCGCCCTGGGTGATGTCGAAGGTGACGGCCTGGCCCTCGACCAGCTCGCGGTAGCCGGTGGCGTTGATGGCCGAGTAGTGGGCGAAGACGTCCGGTCCGCCGCCGTCCTGAGCAATGAAGCCGAAGCCCTTTTCCGAGTTGAACCACTTGACGGTACCGCTGGCCATGCTGCCTCCGAGATGTCACACAGGCCCCCGTACCCTACGGGCGACCCGAAGCAGCCGCCGGGCCACGCCGACCGGACACCTGCGGGTTCATACCCACGGACGCCCGGATCGCCGCCACGACCGCTGCTGACAGTGACCGTACACAGACACCGTGCGACACGGAAGCATTCCTCAGCCGGGCGTCGACAGTTTGGCAACTCCGGGTCATGCACAGGGCCCCGAAGGCGGCCGGGTGCTTCTCGGTCTCCCTCGTACCGCTCCCCCGGCCCTCCCTCACCACTCACTCCCCCCGTCAGGGCGCGGGTGACACGCGGCACGCGTCCCACAGACCCCGTCCGGCCGGACAGCCCGCAGGCTCGGCCGACATGTCCGGCCGCCACGCTCGGCCGCCATCATCCGCTCGGTACGGCCCCGCTCAGCGCACTCGTCGACGAAAGCGGCTCCGGCTCGATGCGGCACACGCCGCCGGCTCGGGAATCCGCAGTGGCGCAGGCATATGGGTACGCACGCCCGCTCATGCGCCGCTCACACGAGAGCTCAGTCCGCTTATCGTTCTTCGCCTCTGTTTGCGCCGGCCCGCTGCATATGCCAAGGCCCAGTGCGGTTGGCCTCTGCGCCTGTCGGGGAATTTCCCTTGCGAAGGCGGATTGCCGACAACGGCAATACCGCGTCCCAGAGCCGCGCTCCCCCACCCGCCGACGCTTTGCGACAGCGATCCGCACCCGGTTGGGGCGCCCCGGCGCCGGACGATTCCCGCCGTACCCCTCTCCGCCGTTGCAGAGCCGGCGGAGCCATGCCCTCACCACGGAGGAGACCCTCGTGTACGCGAACGCGCTGGACAGCTTCGTCAGGTCCGCGGTCCACGGAAAGGAGATCATGATCATCCACCGGGTCACCGGCGGATACCTGACCCAGGCCGGTGACCTGCAGATCGCAACCGATCCGGTCAAGAACATCACCGACAAGAAGCACCTGTGGGTCGTCCACCAGGACGGCTACATCAAGAACAACCTCGTCTACACCTTCGAGAACAAGAGCAGCGGCCTGCGCCTGTCGGTCCACCCGACCGACCCCCGTGGCGAGATGAGCTACACCGAGGCCCAGGACCCCGGGGCCAAGAACAATCCCATCGCCGACAGGCAGCGGTTCTTCGTGCTGCCCATGTGCTGCGGCGGCTACTCCCTCGTACCGGTCAAGTACCCCGACCACTGCATCCAGCCGATGGGCAACCACCCCCAGCCCGGTTGTGACCGCGGCGCCCCCAACTGGGGCGGCGACTCCAACCTCAACTGCTCCCACGACTTCGTACTCCCGCCCACCGGGCCCCCGCGCAAGGACCCCACCGACACCGATCTCGACTCCGGCAGCGGCGGCAAGGACGGCAACACCAACTGATGCGCCACGCCGGGCGACGAGCCACGGGGGCCTGGTCACGGGTCACCGCTGAGACGGCCGAGGACGGTCACCGCGTACGTGCGCACGTACCCCGTGCAGGCCGAACAGGATAAGAAGTTCGACCGCGCCGCCATCGGCGCCGCCCAGCCAGTGGGGCGAGGACGTGTCGAACTCGGCTGCCCCACCGGGTGGCAACGTCAGGTCGCGCTCGCCGAGTACGAGCCGCAGGCGGCCGTTGAGCACGTAGAGCCAAGTGAAGGTCGACGGCGCGCGCGAACCGCAGGTGCGTACCGCCGCGGTGCCATCCGGGACGAATCTGCTCGGCCTGCTCAACCATCTGACGTTCGTCAGCGCTCGCTGTTCCCGGGGGACGATGTCGCCGACTGGCAGGCGACGTTCCAGGCCGCACCGGCGGACAGCGCGGCCGAGGTCGTGGCCCGCTACCAGTACACGGTCGAGCGTGCGAACGGCGTTCTCGACGGGCGCACCGATCTCGGCGCACCTCTCCCTCGACCGCGGCCTGGGCGCCCCGCTCCCAGCGTCCGCTGGGCGCTGACCCACATGATCGAGGAGACCGGCCGGCACGCGGGACACGCGGACATCCTCCGCGAACCGATCGACGGCTCGACCGGCCGCTGACTGAGGCCCAGAGCCCGAGTACCTGGCACTTCTGCCCCCACGTCTCGTTCGGTGGCGTGGCGTTCGGCGGCGCCTCCTGCCGCTCCCCCCTCACCGGCAACCAGGTCGAGGAGTACGCACGGACCTGCCGCCGGCCCACGGCTCTGTCGGGCGGTTTCGAGCTCTGCCGCGTCCTCGACAAGGACGTCCGGGACGCCGTGACAGCAACACCGGTACGTGTCCCGGCCCTGGTCATGACCGCCCAGGGGCAGCTCGACGCGCTCCGGACCGCAGTGGGCCCGCGCATGACCAGCAGTGTGCGGGCGGTGGACGTACCAAGAGCAGGGCACTGGCGCGTCGAGGAGAACCCCCGGTTCGGCACCGCCGAGCCGCTGGCTTTTCTCGGCGGATGACCGCACCACCAAGGCGTCACCCCGGTACACCGACCGTGTTCTCGCTCCACCGGGCCGACAAGTGCCTGGCCTACCGCCACCGCGTCGCCCGCGTCTTCCGTGCCGGGGGCGCCGCCCGCCCCCACTCGAAGGAGCCTTCCACCATGCACACAGACGACGTCACCGTGACCACCAGCGCCTCACCGGACATCGTCTGGAAGCTGCTGGTCGACGCCGCGAGCTGGCCGCTGTGGTCCAAGGTCGACAGTCTGGACACGACGCGGTCGACCGGCCCCGACCCCGGCGGCGACGACGGCGTCGGTGCCGTCCGGGCGTTCCGGACGGGTCGCACCGTCTCCGGGGAGCGGCTGACCGGGAAGGCAAAGCGACGCCTCCTGGCCTACGAAGACGCGTTCAATTCCGCGATGCGCAACTATCACGCGCGCATCGAGCCGGCGCCGGCCTCCGGCTCGGGCACGGTCATCCACTGGTACGGCGAGTACGAGACGAGCCGGCTGTTGCGCTGGGTCATGCCGCGCTACCTCCAGAAATTCATGCAGGGCATGGCCGAAGGGCCGGCCCGCTACGCCGAGGAGAGCGAGGCGGCTCAGTGAGGCGCCGGCTCCGGGGCGCGCCCCTCGGCGAGGTAGTCGTGGACAGGCTCGGCGGGGGCGAGGGTCAGGTCCGTCACGATGTGGCCGGCGTCCACGACCTCCCGTACGGGCAGGTCGGCCAGCGGTGCCATGACGTGCTCGAAAAGCTGGAGGCGCGCCGGGCCGCGCCACGCCTCCTTCACGGTGATGTCGGTGATCCGCGTACGGACCAGGTCGCAGACGCGCGGCCGGAAGTCGTAGCCGTGGACCGTCTTGACGGCGAAGGTGGGCACGGTGATCTGGGCGCGGGCCTCCTCCAGGTCGAGCGGCTGCCACTTGTAGGCCATCGTGGCGGTGGCCACGCGCTCGCTGCCGTAGTCGAGGGTGCCGATCAGGGCGCCGCGCTCGTGGCGCAGCGCGGGCTCGCCGGCGACCTTCGGGTAGGCGCTCAGTTCGCGGCCGGCCGCGGTGGCGCCGAAGGAGTCCAGGTACATCACGTGCAGATACTCGCCGTACTCGTCCCCCAGGCGCACCGGAATGACCTGGCCGCACTCCGTGTACGGGCCGTAGCCGTCGACCTCGCCCATCTTCATGACCTCGAACCGCACGAGCGGTTCGGCGATCTCCAGCGGTTCGGGCACCACCGCGCGGAGGGCGTCCGGGTCGGTCCGGTACACGACGTTGAAGTACTCGCGGTCGGTGAAGCGGGTGGGGCGGGGCGGGTAGAGGGGGACGGTCAGTGGAGTGGTCACTGCGGAAACCACCTGGTCAGCGTGCATGGGGTGCTCCTCTGAAGGGCGGCGGGATACCGCCCTCACTTGCATACAATGTGTATCGGATACACACTGTATCCAGAAGTTGGGTGGTACATCCACCCCACGTTCCGGCCCCGCCTCCGACTGGCGGCGCGGCCACGAATCAGGAGTAGCCGTGAGCTTCACCCTTCCCTCCAGCCACCAGGACCGGCCGGTCGCCGTCATCGGCGCGGGCACGCTCGGCCGTCGTATCGCCTTGATGTTCGCCACCCGCGGTGGCCTGGTCCGTGTCCACGACCCTTCGGCGGAAACGGGCGAAGCGGCCTGCGCCTACGTGGCGCGAGAACTGCCCGCCGTGGTGCGGGCGACCGATGGCGGCCGCCCGGGCACCGTCGAGGCCGTAACCGATCTGGCGGCCGGCCTCGCGGACGCCTGGCTGGTCATCGAGGCCGTACCCGAGCGCCTGGACCTGAAGAAGCGCATCTTCGCGGACCTGGACCGGCTCGCCGAGCCGGACGCCATCCTGGCCAGCAACTCGTCGTCCTATGCGACGAGCAACCTCGTCGACAGCGTGCGCTCCCCCGAGCGACTGCTGAACCTGCACTTCTACATGCCGCCCCGGCAGAACGCCGCCGATGTGATGTCCTGCGGCCACACCGACCCTGCCGTCATCGAGCTGCTGCTCAAGGTGCTGCCCGACTACGGCATCCACCCGTTCGAAGCCCACCGGGAGAGCACCGGATTCATCTTCAACCGCGTCTGGGCCGCCATCAAGCGCGAAAGCCTCGCCGTGGTCGCCGAAGGCGTCTCCACACCGGCCGACATCGACCGCATGTGGCAGGTGAACACCGGAGCCCCGGCCGGCCCGTTCCGCCTGATGGACGCCGTCGGCCTCGACGTCGTCCTCGACATCGAGGACCACTACGCCGCCGAGCGCCCGGCCCTCCCCGAGGGGCCCCGTGAGCTGCTGCGGGAGTACGTGACGGCGGGACGGCTCGGCGTGAAGACCGGCTCCGGCTTCTACGACGACTACCAGCGGCAGGACTGAGGGCAGGTCCCGTACGGGCGGGCAGGTACGGTACGGGCGGGCACGTACCCTTCGAGGGAACCATTACTCGCAGGGAGCGGTACGTGCCCAAGTCACCCACCAAGCGCCGGCCGGCCACGGTCGCCGCGCTCACCGAGAGCGCGCTCACACTCTTCGCCGAACGCGGCTTCCACGCCACGTCGATCAGTGACATCGTCCAGCGGGCAGGGCTGACCCGAGGCGCCTTCTACTCCAACTTCCGGGACAAGGAAGAGCTGTTCCTCGCCCTGTACGACGCGCACACCGACCGGCTCCTGGCGGAAGTGCGGCAACAGGTCGAGTCCCGCACGGACGACACCGACCCGGTGGCCCGCCTGTTCGATCTGCTGGCCACCCACGACGCGCAGGAACGCTCCTGGTTCCTGGTCTCCATGGAATTCACCCTCCACGCGGCACGGCACCCGGAGATCGCGCGAGCCCTGGCCGTACACGAGGAACGCCTCAACACCGGCCTGGCCGAACTCCTCGGCCACTGCCTCCGGTCCGCCGGGCACACCCCCGACGTCTCCCCCACCGCCCTCGCCCGCCTGGTCGTGGCCCTCTACGAGGGCCTCACCGCCATGCGCGTCACCCACACCACGCAGGACACCGACCCCGCCCCACTGGCCCGCCGCGCCCTTCCCCACCTCGTCCGCGCCCTCAGCACACCGCAGGACTGAGGGGGCTGTACCCCGGGCGTCCGCGGCTCCCCGCTCCTTCGCCGGGAGGAACGAGCGGCATACCAGGGCGGGACGAGGGTGGCCATGCGCCAGATCCAGCCGTCGTCGAAGGAACCGACATTCTTCGCGGAAGTGACGGGCAGGGTACGTGTTGTCCAGGTGGCTTGTGTGAAACCGAGCAAGGAGCGTTCATGATGCGTACCAACCGGGTGATGGTCATCTCCCTCGCTGCCACTGTGCTGGCGGGCGCCGCCGGTGCGGGAGTCGCGCAGGCTTCGCCGACGACGGCAGGCAGCGTCGCTCCTTCCGCCTGCCGCCCGGCCAACCACACCGCGAAGATCACCAACGCGCCCAGCAGCTCCGGGCACCGTCACTACCGGGTGACCCTGACCGCACCGCGCGGATACGAGCCGTGCCAACTGGCCGGTTCGCCCACCAACGTGCGGTTCTCGAACCACGACTCGCAGCTCGGGATCACCCCCGGTCGCTACGGCAACCAGGGAACCGCGGTGACGTTCGGTCCCGGACACCCGGTGCACTTCGACATCCAGGTTCCCAACAACGGCCGTGGCACCCCCGCCGACGAGGTGACGTTCACGCTCCAGGCCCCCGACGGCGAGATCCCCGGCACCTCCGTCGCCCAGGGCACGCTCAAGGTGGCCACCGGCACTCTCATCGGGCCGGTCAGGGATGATGCCTGACCTCCTGGCAGGCGTCATGCGTGCAGCCTGCGCGGTACGGGCGGCGGCCGCCTCCCTTGACGACCGTCGCGCGGTGCGGGTGCCCGTGCGTGCACGGTACGGGGCCTGTGCGGCATGGCCGTACCGCGGGAGTTTGGCCGTCCGCCGACCCTGCTGCCGTGGTTGACGGGCGGTTTCCACCCCCTGGGTGACGCGCCCGCCTCCTCGGCGCGGGTTGAATGCCTCCATGCCGGACACCAGTCCGCTGATCACAGCAGGGGGACACATGCGACTGAAGATTGCCATGCCTGTCATCGCGGCGACTGCCGCACTCACCGCCGGCGGCCTCACCGTGACTCCGGCTTCCGCCGCGCCCGCGGCCCCGGCAGCCTCCACCCAGGCCAAGGCCACATGTCAGACCTGGTCGGACGGCGTCACCGCCGGGGTCTCGTGCAACACCTCACGGAAGTATTACGCGTGGGCCAAGTGCAGGAACGGCTCCACCGTGTACGGCGCGAGGAAGAAGAATCGCAAGTGGTCCTATGCGTACTGCAGCAGCGTTGGGTCCTCTGTCAGCACCTACGGCTACAGGTGGGTGTGAGCGGCAGCACAGTACCGAGAAGGCACCGGGGCCGTTCGGCGCATTCGGCCCGTGCCGACGCCCTGCGATAGGGCTGCACGCTGCACTCATCGAGGCGGGCGGGGAGGTGGGGCTGCCCGACGGCTGCCCCACCTTTCACCTGACCTTGCCCCCGGTTGTCATACCGGGGGCAAGGTCAGGTGTCCGTCGGCCCGGGCTCGTACGCGGGTTCCAGCACGAAGACGGGGATCACGCGGTCAGTCGCCTCTTGATACTCGGCGTACGGCGGATAGGCGGCGACCGCACGCTCCCACCACGTGGCCTTCTCGTCCCCGCCTACCTCACGGGCCGTCATGTCCTGGCGTACGGAGCCGTCCTGGAGCTCCACGTGCGGATCGGCCTTGACGTTGAAGTACCAGACCGGGTGACGCGGGAAACCGCCCTTCGAGGCCACGGCCGCATACCGCCCCTCGTGCTCCACGCGCATCAGAGGAACCTTGCGGATCTTGCCGCTCTTCGCGCCGCGGGTCGTGAGAATGACGACGGGCAGACCCGTGTCCCAGCGCGTCGTCCCCTGCGTGCCGCCCGAGCTCTCATACAACTCGACTTGTTCGCGCACCCACTGCGCCGGGCTCGGCCCGTACTCGCCCTCAAGAGGCATAGCGGTCACCCCATCGTCGCTCGCAGATTGTGTTGCGCAGTTCAACACAAGCCTCGCGCGGAGACGAGCCCGCCGCCCGTCGCCACAGCGAGGTTGAGGCGGGTGTCCTTTGTCGAGGTTGACCTCTCCGTGCGAACAGACATGCGGCCGGAACAGCGGGGTCAGGCCGCGCCGGTCGGCGGGTGTGTGGAGGCCAGCCTACTCCGGCCCCCAGGGAGTCCTGGTACCTGGAACATCAGGGTGTTCACGAAGGCCATGGCTGACTGCAGATCGCAGGCTCAGGACGAACCTCTCCTGCTCGTCGCGCCGGTTCGAGGCGATCTCCCCGCCCTTGCCGTAGGCGATCACGGTGTTGGCGCCGTTGAGAGACGCCATGACGTTCAGGGGCTGCTCGATCTCCCGCTGAAGATCCCGCAGCCGCAGGTGGCGGGCGACGAAAATGGTCCTCTGCGCCTGCCCGCCCTCCAGCATCGCGCGTAGACGGGGCGGGAGGCGTTGCGGGTGAAGCGGCGCAGGATCGCCTCGGTGGACGCGGTCCTCGTCCGGATCGCCGGGGCGTAGCAGGTCGAAATTCAGCAGCCGGGTGATGCCGAACCCGATATCTGATCGGCCGTGCGAGTCGGTGTAGTGGGTTTCGACGTCCAGGGTGGTGCCGTGCCACGTGGAAAAATTGCGGGTGCCGGCCCCGGCCTGCCGAGCGCGGCCATCCGCAAGGTTCGGCAGGCTGTTCCCATGCTGGCGGAGGAGAGGTGTCCGCTCCGAAGCTTGGGCACCTCGGGATGGTGGCTCGACGGGCGTCGGATGGTGGGCGTTCAGACAGTGGCCCGCGGCTGTGCCGGGGTGAGGTAGTGCACGGTGACCCGGTCGGCGTGCGGTGTGAGGAGGTCCTGCAGCTCGTTCGCGGCGGTCTTGAGGAGGTCCCCGTCGCGGGTGGCGTGGAGGGTTTCGAGGATGAAGGCGACATGGGTGGCGTCTTCGGTGACGCGGGAGCCGTGGGCGTCGCGGTGGTTCCAGTGACGGGTGAGGACGCTGGTGGTGTCGGAGTAGATGATCTCACCGGGCCTGGGATGTTCGATGGAACCGGGTTCACCGAGTGGGGTGAACTCCTCCGTGCCGTCCGCATGGCGGATCTCGACGTCGCCGATGACATGGTCGAGGTCGAAGGCGCCGGCGGGCAGGCCGTGGCGGACGGAGACGACGTTGTAGGAGTCGACGGCCGGGTTGATGCGCGGCAGGCTGCCCTTCTTGGCCACCCTGCGGCCGAGCGCGTCGACGCTGGGGCGGATGCGGCGGGGGTTGGTGCCGAAGGAACGATAGGCGGTGTGCCACGCCTCGATGCGCGGGTCGGACTCGGCGGCGGGCTGCCAGGTGCCGTCGGCGAGCTGCTGTTCCAGCTCCGCCAGGGCGGCGGCGGTGTTGGGCCAGGGTTCGTGGCCACTGAGGCCGGTGGCGGTGACCACGGCGATGAGGGTCTCGGGGAAGGTGTCTGCGACGGCGGGGGCGAGGCGGAAGGCGGTCATGGGCGATCCGTTCCTTTGTGCGTACGGAGTGGGCGTGCTGGGGTTTCAGGGGCCGAGGTGGTTCAGACGATGGCGCTGGGGAGGACGGGGCAGGTGGGGTCACCGGGAGGTGGCCGGGTTGCTGGGGAAGTGGGCGGAGACCGCTGCGTACGGCCGGCCTGGCAGGCGTTGGCGCTGAGGATGCCGAAGTCGGGGCCATCGGCGATCCAGGGCTGCCACCGGGATTCGCCCAGGCTCACGCCTCAGGGTGGGATGAACACGCGGTGGCTCCTTGCGATCGCGGTGCGGTGCGGGCATGGGCGCGGCGCGGGTCAGGTGAGGGCGAGGAGGCTGACGGCTACGGCGGCTGCGCCCAGGCCGACGAGTTGGCCGCGGTGGATGCGTTCGGCGAGGACGCTGCGGGCGAGCAGGACGGTACCGGCCGGGTAGAGAGCGGTGACCACGGCGACGACGGCGAGATCTCCGCTGCGGACGGCGAGCAGGAACAGCAGGTTCGCCACCGAGTCCAGCACGCCCGCGGCGGCCGACATCGCGTACGCGGGCTTCCCCGTCCCGAGCCTGCGGTGCAGCAGGCCGGCCGCGGCCAGGGTGACGGAGGAGGAGACCGTACGGCCGATGATCAGCGGGGCGACGCCGCTGCCCGGGGGAGCCTCGTGCAGGAAGATCAACTGAAGGGCGATGGCAGCGCCCGCGCCGAAGGCCAGCAGCAGCGCCGTACGGGACGGGCGGGCCGCCCCGGCACCGTGTCCAGCGCTGACCAGCACCACGGCACCCAGCGCGAGTGGCAGGCCCAGGAGGCCGGCGAGGCCGAGGCGCTCCCCCTGGAGCAGGCCGACACCGACCGGGAGCACGGCGGACACCAGCGCGGTGATGGGTGAGAGGACGTTCATCGGGCCGAGCGCCAGAGTGCGGTAGAGCAGGGCGAAGGCGGCGGCCGAGGCGACGCCGGAAGCAGCGCCCCAGCCGAGCGCACCGGCACTGAAGGAAGCGCCGAGTACGGGCCAGAGCAGTAATTCGACCGCGAGTGAGGCCGGGGCCGCGATCATCACGGTACGCAGTACGTGGGCCTTTCGGGCGCCGAGGCCGCCGAGGAAGTCGGCGCAACCGTAGGCGAGGGAGCTGCCCAGGGCCAGCAGCAGAGCGATCACAGTACGTACATCCCTTACTATCAGCGGAACGACTAAAACGTACAGTGAAACGACTGGGAGTTGTCAACCAAATGACCGACCGGTGCATCGAAGTGACCTACTGGCAAGGATGGTGAAGCGGATGGCCGAGGCGGAGGAAGCCCTGCGGACGCTCGCGCACAACGTCAGGACGGCCCGCACTCGGGCCGGCCTGTCCCTGGACGAACTCGGCCGGCGCGCCAAGGTCAGCAAGGGCGCCCTGGTCGGACTGGAGAAAGCCCAGGGCAACCCGAATTTCGCCACCCTGGTCCGCCTCGCCGACACCCTCGGCGTCTCGGTGTCCGCCCTGATGGAGGGGCCTGCCGAAGGCCGTGTCCGGGTGGTGTCCGCCGACGCCGTGATGCCGCTGTGGACCGGCGAGCGGGGCAGCGAGGCCCGGCTCATGCTGACGACCTCGGGCCGCGCCCCGGTCGAAGTGTGGCGTTGGCGACTGCAGCCCGACGAGGAGTACCCCAGCCACCCCCATCAGGCCGGAGTCGTCGAAACCGTCAGCGTCACCTCGGGACGCATGCTCCTGATCGTCGACGGCACCGAGTACCCCGTCGAGACCGGCCAGACCGCCACCTTCAGCGGCGACGCCCCCCACGTCTACCGGGGCGCCGGTGCCGAGACCTGCCACCTGATCATGACCGTCCACCTGCCGCCCGGCCCTGCTCCCGCCGTCTGACCTGCGTAGAGGGTGTACGGGGAGTGGGGCATTCGCGCTGCCCGCCCTTGCCCTGTCCTGCCCTGTCCTTTCCTGTCCTTTCCTGTCCTGCTGTCAGCGTCTCTGCCGCGTGGTCGCCGCCTGGCAGGGCGACGGCGACTCCGGCCACGTACGGCGAAATCTCCGCCGCCGGGCCGATCGCCTGGGGCAAGGCCGCCGCCATCGGCTACCGGCCGGCGTCAGTCCTGCCGGCGGAAGTCCACCATGCAGAAGACCTTGTCGAAGCGGTGTTCGCCGACGGCGACGAAGTCGGGCAGTCGGCCGTATTCGGTGAAACCCAGCGACTGGTACAGGTGCAGGGCGCTGCTGTTGTCGCCGCGGACGTCCAGGGTGAGGACCTCGATACCCGCCCGTCGGGCGTCAGCGATCAAGGCAGCGGTCAGCGCCCGACCGATGCCTCGTCCGTGGGCAGCGGCATCGACCGCGACCTTCTCCAGGTCGGCGTGCGGCCGATGGGTCGGCCGGGCGTAGCGCAGCCAGTACCCCAGCCCGACCAGCCGACGGTCGAGGTATGCGGCACGCAGGGCTCCGTCTCCGGCCCGCACCGCACTGATGACGTGGCCGAGGAGTTCCGCCACCTCATGACGTGAGGGCGGTTCGACCCAGCCGAGCGCGGCGCCTCCGCGGACCAGGTCCGCCAGGACCCGGTGGGCCGACTCCGCGAACCGGGCTTGGAGGACTGGGTCGGACGACAGCTCCCCCGCCTCCAGGATGACCGGCTCGGCGGCTCCGTTGCTCGTCATGGCCGTGTTCATGATCGGAAGCTTATCCAGCCGCTGATGGCCGGGCCCGGTTACTGCGACCGCTGTGGACGTGAAGTCGCCGCCAGGGGCCGAAGCGCCCCGGCGTGCCGCAGAGCCGCCCACCGGGTTCAACCGTTCGCTCCGGGCGTTCGACGGTGTGCGGTGACCCGGTCGAACAGCCACTGGCAGGCGCGGGCCAGCTCGGCGAGGTGGGCCCGGGCGGCCGGCTGGGACTCGCGAAGCGGCCTGCAGGTGAGGTGGGCGATGTCGTCCAGGCGGGCGGCCAGCCGGTCCCATTCGGTACCGCCGTGCCACAGCGCGTCGGCCTGCGTCCGTACGCGGGGCGCCAGTACGGCGATATGACCGCATAGGGCGGCCTCCACCGCCATCCGTTCTTCCGGTGGGGCGACGGCATCACCGATCACATACCGCGCGCGGGCGAGCGCCCGCAGAAGCGGCTCGTCCCCGGCGAAAGGTTCGGCCTGGCCTCCGGCAGCCAGGGCGGCCGCGCCGGACAGCGAAGGGATCTTCACAAGCTGCACAGCCCTACCCTGCCTCCCGCACCGCACTGCCACCCGACGAACACCAGAAAAATACCGATCAGTTGGTATGACCGTGCAGGTGTTTGCCCTCCCCCTTGCCGCCCTGCCACCTTCTGCCGTCCGCCCAGCGAACCCTGCCCCTCCCTTACTCTCGGCGCATGGTGTTCGATTCCGCTCATCTCGACCTCCAGCCTTACGCCGGTTTTGACATGGATTCTTACGTCCGGCGGACGTATTGCAGCTTCGAGGACGCCGCCTGGCAGTCGTTACTCGTCCAACGGTTCCACCACGTCCCGGCCGTCGAGAACATGGAGTTGCCGGCCGCGGCGGACCTGCACCTGGTCCTGCCCGTGGGAGGCCGGGCCGTGATGGAGACGCGGACCGGTGGCCGGTGGCACCGGCACACCTGGACGCCGGGCCGGCTCGAACTGGCCGTTCCCGACCGGCCCGTCCTCCGCCGCTATCGCGGGGACGGGCCGTTGCGCAGCGTGCAGGTCCATATCCCGCGCAGCACCGTCGAAAGAACCACGGTGCGATTGGGCGGCCGCGCAGTGGACTACGAAGGCATGGCGGCCTCCGTGGCCGCCGGGGACCCGCTGCTCGTGGAGGCGGTCCGCGCCGTCGGCTCGGTGGAGGAGACCGGGGACCTGTACGCCGAGTCCGCGGCCGCCTTCCTGGCCGTCCACCTGCTCACCCGTCACTCCCGGGCCCCGGGCCGGCCCGCCCTCACGCGGGAGGACGCGCGCGTCCGCGCGGCGATCGCGCTCATGCGGGAACGGCTGGCCGAACCGCTCACCCTGGCCGACATCGCGGACGAGGTGCATCTGAGCGTCTTCCACCTCGTCCGCGTGTTCCGCCGGGCAACGGGAGAAACGCCCCACCGCTACCTCATCCACCTCCGCATCGAAGAGGCGAAACGCCTGCTGCGGGACACCGGCCTCACGCTCGCCCAGATCGCGCCGCTGTGCGGATTCGCCGATCCCAGCGCCCTGTCGACGGCGTTCCTGCGCCACACCGGCGCCCGCCCCTCGGCGTACCGCAATTCCTGACCACTGCCACGGCAATCTCAGGCATGGGCCCGGGCGGGTGACCGTACCTAGGGTTTCGCCCATGTCTGAAAACACGGCGACAGTGCCCGAGAACGAGCAGGTCGAGCAGATCGAGCCCTACCCCATCCACATTCCTGACCGCGAGCTGACGCTCCTGCGGTCTCGTCTCGACGAGGTCCGGCTCCCCGAGCCCGAGACGGTGCCGGACGCGACGCAAGGCATCGAACTCGGCCGACTGAAAGCGTTGTTGGGTGCCTGGCGCCAGCACGACTGGCGGGCCACGGAGGACCGCTGGAACGCCATTCCTCACTACCGCACCCGGATCGACGGTCTGAACATCGCGTTCTGGCACATGCGCTCGCCCGAGCCCACGGCCCTCCCCCTGGTACTGACCCACGGCTGGCCGGGCTCCGTGCTCGAATTCGAGAGCGTCCTCGGGCCGCTGACCGACCCCGTCGCCCATGGCGGTTCCGCGTCCGACGCCTTCCACGTGGTCGTACCGGCGCTGCCGGGGTTCGGGTTCAGCGGGCGTCCGCGCGAGCGCGGCTGGCAGCCTGCCCGTACGGCGCGGGCGTGGGCCGCGTTGATGACCGCGCTGGGCTACGAGCGGTTCGGCGCGCACGGCGGGGACTGGGGCGCGTACGTCAGCACCGAACTGGCGCGCCAGGCACCCGAGCGCGTCGCCGGCCTGCACCTGACGATGCCGCTCGCCTCTCCCCTGCCGGAGGACCGGAACGCGCCGGACCCGGCGGAACACCGCATGCTGGAGCGACGCGACACCCATCTCGCGGACGGCTACGGCTTCGGGCTGATCATGGCGACGCGACCGCAGACACTCGGCTACTCCCTGCTCGACTCCCCCGCCGGCCTGGCGGCGTGGCTCGGGGAGAAGTTCACCGCCTATTCCGACACCCGGCCGGAGGCCGGTGGCGGGGTGAGCCTGACGCAGCAGGTGGAAAATATCGCCTTGTACTGGCTGACCGGGACCGGTGCCTCCAGCGCCCGCTGGTACTGGGAGGCCATGCGGTGGGTGCCCCGCAGCGCCGAAGAGGAGAACGCCCAACCGGTGACGACGCCCACCGCCTGCTCACTGTTCCCGGCCGAGCCCTGGCCGACCGCCCGGCGCTGGGCCGAGCGCCGCTACCACGACCTGCGCCGGTGGCAGGAGATGGACCGTGGCGGCCACTTCCCCGGCCTGGAACAGCCGGATCTGCTGGTCACCGAAATCCGGGCCGCATTCCGGCATGCGCGTCGCCGGACGGGCGATGTCGCGGGGTGACGGCTTCTTGTTCGTGGGGCGCCGCGCGGGAAAGGGGACGGCCGCTCAGACACTCCGGGGCGGAAGCGGGAGCGGCAGGCCGGGGAGGCCGTCGATGCTGGTTGCTATGTCGGACTTGCGCGTGAAGTACTCGCTGAGCGCGTCGTCGTCCTTGCGCGCGAAGTACTGCCCGTGCAGCTCCCGGTCCTCCTCGTACGTCATGAACGGCACCGCGAAACCACAGGTGTCGCGGACGAGTTCAGCCGTCACGACGACGATGGCGCGCAGCCCATGCGAGGTGACGTCGATGTCGGGGAAGCGGGCCAGGAGTTCGGCGAAGCGGGGGTCGTCGCGGAAGACGGGTTCGCCCCGGCCGTGCACCCGGACGATGGTCGGCGGCCCCTGGAAGGCGCACCACATGAGGGTGATCCGGCCGTTCTCGCGCAGGTGGGCGATGGTCTCCGCATTACTCCCCGCGAAGTCCAGGTACGCCACGGTGAGTTCGTCGAGGACGACGAAGGAGCCTTTGAGGCCCTTGGGGGAGAGGTTGATCGTCCCGTCACCGGACAGCGGTGCCGTGGCGGTGAAGAACATGGGCTGCTGTTCGATGAAGCTGCGCAGGCGGCCG
Source organism: Streptomyces sp. NPDC018045 (assembly GCF_044327445.1). Classification (NCBI taxonomy): domain Bacteria; kingdom Bacillati; phylum Actinomycetota; class Actinomycetes; order Kitasatosporales; family Streptomycetaceae; genus Streptomyces; species Streptomyces sp. NPDC018045. The sequence goes on from NZ_JBIRFL010000010.1 coordinate 94,719, forward strand.
TCTATGCGCTCATAAGTCTTTCCCATGACTAACGATTATGGACGATTACCTTTCGCCTGTCTAACGGACTGCCCCGCGATCGGTGATCTTGGGCGCGGTCGGGGATACCGGAACGGGCACGGGAAAGGGCACAGGCACGGGTATGTGAGCTGCCAGGCCGTGACGGCCCATCAGCTCCGCACGGAGATGCCCCAGTCGGCCTCCTGTGGTGTCGCGGAGCCGCTCCTGAGCCCCCTCAACCCCCACCGGCGACGGGCGCGCGACCGCGGTAGTGGCCACCGGCGGGCGACGCGGGCAAGCAGGCGGACAGCTCACCCGCCGCCGCCCGCGTCGACCCGATCGGCTGACCACTCGCTCCATGCCCTGAGCGGCTGTCGGCTACCTCCGAACGATGGCGGTGGCCACGGTACGGGCCCGCTCGGGGCGGTCCGGGTCGCCGTACCGGACCTCGGCGCGGGGGTGGGTCCTCAGGAACTCTGGATCGGCAATGACGACCTGGGACGGGCCGTCGACGGTGCGCTGCGGGATGTCGGTGTCGAGGAACCACCCGAATTCGCCGGCGGCCGGCGCGTAGAGGAAGAACGCCCCGCCGGAGTACTCCTGCCCGGCCAGATCGTCGTCGAGAACCAGCGCCCAATAGTGCACGGGGGTGCCGGCAGGCCACATCGTGCGCTGTTCGGCGTGCAGGCCGCTCAGCTCGATCCCCTCGAAGGGGTTGTCGGCCGGGGCGGTGGCCGTGGTGGCTCCGCGCGCCTGTACCGGTGCGTCGGCGCTCGGGGGTGTGACTGCCTGGGCGCCGGACGCGAGCGCCAGGCCCAGGGCCGCGGTCGTCATGGTCACTGCTACGGAGCGGAAGGCGGTTCGAGGCGACAAGCTTCAATCTCCGGTTCTGACAGTACGCGGAAGACGAGTCCGCGCGAGTGGCTGCTGCTGCGACGGTTTGATCATGTTGGCCGCTCGCGGGGCACGGCAATGGGCCCCAGCCGAATCCAGCCAAGTCGGCACGACCACTGCTCCCGCGGGGCCACCGGTGCGGTACGCGTACTCCTTGACACTCTCCATGGATGTGGCCGTCTGCGCGACGCGAGCGGGGGGAACGTGGCCGAACAGCAGTCCGAGCGCGGGTGCAGGTCGTTGCTGGTTGTATCGGCGTCAGGGCTGCGTAGCGGCACGGCCTTGTCGCTCAGTCGTGCCGCGGCTGGGCAGTTTCACCGGGGTGGGGTGGCCCGGGCAGGTGGCCGGCGGGGCCTCCTCGAACACGACCTCGGCCGCCCGGATCCGTACGGGAATCGCTGGGACTCGACCCAGTCAACCCGCGGTCGCGCCGCCGGCGATGATGTGTGGCACCGACCCACGCGGCTGATCTATCGACAACAGCCTGTTCACCCCCGTAGAGGTCGTCACGACGGTGGTGACGTCTTGAGTACCGGCGTGCAGGACTCGGAGGTGGTGCCGGCGGACCGGCTCGGGGCGCTGGCCAGGCTTCTGGGGGACGCGCACGTCAACGTACTCGTCCAGTACAGCGACCACACAGGCAACCTCGCCCTGCTCGTCGAGGACGCCGGTCTCCCCGCCCTCTGCCCTCCGCCCTCCGCCCTCCGCCATGTCGACGGGGTGAAATCTCGTCGATACGGTCTGCCGGGCCGCCTCGCGGGCAGGCACGCGTCCCCGTCTCAAATCCTTTTCCGGGTGTGCGCCGTAACGTATGGGCTGAACGGCGAGCCGGGGTGCAGGGCCGCAACACCAGACGGAAATGACGCACGGGTCACGACGGTTCGGCGGGTCGGGTCATTACAGTGCGCTGGTGATCACCGATCCAATCGTCCTTTCGGAAAGCAGCGGCCGCCGGAATGCCTCCTTCGGCCGTTCCAGTGCCCACCGAAGACTCGGCGCACGCCACTCGGCCGCGTGCTGGCCGACGCTGCTGTGCTCCGTGGTGACCTGCGGCGTGGGTTTCCAGCTATGGCACACCGCCAGCCTGGGCGGTTTCGACCTCGGGATCTTCGACCAGGGAATCCGCTCGTACGCCCACTTCGAACTGCCGCACTCCGCCATCAAGAATGTCCACCACGAGTTCCCGCCTACCTTTTCCCTCCTGGGGGACCATTTCTCACCGATTCTCGCTCTGCTGGCTCCCCTGTACTGGGTGTGGGATGACCCCCGGGTGCTGATGGTGGCTCAGGCCGCACTGTTCGCGACCGGGGTTCCTGTCGTCCGGCGGATCTCCCTGCGCTGTTTCGCCCACGCCAGACCGGCGGTGCGCGCCCGGGCCGCTCTGGTGACCACGCTTTCGTACGCGGTGGGCTGGCCGCTGCTGGTGGCGGCCCGCAACGGATTTCACGAGGTCGCCTTCGCGGTGCCGCTCACGCTTTTCCTGCTGGAGCGCGGTCTTGCCCGACGTTACGGCGCGGTGGCTGCCTGTGCTGTCCTTTTGTGTCTGACGAAGGAAGACCTCGGTGTCGTTGTGGGCGCCTATGGCGCCGTACTGCTCTGGCGCAGCCGACGTGGTGGCCGCAGCCGCGCCCGGCTGACGGGCGCGGCGCTCCTGGTGCTCGGACCAGCCATGACAGCGGTCACGATCGGCGTACTGATACCGGCCATGGGAGGGCTGCGGCATTACTACTGGAGTTACGGCGCACTCGGCGATTCCTTCGGCGCATTGATGCGGCGGGCGGTGACCGACCCGAGCGCGTATTTCACCGTCGCCTTCGGCACACCGGTGAAAGCCGGGCTGGTCCTGTGGCTCCTGTCGTCGCTGCTACTGCTTCCGCTCGGCGCGGCCACCACGCTGTGCGCCGTCCCGCTGGTCGCCGAACGCATTCTGTCCGACAACCCCAACCACTGGTCGCTGATCCACCACTATGACGCGTTCACCTGGCCGATCCTGCTGACCGCAGCGGTGGAAACCGCCGCGCGTCTTCACCGGGCAGCGCAGCGAAAAGGCGCCGGGCCGCGGCGAAGCGCTGCCGTGGGAGGAGTCCTCGTTGTCGGGATTGGTCTGGCGAGCGCTAGCTTCTTCGGCCTCATCACCCTATTCAGCCCGGACCATTGGAAGCCCTCCGCGGACGCCCGGAATCTCATCGAGGCGGCCGAACGCGTCCCGGACGGTGCGACGGTGGAGGCGGACAACAATGTGGCCGTACGACTGACGGCACGCACCCGTACCGTGATTCTCGACGCTTTTCCACGCGGCGCCGACTACGTTGTCCTGCAAACCGCGAAGGCCACCTTCCCGTTCACCACGACCGCGCAACTGGAGCAACGCCGCAGTGTGCTGCTCGCCCACGGGTACCGTTGCATCTGGGCCCACGGCGAAACGGTGCTGTTGCGGCGGACGAGTGGAAAGGCGATCGTTCCCGGCACCCGCATTCCCGGCCCGGACAGCACCCCCGTGAAAGACGTTCCGGACGCGGGCCTCGGCAGAAACCTGTTCACCGGATGACCAGCGTCCGAGATCTGACCCGTATCCGCCCTTCGGCCCCACGCGTCACCGATCGATCGCGCTCTCCCCTACGAGAGGTCCGGTCACGGCACCAGTTACCGCGATGGAGTCACCGTCCTCGCCGCGACGGCGCCACGAACACTGCCGATGCGTGAGTACGCAGCGCGGCAGTCCCCGTCAGGCAGGTCTGCTCAGCCATGCCGACGAGAACTCCCGCCGGCCATGCCCTCCTCGTTCCTCGGCCGGACTCGATCGACGAGCCTCGGCCCCACCGGAAGCGGCATGGCCAGAGCTGGTGAACGCCGAGCTTCGGGCTCCTTGGCGGCTGGGGTCGTCCACGGTCTCTCCTGCCTGGTTCGGCTTCGCCGGCTCCGGCTCCGGCTCCGGCTCCGGCTCACAGCATCCGGACGCATCGCGCCGTCGGCCCGCAGCCATGCCGGACCAACCCGGAAGTCCGGATCGGATGACGGGCCTGGCGCCTTCCCGGGCTGCTCGCCGCCATCGCTCCGGCCGGGACCCTGGTGGAGAGTCCCCCACGCTCGCGCACGACGGATCATCTGCCCACGACGGGACGGCCCCGGATTCGGCCCCCGGACTCAGCCCCGGACCCGGACTCGGCCTCGGCCTCGGACTCCATAGGAACAATCGTCCAAGACGCCGCAAGCATTAACGGTGACAGTGGACGCATGACTGACACCGCCATCCAGAACGCCTTTCAGGCACTCGCCAGCGGCGATCCTGACCAGATCTCCTCGGTGCTCACCGAGGACGCGGAATGGCTGTCGCCTCCGGGGAACGCCACCGCCGTCGCTCTCCAGACGCCCCCAGGCCCCATGGTGGGCAGGGCGGCGATCGTACGCTTCTTCGCCGAGGACTTTCCCCGCCTCTTCGCGCGTGACCTCGTTGTCACCCCCCGCCACCTCCACGCCGACAGCGAGTGGGGCGTCGTGGAGGCGACCGTCGCGGCAACACTCGCCAACGGCAATCACTACGTCAACGACTTCTGCTTCGTCTTGGAACTCCAAGGCGGGCTGATACACCGGGTCCGCGAGTACACGGACACGGCCCGTGGGCACCGCATGGTCTTCGGCGATGTTCCGCAGTAGGGCTTGTGGCGGGCCGGGGTGCCGGAGGCGCTTCGCTGCCTGCCTGCGGCAGCGTCAGGCGCTGACGGCGCGGTCATGGTTATGACCGCGCCGCGCCCATGGGCCGTGGAGCCGGCTGACCCGGTGGCGAGAGGGCACCACGTATTCGATGACGTCCTTGTCGTGGTCTTCATAGGCCAACCGCAGCCAATTCATGAACATGAGGATGAGCGTGCACGCGCCGTCCAACAGCTCCTTGGCTCCCTTGGGGCCCAGGGACGCGGTGAACTGGTCGGTCAGCGCCTGTTCTTCCGGATCGGTCTCGGTCCTGCCGGCGTAGATGCCTTTGAGCCGTGAGTCGATCATCATGAGCGCCGCACCCACATCGCGGCCGATGAGGTGAGGCTTGGCGAATCCGAAGAAGGTCTTCCCGTGGAGCGACGACGGTCAGGCAGTGGCCCCCGGGGCGGCTGCCGTTTCCGTCGCACCGGGGTCCGGTCGCGGCGCGAGTCGCGGCGTCAGATCCAGCCGGGCCGCCACCGCCGGTGTGGCGATGCCGGGCAGGCAGAACGTCAGAAACGTGCGCATCTGCTGCTCCGCCGTACCGGGCGTACGGTGGCCGGCCATTCCGGCCCACGCGCTCACCGTCAGCTCGGCGACGGAATCGGGCTGCACGTGCGCCTGGAGCTCGCCCTGTCGCTCGGCGACGCGCAGCGGGCGGGCCACCGTCGCCCGCCACGTCGGCCAGGGCGATGTCCAGCCGTCCTGCCCCTCGGCCAGCGCGGCCACGTACAGAGCCGCCCGCGCCTTCGGGTCGGTGTCGATGCGACGGGCCAGCAGCAGGGCGAGATCGCTCCACTGCTGAAGAGCCGGCCCGGGACTCGGGGACATGCCTTCCAGGAGGTCGAGGTCGAGCAGGCTGCGGGCGATGCCCTCCTTGCTGCGGAAGTGGAAGTACACCGCCCCTGCCGCCACGCCGGCCCGGGCGGTGATCTGCGAGATCGACGCCCCGCCGTACCCACGCTCGTTGATCAGCTCGGCGGCCGCGGTGAGGATGCTGTGCCGTGTGATGACTGCCCGGTCCTGCACGATGCCCCCTTGGTGTCAGGCGCCCACCTTAGTTGCAACAGGAACATACTCCGGTCGTGGACCGCCGACGCGTACGACTCTCTCCGAGGCGGCATGACGTCTGCGCAGGGGGAAACGGAACAAGGAGCCTGACAGGCACAACCGTTGCCATCAGCGCGAGTTCAGCAAGTCAGACGAGCGGCGAAGAGACAACCAGCCCCAAAGGGAGGAGCATCAGGACGACCGAGAGCACTCCGAGGAACGTCAGCACGATACCGCGCACGGCGAGCCGCCTGTCACGATCCTTTCTGGCCCGGGTGGCTGACAGGGGGTCGTAGGTCACGTCCACCCACGGGCCAGTAGAGCAAGATCACGGCCATGAGTGTCCCGACCCCGGCCTCGGCACCCCGGCCCACGGACACCGAGAAGAACGCGAGGTACGGCACGATCGCCAGGCCGATCTTCGCGCCCGCGGGGACTCTCGGCAGGCGGCGCCCCGCGTCCTCCCTCACCACCTGCGTCGGCCCCTGCCCCGGGGACGGCAGCCGCGTCAACGCCGTACGCAGCCGCTGGACGAAAGCGTCGGCTGCGGTGGCATTACGGGTCGCGAGCGTGAAGGCGTCCCCCTGAGCGGCATCGCCGGACAACTCCAGCCGGACGCGCCCTCCCCCGTACTCGACGCGGCTGATGGCCGCCAACGGCACCGTCCAGGAGGTGCGGCCACGCACCACTCGCACCACGTACGCCTCCAGCCGGAAGACGACGCCTCGTCCCCGCAGCACCACTTCCGGTATTCGCTCCACGGCCAAGATCATGAATGGCGGTGAGGTCAGAGATCAGGGGGCTGAGGCGGAGGTTGGGGCTGGGGCTGGGGTCAGGGTTTGTAGGTAGGTGCCGAAGCCGTGGGGGGCTCGGGGGGTGGTACGGCCGGAGGTGAGGACCGGGCAGTGGTCAGTTCTGAGGATGCGGGCGCCGGTGCGTTGCAGTGCGGTGGCCAGGGCGTGGTCCTCGCTGTGGGTGAGCGGCGGGAAGCCGTGGGCTCGGTGGTAGGCGCGGGCTGCAACGCCCAGGTTGGCACCGTGTACGTGCGGGTGGGCCCAGGTGTGGTCGCGTTCGGGGCGTCCGGCGAAGTAGCGGGTGTGGTGGTGCTGGGCGGCGGTGGTACTGAGGGTGGAGTGCGGGGCGACCCGTATGGTGCCCAGTACGCAGTCCCAGCCGGCGGTGGCCTGTTCAATCTGATGGGTCAGCCAGGTGGCGGGGACGAGGGTGTCGGCGTCGGTCGTGGCTATCCAGGCCCGGTCGGCGGCGGGTCCCAGGAGATCGAGGCCGTGTGCGACGGCGGCGGCCCGGGCGGCGCCGACGTTGCGCCGTGCGAGCTGGACGACGTGGGCGCCGTACCGGCGGGCGAGGGTTGCGGTGTCGTCGAAGCAGGCGTCGGCGGCGACCACGGTGACCACCGGCAGGTTCTGTGCGAGCAGTCGGTGGTGGTGGGTGGCTGTGTGCAGGGCGCGGAGGGTTGAGGGCAGGGTGGCTGCTTCGTTGTGGGCGGGGACGGCGACAACGATGGCGGTGGGAAGCAGGGGCGGGTGGTTCACACCAGCCCCTCGGCTGCTGCGGGGGTGGGGGTGGTGGTGCCGTCGGGCAGGCGTCGGGTGAAGGTCTGCAGGACGAAGTCGGCGTCGTCGAGCCGGGCTCCGGGGGCGAGTTCGGGTACGGCGCCGAGCAGGGGGGCGAGCTGGGCTCCCGTACGCAGATGGTCTTCGACGGGGTGGTTCCAGTGCACGGTGACCAGGGTTGCGCCGGGTTGGAGGCTGTCGACGGTGCGTTGGAGGACTGTGTGCAGGGTGGCGTCGTCGAAGTAGTACAGCAGTTCCGACAGGACGATGAGGTCGAAGGTGCCCTCGGGCCACTGGTCCGGAATCGCCATGGGGCGCACCTGGACGTGCGGTTGGTCGTGGTTGCGGGCAGCGGCCGCGCGGACGGCTTCCGGTACCCGGTCGGTGGCCAGGACCTCGTCGCACCGTTCGGCCAGGAGCCGGGTCAGGACGCCGACGGAGCAGCCCGGTTCGAAGGCCCGGCGGTAGCGGCGGCGGGGCAGCGCGGCGACGGTCAGGGCGTACTTGCGCTGCTCGTACCACCGGTTGGCCAGGTGCCAGGGGTCGGCGGCGTGGGCGTACATGGTGGCGAAGTAGGACGGGGGTGTGGCCTGGCTGGTGCTCATGTGAAGACCGTCTCGAAGGGGCGCGTGTGGTGGGCGAGTTCGGCGGGCGGCAGGATCACGGTGTTGGAGTCGGTGACAGGGGTGGGGGTAGGGGCGGGGCCCGTGTCGGGGGCGGGGCCCGTGTCAGGACCGGGGTCTCGACCGGGGCCAGGGGCCCGACCGGAGCGAGGGTTGAGACCGGATCGTCCGGGACCGGAGCCAGGACCGGGACCAGGCCCAAGATCCGGACCAGGACCCGAACCAGTCCCGGGCCCGCCCCCAGGCCCGGTCCCACCCCCGAGCGGAGATATCTGACTGCGGAACCGACGGATCGCTGCCTGCTTGCGGGCCTGTGCCCAGGCGGGCAGGGGCAGGCGGCGGGCCATGGACCACGGCACCCGGGGGTCGCCGGGTGCGGCCCAATGCCACATCCATACCGGGTAGTGCCAGCAGGGGGTGCCGGTCTGCCGGGCCGCGGCCGCCGCGGCCCGGCCGGCTGCCTCGTGGTCCGCGTGCAGGTCGCCCGTGAACGGTGCGACGCACAGGCGGGCGCCGGTCTGCCTCAGCAGCGTGCCGAGTTGCCGTACGAGCTGCCTCTCGTAGGCACCGACGTCCGTGTCGGGGATGTGCAGCCGGTACGTATGGTGCTCGCGTGGGGCGAGGACACCGAGGGCGCGTTCGAGTTCGGCTGCGCGCATGGCGGCGATCCGGTCCGCGGGCAGGTGCGGGTGCGAGCCCTCCCCATCGGTGATGGTCACGAGGTGGATCGCGCCGGTGAGCTGCGCCATCGTGCCACCGAAGCCGAGGACCTCGTCGTCGGGGTGGGCGGCGACCACCACGACGGGCCCGGACGGCGGCCGTACGACGGGCAGTTGGGCCAGCTCTTCCCAGGCGGCCCAGTGCTCTTCCGGGGTGCCTGGCGCGTCGATGGCGGCGGCGGCCGTCTCGCGGTCGAAAATCTCGGTCATCGCTGCGGCCCGGCTTCCTGCGCCACCAGGGACCCGAGTTCGGCGAGGTTGCGGTCGGCGTGGTGCTGGCGGATGTAGACCGTCAGGTCGGCGGCGTTACGGGCATGGCGCGGGTCGTGGCACAGGGGCCCCGCGCCGGTCGCCCGCCCGACCCGGTCCAGGACGTCGTGGCAGGCGCGCTCGGCGATCGCCCGGACGCGCAGGCTGCGCAGCCGGGCGGTCCCCGAGGTGTCCAGCGGATCGGCGTCGATGGCTTGGGCCGCCTGTTGCAGGACACTGTGCGCCGCGTACAGCGCCACGTCCACCGCACCCAGGTGTGCGGCGGTCAGCGGGTCCGGGGTGTGGGCGGCGTTCTGGAGGGTGTCGGCGACGGCCCGGGCCCCGCCGAGCCAGCAAGCGGCGACGCCGATGCCGCCGTGTTGGAAACCCGGCCGGTCCAGGTAGGCCCCGACGGCGCCGACGGGCCGGGCCGGCACCGCCGTGAAGCGCACGTCGGGGGTGTCGCTGCCGGCCATGCCGATGGCCTGCCAGGTTCCCTCCATCGGTGCGTAACCGGGGTGGTCGGTGCGTACGGCGAACAGCCGGCGCCCGTGGGACGTGTCGGCGGTGACCAGGCCGTGGGTGCACGAGTGTGCGCCGGAGCAGTACGCCTTGTGCCCGTCCAGCAGCCACTGGTCGCCCTCCTGACGTGCCTGGAGGCCGGTGCCTGGCGGCTGCGCGGCCCATACGCCCCAGTACTCGCCCGGGCCGGGTGCGGGCGCGCCGAGTTCCCGCAGGATGGCCGTGGCGTCGGCGTGCCCTTCCGCCAGGCGGGCCAGGGACAGGTCGGTGCGGCCGAGCGCGTACAGGGCGGCGAAGCGCTCTTGGGTACGTCCCGCTCCCGGCAGGGGCAGGTCGTGGGCTTCGGTGTCGACCCAGGTGCGGAACCGGTTCGCCACCACCCTTCGCACCTCTTCGGCGTCCGGGACGAGTCTGGTTGCCTCTCCTGCGGTTCCTACAGTCACTTCTGGTCTTACCTTTCGCGCGGCGGTGCCGGCCCGGCTGTCGCCTCCCGGGGAGGGGTGCGGATTCGCACCGTGTGGTCGGTCCGGCTCGATCCCGAATACCCCGCGAAGGGTCTCTTATACGGTGCGGCCGCTCGGGCCCCTTCCGCATCAGGGGACGCCGGGGGCGCTGAGGGCATCGGGGACGCTCTTCCGGGGGCCGGCGGGCCGACCGCCCCCCACACGCCAGGCCCCGGGAAGCAGACACGCAGAAGGCCCCCACGCAGAGCTCCGTTCTGCGTGGCGGCCTTCGGGTGGGCGGTCAGCGGCTGGTGGGATCAGTGGCCGGTGGGATCAGTGGCCGGTGAATTCAGTGGCTGGAGAGTTCGCCGCTGAGTTTGCCGTGGAGGTGGGCGCTCGGGTCGTTCAGGCCGGTGATCTCGACGGTCTTGCCGCGCTTTTGGTACTTGGTTTCGATGGCGTCGAGGGCGGCGACCGAGGACGCGTCCCAGATGTGGGCCGCGGACAGGTCGATGACGACGCGGTCGGGGTCGGTGGCGTAGTGGAACTGGCCGACGAGGTCGTTGGAGGAGGCGAAGAAGAGTTCCCCGGTGACCGTGTAGACGACCGTGCTGTCGTCGGGGCCGGGGGTGGGGGTGACTTCGGCCAGGTGGGCGACGCGCTTGGCGAAGATGACCATGGCGGTGAGGGAGCCGACGACGACGCCGATGGCGAGGTTGTGGGTGGCGACCACGGCCGCGACGGTGATGAGCATGACGGCGATCTCGCCGGCGGGCATCCGCTTGAGGGTCTTGGGCGCGATGGAGTGCCAGTCGAACGTCGCGAACGACACCATCACCATGACGGCGACCAGGGCGGCCATGGGGATGTCGGAGACGATCGGGCCGAAGACGATGCACAGCACCATCAGGAACGATCCGGCCAGGAACGTGGACAGGCGGGTGCGGGCGCCGGAGACCTTCACGTTGATCATCGTTTGACCGATCATGGCGCAGCCGCCCATGCCGCCGAAGAAGCCGGTGACGATGTTGGCGATGCCCTGGCCGATCGATTCACGGGTCTTGGAGGAGCGGGTGTCGGTGATGTCGTCGACGAGTTTCGCGGTCATCAGCGACTCCATCAGGCCGACCAGCGCCATGGCCAGGGCGTACGGGGCGATGGTGGCCAGGGTGTCCGTCGTGAAGGGTACGTCGGGCAGGCCGGGCACCGGCAGGGAGGACGGCAGATCGCCCTTGTCGCCGACGGTCGGCACCGCGATCCCGGCGGCCACGGTGATGGCGGTGAGGACGACGATGGACACCAGCGGGGCCGGGATCATCTTGGTGGCCTTGGGGAAGAACACCAGGAGCGCGAGCCCGCCGATGATCAGCGGGTAGACGGCCCAGGGCACGTCGTGCATCTCGGAAATCTGCGTCGTGAAGATCAGGATGGCCAGGGCGTTGACGAAGCCGACCATCACCGAGCGCGGGACGAACCGCATCAGCTTGGCCACCCCGAGCGCGCCCAGGATCACCTGGAAGACACCGGCCAGGATCACCGCGGCGACCAGGTAACCCAGGCCGTGTTCGCGGTTGAGCGGTGCGATCACGAGGGCGACGGCACCGGTCGCCGCAGAGATCATCGCCCGGCGCCCGCCGACGACCGAGATGGTCACGGCCATGGTGAAGGAGGCGAACAGGCCGATCGCCGGGTCGACCCCGGCGATGATCGAGAACGAGAGCGCCTCGGGGATCAGGGCCAGGGCCACGACCAGGCCGCCCAGGATCTCGGTGCGCCAGACCTTCGGGTCGGACAGCCAGTCGGGCTTCAGGCCGCGCAGGCGCGTGGCCGGGGAGGGGGTGGAGGCGGCGGAGGACAAGGGCAAGGAACCTGTCGTGCTCGGGCACGCCCTGCGGGGCAGGCCGGGCGTGCGGGAGGACACGGGGGCCGGTCGGCACCCCGCGGGCGGCCCTGTATACGGGGGCCGGAAGTTCGGGCAGGGGCGGAGCCGGGACCGCTACGCAGTGCCGGCCCGGGCCCCGGGGTGAAGCGTCACGGCGGGCAGGCGGCAGCGCGGGGCATCACTGGCATGCGCACGCTCGCTCTCCTGGGCAGGCTACGGTCCTCGCCGGGGGCGTGGTCGGTCCCGACACGGCTGACGGTCACGGAAGATCCGTACCGCACCACGGAGCGGGCGGGACGGCGGGAAGCCGATGCCGATATCCCCCTACTCTACCCTGACGTTAGGGTAGAGATCGGCGTCGGCCGCTGAGGGGTTCGACGACGCAGAGAGGACGGGCGCCCGCGTGAGCAGCGAGCACATGCAGATCGGCGAGGTCGCCGCGCGGACCGGGCTGTCCCTGCGCACCATCCGGCACTACGACCAGGCAGGCCTGGTCACCCCCTCGGCCCGGTCCCAGGGTGGCTTTCGCCTGTACACCGAGGGCGATGTCGCCCGGCTGACGGTCATCCGCCGGATGAAACCGCTCGGCTTCACACTGGACCAGATGCGGGACCTCCTGGAGGCCACCGACCGCCTCGACGCCGGCGAGGTACTGACGGCCTCCGAACGGGAAGCCTTGACGGAACGGATCCGCGGATACGAGCAGGAGGCGGCCGAGCAGGTGGAGAAGCTCCGCGCCCAACTGGCGCGAGCCGAGGAATTCGCCGCCACGCTTCGCGAGCGCCTCTCCCCTGCCCCCAGCCCGTGACGGCCGCGCGGCCCATGCGCGGGATGCCTGTCGGCTGAGCGCCATCCGCCAAGCCGACCGCACCGCCGCCCCCGCCGTGCCCCGCTACGGCCCGCCGCTGACGGTCGCGGCCGCACCATCACCCGCCGGTCGCCGGTCGCCGACCGGTACGAGCCGACGTCCGTACGCTCTCGGCGGCCGCCCCCGCAGACGTACGGCTCACCAGCAGACCGGAAGGGTGAGCGGCGACTTCGCCGGGGAGTCGTCGTCCCAGGTGGGGCTGTGCCCTTCGGCCAGGCGCAGGTGCGGGAAGCGGTCCAGCAGCGCCTCCAGGCCCACGGTCAGCTCCGCCCGCGCCAGGTGGGCGCCGATGCAGTTGTGCGCGCCCCGGCCGAACACGATGTGCGGGTTCGGCCGCCGGCACAGGTCGAGTTGTTCGGGCGCGTCGAACACGGTCTCGTCGCGGTTGGCGGAGGCCAGTGCCGGCAGGACCGCGTCCCCCGCCCGGATCATCTGCCCGCCCAGTTCGATGTCCTCGGTGGCCTGTAGTACCACGACTCCGTTCATCACCGGTACGTAGCGCAGGAACTCCTCCACCGCTCCGGGCAGCAGACTCCGGTCGTCACGCAGCCGGGCGTACCGGCCCGGCTCGGTCAGCAGCGCCACGATGGCGTCGGACAGGAACATGGTCGTCGTCCGGTAACCGGCTACGAGCATCGACAGGCCGAAGCTCAGTACGCTCTCTTCGTCCAGCTCCCCCCGATCACACCTGCGGACCAGGTCACTGAGGATGTCGGCGGCGGGCAACCGCCGCTTGCGGGCGATCAGCGACCGTACGTAGTCCCGCAGCAGCGGCGTGACCCGCCGCGCCTCCTCCACGGTGAGCAGCGCTCCCAAGGCCGCGTCCGCCAGGGGCAGGTAGTACTCGCGGTCCTCGTACGGGATGCCCACCGATTCGCACACCACCAGGAGCGGAAACGGTTCGGTGTACCCGGCGATGAGGTCGCCCGGCCGGTCGCCGTCGGCGAACGCGTCCAGCAGCCGTTCGGCACTTCTGCGGATCCGTGGGCGGCGACGGCGTACGGAGCGGGCGTTGAACGCTTCGGACAGGGCCCTGCGCAGCGCCGTGTGCCGGGGGCCTTCCATCTCCATCATGGTGATCAGTTCCGGGCCGTCCGGCCTTTCCTGTTCGGGCCGGAAGGACCAGCCGTCGACGCTCGGCCTGGTCAGCCGCGCATCCCCGATCACCGCCCGCACGTCGTCGTAGCGGGTCACGAACCAACTGGGCGCGGCCTCGTCCCGAAGTCGCGCCACAGGACATTCCCGGCGCAGCCGGACGTACTCCGTGGGCGGTCCCATGGTCCCCGGCGGCGGCAGGGGCAGTTCGATCGGCGGTGGCGCCTCTTGAGGCGGCAGCGAGGCCGGGTCCTCGGACGGTTGCGGCATGTTCACACCAGACCCCACCTCTCCCGGACTTCCCCGTGACGTCACCCGGGCCGTCGCCCCGAGCCCCGGACCGGTCCCCCGAGCCGTGACCGCACCTCCGCGCAACGCCCGCCCTTGATGGACATGTCCCCTTTGCCACGGCAATCCACACGCAGTTGCACAAACGGTCCGAGCGCGAGCATTCCGTCAGTTTGCAGTGGGCTGGGTGCACCATGGCGGCCCGGGTTCGCCGGACTCGGCTCCGGTTCCGGCCAGCCCCTGAGCCGTACCGGGTCCTGCCGCCGTCACCGCTGCGCGGTGGGCCGGACCACGATCGCGTTGACGCCGACCTGATCCGGCTGGGTGATGGCGCAGGCGGCTGGAATCCGCCAACGGCCCCTGCCCCGGGCCCTGTTGCCGACCCCGGATCCGGCCCTGTTGCGCCCGAAGTGCTCGCGGCGGCAGAGCGCGGCCGCGTGGGCAAGGCCCGCCCCCAGGGAGGGCGGGCCCGCGCGTCAGGGCGTGCGGATGCGTTGGCCGTCCGGTCCGGCGGTGACCTGGTAGTCGTTCCACAGGGGCCAGCCCAGTTCGCTGTAGGGCCGGGGCTCACGCTGGCCGCGCACCTTCATGAAGTCCAGGCCCCCCACCATCCCGCCTGTCGCCCGCCCCTGCCCGTCACACACGAGCCGGCACAGGCCGTCGCAGTGGAACGGGGTGTCCACCGGCGTGACGATCACGCCTCCCGGGCGGACCTGGCGCAGCCAGGCCTGGGGGATCTCGCGGACGGCGGCGGTGGACAGGATGCCGTCGTAGGGCGCCTCGGGCTCATGGCCTCGCTCTCCGTCCGTGAGGACGACGGTCGGTGTGAGCCCGAGTTGGGCCAGCTTTCTCTCGGCCCGCTCGGCGAGGACCGGGTCGATCTCGGCCGTGACGAGGTTCGCCGCGCCGATGCGGTGGGCGAGCAGCGCGGCGTTGTAACCGCTGCCCGTTCCGATCTCCAGGATCCTGTCCTGCGGCCGGGGGTCGAGGTGGTGCAACATGCTGACCACGGCGGCGGGGCAGGAGAGCGAACTGGTGAAGTCGCCGCAGTCGGTCGGTCCGTCCTCGGGCCGGATCGCCCCGAAGGCGATCTGGGTGATGAGCGGGGACAGCGGCCGGTAGATCCGCTTGAGCCACGCGGTGGGCCGCTCGGTGCGGTCCAGCACGGGGAAGCGGCCGTCCCGCCGCGCGGTGGACCAGTAGCGATCGGGGACGAAGTGCTCGCGCGGGACGTCGAGAAAGGCCTGCCTCAGCCACGGACGGCCGTGGAAGTAGCCCGGCCCGTAGGTGTCGATCGTCGCCGCGCACTGCCGACGCAGCTCGGCCGCGTCCGGCCGCCGTGGTGGGGTTTCGGGTTCAGCGCTGGTCTGCGTCGTCATCGTCGCCGCTTTCGTTGTCGTCCTGCGGCACGGGGTTGCCCGGATCGCCGGGGCTGGAGAACGGACCGCCGACCTGGCCGTCACTTTCCTGACGGTGTTCCATGGCACCTCTTTCATACGGGGAGGGTCGGTCCCCAGTTTCCCCGCAAACGCTCTTCGGGAACCGGGGCCCGCGTACGGAAGTGAGAGGCGTTTCCCGGCGGTTGCGCAGTCTTCCCAGGTGACCGAGCGGGCCGGGTGCTCGTCTCCGGTGTTCTGGAGCAGCGCGCGCAACCGTTCGAGTTGAATGGCCTGCCGGGCCCGTTGCAGGATGGGGACGAAGAGACGGGGGATCAGGTGACCATTGCGGCTTTCGGCCTCTTCGCCGTCGCCTCCCTCGTTCTCGCCCTGGCCGCGGTCACCGGCTACCGGGGTCGGGTCTGCGACCGCCGGCGCGGTTACCCCGTCCCCGCCGACGTCAGTGCCGACCCGGCGCTGCGCTCGAAGGCCAACGGCCTGGTCGCGTTCTGGTGCGCCGGGGCCGCGATCATGAGCCTCGCGCCGCTCCACCCCCTCTTCCGGGAGATCCGGAACCCCGCCGCCGACGGGCTCTCCACCCCGGGGCTGCTGGCCCTGGCCGTGTACGCGTTGCTGGTCGGCTGCATCGCGGGGTACCCCTTCGAGAAGATCAAGCACCTCGCCGGGGACTCGGTACGCCACTGAGCACGCGGCGCCTCCGTACGGGTAAATCGGCCAGGCCCCTCGGTCCACTCGGCCGCCCCTCGGTCCGCGGCGCCGCCGGATCCGCGGACCGCGCGCCAGCCAGTCCCCGGACAGCCGCGCCGTACCGGCCCCAGGAGGGCGCCATCGGCGCAGTCATCCGTATCGGGGATGCTTGACCACTCCCCACGGGCAGGTACCGGACCCGGTCCGACCAGCGGCGATGCGCGCCACGCCGATTCGGTTCCGTGACGAGCGTCACGATGATTCCTCGTCATCCGTGTCGACCGAACACCGCCTGCGGGGCGTATGCCAGGTGAAGCGAGAAAAGATCCGGGAGTGGCTGTTGACCGTCGAGGAGTTCGAAGAGTTCTACGCCCAGACGGTCACGCGGCTCACGGGACAGCTTTACGTGATGCTCGGCGACCTGCACGAGGCGCAGGACGTGGTGCAGGAGGCGTTCGTCAGGGGCTGGAGCCGGCGTCGGCAGCTCGATCGAAGCGGGCAGCCGGAGGCGTGGATCCGCACGGTCGCCTGGCGGCTGGCGGTCAGCCGGTGGCGGTGGCGGCGCCGCAGCGCCGACGCATGGCAGCGCAGCGGCGCCCCACCCCATGTCGAGGGGCCTGGGCCGGCGCAGGTCGCGCTGGTCGGGGCGCTGCGTGAACTGCCTGCCCAACAGCGCCGCACCCTCACCCTGCACTACCTGTGCGACCTGTCCGTCGAACAGATCACAGGCGAGACGGGGCTGTCGGCGAGCACTGTCAAGACCCATCTGAGCCGTGGCCGCAAGGCGCTCGCTGACCGTCTGCACGACCCGCGTATCGAGGAGGCGCCCGGTGTCTGAGCCCCAGGACCCGCTGCGGTCCCTGTTCCAGCGAGCGGCCGACGCCGGACGGGACGGCGTCGTGAACGCACCGGCCGCCGAGATCACCGCGCGGGGGCGGCGGGCGCGCCGGCGACGCGTCACCGCGCTGGTGACGGTGGCGTGCCTGGCCCTCGGTGGTGGCGCCGCCGCCACGGCCACGCTGCTCTCCCGTACGCCGGCCTCCGTGGGCCCGGCCGGCACGCCCCCGCCCGACCGGCGGCCCGCCCCGGACCGGTTGCCGTCCCCCGTACCCACCGCTTCCCGCTCCACCCCGCCCGCCACGCCGGAGTCCACGGTCGACACCTCTCCCCCGCCCTCGGACGCCTCGCAGGGAACGGCCACCGAACCGCCGTCCTCGACGGGCTCGCCCCCGTGACCCGACCCGCTCCGTAGCCCAGCTCACCTCCGCACCCCGGCGGACCGCGACCGGGCGGTCCGGCCTGCCTGCCTGTCCATACTCCATGGAGCCCGAGATGCCCCCTTCATCCGTTGATACGTGCGAGCACTCCGACCTTCCGGTGACGTCCCGGCGCGTTCCGCGCCTCCCGGGGCCCGCCGAGCGGAACAGCCGTGCGCGCTGGGGCATACGCGGCCGGGCGCTCCGGCGCCTCAGCCCGGTGGACCGGGACGTCCTGTGGCTGTATCTGTCGACACGCACCGGCATCTGGCTCACGGCCTACTGCGCCCGGTGGCTGTTCCCCGCCGATCCCGCCACCCATGACCCGGGCTCGCCTCTCGCACCGTTCCAGCGCTGGGACTGGGACCACTTCCTGCACATCGCCCAGCAGGGTTACTTCCCCGGTCGGGCCGGGCCGTGGCAGCCCGGCTGGGACAACCGGGAAGCCTTCTTCCCCGGCTTTCCCCTCGTGCTGCGCGCGGTCCACTTCCTCGTACCGGACTGGGCGCTGGCCGGGCTGTCGATCTCCCTGGTCTCCGGAGCCGTCGCCGTGCTGGCGCTGGCCCGCATCACCCGGCACTACCTGTACGACGCGGAGGCGGGGCGGCGCACCGTCCTGTTCTTCCTGCTCTCCCCGTGCGCCGTCTTCCTGGCCGTCGGCTACACCGAGGCTCTCTTCCTGGCCCTGGCGCTGCCCGCCTGGCTCGCGGCCCAGCGCCACAACTGGCCGCCGGCCATGACGCTGACCGCCGCGGCCACCGCCGTACGGATCAGCGGCCTCTTCCTCGCCGCGGCCCTTGCCGTCCACTTCCTGCTCACCCTGCGCGGCACCCGCGACCTGCGCCCGCTGCCCTGGCTGGCGCTGCCCGCGCTGCCCCCCGTCCTCTACGGCTGGTATCTCCAGGCCCACACCGGCGACTGGATGGCGTGGAAACACGCCCAGGAACGCGGCTGGTACCGCACCTTCCACACGCCCTGGGAAGCCTGGATCCACACCTGGAACAACGCGTTCGACCAGGCCCAGAGCACCAACTACGCGTTCATGTTCCAGGCCGAGCTCGCGACCATGCTCATCGGCGTGGCACTGCTCGTCGTCCTGGCGCGCAAACGCCGTTGGCCCGAGTCCGTCTACGTCGCCCTCAGCCTGTGTGCCCTGGGCACCTCGTACTGGTACGTCTCCATCCCCCGCGCCGCCCTCCTGTGGTGGCCCCTGTGGATCGCCCTGGCCGCCTGGAGCCTGCGCAGCCCCCGGTTCAAGACCGCGTACCTCTGTCTGACCGCCCCCCTGAGCACGGTGTTCGCGCTGACCTTCCTCACGGGACGCTGGGCGGGGTGACCGCAACCCCTTCGCCGGCCGCTTCCTTGCCGCCCTGGCAGGCGACAAGAACCGGCCGTTCGGCCGACATCCGACAGGCCGGGCTCACCGCCGCCCTCACGCGCCGTCCGTCGGCTCCAGTGCGGTGAACGCCCAGTCCGCCCAGATCCGTCGTGAGGTCTCCTCCGGGTACGGCACCGTGACGGAGTCCGCGGTCAATACGCGGGTCAGCCGGGTCTCGGGCCGGTACGGGGCCCAGCCGGGAGAGCCCGTCGCGGCGAAGGCCGTCCAGGACGCCATCATCGTCTCCGAGAGGACCCTGGCCTCGGCGGGAGGCTCCTTGCCCAGGAGCAGTTCCGCGATATGCCCGCCGAAGGCGCCGAAGACCAGCGGGACGTCGAGCCCGTGGCAGGCACCGAGCGCGCCGCCCATCACCGGGCTTTCCCAGGCCAGTTCGTACAGATACGCGGTGCCGCCGCCGACGGCGTGGGCCTCGGCCAGGTGGTGGCTGGGCATACGGAACAGCCAGTCGGACAGCACCAGGTCCTGTAGCCCGGTGGGATCCACGGCCGGATGGCCCGCTCGGTAGGCGCGCGCTCCGGCGGTATCGGGCGCGCACCACCGGAGGGTGGCGGCGGCTTCGCCCTCGGTGACCTTTCCGCGCCGTCCGGAGAGCGCGGTGAACACGCGGCACTCGTCCCGGGTGTGCCCCACGACGAGATCGATGCCCGCGCCCTGTCCGGCGCGCAGCGCCTCCCAGGGAGTGCGCGGCAGTACGTCGCCGTCGACCACGGGCGCGAACGGCATCCGGGCCCGGGCCGCCCGGCCCCACCGCCTGCCGTGGTCCGCCATCGTGTTCATCACGGAGTCCGCCGCGTCCCGCAGGGCGTCGGGCGTCACCGGTGCGAGACCGGCGCGCGTCGGGGCCGCTCCCAGTTCGGCGGCGACGGCCGTACCGATGTCGGTGGCCAGCGGCATGCTGAAGAAGGGGCCCGGCATGCTCTGGGCCACGGCCCGCTGGAAGAGGCCGGCCGCGCGGGGCATCGTCATCAGCGCGGCCACCGCTCCGGCGCCCGCGGACTCGCCGAAGACGGTCACCTGGTCCGGATCGCCGCCGAAGGCCGCGATGTTCTCCCGTACCCACTCCAGCGCGGCGATCTGGTCCAGCAGGGCCCGGTTGGGCGGCGCGCCCGCGAACTGCCCGTAGCCTTCCGCGCCCACACGGTGGTTGAACGTCACGACGACGGTGTCCCGTCGCGCCAGGGCCGTACCGTCGTAACCGGGCCCATCGACCGATCCGACCATGTACATGCCGCCGTGGAGCCAGACCATGACCACCAGCCCCGCCGCGCCGGGATCGGGGCTGAAGACGTTGACGGTCAGCCAGTCGTCTTCGCCCCGCACGCTCTGCCGCCCGAGGCCGTAGCCGAGCGTGCGGGACTGCGGTGGCGCGGGCCCGAAAGCGTCGGCCTCGCGCACACCATCCCAGGGCACCGCGGGCACCGGCGCCGCCAGGTGCAGGTCACCGACGGGCGGTCGGGCGTACGGGATGCCCCGGAAGACGGCCACCCCGTCCTGCCACCGGCCCCGGACGGCGCCGGAGACGGTGCGGACCTCGGGCGCTCGGGTGGAGTGGGTCATGTGGCCTCCTTGAGGGGCATCTTCGCGCTTGACCGGCATCCGTAACCACCGGGCACACACGGCGCGTTCGGCGAACGTCACCAAAAAAACTCGGCAGACGGCACCGAGCGGCCACGCGCCAGGGAGAACGAGCCGGCTCGCGAACGGCTGCGCTCAGCCGCCTGCGCTCGGTCCTGATGCAGCTCGTTGCGGCCGGGGCCGCCGTAGGAGCCGAAGCCGAACGGCCCACCGCCACCGTCGAGGCGGTCGTCACCGTCGTCGCCGTGGAACATGGGGGACGCGGGCCCCTTCTGCGCCGTGGTGGATGAACAACGGCGGACCGGGCAGTGGCCGGGGCATGGCCAGGGCCGCGGGGGTGCGGATCCCGTGGGAACCTCGCGGACGCGCCACCTGTCGGCACGTTGCGGGGCCGACAGCGGGCGGCGGTCTCACGGATGCGGGCACGGCGCTCTTCGGCGATGGCGGCCGACACCCGTACGTGGGTGGTCGCGAACGTCCGTCCACCGCGCGACCCGGGCATGCCGCTCGTGCGCGGATTCTACCGACCGAGAATTCACGCACGCAGAAGCACGTACCATTCTTCATGTATCGGTTGACGTGTATGAGCCGAAGGGCGAGCCTGGAGCGGAGGCTGGTGAGCCGACAAGGAAGAGGAAGGCCATGCCGGAGCCTGCGCGCCGCACACCCCCCTTCACCGAGCTGGACGCCGAACGCGCCACAGACCGCATCACCGCGGTGTCGCCGGCACCCGAACCCTGCCTGCTGGCCCTCGAAGTGACCGCGGACGGCGAGCGTACGCGCGTCACGGTGCTGGGAGAACTCGACCTGGAAACCGGCCGGCACATCGAGCCGGGCCTGCACGCGGCCCTCGGCGCCTCCTTCCACGGCCTCGACCTGCATCTCGGTGCCGTGCGCTTCTGCGACTGCGCCGGACTGGGCGCGCTGCTGCGCCTGCGCACCCGGGCGCTGAAGCAGAACAAGACCGTCACCATCCGCACCAGCAACCACGCCATCGACCGGCTCCTGGACCTGACCGGCACCCGGGGCCTGTTCGACGGCCCCGCCCCGAACGACCGCCCGGCAGCACCCTTCCCTGCCGGGACGCACGAAGAGGACGACCAGGATCTGCGCACCGAAGTGGCCCAACTGCGCCGCGCCATGCAGACCCGCCCGGTCATCGACCTGGCCCGCGGCATCCTCATGTCCACCTTCAACCTGAGCCCCGAGGCAGCCTGGAACGTCCTGGTCGCCGCGTCCCAGAACACCAACACCAAACTGCACCGCCTCGCCCAGAGCCTGGTCGACAGCCTCCAGGGGACAGCGCTTCCCGAGGCGACACAGAACGAGCTGCTGACCGCGGTCACCTCGGTCGACACCGCCCCGCCGACCGAACCGGGAACACCGCCGCGACGGCGGCGCGGCACCGTACCCGGACAGCGCTGCGCCCCGCCGGACGCATAGCGGCGTCACGAATCGATCCGGATCACTGCGACCCGTACACGCGGTGCCGGATCATCACGATGAACGGGATCGAGGTGGAGGCGATTCTCTTCGGTCACCAACTCGCCGGTCACTGCCCGGACATGGCCGTCAAGCAGCAACTGGCACGCACCCGTTACATCGAGGCGCAGCAGCAGAAGGCGGTCAACTGGCTGCTGCCGGGGGTCTCGTCGGTGCTGGAGACGACGATCGCCTACGAGCAGGTGGCCGTGGGTGGCACGGATGGAGCCGGACCCCTATCTGCGACAGGCGTACCAGTTCGGTGCCCTGGAGGACTTCGATCATCTGTACCGGTACGCGAACCTGTACGAGGTGATCGAGCGCCGTAAAGCGGAGTCGGTCGTCGACGGGCTGACCGAGGTGATGCCGGGCCGGCCCACCCCGCTGCACCACCGCCACCCGGTGGACAACGTGCGCGAGCCGTACGACAAGGCCAAGACCGACCCGCTGTCGAAGCTGCACGCGCTGACGGTCGCGTCGGCCGAGCAGCAGACGATGAACTTCTACATGAACACCGGCCCCACGTACAGGGAGCCGATCGCCCGCCGGCTCTACCAGGAGGTCGGGCCGATCGAGGAGGAGCACGTCACCCACTACGAATCGCTGGTCGACCCGGGTGAGACGCGGTGGGAACAACTGGTCACCTCTTCGACCAGGTCGAACGGAGCCAGGGCGGCGCCCGCCGGAGGGCGTTCCGGCAACTGGTGCGGATGCTGGCGGTGCACGGGACGGCCGAGGAGATGGTCGTGCACCCGTACATGAAGCGGGTGGCGGACGGCGGTGACGAACTCGTCACCGATCGGCTCGGCGAGGAGAAGACAGCCAAGCAGGCCCTCTCCGTCCGGAAGGTCTGGGCCCGGAGGACGCAACGTTCCTGCCCCGGTTGCTCGCCCTGCGCGCGGACGTGCCGGCGCACGCCCGCGCGGAGGAGCGCTACGAGTTCTCCCTGCTGCGCCGCCTGACCGTCCCGGACCGGATCACCTCGATGGCCAAGGCCGTCAAGGCCGCCGAATCCGCCGCACCCGCCCACCCCCACCCCGGCATGGAGTCCGCCACCAAGAACGCCGTCCCGGGCCCGATGGCCGCCGTCGCCGACCCCACCCGCGACGCCGTCCGCAAGGCCCTGGGCAAAGACCAGGACTCCTGGTGCGCGTGAGCCTGTGCGCCGGGGCGCGCACACCCGTCGACGCGGAGCACCGACACAACGTTGCTCACGCTGCTCACGCCCGGCGCCCGGCGCCCGGCCAACCGCCGGTGGCCGCCGGGCCGTCAGCCGTCAGGGGCGCGGCCCGGACCGACGAAGCCTAGGTCGGAGAGCGCTCCGAGCTGCCCCCGCGCAGGTGGATGGTGATCATGTGGGCGCGCACGACGAACGCGACAGGCCACCGGCGTCGGTGAACGCGGCGTGCGCGGGCGGGAAACGTCCGCCGGAACCCGCCCTGGGACGTGCCACGGCACGAACGGGGCCGGCGGCGGGCCGCTCTCCTTCACCGGCACTCCGCGCACACCCGATCGGGGCCGTCGTGGCGTCGTACGACCTCCGTGGCGGCCTCGCCGAACGCGCGGGTCCGGCTGGTCTCGGTCGCCGTACGCCAGGTCAGGCCGTATTCGAGCGGTGGCGCGTCGGCGATCGGTACGTAGCTGACGTTGGGGCGGGCGTAGTAGCGGGTCTCGTGGGCGGCGGTCGGGTGGACGCCCCGGCCCGCTCCGACGAGGGCGAGGAGTTCCTGGCGGGTCGCGGCCGCCGCGCCGCGTGCGATGGCCTGGCCACCGGGGGTGACGCGGGGCAGCAGGTGGTCGAGCCAGTAGTCGGGTACGGGCCCGGAGAGGCTCAGCAGTTCTTCCGTGGCGAGGTCGTCGAGGCGTACGGCGGTCCGGCGCGCGAAGCGGTGCCGACGGGCCACGGCCAGGACGCGCGAGTCGGAGATCAGGACGGGTCCGGTGGACAGGTCCGGCTCGGCCACGGGGTACTGGGCGAGCAGCAGGTCCAGTTCGCCGGAGCGCAGGAGCGCGTACGGATCGCCGAGCGGCGTCTCGTGGAGGAGGACTTCACCGGCTCCCGGGTTCCGCTGCCGGTACGTGGTGGCGGCGGCCAGCACCAGTTCGCCCGCCAGCGGGCTGCTGAAGCCGACCCGCAGAGGCTCGGCCAGACCGCGGCCGGCGGCGGCCGCCCGCGCGAGGCCCGCCTTGATCAGGTCGTAGCCGGGCCGTACGTCCGCGAGGAACTGCCGCCCGACCGGCGTCAGTTCCACGCGCCGACTGGTCCGGGCGAAGAGCGCCGTGCCGATGCGCCGCTCCAGTTGCTTGACGCTCTGGCTGACCCGGGCCTGGGAGACGTGCAGCCGCTCCGCGGTACGGCCGAAGTGCAGTTCGTCGGCGAGGGTCAGGAAGATCTCAAGGTCGCGGCGTTCCATAACCCGCACCTTATCGATCGTTTCACGGTCCGTCGTTGTTCCGGGTCTGTCGCCCGGCGAAGCTGGGAGGCATGAACGCAGAGATCACCAAGCCCCTCGCCGTCGTCACCGGAGCCAGTTCGGGCATCGGCGCGGCCACCGCGCGCGCCCTGTCCGACCTGGGCCACCCCCTTCTCCTCCTGGCCCGCCGGGTCACCAGACTCGAAGCGCTCGGCCTTCCGGACACCCTTGCCCGGGCCGTCGACGTCACCGACGCCGAGGCCGTGTCCGCCGCCGTGCGGGAGGCCGAGGCGCGGTACGGGCCGACCGACCTGATCGTCAACAACGCCGGCGTGATGCTGCTCGGAGAGGTCGCGAAGCAGCCGGCCGACGAGTGGCAGCGCATGCTCGACGTGAACGTGACCGGTCTGCTGAACGGCGTACGGGCCGTACTGCCGGGCATGGTCGGCCGCGGCCGCGGTACGGTCGTCAACGTCAGCTCGGTCGCGGGCCGCAAGAGCTACCCGAACCACACCGTTTACAGCGGCACGAAGTTCGCGGTGCACGGCCTGTCCGAGAGCCTGCGCGAGGAAGTGGCGCCGCACGGGGTGCGCGTCATCACGATCGCGCCCGGCGCCGTCGAGACGGAGTTGCTCTCGCACACCACCGATGAGACGGCCAAGGCCGACTACCAGGCGTTCAAGGACGCGGTCGGCGTCCTGACCCCGCAGGACGTGGCCGCCGCGATCACCTACGCCTACCAGCAGCCGCAACGCGTCAACCTGCGCGAGATCGTCCTGGCGGCCACGGCGCAGGCCGCATAGGTTCCGCCGTGGACCGCGGCGGCGCCGAGCGCACCGTCAAAGCCCACGTCGCGGCCGCGTCGCCGGCCACCGGCGCCCTGCCTGGGACCGTCTCGGACACCTGTAGTTGGCACTGAAGTCCGGCCGCGGCATCTCCCGGGGCCCTTTCGGCGGCTCAGCTTCCGCGCCGGGGGTGTGACCGTTACGGTGACGTCAATGCGTCCGGGGCGCAGGGTGTGCCGGGAAGTCTGGTCGGCGTTCAATGGGCCATGGGCCCACCCGACGGCGCACCTGGAGGGCCCGATGCGCGACCGCCCGCCCCTCCTGGCCCCTCCTCTCCGGCTCCCGCTGACCGAGCCGCCCGACCCCCGGCTGACCGTCCGTGCCCGCCGCGATGCCGGCGGCGCCACGGAACTGGGGCTCGTCGGCGAACTCGACGTGCGTACGGTGCGCCTGCTGTGCGACGCCGCCGTCGCCCACCTGAGGTCCGGCCGGCGGCAGCTACGGCTCGACCTGTCCGGCATCACCTGGTGCGACAACGCCAGCCTCTACACCCTCCTGGGCGTACGGGGCGCCGTGCATGCCGCGCAGGGCAGCCTGGAGCTGACGGTGACCAGCGAAACGGTCGAGCGCGCCCTGGTCCGTACCGGCGTGGGGCCGCGGCTGGTGCCCTATCCCGGCACGTCACCGTGCTCCCGCATGACGGAGCACCAGGCTACGGGGCACCACGCCTCTGGGCACAGCACCTCGGGGCACCACGCATCGGGGAATCATTCCTCCGGGAATCAACGCCCGTTTCCTGCCGGACCGCCCCCTCACCGGGCGTTCTGGCGGGGCTCGTGCGGTGACCTGTTGTGCCGGGAACCGACGGAGCCCGGAGAAGACGACCCGTCGGTATCTTGATCCCGGATGCGCGGCCGTCGAGGTGGTGGATGCCGCGTATCCGGACGTACCGCGGCGATCATCGCGGTGCGGACGCCGACCCGCAGGGCCCTGTTCGCCGTGACCCGGAAGTCTGTCCGCTGGGGTCTGTCCGCCGGAGCGCCGCCCGCCGGGGGCTCTCCGCCGGCGGGTCGAGGGAGCCGGCCGGAGCGCGAGTGGAGCACGAGCCGTGGTCCGTGACGGTCGGCCCGGCTCGGCCCGGGTGGGTCCGGGCCGAGCCGGGCCGGCACGGTGCACCGATCAGTTGACCGCGGCCGCGAGCATGCCTGGCTCGTACGAACCACCCTGCTGGTGGGTGATCACGGCGAGCCGGTTGGCCGCGTTGATCAGCGCGACCACGGCGATCAACGCGGCCGTCTGGTCGTCGTCGTAGTGCTTGCGCACCTCGGCCCAGGTCTCGTCGGAAACGCCCTGGCAGGCGTCGGCGAGCCGAGTGCCTTCCTCGGCGAGGGCCAGCGCGGCCCGCTCGGCCTCGGTGAACACGGTCGACTCCCGCCATGCGACGACCAGGTTGAGCCGGACCGCGGTCTCACCGGCGGCCGCGGCCTCCTTGGTGTGCATGTCGATGCACCAACCGCAGCCGTTGATCTGGCTGGCGCGCAGTGCCATCAGCTCCTGCGTCGACTTCGGCAGCGACGACTGCTGAACGATCAGGCCGGCGTTGGCGAAACGCTTGGCGAACTTGGCACCGAGCTCGTTCTCGAACAGGTTGAATCGGGCGTCCATGACGTCGTCCTCACTCGTGGTGTGTGGTGAACGAACACGAGACGCCTGCGACCCGCGCCCTGTGACAGGGCGACTGTGTGACGTACGACACCGCGCGGGGCTGTCACAGAGCGGCGGGGACCGGCGTCTTGTGCGCGTAGCGCCGTCGAAAGCGAAGAGGCAGGAGCACCCGGTGAAGAGCGAGCACAGCGAGCGCACAGCGGACACGACAGGACAGCTCGCCGGTGGCGGACGCACGGATGCCGCCACCGAGGTGTTCGTCGCCCATCGCAATCTGCTGTTCACCGTCGCGTACGAGATGCTCGGCTCGGCCGCCGACGCGGAGGACGTCCTGCAGGAGGCCTGGCTGCGGTGGGTGGGCGTCGATCTCGGCACGGTGCGGGAACAGCGCGCGTACCTGGTGCGGATCACCACGCGCCAGGCGCTGAGCCGGCTGCGTACGCTGGGCCGCCGTAAGGAGTCCTACGTCGGCTCCTGGCTGCCGGAACCGCTGCTCACCTCGCCCGACGTGGCCGAGGACGTCGAACTGGCCGACAGCGTCTCCACGGCGATGCTGCTCGTGCTGGAGACGCTCACACCGACCGAGCGGGCGGTGTTCGTGCTGCGCGAGGTCTTCGACTTCGGGTACGAGGAGATCGCCGAAGCCGTCGACAAGAGCCCGGCCTCGGTCCGCCAGATCGCGCACCGGGCACGGACGCACGTCGCGGCACGCCGGCCGCGCGGGATCGTTTCCCCGGCCGAGACCCGCGACGCGCTCGACGCGTTCCGGCGGGCGGTCGAAACCGGCGATGTACAGAGTCTGCTCGACATTCTCGCACCGGATGTCGTCCTGCTGGGAGACGGCGGCGGAGTCAAGCAGGCTGTTCTGCGGCCCGTCGTCGGGGCCGACAAGGTGGCCCGCCTGCTGGCCGGCGGGCTGGGCAGGCAGGCGACGGCGACGCTGCGGCCGGCCCAGGTCAATGCCTGCCCGGCGCTCATCATCCGGCTGTCCGGCGAGATCGACACCGTCGTGACGGCGCGCGTCGACAACGGGCTCATCACCGGGCTCTACGCCGTACGCAACCCCGAGAAGCTGTCCCACATGGGGCGGGAGGTCGCCTTGCGCCGCTGATCCTGTCGGACGTGAACGCCCACGGGTACCCGACACGGAGCGCGAACAGGCGGTCGAGGCCGGTCCGCTGGGCTCGGCCTCGTACCGGCCATACCGGCGCGGGGCCTGGGCAGCACGTACGCACTGTGGCGGCGCGAGGGTTCGACCGAGGCCCTCGGACCTGAGCCACCCCGGGGCATCGCCCTGCCGCCCGTATGAGTACGAGTACGGATGGTCCGTCGGCACGGTGATCAGCAGGATGGGCCCGTGACCCAGTACAGGAAATGCCCCGAGGCCACCGCTCATCATGACCGTCAGGCGGCAGAGAGGCTGCTGAAGGCGGTTCTCCTCGTGGCGGCCGTGGTGGGCGCGGCCGTGCTGTTCTACTTCGTCTTCTTCATCGGCTTCTTCGCGGTGTCCGGATAACTCCCGGTGCCCACCGACGCGTCGGCCGCGGAACGCGTGCGGCAGGATCGTCGTCATCAGCACCAGGACGTCCAAGGAGTTGAGCAGCATGAGCACCGCCCCCCGGCAGGATGACGGCGCGACCACCGCGTCCCCCCATCGGCCCGGCCTCGCCGACAGCATCGACGACGGCGCGGCCTTCGACTACATCGTGTGCGGCGCCGGTTCGGCCGGTTCCGTTCTCGCCGGCAGGCTCGCGGCCGACCCGGACGTCACGGTGCTGCTCGTCGAGAGCGGCGGCGACGACGATGACGAGCGGGTGCGCAATCCCGACCTGTGGCCGGCCAACCTCGGCAGCGAGCGGACCTGGGACCACGTCACGGAGCCGAACCCGCGGCTGAACGGACGCCGGCTCGCTTACGCGACGGGCCGTGGCCTGGGCGGGGGCGGCTCCATCAACGCCGGCGTGTGGGCCCGCGGCCACCGGAGCGACTGGGACTCCTACGCCGAGCAAGCGGGCGACCCCGCGTGGGGCTACGCACACGTGCTGGAGCTCTACCGGAGAATCGAGAACTGGCAGGGCGCCCCCGACCCCGAACGCCGAGGGACCACGGGGCCGATGCGGATCCAGCCGGCGCAGGACGTGCACCCGCTGTTCACGGCCTTCCTCGACGGCGCCGAGGCCACGGGCATCGCGCGGTTCGACAGCCCCAACGGCGCCCTGATGGAGAAGGACGCCGGCTGCGCCGTGCGGGACGAGAACGCCCACGCGGGAGTGCGGCAGACGCCCTTCCGCCGCTATGTCGCCGACCGCATGGGGCAGCCGAATCTCACGGTCCTGCCGCACACCACGGTCGGCCGCGTCCTGCTCAGCGCCGGCCGGGCCGCAGGCGTCGAGATCGTGCGCGACGGCAAGCTGCTTCGCGCTCACGCGTCCCGGGAGGTGGTGCTGTCGCTGGGCGCCATCGGCACCCCCGCCGTCCTCATGCGGTCCGGAATCGGCGACGAGGCCGAACTGCGCTCCGCCGGCGTCCCGGTGGCGCAGCACCTGCCCGGCGTCGGCCGCAACCTCGACGATCACATACGTCTGCCCTGCGTGTGGGAGGCCGCGGACGTGCCGATGCCGGTGCCCACGCGCAGCCAGGCCGTCTGCTTCTGGTCCGACGGCACGCGGCCGGGTGCGCCGGAGTTCGTCATGTACCTCTCCCCCGCCCCTTCCGTCTCCCCGGAGAGCGCCGCCCAGTACCCGCCGCCGGAGCGGTGTTTCACCCTGATGCCCGCCATGCGCCTGCGCAGCGGCAGCCGCGGCCGGATCCGCCTGGCGAGCACCGACCCGCTGGCCGGACCGCGCGTCGAGACGAACTTCCTCGCGGATCCCGACGACGTCCGCTCGGCCTTGTCCGCCGTCGCCATGGCCCGCGAGGTGGGCAACTCCGCCGCGCTGCGCCCGTTCGCCAAGCGGGAGGTGTCCCCCGCGTCCGCCGCGACGGACACGGTCGAGGCGTTCCTGCGGAACGCCGTCGAGACCTACTGGCACCAGAGCGGCACGGCCCGGATGGGGCGGGACGAGCAGGCGGTCGTGGATGCCCGGCTCAAGGTGCACGGCATCGACGGACTTCGCGTCGCCGACGCCTCCGTACTGCCTCATGTGACGGTCGCCAACACCATGGCCCCCTCCATGGTGATCGGCGAACGGGCAGCGGAAATGCTCCTGGCCGAGCACTGACCGCACTCGCGACACCCGGTCACTGCCGTCGAGCGCCCGGCCCCGGAAGTTCCGGGGCCGGGCTGTCATACGGAGATGGTCGCACCCGCCACTGACAACGCCCGTGACCTGCGCTTGGCCCGCCCGGACGGCGTCGGGGGCCGGGATCCGGGGACGGGACAGAGAGCCGGGGCCCGGTGACCGGCACAGCACCGGGCGTCCAGCCCCGACGCTCACCCCCGCGGAAAGCACTCCGCGAAATACGCGGCGTGCTGGCTGCGCAGCTCCACCCGGGCCCAGGAGTCGTCCGTGAAGCCGATCTCGTAGGTGTCGGCGTCGATGTCCGTACAGTGCCGGATCCACGCCACCTGCGTCGCGGGCGTGCTCCAGCCCGCCTCGACCGCGCCGAGTTCGCCCCGGCGGCGGCCTCGCTGCACGTAAGTGACGTGCAGGCGGCGGTCGGTGAGCTGGAGTACCGGCAGGGCGTCGGTCGTCGGCACGCGGGGCCACAGGGCGGTGGCCAGTTGGCCCGCCAGGCTTCCCCATCCGCCCTTCAGGGGCTTGCCCTTCTTGCGCCGGGCGCCGAAGAGACGGGGAATCGGCTGGACGATGGCGTCGACCAGCCAGAAGACGCGCTTGGCGCCCTCCCAGCGGTCGCCCGGGAACCGGCGGCCCGCCAGGACGCGGGGCCGGTTCCACCGGCGCGGCCTGGGCAGCCGGTGGCCGGGGAAGGCCACTTCGTTCTGTACGAGCCGCTCGTCACGCGGCAGTGCTTCGCCGGCCCGCTCCCTGGCTTCCTTGTACGGGACCCTGCCCAGCGCGACACGCAGACTCATCCGAACACCTCTCGTACGGGTTTGGCCGCCCGCGGGGCCGCCTCGGCGAGCCGTTCGTCGAAGCTCTTGGGGTCGGGCCGGTCGGCGTACTGCTTCTGCTGTTCCGTGGGCGGCGGGTTGCCGGAGTCCTGGTGCTCCACGTCCCACCGTTTGTCGCCGACGTAGACCTCCTTGAGGCCGGTGGCGTCGTGCAGGGCGGCCTCCCCCTTGTCGGCCCACCGGCCGGCCTTCTCGCCGACGTCCACGCCGGTGTGGTGCTCGATGACACTGTTGGCGAGCGGCGCCGCGTCGACGACGGCACCCACGGCCTGGGCGCCCACGGCCTTCTTGAGGACCTGCTTGACCCCCATGTTGATCTTCTTGCGGGCGTTCTTGTTCCGCCACAGCGCCTTGGCCTTGATGCGCGCCCGTCGCAGCTTCTGGAGCGCGCGCATCCGGTCGGCGAGATCCTTGAGCTTGTCCGCCAGCTTGGCGGTGATGCGTACGGCCTTCATGGCCCGGTGCGTGGCCCCGGCGGCCCCGATGAGCGGGCCGATGGCCGCGCCGACACCGGCCGTGAGGATGGCGACGATCGCCGCCGTCGCGGCGGCCACCAGCAGCGCCTCGACGATCTCGGTGATCAGTTCGATCATCGTCTCCTCGGCCTCGGTGCAGGACTCCGCGGCCATCTCCAAGAGTTCGGCGACCGTGATCATGTCCTCGGCCTCGCCCTGCAGGGCCTTCTCGAACTCGGTCATGGTCGTGCCGAAGGCGGTGGACGCCTCGCCGGTCCAGGATGCCTGCAGAGTCCGGCGCTCGGCCTGGAGATCGTCGACGACACCCCGCATCTCGGATGCGGCGGTCCGCCACTCGCGCGCGGTGGCCATCAGTTTCTCGTTGTCGCCGCTGACCTTCTCCAGGTACTCGTCGAGCCCGAGGCTCTTGACGGCACCACGGATGACGGAGTCGAGCGCGCCCGCCAGCGGGTTGCTCCAGTCGACGTCGAAGCCGATGCGTTCCAGTGCCTGGCTCACGTCTGACCACCGCCCATGAGCCGGACCTGGTCGTCCTCGTTGGTGTCGTAACCGTCGGCCGCCAGCCGCATCCCGTCGGCGATGGCCCCCAGGGACTCCTTGACGTCGTGGAGATCGCTGACGGCTTCCTCGGACTGTCTGTCGTAGTCCGCCTTGAGGCTGTCGGACTCCGCGAGCATCCCGAACACCCCGCTGGACAGTTCCAGACCGCGGGTCCGATTACGGATCCTCTCGACCCGGTCCGCCGCCTCGTCCGCCGCGTTCGCGTATCGGCGCAGAGCGGTGCTCTCCACGTCGTAGCCGTTACCCATTTGGCCCTCCCGTGACCCCGTTGTCCGTATAGGGGCGCGCTGCGACTGCTTGACGCTCCATATACGGCTTTCTGCCCATCCCCATGCCAAGTCTTTACGGAAAAGGGGTGGTTGATCGCACGGGTGCACTGTAGTCACAGCCGTTGAACGCTGTCGCACAGGTATGCCGACACGCGGAATGCGGGGCGGGCGGCGGCGCTCCGGCGCCGGCCGCCTCGCCTTCCCTCCGGCCGTCGGCCCGAGCACAACCCTTTGCCCAGCTCAGGGGTCCTATGAACGTCAATTGGCGGCATCGCACGCCTTTACGGAAGAGGAACCTGATGAAGCTTCGCCGCACCGCGGCCACGGCCGTCGCCGTGGCCGCCGTAGCGCCGGCCGCCCTGCTGGCCGCTCCCGCCGCCTACGCCACCGAAGGGGCCGGGGAGAAGCTGTATAGCTGCTACGACGTCTCCACCGCATACGGCGATTACGAGCAGAAGTCCATCAAGCTCACGCAGACCGACACCGACGGCCCGGTCGTGCGAGGCGGCGGCTGGCGGTCGTTCCGCGCGACAGTGACCAACATCAGCAGCAAGGATGTGTCGCCTCTCAGCGTCTCCGTCTACGCCTGGCGGCAGGTGGAGGACGAGGACCCGGTACTGGGGCGATTCATCGAGTTCCAGTACAAGGCCGGACAGACCGGCAAGTGGACTCCGGTGGACAGCGGCGCATCCGGACGCTTCGTGACCAACGGCGTCCTGAAGGCCGGGAAGTCGGTGACCTACGAGCTGCGCCTGCGCGCCCCCGCGAACACGCCCAAGCACATGACCTGGGGTGATGTCAGCGTCCAAACGACCTTCGTGGACCACTACCGCTTCCCCGACGGCAGGGTGGTGCCCTGCACGGCCGGCCCGACGGGACAGAACGGGATCACGATCGTGGACCCGGCGGCCAAGCCCACCCCCGGTGCGACCAAGCCCGGGACGACTCCGGGCGGGGCCACCACGCCCAGGCCCGGCCCCACGAGTCCCGCGCCTACCCCTCCCCGGCCCACCGGTTCCCCGACCCCGCCGGTCGCGCCGTCCACGCCTCGTACCGGCGCGTCGTCGAACGTCGTAGGGGTGTCGGACCAGACCACCTCCCGCGCGAGCGGCAATCTCGCGCAGACCGGTTCCTCCGACGCCCTGCCCACCGTGGCCCTGATCGGCGGAGCGGCGGTCGTCACAGGCGGCGCGGCCGTACTGATCGCGCGCCGACGCCGCACCAACTGACGGGCAACAGCCCGGGGACGCGCCGTCCGGGTGGCAGGAGCAGTAGTGGACCGCCCCTGCCGCCCTGCCGCGCCGCGGTCCACTTCCTCGACCGGGAGTTCTCGGCAGGCTGACCGACCAGGAGCCAGGGGCCACCTTGACCGGGCCAACCGGGCCAATTGGACCAACCGGATCGCCTGGATCACCCGGATCGCCTGGGCGCAGAATGGAACCCGCACAGAAGAGCGGAGTGGAACGTGAAACGCATACTGGTCATCGGTGGCGGGATCGCCGGTACGGCAACCGCGCTGGCGCTGCACAAGGCGGGGTTCGACGTCACCGTGCACGAGGCGCATACCGACACGGCCGAGGACATCGGGGCCTTCCTGACCCTGGCCGGCAACGGTATGCGCGCCTTGGCGCAGCTCGACGCTTCGGACGCGGTCACCGCGATCGGCTTTCCACTGCGCTCGCTGCGTCTTCTCGACGCCCAGGGCACCGAGGTGGCCCACGCGCCGATGGGAGAGGCCGACAACGCGCTGCTGCGGTACCGGTGCCTGCGCCGCGGCGAGTTGAATGCCGTGCTACAGGCCGAGGCCACCCGTCGAGGCATCAGGATTTCGCACGGAAAGCGCCTGCGGTCCTTCGAGGACGGCCCGAACGAGGTGATCGCGCGTTTTACGGACGGCAGCGTCGCCACCGGTGATCTGCTCATCGGCGCGGACGGCCTGAATTCGACCATTCGGCGGTCGATCGCCCCTGGCGTGGAGCCTCTTTACGCGGGTCAGCGCGTCTTCTACGGTTACGCCTCCAGCGCGCCGGTCACGGATGGCACCGGCCACATCACCATGGTGCGAGGCAGCAACTCCTCCTTCGGCTACGCGGTTTCGCCCGGCGGGGAAACGTACTGGTTCGCCCGCGTCACCACTGAAGCCATCCCCGCCGAGGAAATCACAGCCCCTCAGGCCCTCCGTCGGCGCGAGCAACTCGTCGAATTGCTGCGCGAGGACGCCACGCCCGCCGCGGGCATTGTCGCGGCCTCCACGGACGAAATCATGGCCACGAACGCCACCGAAATCCCGCCCGGTGCCCCCTGGCGCTCGGGGCGGACACTGCTCATCGGCGATGCCGCGCACGCCGCGTCACCAGCGACCGGCCAGGGGGCTTCCATGGCCTTGGAAGACGCCGTCATCCTCGCCAAATCCCTACGGGACGCGCCCGACACGGAAAGCGCGCTGTCCCTCTACGAGGCGTGCCGCCGCCCCCGCGTGGAGCACAACATCACCGTCAGCGGGCGCATCTCACGCGGCACCCACACCCCCTCGCGCACCGGTACGGCACCGGCACCGCAGCGCCCCGGCGAAGACACCCTGATTCCCCAACTGGAATGGGGCATCGACCTGCGCACTGTTCTCGGTACCGATGGCCCGGGGGCACCGGAAGGCACACCCGACGCCAAACCCTGAGGCGCGGCTCACGGGCGCGCCAGGTCACCCGCAGTCGACGTCATGCAGCGCGGGCCGGACCGGGTCGGTCGCGGTGCCGTGGATCATCAGGGAGCCGCTGTCGTCGCCCCAGCTCAGACCGTACGATCCGGCGGCGATGGGGCGAAGGCCGTCGTCGGCGGTCCAGTGGCCCGTGGGCCGGCCGATGCCGCCGGCTCCCACCGAGTAGACGTCGCCGCTGCCCGCGTACAGGAACGCCGTTTCCCGCGTGACGGCCTGGCAGCCGCCCGGACCTCGCGGTTCGAGCATTCGGTATTCCGCGCCCAGGTCACCCACCGCGCCGAGTGCGCTTCCCAGTCCGGCCGCGACGACCGAGAACGCCAGGATCCAGCGCCCCGTTACGGTGCCTTTCTCCCTTGCCCGGTCAGGCGCTGAGCGGCGTCGCACGGTCCGAATCAGGACGAGAGCCGAGGAGATCGCGAGGAACGCAGCGCCCACCAGCCAACCGGGGATCACATGATGTGCGACGACCAGCAGGAAATCGCTCCAACTCGCCACGGCGGCGAGCACCGCACAGCCGACGGCCATGAGGACGTACCAAGAGGGCCTGCTCGTCCGCTTCGTTGCGGGGTGCTCTGTTTCCATCAGCTCATACTATTTGCCTTTCTTGCCGCCAAGATCAGCGGTCCGGGCTGTCACCACGCAGCACGGTCGTCGGCCCCCGCCCGGTTGCGTGAGCCCCGGTGTTGGTGCGCGCTGCCGGGTGCGGACGGGGTCGATGCCGGGACTCACCCGCGCTCGCGGAGGTACGCCTCCAGCTCGGCGGCCCCGGTCAGCATCGCGCGTCCCCGGGCGGACAGGCGGCCGCGCCAGTCGCGCAGGGCGGCTTCGAGTGGTTCCAGCCCGCCTGCCGCCCGCACCTGGGCGATCAGCGGAGCGATCTGGTCCAGCAGGTAGCCGCCCCGTCTGAGCTGGTGGACCAGGCGGGCGTCGCGTACGTCGGTCTCGTCGTAGACGCGGTATCCGGTCAGTTGGTCGCGGCGCGGGCGTACCAGTCCGGCGTGCTCCCATTTGCGGAGCGTTGCGGGCCGGATGCCCAGCGCCGCCGCCAGCGGCCCGATGAACATGCCCCCGACCGCCGACGTCACATCGGGTTCGGCCGCGGCGTCAGCCTCGGACGCCGCGGTGAGCGCCAGATCGCGAAAGGCGCTTTCGACGGCCTGGAGGGTACGGCGGTCTTCGCGGAGCTGGGCGTGGCTCTCGTCGATGAGGCGGAACGCT
Source organism: Streptomyces sp. NPDC018045 (assembly GCF_044327445.1). Taxonomy (NCBI): domain Bacteria; kingdom Bacillati; phylum Actinomycetota; class Actinomycetes; order Kitasatosporales; family Streptomycetaceae; genus Streptomyces; species Streptomyces sp. NPDC018045. Next base: position 130,594 of record NZ_JBIRFL010000010.1, read on the forward strand.
TCGTCGGCCTCACCCTGGTTGACCGCCCGCAGGATGGATGCCGCTGTCCGGTGGCCATGGCCGGGCAGCAGGGCGAGGAACGCGCGCAGGGCTCGCGCGTGCGACGGGGTGTAGGTGCGGTAGCCGTGGGGGGTGCGACCGGCGGCGGGAAGGACGCCGGCCTCCTCGTAGTTCCTGACGGCCTGCGTGGACAGACCGTGTTCGCGCGCCAGGTCGATCGGCCTGAGTCGCTCCTCGCTTTGAAGGTTTTGTCCCATGACTCCGACGATATCGGGGTGGCTCTCAGGAAAGTTTCAACCGAAGGTTCAACGATACCGTTGAAGCCATGGCAACCGACATCAGGAACTTCGCTCATTCCGTCGAGGCCGCCGCCGTCATGGAGCTGCTCCCGACGCGGCCGCGGCTGCTCGCTCTCGGCGAGCCCACGCACGGGGAGGACACTCCGCTCGACCTGCGCAACAAGCTCTTCCAGGAACTCTTCGAGCAGGAGGGCTACCGGACGATCGCCATCGAGAGCGACTGCATGATGGGCCTGGTCGTGGACGACTACGTCACCTCGGGCCAGGGCACGCTCGACGAGGTCATGGAGCGCGGCTTCAGCCACGGATTCGGCGCGTCCGCCGCCAACCGTGAACTCGTACGGTGGATGCGGGCGTACAACGATGGCCGGCCGGCCTCCGAACGCCTGCGCTTCGCCGGTTTCGACGGCCCGCTGGAGATCACCGCTGCCGCGAGCCCCCGGCAGGCCCTCACCGCGCTCCACGACTACCTGGCGGCCCGGGTGGACGCGGGCCTGCTCCCCTGCACCGCGGAAACACTCGACCGCCTGCTCGGCACCGACGACCGGTGGACCGACACCGCCGTGATGATGGATCCGTCCCGGTCCGTGGGGCGGTCGGCCGAAGCCAAGGAGCTGCGGCTGCTCGCCGACGATCTGGTGGCGCTGCTGAACGCACAGACGCCGCACCTGATCGCGGCCACCTCGCGGGAGGACTGGGACCGCGCGTGCCTGTACGGGCGCACCGCCACCGGGCTGCTGCGGTACCACTTCTGGATGGCCGACCCCTCACCGGCCCGTATGACGCACCTGGTGGGCATACGGGATCAGATGATGGCCGACAACCTCCTCGCCGTCACCGAACGCGGCCCGGCACTGGCCTACGCGCACAACCTCCACCTCCAGCGGCAGAAGAGCCGGATGCCGATGGGTGACCAGGTGTTGGAGTGGTGGGGAGCGGGCGCGATCGTCAGCGCGCGGCTTGGTGAGAAGTACGCGTTCCTGGCCACGGCCCTCGGCACGATCCGGCACCACGGCGTGGACACTCCGCCGGCGGAAACCATCGAGGGGCTCCTGTACACGCTGCCGGAGGCCCACCACATCATCGGCGCTCCTCGGCTGGCCACCGCCCTCGGCGACACGCGGCCCACCCCCCGGGTGTCCCCCTACTTCGGGTACTTCCCCCTCGATCCGGAGCACCTGGCCGGGAGCGACGGGATCGTATTCGTGAAGGACCTTCCGCCGAGCTAGGCGGCCGAGCGAACCTGCGGTCGACAGGGCCGGTCCCCCGGTGTCCGCCTTCGTGCTTCGTGCGCGGTGGCGCCGGCATCGCACCACCGCGGCCCCCGCCATCCCTCGGAGCCACAACGGCCCGGCCAGGGCAACCGCCCCTCAGCGCTGCGACGGCCCGGCCGGGGCGCCCGTCCTGCACGGGCGCCCCGGCCGGGCCGGTCCTCCGTTCTCAGTGTTCGGCGGAAGCCTGCGGGTTGCGTCGGACACCGGTCGCGGCGAGCACCGCGCCGAGCACGCACAGGACCCCGGTGACGAGGGCCGCGGCATGCACCCCGTTGATGAACGCCTGACCGCTGCCCTCGACGACCGCGGACTTGAGCTGGTACGGCATGCCGTCACCGACCGGCGACACACCCATGGCGACCGCGTCCTTGGCTTCGTGCAGGCGCGCGGCCATGGGAGCGGGAACCCCGGTCGAGGTCAGCTCGTTCGTCAGGGTGGAGCCGACCCTGCCGCTGATCAGGGACATCAGGACGGAGGTGCCCAGCGCGCCACCGACCTGCAGCGCCGTGGCCTGAAGACCACCGGCCACCCCCGCGTCGCTGACCGGCGCGTTGCCGACGATCGCGTCGGAGGAGGCGGCCATCACCATGCCCACACCGAGGCCGAGCGCGATGAACGGCGGCCACATCGCGGCGTACGAGGAGTGCACACCCCAGCCGAGCATGCCGAAGGAGGCTCCTGCCTGTAGCGCCATGCCCAACGGCATGGTCAGCCGGGCACCGAACCGCTCGGTGAGCTTCGCCCCCAGCGGCGAGGCGACGACGGAGGCCAGGCTCAGCGGCAGGGTGCGTACACCGGCCTCCACGGGCGTGAAGCCGCGGACGTTCTGCAGGTAGAGCATGACGAAGAAGATCACGCCGAGCAGGACGAAGAAGTTGACGGCGGTGATGACCGTGCCGATGGTCAGCGCGGGGTTGCGGAACAACCGCATCGGCAGGATGGGGTACCCCCGGTGCTCCGCGCCCGAGCCGTCCCGGGAGTTCGCAACGCCCGAGGAGTCCGGGGAGTTCGGGGAGTCCGGGGAGTTCGGCAGGTCCGAGGGGGTTGGGGAGTTCGGGAGGGCCGGGGAGTTCGTGGATTTCGGGGAAGGGCGTTCCAGGCGCGCCTCGTACCAGCCGAACCCCAGCAGAACAACGATGCCCGCCGCGAGCACGCCGAGAGTCGAACCCGAACTCCACCCCCATGCCTCTCCCTTGACGACGCCGAAGACGATGAGGAGCAGGCCGAGTGCGAGGAGAATCACGCCCGGTATGTCGAAGCGGTGCCGGCCTGCCGGGCTCTTGCTCTGCGGCAGGACGAACGCGCTGAACGCCAGGGCCACGACGCCGATGGGAGCGTTGATGTAGAAGACGGACTCCCAGGTGACGTGCTCGACCAGCAGGCCGCCGACGATCGGCCCGAGCGCCGTGGACACGGACGACACCATCGCCCAGATGCCCACCGCCATACCGAACTTCTTCGGCGGGAACGCCGCGCGCAGCAGGCCCAGGGTGTTGGGCATGAGCAGCGCGCCGAAGAAGCCCTGCACCGCGCGGAAGGCGATGACGCCCTCGATCGAGCTGGACAGACCGATGGCGACGGAGGCGAGCGCGAAGCCGGCGACGCCGATCAGGTAGTAGGTGCGCCGGCCGAACCGGTCACCGAGCTTGCCGCCGAGGATCAGCGTGGCGGCCAGGGCCAGCAGGTAGGAGTTGGTGACCCACTGCAGGTCGGCGGTGGAGGCGTTCAGGTCCCGGCCGATCTCCGGGTTCGCGATCGAGACGACCGAGCCGTCCAGGCCGACCATGAACAGCCCGAAGGCGACCGCGATGAGCGTCAGCCAGGGGTGGCCGCGCCGGCCACGGGCCGGTTCCGGCGCGGGTGGAGCGTGCGTGGGCATGGGTGAGTGACCCATGACGGAGGAGGACATGGAGATGCCTTGCTTCTTCGAGGGTGGGACGTACGGAGTGCCGATGGGAGTACGGCTGGACATACGGCGTTGCTGCCCGCCGTCGGCCGGACCTCAGTCCGTCGCGGCGTGGATCCGCTGCGCCAGTCCCTGGAGGGCGCCGAGAGCGGACCCGATGGCGTCGAGATCCCCGTCGGTGAGGGCGTGCAGCGCCTCGACGAGGTAGCCGTCCACGAGATGGCCGACCTCGGCGACCTGGCGCCGGGCCTTCGCCGTCAGGTGCAGGTGCGCCACGCGCTTGTCGGCCGCGTCCTGCTTGCGCTCCAGGAGCCCTTGGGCGGCCAACTGGGTGACCAGGGCGCTCACGTTGTTGGGCTTGATGAGCAGCGCGTCGGCTGCCGCGCGCACGGTGACGCCGTCGTGTTCGGCGACGTGCCGCAACAGCGCGAGCTGGCTCTCGGGCAGCCGCGGGAACGGGAGGTCCTGGATGATCCGCCGGTCCAGCGCCCGGTGCAGTGCGGGCAGGACGGCCGCGAGCCCGGAGGCGATGCGGCGGGTGTCCTGGTCGGACGCACGGGAGGCGGACATACGAGAGAGTTTAGGTATGAGGGCATACCTATGTCAAAACGTGCCCGGGACGGGGCCGAGGGAGCGTTCCTTCCGCCGCTCCGCGACCGGTCGCCCCCACGACGAGGTCAGGTTCCGCACGTCCGCAACGGGGCGCGCCCTCCGTCCGGCTTCGCAGGGGCACGCCCTCGCCCTCCGGGCCCGGCTCCGCGGGGCGCGCCTTCCGTCCGGCTCCGCAGGGCGCACCCTTCCCCGGCATCACAGGGCGCGCCCCCTCACATACGGTCAGGCCGATTCGGCGCGGACGCCGAGCCGCTCGGCCGCCCGTTTCGCGACCCGTTCGAAGGCGGCGCTCATGCCGGCGGTCGTGGCGAGGAGCTTTTCGGTGCGTTCGGGGCCGGCGAGTTCCGGGGTGCCCACGCCGAACAGGGGCCGGGGCGCGTACTCCATCATGAGTTCGGAATCCCGCGCGACGTCATCACCGAAGAACGCCTGGAGGAGCCGTAGCGCGATCTCGAAACTGCCGGTCGCCGGGCCGGCGGTGATCCGGTTGCGGTCCTCCACCACGTTGCCTCGCGCCGGTACGGCCCCGTAGTGCGCGAGGTGCCCGTGGAGCTGGAAGTTGGTCGTCGCGCGGTATCCGAGCAGGAGGCCCGCCGCGCCCAGCAGCAGCGACCCCGCACACACTCCGGCCACCCAGGTCGCCCGGCTCCCCCGGTCGGCGAGGAAGGCGAGCACCTCCTCGTCCTCAAGGATCTCCGCCGGCACGGCCCCGGCGTACAGGACGTCGAGGTCGGCGGGGCAGTCCTCGAAGGTGGTCGTCGCACGGGTGGGGAAGTGCGGCATGCCGACGATCTCGTCGCGGTTCTTCCAGACGAGGTGCAGGTTCACACCCGGTTGCAGGCCGAAGGCGGTGTGGAAGCCGATGATGTCGACCGGCATGTAGCCGGGGCACACCAGGATGGCGATGTCGAGTTCGCGGCGTTCGGATGCGGGGTGCCCGGATGCCGGGTGTTCCCGTGTCGGTCGTTCAGGTGTCGGGCGTTGCGATGTCACGGCTGACCCTCCTCGACGAAACTTACAGGCAGGCTAACAGCCTGGCTGTAAGCTTTGCGTGAGGCGAGAGCGGAATCAGCCACTCGCATAGGTGTGTCCGGACACTCCGGCAGCCCGGCTGTCCGGCTACCCGGCTGCCCCCGCCGCAGCGTGGCGGGCACCGGGTGTAGGGCGCGGAGCCGGGCCTGACGGGGCCTCAGCGCGCCAGCGGTACGGTGATCTCCTTCAGCCAAGCCCGGCGGGCGAAGTCGCGGGCCCTGATGACGACCGCTTCCCGGCGTACCTCGACCTGGAGGCCCTGGTTGAAGGTTCCGCCGACGGAGACTTCGCCACCCTTGCCGTCATCCCGGTACCCCGTCTGGATGGCGCCGGTGTTGACCACCGTGAAGCCGCTCGGATTCGCGGTGCCGGGCACGACACGACGTACCACCCAGTCGGGCAGCTCCAGGTCCCAGTGGGTGTGGCCGCTGAAGAGGAAGACGTCCGGGTGCCGGCCGAGCAGGCCCAGGAGCCGGTCGGCCTGGAGATAGTCGCTCGCGTAGAGCTTGTTGCGGGTGCCGGAGACCGTGTTGGGCAGCGGGTGATGTGTGATCACCATGACGGGCTCGCGGTGGCGCGACCAGTACCACAGACGGTCTTCCAGCCACGCGAACTGCGCGTCGCTGAGCCAGACCTCGTCCCAGAGTTCGGGGTCGTGGTAGTGCGCGTACCGTTCGGTGCCGAGGGTCAGGACGGGGATGCCTGCGAAGGAGGTCTCCGCGTGGACCGTGCCGCGCCGGGCGAAGCGGTAGAAGCTGTGGAAGAGGGAGTCCTCTGATGTGTGGTTGGGCCAAGTGTCCTGGGACAGAGTGCCGGGGTCGCGCCACTTCGGTACGTAGAACTCGTGGTTGCCGATCGCCCAGGCCACGTCGCGCGGGTGGGAGTGGCGGGTCAGTTCGGCACTGACCTGCGCGTACTCGGCGTCGTAGCCGCGCGGCGTGATGTCGCCCGCGATGGCCAGGCCGGCGCTGTGCGGGTTGACGGCCGCCATGTCGTCCAGGGCCCGGCCGAAGTCGCGCAGGTCCCCTTGGATGTCGCTGATGACGTTGAACCGTACGGTGCCCCGGCCACGCCCCCGGCCGGGGGTTTCGGCCGTGGCGGCGTGGGCCTGCGGGGCGCTCACGGCGGCTGCCAGGGCGCCTCCGCCCGCGGCGAGAAGGGATCTGCGGTCCATGTGCGGCTCCGGGTACGTGCGCTGTACGGAGGGGGCCCTCCTACTGTTGGTGAAGATCACGGTGCGCGGTGCACTCCGGCCTACGGAGAGGGGGCGCGTACGTGTGCGGGGCGTGAACATGCGCGAGGCACGCCCGCCCTGAGCCACCCCCGCCCTGAGCCACGGCCTTGATCAGACCGACGTGCTGCCCGCCCCGAGGCCGGCGCGGGCGTCGTGCAACCCCCCGAATCCCACATCCCACACCGGCCGCCACGAAGGCCACCAGACAACCGGCGCCGGCCGCGTCCACACGTCTTCGCATGATGGGGGCGGCGCCGCACGGTTGCTCTCGGTTCCTGGCGCGCGTCGCGGCCCAGCCGCCCGTCGGGACGGGGCCGCTCAGACGGGACGGATCAGCTCCCAGGTGTCGACGGCGAAATCCAAGGCCATGCCGTGCCGCTCGTAAAGAGCGAGCGCACCGCTGCTGTTGTCGGTGTCGACGCCGAGGCCTATGAGGTCGCGGCCCCGCGCCGCGTAGTGGCCGAAGGCGTGGCGCAGGAGGTAGCTGCCGAGACCACGGCCGCGGGCCCCGGCCAGGACACCGAGGTGGGCGATCCAGGCCATGGAGGCGCGGGCGTCGTGCGTGCGCAGCACGGCGGCGTCGCCGATGCCGTCCACCTGCGCGATCCATATCAGTGACCAGTCCGCGCGCTCGGCGTCGATGTCGTCCAGCCACTGTCCGTACGTCCGGGGCTGGAAGTCGAAGTGACCGGCGAACGTCTCCTGGAGCAGCGCGTGGGCGCACCGGCGGTCGGCCTCGGTACGGCAGGACCGCAGAGTCACCCCGGGCGGCGGGACCGGCAGCCGGTCGGCGGCGGAAAGGGCCCGCTTCAGTACGTTGTGGCGACGCACCGTGCGCCAGCCCCGTCCCCGGAGCGCGTCGAGGTCCATGGTGGGCGCGGTGTTGAGGTGCAGATGGATCACCGCTCGCGCCGCTCCGTTGGCGGCTGCCCGTTCCACGGCCCGCGCCTCCATCAGGTCGTACAGATGCAGGGCACCCGGCAGTCTGCCGGGCAGGACGTAGTGGTCCATGTCGATGCGCTCGCCGCCGGACTCGTCCCAGAGCAGGCCGTACGCGATCAACCGCCCGGCGTCGTACATCAGCCAGGAGTCGCGTTCCAGGTCCGCCTCGGGGTGCTTGAGGTCCGCCTGTACCTCGCTCAGGTCGGTGTCGGCACGGCCGACCTCCAGCACGTCGATCTCATTGAGCAGCGCGCACACCGCCGCCGCGTCGGCGAACGTGGCCGGGCGCACGGTCAGGCCGGGCGGTGGGGTGAGAGGCGAGGTCATCCGTCGATTCTCCGACGAAGGGGAGGCGACCGCCACGGGCTTTTCTTCGGCGCCCGATCTGTTCGGAGGGGGCGCCGGAGGGGGTGAGCGCGCCGGAGGGCGCATGGCTGCCGGATAGGCGCGTGGGTGCTGGAGGGGGGCGTGTGGGTGCTGGAGGGGGGCGTGTGGGTGCTGGAGGGAGGCGTGTGTAGCAGGGCGCGTGGCTGTGATGGGGCGCGTGGCTGCTGGAGGGCGTGTGATGGCCCCGACGCCGTAGCCGTGTCCGCTGGGCGTCCGCAATCGCTGATTCGAGGGATACCAGTGTGTAGATCACTCTGGGAACGTCGTGGCGGACCGCGGGACATGCCTGGAACAAAGACTTCCACAGGATGGATGGCATTCGAGATGACGCGAAGGACGATCAGTCGCCCCTGGCGGCTGGTGCTCGCCATGGCCGCCGGTGCGTGGACCGCAACGGCCACGGCCGCGCCGGCTCCGGCGCAGGACCGGGTGGCCGAGGTGGCAGCCTCCGGCTATCTGAACTTGCAGCAGTGCGCGTACTACGCGAGTTCGCTCGACGACCACTTCACGACGGTGCTCACGCCGAGCGGCGACGGCCGGTACTCCACCGGCACCCAACTCTCCAGCACCCCGGACACCCAGCCCAGGTGCGGCCCCGGAAACGGCAACCACGTACCCATCCCGCTGCTGGCGGGCGCCACGGCACTGAATCTGAGCGCGGGCCGCTATCTCAACCTGCACCAGTGCGACTACTACCGCAGCGCGAGCACCGACCGTTTCACGAGCTTCGTCACGCCGAGCGGCGACGGCCGGTACGCGACAGGGACGAACGTCTCCAACACCCCTGCCACCAACGTGACGTGCGGTCCCGGCAACGGCAACCACGTGCCCAATCCGGGGCTCTCGGGCGTCAAGGCGCTGGACCTGAGCGCGGGCCGCTACCTGAACGTGCACCAGTGCGTGTACTACTCGCAACGGCTCGCCAGCCACCTGACGTCAGTCGTACCGGCCCCCGACAACAGGTACACGACCGGGACGAAGGTCTCCAACACCGCCGACACCAGGCCGGTGTGCGGCTCCGGCAACGGGGACTACGTGCTCGTCCCGCTGCTGTCCAGCGTCAAGAGTTTCCCGCTGGCCTGAGCGGTTTCGCCTTCCGTCTGGACCATTCGACCCGAGTTCCGGTTCCCGGGCCGTGGCCCGCGGTCAACGCCCACGACCGGCGACGACTGCGGTGAGCCAACCCGGCCGAGCGCAGGCGGTACCGCGCATGGCGTCCTGGACGGCGGGGCAGCGGGGCAGGATCGGCCGGGCTCGTTCCTTGAGGAAGATGAACGAGTCCGGCTGGTCCGGGCTGGCGACGGACGGGTGCCGGTGATGGCACCAGCCCGGTCCGCCGCTCACAGCGGTCACCTCGTCGCCGACCACCCCGCACTCCGCGGCCAGCCCCGGCCCGGCCCTGCTCGGGAAGTCGCAGCCCAACCACTTCCGGCACCTCGCCGAAGCCGCCGCACCGTGTCCGCCACCTCCTGGGGCTGACGCACATACCTTCGTCACCCCGCCTGCGCCCACCGCCCCCTAAACAGTCCCGCTCGCCAGCCGCTGCGCCGCCCGCTCCCCGCGCCGGCCCACGGGCTCGACTCCCCATGCCGCAGCCAGGCCGGTCGGCGGCATGTCGATGTAGACCGACTCGTACGAACCCGCCGGGACGATGTACGTCTCGTGCCAGATCCCCACGCCGCCCTTGCTGCCCCGCACCCGCCGGTTGAACGCCGCCCACGCGGGCCGATGCTGTCCGGCCCGGTCGGAGGCGTAGGCGAGCAGCTTCTCGCTCGACTCCCAGTACTGCGCGACGGTGAACACGCGGGGACCGCCGCCCAGCCCCCGGTGCCCCAGCAGCCCGCTGTCGCCGTCCCGCGAGAGTTCCTTGAGCATGCGCGGCATCGCGACCAAGGCCGGCAGCCAGTGGCGTACGGCCCGCCAACGGTTGATCCGCATGCCGATGAGGAAGACGACCACGTCGCCCTCCGCCGCGGCCGTGACCCGTCGTTGGGATATCGATGCAAAGCCCATGAGATTCCCCATCTCCTATTGGATAGCGGCGCTATCCATGCTTGCATGGTGGCACTATCCAAGAAGAAGGTGCAAGAGCATGCGGCTGGCGGAACTGAGCGAGCGCAGTGGTGTGTCCACCGCCACGATCAAGTACTACCTGCGCGAAGGACTCCTCCAGCCCGGACGCCGGATCTCCGCCACCCAGGCCGAGTACGGCGAGGACCACCTCCGGCGACTGCGCCTGGTGCGGGCGCTGATCCAGATCGGCGGGGTTCCGGTGGCCGCCGCGCGCGAGGTGATCGCCGCCGCGGAGGACGAGTCGATGGACCATCACCTGCGGCTGGGCGCGGCGACCCGGGCGCTGCCCTGCACCGAGGTGCCGGCCAAGGACGACCCGGCGGTGGAGACCGCCCGCAGCTCGGTGGAGGCACTGCTGGAACGGCTGGGCTGGTCCTCCAGCACCGGCCTGGACATGCTCAACCCCGCCCACCGGCGGCTCATCGACTCGGTCGCCGCGCTGGCCCGGCTCGGCTACCCCTGCGACACCGAGCAATTGCTGCCGTACGGGCAGCTCGCAGCGCAACTGGCAGTCACCGACCTGGACATGGTCGAGGAACAGCCGACCCCGACCGGGCAGATCGAGGCGGCCGTCGCACTCACGGTGCTCTACGAACCGGTACTACTGAGCCTGCGGCGCATGGCCCACGCGGAGGAATCGGCCCGGCGGTTCTGAGACATCTCCGCCCCAGGAGAAGAACGCGCCGGCGTCCCCTTGCCGCTTGTTCGCCGGTTCCGCATCTCACCAACTCATCTGATGTCACTGTGATCGGTGGCCGCACACCAGCCGCTTCAAGCCTTTACCAGACCGGTGGCACCCGGGCCCGAAAACAACTCCGACACAACCGTAGACACGCCCCGAAAGCCGCCTCCCAAGAACCAAAGCCCTCCTACCATCAGTCGGGACCTTTCCATTCAGCGCCGCCCCGTCACACGATGACCGTCCAGAGAGGCCCGTCTGTGCATCGTTGGCTTTCCGAAGGGCGCCGAACGGCGGTGGGCCTGGCCATCGCGGTGTGCGCGGCAGTGATCCTTCCCCACGACAGCGTGGTGCGGATCTCGGCGATGGATGTCGGCGTGCTCGTACTTTTCGCCTACCTGCTCCCCTACCTCGCGATCACCTTGACCGCTTTCATGGTCACCCCTCCGGAACGGATTCGCTCCTGGGCGCATCGCGAGGCCCGCGGCACGTTCATGCAGCGCTACATTCTCGGGACCGCCCCCGGACCAGGCGTGTCGCTTTTCATCGCGGCGGCCGCGCTGGTGGTGGCGGTGGTATGGCTTCCCGGCCACATCAGCACCTCGTTCTCCGCACTGCCGCGCACGCTGATGGCTCTCACCCTCGTCGTCATCGCCTGGATCTGCGTGGTCGTGGCCTTTGCCGTCACCTTCCAAGCCGACAACCTCGTGGAAAACGAGCAGGCTCTCGACTTCCCCGGACCCGGAGGACAGCCCCCGGCCTGGGCCGATTACGTCTACTTCGCCTTGTCGGCGATGACAACCTTCGGCACCACCGACGTCAACGTGACCTCACGGGAAATGCGCCGGACGGTGGCGGCGAATACCGTCATCGCCTTCGTCTTCAACACCGTCACGGTGGCAAGCCTGGTATCCGCGCTGAGCGGCAGATAGCACCCTGGTACGAGCCGCGAGGCAGTCGACCCCCGACCGGACGTTCCCGAGAGGCAATGCGCCGGCCCGGCGGGACCCGCGATGCGCAGTGACGGCAGCTCCTTCTGGAGGCGGGACGCGGCTGAGTACGTCGAGTACTACGGGACGAAACTCCCTGGGAGTGCACGGTGTGCGAGTGCCGGGAAGAGACAGGGCCGCACAACACAGCGTCTTCGCGATCCGGACTGTGTACGTGTCAGGAACTCGCCGCAGGCTGAGAAGGCTTGCTTGATCGGAGTTCCCGGTCCGGGCCCGGCGGGTGGGTGATGGACGCGGTGTCGGCGGGGAGGGGTTCGTGGTGGTCGGCGCGGAGGCCGTCGAAGGAGATGCGCAGGAGTCTGTGCCACATCTCCGGACGGCAGTTGTCGGTGAGCTGGACGGCGTGGCCCAGCGAGACCAGCAGGAGCAGCAGGTCGTCGGTGGTCACGTCGGGGCGCAGCAGGCCCGTGGCGCCGGCGCACAGTTGCTCGATGACCAGGCGCAGTTGCTGGAGGCCCTCCAGATCGGGGGCCGTCCAGGTCAGCGCGAAGTTCTCCATGATCGCGCGGTGGCGTGCGTAGCCGGTCAGGGCCTGCTGGTAGAAGCCGGTCAGTGCCGCCCAGGGGTCCCCGGCATCGATGGCCGCCTGACGCGCGGACACCGCCCATTGCGAGAAGTCCTTGCGCAGGACCGTGTGGACGAGGTCTTCCTTCTTCGGGAAGTGCCGGTAGAGGGTGCCCATGCCCACCCCACTGCGGCGGGCGATCTCGCGTACGTCCACCGCGGTGCCCTGTTCGGCCAGCACTGCCGAGGCGGCTTCGACGATCGCTTCTCGGTTGCGGATCGCGTCCACGCGCGGAGCGCGGCGTCGGGCGCTGCCTTCCGGTTCCTCCACTGCCATGCGTTCGAGCCTAACGCCTTATACGGAGCACCCGCTCCGCTCCGTGCTACTTTCAGGAGCAAGTGCTCCGGACAGTGGAGGAGATGCCATGCCCGACCCGCCCATGATCACCACAACCGGGGCCAGGACCCCTGCCGTCGACTGGAACGCCCGGATCATCGCCGAGTTCCGGGCGAACGCCGGGTACGTGGCGTGGAGCAGCGAAGAAGAGTTCGCTGCGGGGCGCCCCGTTCCGCCACGGATCCCCGGGTTCGACGAGCGAGGCATGCCGCTGATCTTGGTGCACCACATCGGGGCCGAGTCCGGGCGCGAGCGGATCAACCCGTTGTTCTACCAGCCGGTTGGCGATGCCTGGGCCGTCTTCGGAACCCACGGCGGCAGCCCGCGTCATCCGGTCTGGTACCGGAATCTCATGGCCAATCCGCAGGCCACAGTCGAAGCGGGTACGGAGAGAGTGGCGGTCGTGGCTCGGCTCGCTGAGGGCGCGGAGCGTGCGCGGCTCTGGGCGAAAGAGGTGGCGCTCGTCCCGAAGTTCGCCGAGTTCGAGGCAGCCGCAGGCAGGCAGATCCCCGTCGTCGTGTTGGAACGTGTCCAGGCACGGACCGTCATCTCGCCCCTCCCCGAGAAATGACCTCAATGCGGGCCGCGAACTTACGGCGGAAGGTGTCGCACTCCTCCTTCCGTCAGACCAGGCACGGCTGAATCACGACAACAAGGTCAGCCGTAACGGGACTGCCTTAGGAGCGGAAGCTTCAGGAGTGGAAGCGGGTGGTCTGGTGCAGAGCGGCGCGGGGGACGGTGATGTTGTTGATCGGCGCGGAGGTGTCCGCGTAACCGAAGGAGATGCCGAACAGTAGCTTGTTGTTGCTGATCCGATGAATACCCAAGGAATCGCGGATGGTGTCGGCGTAGAAGCTCAGGAGGCCCTGCGGGCAGCTAGCGATACCGTACGCCGTCATGGCCAGTAGCAGCGTCTGCCCGTACATGCCGAGATCGGCGGCCATGCGTTCTTCGGCGTTGGGCGGCAGGAACAGCAGCGCGACATGCGGAGCGCCGTAGAAATCAAGGCTCTCGGCGGTGAACGCCTCGCGCTCTTCGTGGTCGTCGCGGCCGATGCCCAGGGCGCCGTACATCGCGGCGCCCGCTTCGTGGCGCCGCTGCGCGTACGCGCCGGTGTACAGGTCGTCGCGGTAAGGGAAATCCAGTGACATGCGCTTCTCGCCGTGCGCGGCGATCAGGTCCGCGCTCAGCCGGTCCCTGGCCGCACCGCTGACCACTTCGACGTTCCAGGGCTGCGTGTTGGAGTTGGACGGAGCCGCGCCGGCCAGGGTGAAGACGGCACGCATGGTGTCTTCGGGTACGGCGTCAGGCGTGAACGCACGGGTCGCACGGCGAGCGCGTATCAGTTTCTCGGCGTGGTCGGGCAGGAGGGTGGGGGTAGTCATGAGTTCTCGTTTCGCAAGGGGGCGAGTGCGAGTGTGTCTGGGGGCGTGGGGTATGTGGGTGTCCGCGGCCGGTAGGCCGGTAGGCCGGCAAGTAGGCAGGTGGTGGCGTGAAAAGGCAGCCGTTGGCGACTACTGCTCCAGGAAGGAGTCGATGAGGCGGTCGGCCGCTTCTTTCAGCGCGGTGGCGGATTTCTCGGCCGCGTAGATCTGGGTGGTGACGCTGGCGCCTTCCACCAGCATCTGGAGCATGTATCCCAGCGTCCGGTGGTCACGCACGGGCAACTGTGAGACGAGGTCCGTCAGCAGTTCGAGGTATTCGGCTTTCAGCTCGTCGACGGCGCTCCGTACCGGATGGCTGCGGTCGGGGAATTCGACGGACGCGTTCACCAGGGCACAGCCTCGATAGCCGGGCTCGCGGATCTGGTCGGCGATGTCGGCGATGACGTGCCGGAGTTGTGCCAGCGGGTCGTCCGGACAGGCGGCGCGGGCCGATTCCAGCCAGACGCGCGGGGGGACGGCCTTCGCTTTCACGTAAGCCAGCGCGAGGCCGTCCTTGGACTCGAAGTTGCGGTAGATGCTGGGTTTTCCGACGCCCGATCGCTCCGCGATCTCGGCCACCCCCGCCGAACGGATTCCTTCCCGATAGAAGAGGTCGCACGCGGTCTCCCATACGCGCTGACCGGCCGGCGAGCAACGTTGCTGTTCATCTGCCATCGGGGCTCCGGTTCACGGTGGACGACACCAGGCGTACCGATCGGTACGTTGGGTGACAGTACCGATCGGTACGCAGGACGTCAATCGGGGAATGAGAAACCGAAATGCGGAGGCGTCCGGGCGACTTGAGCGGATGAACGGTTCGAGGGCCGCGGTGGCGGGCGGCCGGCAGGCGGAAAGGGAGAAGGGGCGGGTGGGTGCCGCGGCCGGTGTTGCGGTCAGTTGGAGCCGGTGGTGAGTTGGGTGAGGTCCACCGCGTCGGCGCCCACGTTCGGGGCGGGGACGAGGAGGCAGACAGCGGCTACGGCTGCGAGCGCGGCGGCCAGGCAGGCCGCCCCCTTACGGCCCCTGGCCCAGCGGGCCTTGAACCGTACGGGGTCCTCCACCAGCACCTTGGACAGGCACCCGGCGGCGAGCGAAGCCGCGAGGAGGACCGCCGTACGGGCCCAGCCGCCGAACCCGAGGACTTCCTCGGAAAGGAGCAGGTAGAGCGGCCAGTGCCAGAGGTAGAGGCTGTAGGAGACGGCGCCCAGCGACCGCAGGGGCCTGCTCCCCAGGAGGCGGCCCACGGGGCCGGCCGGGGCGTGCGCGAGCAGGGCGATGAGCAGGGCCGCGGCCAGGGCGTGGAGGAAGAGACCACCGTGGAAGAGGAAGGGGGCGCTCGGCCCGTCGGTGAGGAACCAGTACGCGCCAAGGCCGCATACCAGGGCAGCGCAGAGCCGGTTGGCCAGGCGGCCGGGCGTCCTCGACAGCAGTCGGCGGGCCGGATCGGTCGCCATCAGGGCACCCAGCAGCAGCGAGAAGGCGCGGGTGTCGGTGCCCTCGTACACGCGCGTGGTGTCGGGGCCGTGCACGAGGGTGATCATGACCACGACGGAGACGACGGCTCCGACAGCGGCGATCACCGGCACGAGACGGCGCGTGGCGCGTCTCCGGGCGAGGACGGCGACCGCCACCGGCCAGACAACGTAGAACTGCCACTCGACCCCGATGCTCCACAGGTGGCTGAAGACGTGGGTGTCACCGTCGTTCCAGTAGCCGACCTGCTCGCTGATGTAGTGCCAGTTCGTGGCCTGAAGAGCGGCCCAGGGCCCGTCCTCCAGGGCGAAGCCCAGCAGGTACGGCGGACCGGCCGCGCAGACGAGGAGCAGCACCACGACGATCAGCACGGTCAGCGCGGGCAGCAGGCGGCGCGCCCGGCGTTCCCAGAAGGCGGCGAGGTCGATCGGACCGTGCCGGTGCGTGGCTTCCTTGAGCAGCAGGCCGGTGATGAGGAAGCCGGACAGGACGAAGAAGAGGTCCACACCGAGGAAGCCGCCGCCGAAGTGCCCTGCGTGGAAGAGCAGCACCCCCAGGACCGCGAGACCGCGCAGCCCGTCCAGGGGCGCGATGTGCCGGCCGGTCGCGCGCGAGCGGGGGCGTTGGTGGCGGTGGGGGCGGGTGGCTACTTGGGAGGGCGGCACGGGCGCGGGCGTCGTCATGTAGGGGTCCTTGTTGGTGGAGCGGGGAGATGGGCGGGGGTGAGGGGCAGGCAGGCGCCGCCCCGGAATGGGAGGCGGCTGGGGGCTGCTCCGGGGCGGGGAAGCTGGCCGACGGAACAGCTACCTTCCGGGCGCGGTGTGGTGGCCGCAGGGCTGCCGCCCGAGGCGACGCCAGGCGGCACGGCGTCGAAGGACCAGGGGCACACCGGCGCCAACGTCTGCGTCCGCGTCCGCGTCCGCATCTGCCTCGCGCGCAAGCCCCCCGTACGGCCGACAGCGCGAGCAAAAACAGTCACGCGAGCGACGCCGCACGGCTCGTACAGCCCATACGCGCCTCAGCAGCCACGCACACGAGGCCGCACAGCCTCACCCACCGCGCACACGACGCCACCCAGCCCCAGCCCCCACCACCCCGAGACGGAGCCCCTAACCGAAGACCTACCAACTCACCCGCACTTGAGCTGCCCGTAAACCTTGTCCCCGGTCCACGAACCCTTAGCCCACTGGTCCGCAGCAGCGGGTGTGAAGGAGTAGTTCTTGCTCAGCTCCTGGCCGAGCCAGTTGGCGAACGCCGCCGAGCCCTGCTGGCAGGAGTGGATGCCGTCCTTGCTGCGCTGTGCCTTGGCCGCGGCGCTGTCGGTGCCCCACAGTGCGGAGGCGTCGAGGAACCGGGCCTGATCCGCGTTCTTCTCGGCCGTCTCCTCGGCCGCCTTCGGCGCCGACTTGATGGCGGACTCGTGGTCCTTGTAGAACTCGTCGATCTTGAACGGCGGGGCGGAGACGAGGACGAGTTCGGCGCCCGCGTCCTTCGCGACCTTCGCGAGGTGCTCGTACGAACTGCTCTGCTGGGCGGGCGTTCCCCAGTCGTAGGTGGTGACCTGGTAGGCGATGACGTCCGGGTGGAAGGAGCCGACCGCCTTGGCGAGGCTCTTGAAGGTGTCGTCGGCGAAGGTGGCGGTGGGGCCCTCTCCCTTGACGACCGTGCCGCCGCCCGCGGAGGCGATGGACTTGAACTCCACACCGCCGGCCTTCATGGCGGCGCCGAGCGCGGGGGCCTCCGCCTCGGCGATCGAGTCGCCCATCCAGAGCAGCTTCGAAAGGTGCTTGCCGCCCTTGTTTCCCGCGGGCGGCGCGGCGGCGGACGCTCCGTCGTCGCTGTCACTGCCGGACGCCGAGTTGCCGCAGCCGGTGAGGGCGAGAAGGGACGCGCCCACGACGAGGAGGGCCCCGGCGGACACGGCCGGGTTCTTGAGCCCCCTGGAGCGGCGCGCCGGGGCGGCGGACACGGCGGATGCGGCGGTCTGCTGCCGCGCGGGGGACGGGGTCTGGTCGATGTGCTTGCTGTGCATGCTTCGAGGCAACCACGGCGCCCGGGCGGTGACGGCGCCTGTCATCGTCCGCTCACAGAGCGCGGGGGTCCCCGTCACACGGCTCTCACGTACTGGCCGAAATCCGGGCCGCGGCACGTGTCCGGCGTACGAGGGGCCGCTGTCGGAGGGGCGTCAGAGAGCGCCGAGTGCCGTCATCATGCCGAGGCCGTCCGAGACGACCCAGTACTCGGTGAAGCGGCCGTCGGCGACGCGGAAGATGTCCTGTCCGGCGAAGGAGATCCGGGTGCCGGGCGGGGCGGTGGTGCCGGGGATGCCGCCGCGGTAGGTGCCGTGGAAGGTCCAGTGCGCCGCCACCAGGCCGTCGCCGACGATCGGGCCGACGTCCAGGGTGTTCTCGATGTCGCTGAAGTGGGCGTGCGACTGGCGTACCTGGCCGGCCACCTCTTGCGGCCCGTGGACGTCGAACGTGGGCCAGTGGCCGACGACGTCCGGGGCGAAGATCTCCTCGGCCACGGAGAAGTCGCCGTGCCACAGGTCGAAGAGCCAGCGGTGGTAGAGCGTAGCGGTGGCGTCCATGCAGCTATTTTGCGTACGCGTACGCCAGCGGGTCAATCACCGGCGCGCGGCTGCGGGCGCCGCCCGGCGGCCGCCGCCGTGATCAGGGAGGTCACGAGCGTGGCGAGGTCGTCGGCGAAGCGGTCGCGGCGGTCCGCGGACAGCCAGTACGGGCGCAGCGCGGCCACCGTGGGGTACTGGGCGGGGTCGGCCTCGGCGGGCACGCTCACCTGGTACGGGGAACGGCCCCCGGGGCGGTCGGCGTGCTGGGTGAGGTCGCCGAGGAGGAAGTTCCAGACGATCCGGTTGGCGACGGCCGCCTCCGCCAGCATCAGACCGCAGGCTGCCCATGAGGCGTAGATCTCCTCCAGGAGCCACAGGACCGAGGGCGCCATCAGGTCGCCCCGGCCCAGCACGTCCACGATCCAGGGCCGGGCCGCCAGCTCGTCGCGCTGCCAGGCCAGCAGGGCCACAAGGCGGGCGCGGGGCTCGTCGGGCAGCGCGGGCCGGGGCAGGTCGGTCACGATGCGGTCCAGGAGGAGGACCAGGAGTTCGTCCTTGTCCCGCACGTGCCGGTAGATGCTCATCGGGGCGCTGCCCAACGCCTCGGCGACCCGGCGCATGGTCAGCGCCCGGCTGCCTTCCCTGGTGACGATGTCCAGGGCCGCCTCGATGACGCGGTCGCGGGAGAGCCGGGGCGGCCGTCCGCGGCGCGCCGTACCCCGCCCGGTAGCGGCTTCCCGCGCCCCGTCCGCGCCCGGTCCCGTACCTGCTCCGCGGCGCTCGCCTGCTGTGCTGTGCTCGCTCACGGGAGCAGTCTGGCATCGCGGGAAAAGCGGGGCCGGAGAGCGGAGGGCGTGGCCCCTCACACCTTGACTGACTCGGCAGCATCGCGCTCAGCCGCGCGCTGCGCCAGCTCCGACCAGTTGTCCGCGTACGCGCGAGCCAGTCGGGCAATGGTCCGGCGGTGGTCCCGGGGCAGGTCGGACGTGATCTTCTCCCACTCCTCCGGGCTGACGGTGTGGATGCCGAGCAGGCGCAGCAGGGTGCGGCCGGTGTCGCTGTAGCGCAGGGCCGGATCGCCCTTGAGACGGTTCACGACGCGGCGCCGGTCCGCCGCGGGCATCCGGATACCGGGCACCGTACCGCCGGCTGCCCGGCGGGGTACGGAATGCCTGCCGGGGCCTTGTGTCTGCTGCTCGCCACGCTTGCCGCGCGCTGTGAGCAGGGGCTCTTCGCCGCGGCGGATCCGGTTGCGTACATCACGCGCGGTTTCCGGGGATATTCCGGTCCGCTGCGCGATCTGCCGGAGCGAGAGGTCCGGGTTCTCGGCGATGAGTTCGCCGGCCAGCCTGCGGCCTTCGGCGCCGTCGAGCGGGCGGAAGCGGCCGTCCTGTCCGACGCGTCCGCGCTCGGCCGACGCGCCGCCCGACATCCGGCGGCGGACCTTGGCCACCGTCGCCGGGGCCACACCGGCGATCGAGGCGATCATCCGGTTCGACCAGATGGGATGCGAGGCGATGATGCGCTCGGCCGCACGCTTCCGGTCCGCCTTGGTCAGGGGCAGTCCGTGGACGGTGTTGGTCTCGACGGCCAGGACGAAGGCGTCCGCGTCGTCGCCGTCGAAGAACCGTACGGGGATCGTGGTCCGGCCGCGCCGCTCGGCCGCGCGCAACCGGTGCGCGCCGTCGATGACCCGCAGTGTGCCGCGGTGGACGATGATGGGGGGAAGGGGCGCGTCGGCGACCGCCAGCAATTCGATGTGTTCCTGATCCTCCCCTGAAATCCTCGGCGAATCGCTCACCGACAAGGCACTGATCTCGACATCGACGACCGTGTGCGGGTCGACCTGCGACTGCCCGGGTTCCACTTGCCCCTCCTCGGTCCGCGTTTCCCGTTCGCTCTCCGATTCCGGAGCGCCGGACGGTTCACGGGTGGGCCGGTCCCGCCCCGGAATGCGGGGCGGTGCGACCGGTAAGTGCCGTACCGTTTCTGCCTTTCGGCCGCGGGAAACGGAAAGCCGGAGAGCGAGAGCTGTTCCGGGCGGCGGAGCCTGTCCGCGTCGTATGCGCTCCCGCACTCCGGCTCCGTTCGGCGCGGCGGGCCGGAATCCGGCGGCCCGTCCCCGAACCGATGTCCCGCCGCCGCGCCGCCACAGCCGGGCCGTTGCAGGTGGCCGTGGTCGTACGGCGTCTCCGGCCGGAACCGCCCGGCTTCCCGCGCCGGACGCCGATGGCTCGAAGGTGCCGTTGTGCTGCTGATGCTGAGCCGGTGCGCCGAGGCACGGAAGGGGGCTTTTGACCAGGACTTGTCCAGCACTTGTCCGGCCTGCTCAGCGTGCGGGGCAGCGCCGCATCCGGACAATTCCGCAGGGCTTGTCCGAAGGGAATTCCGTTGACTTCCGCCGAGGCCGTCCGCGCCCTGGGCGGCGGGGCGAAGTCACCGTACGCGTGGCGCATACACGTCGACGGAACGGGACGGGCGTACGGGCGCGGGGCGGCCGGTCGGCCCCTCACCCGTACGGATGCGTCGGCCGGTCAGTTGCGCGCGCCGAACACCTGCGTCCACGTCGGTCCGCCGGACGTTTCGTGGGTGCCTATGCCCATTTCCTTGAAGTCGCAGTTGAGGATGTTCGCCCGGTGGCCGGGGCTGTTCATCCAGCTCTTCATCACCTCGGTGGCCGACCGCTGTCCCCTGGCGATGTTCTCGCCGTAGGTGCTCCATCGGTATCCGGCGGCCGCGATACGAGCCCCCGGGTCCGTGCCGTCCGGACTGGTGTGGTCGAAATAGTTCCGGGCGTCCATGTCCTGGGAATGCCGCCGGGCCGCGGTGACGAGCTGGTCATTGGCGCTGACGGGTGAGCAGCCCTGTTTGGCGCGTTCGGTGTTGACCAGTGCGGTGACTTGCCGGGCGAGGCCCGATCCGCCGCTTCCGGAACCGGCGGCCGGAGCCGGGGCCGCGGAGGTCGGGCGCGGCGCGGGCGCGGCCGGTTCGGAGGGGGCCCGCTTCTTCCTCGGGGTGTGCGGCTCCTTGGAGGGGGGCGGGGAGGGCGGGGTGGGGCTCGCGCTGCGGGTCGTCCTGGACGGCGAAGGGGTGGGAGGCGCCGCCGAGGGCCTGGCCAGGGGCGCCGACTCGGGTTCCGTGGCGGCCCGTGAGGCGCCGGGGTCGTCGTCCGGCCCGCTGGTGATCAGCGGGAGCGCGCCGCCCACCGTGGCGAGGGCGGCGGCGGCCACGGCGGCCGCGGTGACGGCGCGACGGCGGCGGACGCGACGGTTCTCGCGCAGCGCGTCGCGGAGCTGGGCGCGCCCGCCTCCCGTGGCCGGGCCGGCGGCCGGGGGCGCTGTCGCTCCGCCCACCGCCGTATGCCCGGCGGGCTGCTGGGTGGTGGTGGCCGCGAGGGCCGGGGTCCGCATGGCATCCGGCGCGAGCGCGGCGGCCGGCGGCACCAGGGCCAGGCCGACGAGCAGCCGGTCGGCGGGCACCAGCCCGGACGAGAAGGAGGAGCAGACGGTGCACTCACGGGCGTGCCGCGCGATGCGCTTGCGCCACAGCGCGGAGGGTTCCCCGTCCCACTGCTCGGTCACGGTGTCCAGCAGGACGCACCGTGGTGTGGCGGACAGGGCGCGTACGACCACGCGGGAGGCTTCGAGCTGGGTCTTCATCCGCTGGACCCGTACGGCCGTGTGCTGGGGCGTCAGCTCCATCGCGGCGGCGACCTCCGCCCGGGTCAGCTCGCCGGCGGCCTCCAGCCACCACAGGGACAGCAGGGCGCGGTCGCCCTCGTCGAGCCAGCGGGTGGCTTCGGCGACCTCCCGGCGCTGTCCGGACAGGCCGAGGCGGACGATGGTCAGTCCGACGAAGTCGGCGCGGGGGTCGGGGACGTCGTAGGCGGCGTCCAGGCCGCCGTCGACGGGCGCGGCCTGGTCCTGCCGCCAGTGCGCCCGTATCTGGTTCATCGTGATGGCCACCAGCCAGGACCGGAAGCTGCCGGGGTCGCGGAGGTCGCCGAGGCTGCCGAGGGCCCGGAGCATCGTCTCCTGCGCCACGTCGTCCACGTCCGCGTGGCCGTGCAGCGCGCGTCCCACGATGTTGTACACCAGGGGCATGGACGCGGTGACGAGCTGGTCCCTGGCCTGCCCGTCCCCCGCCTGCGCGGCCGCAATCACCGCAGGGTCGAGTTCGCTGCTCACGCTCTGTCCACTTTCTTTCGGCTCGGGCTTGTTCCGTCCCACACTCAGGAGATGCTGCGGGCGCGGGCCCGATAACAGAAATCGAGCAATCGTCCGCGGGATTCGGACGGGGAGGCGATACGGCGTGGGTGACGGTGATGCCGTACGGGCTGCGCGGGGTGCCGGGCGGTGCGCGCGGAGGGCCGATGGCCTGGGCGGAGGCACGGCTCCCGGGAGGGTCTCACCCGTGCGGGGCCGAAATATCGGCGGAAATTCCCCGACGGGTGCATCCTTCGGCGTGACTCGTGCGTCTCACGAGAAAGCCACCCTTTCATGTGGCCGTACTACAGCGGCATTTGGAGAAAACACGTTGAAAACTGGCATCAAGGGCGTACGTCGCCTGTCCGCGACGGCCGTCACCGCCGCGGGGGCCGTACTGCTGACCGGGACGTTCGCCGCCTCGGCCCAGGCCGCGGCGCCCCAGGCCGCCCCGGCGAAGGCCGCGGCAGTGAAGGCCGCGGCGCCCAAGGCACCCGCGATCACCGCGGCAGGCGGTTTCGCGATGAACAACGGCACCGGCAAGGCCGCCTTCAGCAAGGCGGCGGACACCCGCCGTTCCATGGGCTCCACCACCAAGATCATGACGGCGCAGGTGGTGCTGTCCCAGAAGAAGCTCAACCTGGACACCAAGGTCACGGTCGACAAGGCGTACAGCGACTACATCGTCGCCAAGACCGCTTCGTCGGCCCGGCTCATCGTCGGGGACAAGGTCACCGTCCGCCAGCTCCTGTACGGGCTGATGCTCCCGTCCGGCTGCGACGCGGCGTACGCGCTGGCCGACAAGTTCGGCAGCGGCTCCACGCGGGCGGCGCGGGTGAAGTCGTTCATCGGCCAGATGAACACCGCGGCCAAGAACCTCGGTCTGAAGAACACGCACTTCGACTCGTTCGACGGCATCGGCAACGGTGCGAACTACTCGACGCCGCGTGATCTGACGAAGCTGGCCTCCAGCGCGATGAAGAACGCCACGTTCCGCAGTGTCGTGGGCACGAAGTCCACCAAGCAGAAGGTCACGACGAAGAACGGCGGCTACCGCTACATGTCGTGGACCAACACCAACAACCTGCTCGGCAGCTACGCCGGCACCATCGGCGTCAAGACGGGCTCGGGCCCGGAGGCCAAGTACTGCCTGGTCTTCGCCGCCACCCGCAAGGGCAAGACGGTCATCGGTACGGTCCTCGCCTCCTCCTCGGTGGCCAACCGCACCGCCGACGCGAAGAAGCTGCTGGACCACGGCTTCAAGGTGTGACGCACGGAGAGGGCCTGCCCGCGGCATCCCGGCCGGGGGCAGGCCCTTTCCCGTGCCGTCCGCCGGGCGGGCCGCGTCCGAGGCCCCGTGGTGGGGCTGCCCCCAGGCCGCGGACGGGGGACGGCCGCATTCTCCGTACGGGACGGCACTTCTAGCGTCCTCGCCATGACTCACTTGCTGACCGACTCCCCGCGGACCTTGCCGCTGCCGCCTCCAACCGCGCCCCGCCGCGGACTGCCGGTGTTCCTCGCCGTGGCCTACCTGGGCATGTGGGCGGCGATGACACCCCTTCTGGTCACGGGCTTCCAGCGGGAGAGCGCCCGGTCGGGCACGGGCGCGCTGGAAGAAGTGTGCATCTCGGCCGCGATGTTCGCGCCGGCGCTCGCCGCGCTCATCGTCGTCCGGTACGTGGAACGCACCGGGCGGATACGGGACGTCCTCGCCCTGCGCCGGCCGCGGCCCCACGGCCGCACCGCACGCTCCTGCCTGCTCGCCCTCGCGGTCCCGGCGGCGCTGACCGCCCTCGCGCTCGGCGCCGGCGCGGCGGCCGGCCACTACCCCCTCGGCGCGCGGTGGGACGGGCTCGCTCCCTGGGCGACCGCCATGCTGCTCCAGATGCTGGTCTCGCTGCCGCTGTTCTTCGGCGAGGAACTGGGCTGGCAGGGCTATCTCTTCCCGCGCCTGGCGGGGGACGGCAAGGGCGCGCGCCTGGTGTGGGCGTACGTGGGCACCGGCGCCGCCTTCGCGCTGTGGCATCTGCCCACGCTGCTGATGGGCGGGCAGTATCCCGGCCGGCCCTGGTACGTGTCCGTACCCGCCATGGTGATCAGTTGCACGCTCATCCTGCCGGTCTTCACCTGGCTGCGGCTGCGCTCCGGATCGGTGGTGCCCGCGGTGCTCGGCCACACCTTCGTGAGCACGGCGAGCGTGGGCATGGTCAAGGTGTTCGCCACACCGGACGCTCCCCTGGACCCCCTGCACATGGGGCTGACCGGCTGGCCCGGCTGGATCGTCACGGGCGCGTTCGTCGCCTTCCTCGCGCTGACCGGGCGGCTCCGTCCGTCCACGTACGACCGGAAGGCGGGGCCCGGGGAAGGCTAGGAGGCCAGGCATGACGGGGCCCGGCGGCCGCCGCGGCACCGCCCCTGCCCGGGTGCCGGGGCCGCCGCGCCCGGGCGAGTAGGCTCCGTGTGATGGAGATCTTCCACCTGCGCTACTTCGTGGCGGTCGCCGAGCACCTGAGCTTCTCCCAGGCCGCCCGCCGGCTCCATATGGCGACCTCGCCCCTGAGTCAGCGGGTGCGGGATCTCGAACGCGAACTCGGCCAGAGACTCTTCGACCGGGACTCCCACCACGTGGCGCTCACCCCCGCCGGCCGGACGCTGCTGCCCATCGCGAAGGACGTGCTGGGCCGGTTCGACGACATCCCCTGGCGGCTGCGCCGGGAGATAGGGCCCGAGCGGCGTGCCGTCTACGTGGGCGTGCCGCCCGCGCTGCACCCGCGGATACGGGAGCGCCTGACGCGGCTGGAGGAGCGCTGCGCCGAGGAGTTCGACGTCAAGCGCTGGCCCGGCAAGAGCGGCAATCTCCTGAACGCGGTCCAGCGCGGCGACCTGGCCATGGCCCTGGTCCACCTGCCCGTACACGCCGAGGGCATCGAGGTGGTGGAGCTGCTGCACGAGCCGCTGGGCGCGGTACTGCCGGCCGCCGACTTCCGCGGGCGTACCTCGGTGTCCCTGAGCGAACTCACCGACTACACCTATGTGTGTTCCGCGCCCGGGACCCTGCCAACCTATTTCGAGCAGCTCAAGGTACGCCTGAAAGCCGCCGGTATTCACAAGGAAATCACCCTGAATATCGGCGACTATGCGAGCGTCGCGGAAATGGTGGCGAACGGATCGACGTTCGGCATCACCCTGCTGGAGCGGGAGAACAACGCGAATACCTACGGCAACGACGCGAATGTGGTGTTGCCGTTCGCGGATTTCTCCCCGTCGCTGGCGACCGGGCTGGTCTGGCGCCGCGACCGCGGCGAGCCGGACGGTGACCTGCACGTCCTGGTACGGGAGGCGCAGTGTGCGCTGCCGGAGCCGGCCGGTACGGACTGACCGGGCGACCGCGGCGGAACCACCGCTGAAGGGCGCTCGACACTCCTGAAGAAATGCCGCGAAGAACGGCGTGACCACTGTGGTCACGCCGTTCTTCGCGTATTGGTGTCACCCATGGATTGAATGCCCCCTCCGTACAGGTCTAGCGTTTCCGGTGGGCGAAGGAACGCGGAACGCAACCGCACGTTCTTCCCGTTTCCCGTCCCGAGGTATTTCCGAACCCGGAGCTTTTCCGACCTGGAGTGGTGATGGCACCCGTAACACCCACGGAAGAAACCACGGCGCGCCCCGACGCGAGTGAGGACGGCGGCGGCCGGTCCGGTCCGCTCGCGGGGGTCCGCGTCATCGACATGGCCACGGTCGTGATGGGCCCGTACGCCGCCCAGATCCTCGGCGACCTCGGCGCCGACGTCATCAAGATCGAGTCCCCGAACGACACCGTGCGCGTCGGGGCCCTGCACCGCACGCCCGGTATGACGCCGCTCAACCTCAACGTCAACCGCAACAAGCGCAGCATCACGCTCAACCTCAAGGACGGCACCGACCGGGACCGCGCCCTGGAACTGATCGGCACGGCCGACATCCTCATCACCAACATGCGCATCGGCGCGCTGCGCCGGCTGGGCATGGACTACGACAGCCTCGCCGCCGCCCATCCCCACCTGGTCTACGCCCACGCCCAGGGCTTCCGGCCCGACTCCGACCGGGCGCAGTTGGCCGCGTACGACGAGACGGTCCAGGCGGCCTCCGGGCTGCTGGACCTGGCGCAGCGCTCGGGTGACGTGGGCGCGCCGGTGGTGCTGCCCAGCATCTTCGCCGACAAGGTCGCCGCGCTGTCGATCGTGTACGCGACGCTGGCCGCCCTCGTCCACCAGCGGGCGACCGGCCAGGGGCAGCACGTCGAGGTGCCGATGGTGGACACGCTGCTGGCGTTCAACCTGGTCGAGCACCTGCAAGGGCGTATCTACGAACCGCCGATGGGGCCGACCGGCTTCCCGCTGTCCATGAACAAGGGGCACCGGGCGCGGCCCACCAAGGATGGCCTGGCGATGATCATTCCGTACGGTCCGCAGAACTTCCGCGACCTGTTCGCGGCCGCCGGCCGGGCCGACCTGGCCGAGGACCCGCGCGTCAACGGCGAGTTCATCGACTCGGTACGCGACGGGGAGGCGCTGGCCGAACTGCTGGAGACCGTGACGCCGCAGCTCACCACGGCCGAGTGGATGGAGGTGTGCACCAAGCACAGCATCCCCGTCGGGCCGGTACTGCGGCTCGACGAGGCGCCCGAGGACCCGTACGTCCGCGAGGGCCACCTGCTGGATGTGGCCGAGCACCCCAGCGAGGGCGCCTATCGCGTGGTCGGCGTGCCCCTGGTCTTCTCCGCCACGCCCGCGTCGGTACGCAGGCACGCGCCGCTGCCCGGCCAGCACACCGACGAGGTCCTCGCCGAACTGGCCTCCCGCACCACGGACCCCACCGCCACGACGGCGGCCCGGACCGCGCGGTCCGACGACGCCGAGAAGGAGGAGCAGCGATGAGCACCCCGGTTTCCCCGGAAGCCGCGGCAGACGACGGGCCGGTGCAGGTCCGGTACGAGCCGCTCGGCACGGGCGAGAAGACGGACGAGGAGAGCGCCGGCCACGCCCTGGTGATCACGATCAACCGGCCCCGGGCCCGCAACGCCGTGGACGCGGCGGTCGCCGAGGGCATCGCCGCCGCCGTGGACACGCTGGAGTCCGACCCCGCCCTGCGGGTGGGCGTCCTCACCGGTGCGGGCGGCACGTTCAGCGCCGGGATGGACCTCAAGGCGGCGGCTCGCGGTGAGCGCGTGAACGTACCCGGCAAGGGGTTCGCCGGCCTCACCGAGGCCCGTACCGCCAAGCCGCTGATCGCGGCGGTCGAGGGCTTCGCCATGGGCGGCGGCTTCGAACTGGCCCTCGCTTGTGACCTGGTGGTCGCGGCGGACGGCGCGCGTTTCGCGCTCCCCGAGGTCAAGCGCGGCCTGATCGCCGGAGGCGGCGGCGTCCTGCGACTGCCCCGGCGCATCCCGTACCACCTGGCGATGGAGCTGCTGCTGACCGGCCGGACCGTCACCGCCGAACGTGCCCACGCGCTCGGTGTCGTCAACCAGGTCACCGACGACGGCCACGCCCTCGCCACCGCGCTGGAACTCGCCGCGGACATCGCACGGAACGCGCCGCTGGCGCTGGCCGCCGTGAAGGAGGTCGTCCGTCAGGCGGACGGCGTACCGGAGTCCGACGCCTTCGCCGCACAGGCCGAGGCGGTCGGCAGGCTGGTCCGTTCGGCGGACTTCGCCGAAGGGGCACGGGCCTTCGGCGAGAAGCGGGCGCCCCGCTGGAGCGCGCGATGAACCGCGAACAGATCCTCGGCAGCCTGGACACGCCGCTCACCGCCCCGGCCTACGCGCCCGCCGCGGCCCGGTTCACCGACCGCGAGTACCTCAACATCGTCTACCGCACCGACGCCGAGGCGCTGCGCGCGGTGGTGCCGGAGCCGCTGTGCGTCGACGAGCCGCTGGTGCGGTTCGAGGTGATGAAGATGGGTGACGTGACCGCCTACGGCCCGTACGTCGAGGCAGGTCAGGCCATTTCCGTCCGGTACGGGGACAAGCGCGGCGAATACCTCCACGCGATGTACCTCGACAGTTTTCCCGCCACCGCGGCGGGCCGCGAGGTGAGCGCCTACCCGAAGGTGATGGGCTCGCCCGCGCTGTACGCCGACCACGCGGCACTGGTGGGGACGCTGGATCACGGGAGCGTACGGGTGGCCACCGCGACGATGGGCTACAAGCACCGCCCGCTGGCCCTCGAAGCGGCCCGCGAGCAGATCGCCGTCCCCACCTACATGCTCAAGATCGTGCCGGGCTACGACGGTGCTCCGCGCGTCTGCGAACTGGTACGGACCGAGATCACCGACCTGGTGGTCAAGGAGGCGTACACCGGCCCCGCCCGGCTACAGCTCTTCGAGCACGTGCTGGCCCCGCTCGCCGACCTGCCGGTACGGGAGGTCGTCTCGGCCAGCCACATCGTCACCGACCTCACGCTGGCCGGCGCCGTACCCGTCCACGACTACCTGGCCCACTGAGGAGGACCGACATGTCACCCACGCACCACCACAGCCCCACCCTCCCTTTCACCACCGTGGCAGTCGTCGGAGCTGGCACCATCGGACTGTCCTGGGCCGCCCTGTTCGCCGCGCACGGCCTGCGTGTGACCGTCACCGACCCGCGCGAGGACCTGGACGAGGCCGTCGCCGAGGCGCTGCCGATGCTCGCCGACGGGCTGCCCGGCACCGACGCCGAGAAGCTGCGCGGCCGGATCCGAACCACGCACGACCTGGCCGGAGCCGTCGCCGACGCGGATCTCGTGCAGGAGAACGGCCCGGAGGACCTGGCGTTCAAGCAGCGGCTGTTCGCCGACATCGCAGGGCACGCCCCCGCCGGGGCCGTGCTGGCCACGTCCAGCTCCGGCATCGTGGCGACCGCGATCGCCGCGCCGCTGCCGGACGAGACCGCCGCACGCCTGCTGGTCGCACACCCGTTCAACCCGCCGCACCTCGTCCCGCTGGTGGAGATCGTGCCCGGTGAGCGCACCTCCGAGGAGGCCGTCGCGAGCGTCACCGCCTTCCACCGGACGCTCGGCAAGACTCCGGTACGGCTGCGCAAGGAGCTGCCCGGGTTCGCGGCCAACCGTCTGCAGGGCGCCGTCCTTCAGGAGGCGATGCATCTCGTGCTCAGCGGCGTGCTCGACGCCGGCGAGGTGGACACCGTGATGAAGGCGTCGCTGGGCGGCCGGTACGCCACCGTCGGCCCGTTCGAGAGCTTCCACCTCGGCGGCGGCCCCGGCGGCATCCGGCACATGATGGACCACCTCGGCCCGGGCCTCGTCGAGGGATGGCAGCGCCTCGGCCACCCGGAGCTGGACTCCGCCGCCACCGCCACGGTCGTCTCCCAGACCGAAGCCGCGTACGGGCACGGTCCCGGCGCCTACCGCGAACGCGCCGCGCTGCGCGACCGCAAGCAGCTCGCCCTCAACGACGCACTGCGCCGGGCCGACCGGAACTGAATCCCGTGGCCCGGCCCCGGGCCCTCACGAACCACAGCGAGAACCAGCACAACCAGGAGCATGTCATGCCCAAGCCCGCAAATCCCACCCCCGACTTCTTCGGCTTCGCCGACCTCCTCGACGACGGTGAGCGCGCCGAACTCGCCGCCGTACGCGACTACCTGGAGGCCGAGATCAAGCCGCTGGCCAACGACGCCTGGGACCGGGCCGAGTTCCCCTTCGAGGCGGTCGACAAGATCGCCAAGTTGGGGCTGGCCGGCTACCACTACCCCGAATACGGTGACGGCCGGCCGCGCAGCGAGCTGTTCGCCGGCTTCCTCAACCTGGAACTCAACCGCGTCGACCCCTCCCTGGCGGTGTTCGCCGGTGTGCACAACGGCCTGGCGATGGGCAGCATCCACGGCGGTGGCGACCAGCGGCAGCGCGACCGCTGGCTGCCGGACATGGCCGCGATGCGGACCATCGGCGCCTTCGCCCTGACCGAGCCGGAAGGCGGCTCGGACGTCGCCGGCGGGATGCGCACCACGGCCCGGCGCGACGGCGACACCTGGGTCCTCAACGGCGCCAAGCGGTGGATCGGCAACGGCACTTTCGCCGATGTGATCGTCGTCTGGGCGCGCGACATCGCCGACGGCAACGTCAAGGGCTTCGTGGTGCACAAGGGCACCCCCGGCTTCACCGCCACGAAGATCGAGGGCAAGATCGCGCTGCGTACCGTGCAGAACGCCGACATCACCCTCGACGAGGTACGGGTGCCCGAGGCCGACCGCCTCCAGCGGATCAACAGCTTCCGCGACACCGCCGCCGTCCTGGCGCGCACCCGCGGCGGCGTGGCCTGGCAGGCACTGGGCGTGGCCGTCCGCGCCTACGAACTCGCCCGCCAGTACGCCGTCGACCGCGTGCAGTTCGGCAAGCCCATCGGTGCCTTCCAGATGATCCAGGACCTGCTGGTCAAGATACTCGGCAATGTCACCGCCATGTTCGGCATGGTCGTACGCCTCAACCAGCTCACCGCCGCCGGGCGGGCCGGCGCGGAACAGGCGGCGCTGGCCAAGGCGTTCACCACGACCCGGATGCGCGAGTGCGTCGCCTGGGCGCGCGAGCTCTTCGGCGGCAACGGCATCGTCCTCGACTACGAGATCGCGAAGTTCTTCGCCGACGCGGAGGCGGTCTACTCCTTCGAGGGCTCCCGGGAGATGAACACCCTCATCGTCGGCAAGTCCATCACCGGCCACAGCGCCTTCGCGTAGACGCCGGGCTCCGCAGCGCTCCCGCTGTGCGGGAGCGCTGCCGGCCGCCGCCCCGGACACCAAGTCGGGGCGGCGGCCGTCACTGTTCGATGGCGGCCGAGCCGGAGACGGTCCGCCTGTCGGCGGCGGGCGGGAGGGGGACGGTGACCGGGGGCGAGAGGGAGGACACGGAGTGGGTGACGGTGGCCCTGCCGGACGCGACGGAAGCGGCGGATTTCATGCGTTCCTCGTCGTACTGCTTCCAGTCGGCGGGCGGCCAGGTCGCCTCGGGGGCCGCGAGCGACCGGTCGATGTGCTCCCGCAGCCCCTCCCCGAAGAAGTCGGACACCTGCCGTACGAGCTTCAGTGCCTCGATGGTGCCCGAGCTGAGGGGCCGGGCCATCCGGTCCGTACCGCCCGGCACGCTGCGTGGGGCGGCCCGCGCGTGGCGCGCCGCCCGCAGCGCGTGGCTGTGCAGACCGGCACAGGCGTAACCGATCGCCAGGGCGATCCGCCGCACCGCGTCGTCGACCCCGCGCGTCAGCTCGCCGGCCCCGAGGAGGGTCTGGTGGGGACTGCCGGGCCCTTCCAGCCCGTCCGCCGTGCGCGGCGGGAGCTTTTTCTCCTCGGCGTCGAGCAGCCGGTGCGCCCGTTCCATGACGGTCGCGACGAAGGCCAGCTCTTCCAGGTCGATGGAGTGGTTCATGGCAATCCTCCCGTGCCGTGTGCGTACAACGGCACCGTAGGATCGGCCGGTCCCATACATGACCCGATCCGCCAAAAGCAGACCCATTGGAGTTACGGACGGGCTCGCCTCCGGTGCGGCGACGGCCCGTCAGTGCGCGATGGAGTCGATGAGGTCCCGCGCCCCCTGGCGCAGCAGCGCGACGGCGACGGACGTGCCCAGGGTGGCCGGGTCGAGCGGTCCGGCCCACTCGTGGGCGTTCAGCACGGTCTTGCCGTCCGGGGTGAAGACGCAGGCGCGCAGGGACAGTTCGCCGTTGCGCTCGGTCCTCGCGTACCCGGCGATCGGCGAGTTGCAGTGCCCCTGGAGGACGTGCAGGAACATCCGTTCGGCGGTCGCCTCCCGGAAGGCGTCGCGGTCGCCGAGCGCGCTGACCGCGTCAATGGTGGCGGTGTCGTCCTCGCGGCACTGGAGGGCCAGGATCCCGGCGCCGATGGGCGGGCACATCGTCTCGACCGGCAGGATCTCGGTGATGACATCGCGGCGGCCGATGCGGTCCAGTCCGGACACGGCCAGCAGCAGCACATCGGCGTCCCCCGCGTGGAGCTTCTCCAGCCGGCGATTGGCGTTGCCGCGCATCGGTACGCATTCCAGGTGCGGATACGAGGCGGCGAGCTGAGCGACACGGCGTACGGAGGACGTGCCGACGCGCGTGCCGTCGGGCAGCTCGTCGAGGGTGAGCCCACCGGGGTGGATGAGGGCGTCACGGATGTCGTCGCGTTCGAGAAAGGCCGCGAAGGTCGTGCCGGCGGGCAGCGGGCGGTCGGCCGGGATGTCCTTGACACAGTGCACGGCGAGGTCCGCCTCCCCCGCGAGCAGCGTGGCGTCCACCTCCTTGGTGAAGGCGCCCTTGCCGCCGAGTGCGGACAGGTCGCCCATCCAGCGGTCACCGGATGTCGTGACGGGCACGACCTCCGTACGGATCCCGGGATGCAGGGCGGCCAGCTCGGCGCGCACGCGTTCCACCTGGGCGAGCGCCATGGGAGAGGAACGCGAGACGATACGGATCAGTTCAGGGGCGGACATGGCGTACACCATAGGGCTTCGGGCCTCGACTCCGGGTCTGTGGGGACTTGGACACGGGGGCGTGGGGCGCGGGGAGGAGGCGCGGGGACAGGGGGCGGGGAACGGGGCATGCGGACGGGGGCGGGGCTGGGGCAGGTGGGGCGGGGGTAGGGGGCTGGTGCGGCTGGTGAGTCGTCAGGAGTTTCGGTGGGGACGCATGCGGATGCGGCGCTGATTCGTATGGTTACGGGGCCGTGCGCGGTCGCGTTTTGGGCCGGGGGCGGCATCTGACGGCTCGGGGCTTCTGGTGGCGGGGGGCTTTGGGTGGCCGGGGGGGCTTCCGGCGGCGGGGATGGTTCTGGTGGCTTATCGGGCATCTGACGGTTGGTGAGGCGTGCGGCAGCCGGTGAGATGCCTGATAGCTGTTGAGTCGTCTGATGGCCGGTGAGGCGTCTGACGGGCGATGAGAAAGGGCCGCGGCGAGGGGCCTGCGGGGGCGTCGTCACCCCGTTCGCCCATCCCGGCGTGCGGACCGGCGGAGGCTGGGTCAAGGTCATCTCGTCAGGTCCACCCACCTCACCCTCAGGAGAATCACATGCTTCGTAACGTCGCGATCACCCTCGCCGGTGTCACGGCGGCCGGTTTCCTGGCCGCCGGGCCCGCTGCCGCCGACACGGGCGGCGGCGCCGTCGCGGGCGGCGCGTACGGCTCCGGCGGCTACTCGTCGGAGAACACGCTCGGCGGGTACCGCCACTACAACGTCGGCGGCCCGACGGGCGTCACCTCCACCGGTGCCGCCTATGCCCACAGCAAGGCGAGCGGCGAGTTCGACTACGGCCGCTACTTCAAGGCCGTCTGGCGCTGACCCGGACTCGCGTCGGCACGCCTACGGCCGCGCCCCGCGTCCGTTCCACGGCGCGGGCGCGTAGGAACCGTCCGGGCGTACGCCGACAGCCCCGTGGCACCGGCCGTCATCTCCCCTTCACGCACGCGTTCGCCTGCCCGTCACCGGGCAGCACGACGACGGTCGCTGCCACGTACCAAGCCTGCCCCACGGCGCCGACATGCCGTGGCGGATGACGGAACGCAGACACCGTGGCCCCCGGCCGGAAGCTTCCGGCCGGGGGCCACGGTGCGTCTGCTGTGCGCCGGTGCCGGGACCGGGGTCAGTCAGCCGTACGGTTCCGGGCTTGGGCGCCGGCTGGGGCATGAGAGCCGGTCGGGGCTCGGGCACCTGCTCGGGCTCGGGCCAGGGTTCCGGCCGGGGCCGGGTGCAGGCCCGGGCTCATGCCGTGCGTCGGCCGTCGTGACGTCAGCCGTGGCTCTGGTCCGGGGTCTCCAGGACCAGCAAGGGAATCTCCCGGTCCGTCTTCTGCTGGTAGTCGGCGTAGTCGGGATACGCCTCGACCGCGCGCCCCCACCACAGTGCCTTCTCCTCGCCCGTCACCTCACGGGCTACCAGGTCCATGCGTACGGGCCCGTCCTGCAGCTCCACCCGGGGGTCGGCCACCACGTTGTGGTACCAGACCGGATGCTTGGGAGCACCGCCCAGCGAGGCCACGATGGCGTAGGTGCCCTCGTGCTCCACTCGCATCAGCGGGGACTTGCGGATCTTGCCCGACTTGGCACCCCGGGTCGTCAGGACGACGACGGGCAGGCCCCGGATCGTCGTCCCCTTGGTGCCGCCGCTGCTCTCGTACAGCTCGACCTGGTCGCGTACCCACTTCTCCGGGCTCGGCTCGTACTCGCCCTCAAGTGGCATGGCATCCGTCCCATCGTCGCATCGTCGTTCGCCCATGCGGGCGTCGTGTCGTATGGCGTCATGTCGCACGGCCCCGCCCGCGGCCCACCGACCGCCCGCAACCGACCTGACCTTTCCTCAACACAGGGGCTCTGCGCAATCTTCCCGCTGGGTGTCGTAGCCGCTGATGGGTGTACGGACAGAGCGCGGCGAGCGCACGGGCCGGGTCGGGTGGCGGGGGTACGGGCAGAGTGCGGCGGGCGTAGGGGCCGGGTGGTGGGTGTACGGACCGGGTGGTGGGTGTACGGACCGGGTGGTGGGTGTGCGGGTCGAACAATGGGCCTCCGGGACGGGGGCGGGCAAGCGATCGCGGCTGCCGCGTGCCCGGTCATGCCGTCGCCGGTGGCTCCTCACGCCGAGCTGAAAGAGCAGGTAGGCGGAGAACCCGGCCATCATCAGATGGCCCATCGGCAGCTCCGTGCCGGGTACGGAATCGCTGATGGTCACGACGAGCGCGACGGCCACCACGACGTTCGCCGGGTGGCCGCCCAGCTCCTTCTTGGTGCGCAGGAGCTGGCGCAGCTCGATGCCTCCGCGCCGGATCCCCGCCCGCAGGATGCGCTGCGGTCCCGTCCCCCTCATGCGGCACTGTCCTCTCGGCCCCCGGAGTCGGCCGGGTGTCGGTTCCGGGTGTTCTCCATGTGCAGGTAGGTGTCCTCCAGCGTCGGGCGGCGCACCTCCAGGTCGGCTATCGGTCCCCCGGTGTCGCAGTGGAGTTCCCACACCATCTGGGAGGGGTCTTCGGTCCGTTCCTTGCGCGCGGTCCCGTCCTGGTCCGTCCAGGGCGCACCCGCTCAACAGGGCGCGGACAGCGAAGCATTCGCGCCCTCTCGGGCCCCCGCGGTCCGAAGTCGAGACGCGCCGGGCGTACTTCCAGGTCCACCGCGCCCGGCCCCGTGCGGAACGGGAACGGGTCCCGTCAGTCGAGGACCGCGGTGGCCTCACCCTCGACCAAGAACTCGGGCTCGGCCAGTGCCGCGACACCCGGCAGCGCGGCCGGGGTGGTCCCCGACTTCTCGGCTGCCCGCGCGATCCCTTCCACGAGCAGGGACATCGTGACGGGGGGCCAGTCGACGACGTGGACGGTCAGTTTCGCCACGTCGTCGAAGGTGCCTCCCGCCTCTGCGAGAGCGGTGGCGACGTTGATGTAGCACTGTTCGACCTGGGCGGCGAGGTCACCTTCGCCGACGGTCGTGTCCTCCGCGTCCCGGGCGACCTGCCGGCGACGAAGACCGGCTTCGATCCGGTCGCTACCGACATCTGCCGATAGACGTCGGCCTTCGGCAGTCCGTCGGGGTTCACCAGGGTGATGGCCATGCTGCTTGCCTCCGCTGCAGGAGAGCCCGTGGGCTCGCTGCCCTCACTGCCACCGGGCCAGGAGCCCCCGGCCTCTTGTGGTTGCTCAGGAACCGTAAGAGAGTCTCCGCCGACGTGGAAGAACGCACTTTTCGGTGACGGAGGAACCTGATGGTGACCCAGCAGAACGGCTCAGGCGATCCAGTGCGGTCGGCGCGTGGCGGGTGAGGGAGTACGGCTGTCCGCGAGGGCGGTGGCCAGGCGGTGCACGGCCTCGCGGAGGGTGTCGGGAGGCGCGGTGTAGGGGATGCGGAGGCGGTGTTCGAAGACGCCCGGGTCGGTGGCGAAGTAGGGGCCGCCTTCGATCCGTACCCCGTGGTCCAGTGCCCGTTCGGCCAGCGCCACCGCGAGTGGCTCCCCCAGATCGGCCCACAGGGACAAGCCGCCGGGCGGCAGGTGCCAGGTCCAGTGCGGAAGGCACTCGGCCAAGGAGGCGGTGAGGGCGGCGCGCTGCGCGCGTAGCTGTTCCAGGCGCGTCGGCAGCAGGTCTTCGGATCTGTCCAGCAGGTCCAGGGCCAGGAGTTGGTCCACAACCGAGCCGCCCATATCGGTGGCGACCCGTTGGCCGGCGAGTTCGGTGACGAGCCGGGCGGGCGCGCGCAGCCAGCCGATGCGCAGGCCCGCCCAGTGGGTCTTGCTCATCGAGCCGGTGGTGATGACCTGGCCGGTCCCACCCGGTGCGGCGTGGGAGGCGAAGGGCGGCGGGGCGGGGACGTCCAGGGCGAGGTCGGTCAGGGTCTCGTCGACGACCAGCCAGGTCCCGGAGCGCTGCGCGGCGCGCAGCGTGCGGGCGCGCTGCTCCGCGGGCATGAGGCAGCCGGTCGGGTTGTGGAAGTCGGGTACCAGGTAAGCCAGTTGCGGCACGGACCGGCGCAGGGACGATTCGACGATCCCGGTGTCCCAGCCGCCGTCGGTCACCGGGACCGGCACGGTACGCAGCCGGGCACGCCGCAGCGCTTCCAGGGCGTTCGGGTAGGACGGGTTCTCGACCAGGACCCGGTCGCCGGGGCGGCAGAGCAGGCCGAGGACGAGCGTGAGCGCGTGCTGGGCTCCGGAGGTGACCAGGATCTGGTCGGGCACGGTGGCCAGGCCCCGCCGCGTGAAGCGTTCGGCGATGGCGGCGCGCAGTTCCGGCAGGCCGTACGGGTGGTAGCCGGGCGTGCCGACGTGCTCGGCCAGGTGCGGTGACACCCTGGCGAGGGCGTCGGCGAGCGTCCCGTGCGGCAGGGTGGGGGCGGCCCTGGCCAGGTCGATCGCGGTGTCCCTGGGGCCGAGGAGGCGTGTGAGGCCGCGAGGAGTACGGCCTTCGGGCAGGGCCGTCCAGGTGCCGGCGCCCTGGCGGCTGTGTGCGTAACCGCTCTCGCGCAGCAGGTCGTAGACGGCGGTGACGGTGGCCCGGCTGATGTCGAGAGCCGTGGCGAGTTCGCGCTCAGCGGGGAGTCTGACATGCAGCGCGATGCGCCCGTCCAGGATCAGTTCGCTGATCGCCCGCGCCAGATGGCGGTAGGCGGGTCTGGACGCCGAGGGGTCGGGCAGCAGCGCGGCCAGCCGGCGGCTTCCCAGCGTACGGTCCGTACGTTCCGTGCGCCCTGTCCCGTTCACGGGTGGGGAGGGCCTCGCGTCCGCCATGCCGCTCCCCCTCGCTGCACCGCGACCCTCAGCCCCGCGACGGCCCCGCCGTGGCTGCTTCTCAGCCGTACCCATCTGCCGACATTGATCACGTGTATCAGCCAATCACTGTACAGAGCCAGAACCGCCCCAGTGGCCGTGGGCACCCTGTGGCCGTGGGCGCCACCAGCCGCGAACACCCGCCGGCCATGGGCTCAACGTTGGCCGTGAACGGCACGGATACAGCGCACGAGGAAGGGTGGGGGCGGCCCGGGGCTCACCGCGCGGATCGGCCCCGGTTCGCCTACAGGAGTGCGGCGGACGGGTCGGCCGACGGCCGCGGAGGTGTGGGAACGGCCGGGCACCGGCCCCTCGGGTACGTTCCGTACGGCAATGATCATCCGACCCGGCCGTGCCCGCGCGGCCCGGCCCCTTCAGGAGACACGTCATGAGCAGCGAACCGACCATGCGCACGATCACTCAGGACTCCACCGGCGGCCCCGAGGTGCTCCACCTGACCCAGGCGCCCCGGCCGGCGCCGCTGCCCACGGAGGTGCTCGTACGGGTGCACTCCGCCGGGGTGAACCCGATCGACTGGAAGACCCGTCAGGGCGGCGGCATGGCCGGGGTCCTCGGGGACCCGCCGTTCTCGGTGGGCTGGGACGTCAGCGGTGTCGTGGAGGAGGTCGGCTTCGGCGTGCACACGCTTCAGGTGGGCGACGAGGTGTACGGGATGCCGTGGTTCCCGCGGCAGGCCGGCGCGTACGGCGAGTACGTGACCGCGCCCTCGCGGCACTTCGCCCGCAAGCCGGCCACGCTCGATCACGACCACGCGGCCGCCGTGCCGCTGGCCGCGCTCACCGCGTGGCAGTGCCTGGTGGACGCGGCTCACGTCGAGGCGGGCAGCCGGGTGCTGATCCACGCGGCGGCGGGCGGCGTCGGCCACTTCGCGGTGCAGTTCGCCAAGCACCTGGGCGCGCACGTCATCGGTACGGCCCGGGCGGCCAAGCACGACTGGCTGCGCTCGCTCGGGGCGGACGAACTGGTCGACTACACCCAGGAGCGCTTCGAGGAGGTGGTACGCGACGTGGACGTCGTCATCGACCTCGTGGGGGACGGACACGACGCGACCAGCACCCGTTCGCTGCGTACGCTGCGGTCCGGCGGCACGCTCCTCGCCGTTCCCTCCGGGGCCGCACCCGACCTGACGGAGGCTGCCCGCGCCCAGGGGGTGCGGGCCAGTGGCTTCCTGGTGGAGCCCGACGGCGCGGCGCTCACCCGGATCGGCGGTCTCATCGACGCGGGGGTGGTGTCGGTGGAGGTCGAGGACGTACTGCCGCTGGCCGAGGCCGCCGAGGCGCACCGCCGGGGCGAGGAGGGCCGCACGCGCGGAAAACTGGTGCTGCGCGTGGCGCCCTGAGATCGCTCGATACCGCGGCCTCCGGACGGGTGACCGGAATTCCGAGAGAGGTAGGGACCGGAAAGTCTTCCGGGGGCCGTGCGAAAGATTACGGCGGCTGGAGGAGCGGAGAAGCGCGCCTCATCGTTGGTGCGGGCGTCGGGGCGCCGGGGGCGGCGGGTCATTCGCCGGACGGCAGGCGTACTGACGACCGGATTCAGCGATTCCCGTCCGGCCGAGTGGGCGCCCGCCGCCTTGGGCAGACGCACCAGGCAGGGCGGATCGGCGGCGCCCGCCGCATCGGCTCTTTGCAGTCTGCCGGGTGAGTGGAGCGGCTGAAGGCATGGAGCCGACGGCTTGCGGCAGGCGGAGTTCGACGGTGCGGCCCCGGCGCCGGGAAAGTCTTACGC
Organism: Streptomyces sp. NPDC018045; assembly: GCF_044327445.1. Taxonomy (NCBI): domain Bacteria; kingdom Bacillati; phylum Actinomycetota; class Actinomycetes; order Kitasatosporales; family Streptomycetaceae; genus Streptomyces; species Streptomyces sp. NPDC018045. The sequence goes on from NZ_JBIRFL010000010.1 coordinate 169,633, forward strand.
GTCGACCCATTCGTGGGACTGGGCCTGCTTCAGAAGACGCTGGCGGGCCTGGAGGATCTGCTCGCCGGTCATGCTCGGCACGCCGGTCACCAGCAGTTCCGTCACCTCGTCGAGGAACTCCTGGGCGGAGAGCGTGTCGCACAGGACACCGTCCTCGAAATTGCCGTCGTGCGCCGCGCTCTGGGCGCGGTGCGAGCCGCCGGAACGCCCGGGGGCGCCTTCCAGGAAACGCACTTCGGACGCCTTGGGACCGCGGTCGCCCTCTTCCACCAGGAATTCGACCTTGACGCCGGGGGCCATCAGCCCCTTGTCGAATTCCAGGTCGTTCACATGCACGAAGACGTCTTCTCCGCCGTCGTCCGGGACGACGAATCCGTAGCCCCGTACCTCGTCGAACCGAATGACCTTGCCCGAAACCATCACTGTGCCCCAGACCCCAATTCCACAACTGCCCACAAATTCCGCACCCCGTCGCCGTCATCCCGGCGGCGTGCCGTTCCCACCGGCTGCGCCGGCAGAGGTTATCGCCGAAGGCGGAGACGATTCGGTGGATGTCCCGCCCATACTATTGCCGAGCGGCGGCGGAACGTCCAGCCCGGCGCCCGCCCCCGCGCGGCACCGGCGTACGCGGGCGGCCGCCGGGACGGTAACGCCCCGTCGGCGCAGTGCCGGCCCGTCGGTACGGCACTGGCTCGTCGATACAGCACCGGCTCGTCGGTACGACACCGCCACGACGGAACGAGGCCGTACCGACGCAACGGTGCCGTGCCGACGCAGCGGATCAGTCGGCCAGCGCGGCCCGCACCTCCTCCGCGAGCAGCTTCACGTAGTCGTCGGCCCAGCCCTCGATCGTGGTGTGTTCCCACAGGTCGGTCGAGTACTCGACATAGCCGGTCAGCGTGTCGCCCGCCGGGACCAGCCCGAAGTTGAAATCCGTACGGGAAGCCGGCACGGCCAGGTCGTCGACCTCGGCGTGCACGCCGGGCAGCTCGATGTCCGTCCGCAACGAGTTCTGGTACTGGAACCCGAACGGCACGTGGTCCGGTACCTCGATCCCCATCTCCTCACGCAGCGGTTCGACGAGCCTGCGCAGCGGCATGATGTGGTCGATGCCCTCGGTCGAGGTGTGCGCGACCTGGCGGACGAGATCGCCGAAGCTCCTCGCCCCGTCGAGCCGGATGCGCAGCGGGAGGCCCACGGCCGTGCAGGCCACCAGGGACTCGAAGGTACGGCGCTCGCGATTGGCGTAGGAGACGTTGACGACGACTTCCGTCCGCCCGGAGAGCCGGCCGGCCAGTCGGCCCAGTGCGGCGGCGGTGACCGCGTACGGCGTCGTGCCGCACTTCCTGGCCAGCCGTTCCACGTCGGCGCGCAGGTCGGCGTCCACGGAGAAGAGCACGACGCGGCCCTGTCCGCTCGGGGTTTCCGGGCGCGGCCGGTCCAGGGGCAGCGCGTGCTGGAAGGGCGCCCCTTCCAGTTCCCTGGCCCAGTACTTCAGGATGCGCTGATCGGTCCGGCCCGTGGCGGTCTCCCGCTGCCAGCGCGCGTACTCGGTCGGCTGCGGCACCGTGTGGTCCAGAGTGTGGGGCGTCCCGGTCACCGCGGCGCCATAGAGGGCGGCGAAGTCGCTCAGCAGGATGCTGACCGCCCAGCCGTCACAGGTGGAGTGGTGCAGCAGGAGGAAGAGCACCCAGGCCGACGGGCCGGTGCGCACCAGACGGAGTTTCGGTGCCACGCCTTCGGCCAGGTCGAACCGGGTGGCGGCGACCTGTGCGCTGATCCGCTCGATCTCGTCGGTGACCGCGTCGGCGTTCTCGTTGTCGATCGCGGCGTCGGACGCGGCGTGGTCCGCGTCCCCGAGGGTGTCTGCCGTTCCGGCGGGGCCGGCCGCGGTGTCCTTCCGGGAGATCAGGTCCTCGACCTGGAGGTCGACCGGTCGCGGCCGGAGGATTTCCTGCCACCACTGCTCGCCCTCCTTGACGAACCGGGTACGCAGCGACTCGTGGCGGGCGGCGAGCTGGGTCAGCGCGGTGCGCAGCGCCGGCAGGTCCAGGTCGCCGGTGAGCGTGATGCGCAGGGCGACGTTGAAGACCTGCGGCAGGGCGTGGCGGTGGTGCCAGGCGATGAAGTTCTGCTGCTGGCGGGTGGCGGGGGCACGGTCGACCACGTCCGTGACGGCGTCCGCCGCCGCGTCCGCACCCGCCCCGGCACCTCCCCCACTCCCGGCACCGGCCTCCGCGGTCCGCCCAGCTCCCTCGGAATGCCCGGCCTCCACGGAACGCCCGGCGGTTTCGCGGTGCCCGACGCCTTCGCGGTGCTCAGCGGCCTCGCGGTGCTCAGCGGCTCCGGTGTCGCCCGCGAGGTAGGCCGCCATGGCCCGTACCGTCGGCGCCTGGTAGAAGCGCACCATCGGGTACTCCTGACCGAACACCTCCCGGGCGCGGTTGACCAGCCGGATCGCGGCGATCGAGTGGCCGCCGAGGTCGAAGAAGGAGGTGTCGGGGCCGATGGCGTCAGCCGTCAGGTCGAAGGCGTCGGCCCAGAGGGCCCGGAGGCGGTGTTCGAGCTGGTCCCGAAGGCCGGGGTTCCGGAGCCCGGGCCCGGGCTCGTCCGCCGAAGTGGAGCCGGGTGCCGCCTGCCGGACACCCCGCCCCGGCTTCTCAGGAGCGGAAGCCGGAGCGGGCACGGAAGCGGGCACGGCAGCGGCGGCGGCAGCGGGTGCCACCGGCGCGGCCGTGACGATCTCCGGATCCGGCAGCGCGGCACGGTCCAGTTTCCCGTTGCCCGCGAGCGGCAGTGTGGCGAGGACCGCCCAGGACCGCGGTACGAGGTACTCCGGCAGCCGGGACGCGAGTTCGCGGGCGAGCCGTTCGGCGTACGCCTTGCGGCCCGCCGCGGTCGTGGTGAGGTCCGCGTCCTGGTCCGCCGGTACGGCGTAGGCGGCGAGGTAGGCCTCGCCGCGGCTGTCGCGACGGGCCACCACGGCGCCCTCGCGCACGCCGTCCAGGCTGGTGAGCGCCTGGGCGGTCTCCTCCGGCTCGACGCGGTAACCGCGCACCTTGACCTGGTCGTCGACGCGCCCGCGGAACTCCAGGGCGCCGCCCTCGGTCCACCGCACCAGGTCCCCGGTGCGGTAGAAGTCGGGCCCGGCCGATCGCGCCCCCTCGCCGGAAGCCCCGGCCGCCTCAGCCGCGCCCGTACCCGTACCGGGCACGGAATCGAGCGGGTCCGGCCCGAACCGTTCCCCGGACGAGGCGGGTGCGCCCAGGTAGCCCCGGGCCACGCCCGGTCCGCCGACGTACAGCTCTCCCACCGCGCCGAGCGGCACCGGCGCGCCGGACGCGTCGAGGACCCGCAGGCAGACGTTGTCGGCGGGGCGGCCGATGGGGATCGGTCCCGAGCCGGTCCCGGGTGTGCGGGGGCCGACGGTCTCGGTGGTGCACAGCACGGTCGTCTCGGTCGGCCCGTACACGTTGACCGTCTCGTACGAGACCTCCGGGTGCGGCCGCGTACGCATCACGTCACCGCCCAGCAGCAGGTGGCGCAGCGGCGGCTGTTCGGCGGGCGGCAGGGTGAGCAGCGCTTCGCCGAGGGCGGTGGGCAGGATCGAGAAGGTCACGTGCTGCTGCGCGTACCAACGGGCCAGTGCCGTGGGGTCCGCGCGGACCGGGTCGTCGGCGATCACGACGGCTGCCCCCGCGGTCAGCGCGGGCCAGATCTCCAGGACCGAGGCGTCGAAGCTCTGGCTGCACACCAGCGCGCTGCGGTCGGCCGAGGTGAAAGCGAAGCGTTTGTGGTGCCACTGGCAGAGGTCGACGACCGCGCGGTGGGGCACCGCGACGCCCTTGGGTGCGCCCGTGCTGCCGGAGGTGTAGACGACGTAGCACAGGGACTCGGGCCCGGCGGTGTCCGACGGCGTCTTCTTCGTGCGCCCGGCGTTCTCGGTGGCCACGGGATTCTCACCGGCGGTGACATCGATGACGGCCAAGCCGTCGGGCAGGTCGAGCGCCGCTGCCCGGGAGCCGGTGCTCAGCAGGAGGCGGGCGCCGCATTCCGCGATCACCGTGGCGGCCCGGGCCCGCCCCAGCGACGGGTCCAGCGGGACGTACGCCCGGCCGGACTTGAGGACCGCGAGCATGGCGACGACGAGGTCGGTGGAGCGGGGCAGCCACAGGGCCACCACGGCGTCCGGGCCGTCCGCGGCCGCTGCCGTCGCGGTCCCGGACCGCTCGCGGATGACGGCGGCCAGCCGGTCGGCGCGGGCGTCCAGTTCGCGGTAGCCGAGGCGGTCGGCACCGTGGTGGACGGCGGTACGGTACGGGGCATCGGCCGCGCGCCGGGCGACGAGTTCGTGGACGGTGGTGCGCGCCACCGGGCGGACCGGGCCCTGCTGCCATGCGGCGGGCACCGGCTCCGCGGCCGGCTCCACCGGCGCGACGGCGACCATGCCCGGCCGCCTCGTCGCGGGCGCCGTCCGGCGCGTCGCGGGGGTCCGCCCGGGTGCGGGCGGCCCGGCGTGGTCCGCCTCCTGCCGCGCCCCCGCCACGGTACCGAGGCGGGACAGCGGTGTCTCCGGTTCCCGTACGGCTGCTTCGAGCAGGTCCCGGAAGGTACGGAAGAAGCCGTCCACGGTGCCCGCGTCGAACAGGTCGGTGTTGTACTCCAGGTGGCAGCGGATGCCTTCGGGCTGGTCGGTGAAGTACACGGCGAGGTCCGTGAGGGCCTTGTCGGGACCCGCGTCGATCACGGTGGCCCGGACTCCGGGCAGCTCGAAGGCGAACGGGTCGCTGCTCTCGAACTCCGCGAGCACCTGGAAGACCGGCGTGCGGTCGGTCGTGCGCGCCGGGGACAGCTCCCGCACCACGGCCTCGAAGGGAACATGCGCGTGGTCGTACGCGTCCAGGGCGACGCCCCGTACGCGGTCGAGCAACACGGCGAACTCCGGGTCACCGGACAGATCGAAGCGGAGCGCGAGGGTGTTGACGAAGAAGCCGAGCAGGTCCTCGGTGCCCTGGGGGCGGTCCGACATCGGGGTGCCGACGACGATGTCCCGCTGACCCGTGACCCGGTGGAGCATCGCGGTGAAGCCGGCGAGCAGCGTCATGAAGAGGGTGCCGCGCCGCTGCCTGCTCAGGTGACGCAGTTGGGCGGACAGTTCGGGGTCGAGCCGGTGGAAGACGGCCCGTCCGTTGGAGGTCATGGTTGCGGGGCGGGGTCGGTCGCAGGGCAGTTCCAGTACGGGGAGTGCGCCGCCGAGCGTGTCGAGCCAGTACGTCAGGTCCGCGGCGCTCTCGGGGTCGTCCAGCCTACCGAGCTGGACACGGGCGTGATCGGCGTATGTGCTGGTCAGAGCGGGAAGGCCCGGGTCGGAGCCGTCGTGCGCGGCCCGGTAGAGGGCGGACAGGTCGCGGGCCAGGACGGTGGCGGAGGCGGCGTCCACGACGATGTGGTGCAGGGAGAAGACCAGGACGTGGCGCTCCTCCCCCAGTTTGACCAGCCGGGTGACGAACAGCGGCCCGTTGACGAGGTCGAAGCGCCGCGCGCTCTCCTCCGCCAGGACGGCGCGGATTGCGGCGTCCTCGCCGTCCGCGCCCGCGCCCGTACGGTCGAGGAGCGCGAAGTCCGGGGCGGACGGGGGCCGGACGAGCTGGCAGGGTTCGTCGTCCACTTCGCGGAAGACGGTCCGCAGCCCCTCGTGCCGTGCCACCAGCTCACGCAGCGCCGTGCGCAGCGCGGGTACGTCGAGCGGGCCGTCGAGGCGGATCGCCTTGGTCTCGTTGTAGGCGGTGCGGCCCGGCAGCATGCGTTCGAGGAACCAGATGCGCTGCTGTCCCGGTGACAGCGGAGCGGTGCTCCCGTGTGCGGCCTCCAGGGGGTCCGCCGGGTCGGGGGCGGACGAGGCGGGCACCCGCGCGGCCGCGCGCGGCTCCTGGTGGCGGCGGCGCAGCGTGTCGATGTGCGTGAGGCCGGTGCGCAGCGCGTCCGGCTCGACGCCGAAGTCGACGAGCGAGACGATCTCGTCGGCGCCCGCCGCGCTCACCGCGTCCACCACGGAGGCGACGGTGTCGGGCGTGCCGATGAGCGCCCGCTGGTCGCAGTAACGGTCGTAGGCGCGGCGGAAGAGCACGTCGAGGTCGTCCTCGCTGAGCGTGGACAGGTCGACGTTGTGGCCGAGGCTGTTGGCGACGTTGCCGAACAGGGAGAGAGAGGCGCGCATGTAGCGCGCCAGGGGCTCGTACGCCTCGGTGCGTGCGGTGCGGTGGTCGGCCGCGAGGTAGGTGTGCAGCAGTACGGCCACGCGTCCGGCGGCCGGGTCGAGGCCGTGCTCGGCGCGGGTGCGGCGGTACAGCGCGACGTTCTCGGCGAGCTGCTCGACGCTCTGGGTCATCAGGTTGGTGACCACGCCGACGTCGTGCCGGGCGGCGGCCGCGTACGAGGCGGGGTTGCCGACCACCGCGGTGTACATGGGCGGCGTGTCCTGGACGGGGCGCGGGAAGAGGCGGACCTCGGTCTCGCCGTCACCGCCGGCGCGCCGTACGGACTCGCCGCGCCAGAGCCGGCGGACCTGCTCCACCTGCTCGTACATCATCTCCTTGTGGCGGCCGAAGCGGTCGGGGAAGAAGACGAAGTCGTTGGCGTGCCAGCCGCTGGCGCAGCCGATGCCGACCCGGCCGCCGGAGAGGTTGTCGGCCATCGACCACTCCTCCGCGACCCGGACCGGGTCGTGCAGGGGAAGGACGACGGAGCCCGCGTTGAGGCGGACGTGCCGGGTCTCACGGGCGAGGGCGGCGGCGAGCACGACGGGGTTGGGAAAGAGCCCGCCGAAGGAGTGGAAGTGCCGTTCGGGCATCCAGAGCGCGTGAAAACCGTGCCGGTCGGCGAAGCGGGCGGTCTCCAGGATGTGGTCGTACTTGCCCGCTGCGGAGGCCGGGGAGCCGGCGCCGGCTTCGTCCTGGGGGTAGTCGCCGAAGAAGTAGATGCTGAAGTCGGGGGCGCGGCGCGCTGGCACGGCGGCGGAGGCGGAAGCCGTACGCGGCGGGGCGGCGGGCTTCGGCGCGGCGCTCGCGGTCACCGGCGCGGCGGCCGTGCGGGCCGGAGCCTGCGAGGGGGCCGGAGCCTGTGCGGTGAGCGGAGTTGGGGCGGCTGCCGAGGCCTGTGCGACGGCCGGGGACGGTGTGCGGGCCGGGGCCTGTGCCGGGGTCGGCGCCGCCGTCGGCAGCGGCTTCAGGCCGCCGGGGAAGAACCCCGCCCCGCGCAGCTCCCGCATCGACCCGCGGACCGCGTCGGCGATGAACTCGACGTCCCCGTCCGAGTGGGCGGTCGACAGGAAGAAGTTGCGCCATTCCCAGACGTGCACCCCGCGCAGCATGAGGTGGTGGTACAGCAATTCCATGTCGGCGCGGTGCTCGAAGCGGAACTGGGAGCCGAAGTGGCTCACCCGCAGCGGGAATTCCTCGTCCTCCAGGAAACGGTTCAGCGAGTCCGCCAGTTCACCGGTACGGGCGTTCAGCCGCTCCTGGAGCCACGGGCTGTGCTCCTTCAGATGCGTCAGGACGGCACGGGCGGCGACCATCGAGACCGGGTGCTGGATGTACGTACCGCCGAAGAAGGTGGTGTCGGCGGGCGGATAGCTGGCGTCCCCGTACTGCCAGAAGCCGCCGTCCACCCCGTCCATGATGTCCGCGCGGCCCGCGATGGCGCCGATCGGGAACCCGCCGCCGAGCAGCTTCCCGTACGTCGCGAGGTCGGGACTGACGCCGTACAGCTCCTGGGCGCCGCGCGGCGCCGGACGGAAGCCCGTCAGCATCTCGTCGAACATCAGCACGATGCCGTGGCGGCGGGTCAGCTCGCGCAACTGCCGGACGAAGCCGACGGGCCGCAGCGACGGATGGCGGCTCTGCACGGGCTCGATGATGACCGCGGCGATGTCGTCCGCGTGCTCGGCGATGGCCGCCAGGCTCGCGTCGCTGCCGTAGTCGAGGACGAGCAGGTCGGCGACGCTGCTGGACGGGATGCCGGAGGAGACGGGGACGGTGACCCGCTCGGTGCCGGTGCCGGTGGAGCGGCCCAGGACGTTGTCGGCGTGGCCGTGGTAGGCGCCGTGGAAGGTGACGATGCGGCGGCGGCCGGTGGCGGCGCGGGCGAGGCGGATCGCGGCGGAGTTCGCCTCCGTACCGGAGTTGGCGAACGCCACGCGTTCCATGCCCGTCAGTTCCGCCAGCAGCTCGGCGGCCTCACCGGTCTCGACGTTGCGCGGGCCGAGCTGGATGCCCCGGGAGAGGTGCTCGCGGACGGCCTCGCTCACGAAGTCCGGTTCGTGACCGAAGAGGAGCACGCCGAAGCCCATGGTGATGTCGACATAGCGGTTGCCGTCGATGTCCTCCAGCCGGGAGCCGCGCGCCCGGCGCCCGGCGATCGGGTACAGCATCTCCTTCGTCTTGCTCCGGAACCCGACGACGGCCCGGCTGTCGGCCAGCACGCGGCGGTAGCGCTGGGCGATCTCCTTCGAGGTGGCGGTCCTGGCCGTGTAACGGCGCACCAGGTCGTCGAGGTGGGCCTGCTGGGCGGCCGAGGCGGACCCGCCGACCATGCCGGAGGCGCGCGAGACGGTCACCCGGGGGCCGTGCACGCGCTGCCGCCGTTCGGCGGCCGGCTCCTCGGTCGCCGCGGGCTGCCCGGCAAAACCGGCCGCAGCCCCGGTTCCGGCCGCGGTCCCGGGCCCGGCCGCATCCTCGATCCGCTGCGCGATGCGCCGGGAGAGGTCGGCCATGGCGGCCAGGTCCTGGTCCACCGCAGCGGCGGCGGCGCTCAGCCCGGTCATTCCCCGCCCGCCTTCCCGTTGGCCACCGCGCCGCCGGACAGGGCGGCCGTCGCCTGCGCGGTCAGAAGCTGGGAGAGCTGGTGTATCTGGGACATCATCTGGAGCTGGATCTGCGAAAGCTGCTGCACCTGGCGGACGAGGTCGGCCAGTTCGGCGCGTGTCACGGGGTGCGACGGGCCGGACGGCTCGGCCGACGCGGGCTCCGGGGCACGGACGGGCTCCGGGACGCGGACGGGCTCGGCGGGGGCGGTGCCTGCGGTCGGCTCGTCCCGTAGGGGCTCCTCGGCGACCGGCTCGTACCGTACGGTGTCACCGCCGGCGGCGCCCGGCCTGCCGGAGCCGCCCGGTACAACCGAGTCCCCCGGAGTGGCCGAGTCCCCCGAAGACCCCGAGCCCTCCGAAGACCCCGGGCCCCCTGAAGTGCCCGCCATCCGCCCCACGATCAGCTCCGTGAGCTGCCGTGAGGTGCTCGCCTCCTCGAACAGCTCGCGCATCGCCACCTTGACCTGGTGGTCCTGTTCCAGCTCGCGCAGCACGCTGATCATCTGGAGGGAGTCCGCACCGAGATCGAAGAAGGATGTGTCGCCGGTGATCGCATCCGCGTCGTGTCCGAGGTGCTTGGCGACCAACTCGATGACGTGCCCGAGCACCCTCTCGAACACTGCCTCGTCCTGTGCCACGTCTTCCTCTTCTCTCGCTGGTTCGCCCGTCCGGACGGGCCGGACGGCGGTCGGCTCCGGCCCCGTCCAGAAGGTCTTGTGCTGGAAGCGGTAGCCGGGCAGCCAAATCCTGCGGCCTCCGCTGCCGGCCGTCAGCGCCGGCCAGTCGAGGTCCGCGCCCGCGCAGTGGAGCTGCGCCACCGCGCCCCAGAACGGGGCGGGCCCGGCGCCGCGGCGCAGCGTCGGTACCGCCCGTACGCCGGGGACGGCGGCGCGGGCGAGTCCGCTGAGCGTGGTGTGCGGGCCGATCTCGACCAGCGCGGCGGTGTCCGTCCCGCCGAGCGTGCGCAGCACGGCGTCGTAGCGGACCGGCTCACGTGTCTGCCGTACGAAGTAGTCGGCGTCCGGCACCCGGCCCGGCTCGTGCAGCCGGCCGTCGAGGCAGCTCACGAAGGCGGTCGTGGCCGGGCGGAAGGTGACGCCGTCGAGCAGTTCCCGGAACTTGTCCAGGACCGGGTCCATCAGCACGGTGTGGAAGGCGCGCGTCACCGGCAGCCGTTCCGCGGGGATGCCGCGCTCCTCCAGGACGGTCAGCAGCCGGTCCACGGCGGTGACGGGTCCGGCGAGGACGTGCCGCCGCGCTCCGTTGACGACGGCGAGTTCGAGGCCGGTGATCTCGGCGGTCAGGTCGCGGACGGTGTCCAGGTCCGCCGAGACGGCGGCCATGGCTCCCCGGGCGCAGTGGTCCCGCATCAGGCGGCCGCGCTCCGCGGTGACGCGCAGGCCGTCCTCGACCGACAGCGCGCCCGCCGCGCACAGGGCGGCGTACTCGCCGACGCTGTGCCCGGAGACGATGTCCGGTGTGATGCCGGCGTGCCGCCACAGCCCGGTGAGGGCGTATTGCAGGGCGAAGAGGGCCGGTTGGGCGGTTCGGGTGTTCTCCGTGGTGGCGCGGTCCGCGCCGGGGTCGAGCAGCGCGTCGAGCAGGGAGCTGCCGTAGAGCTTTCGGTGGTGGCGGTCACAGGTGTGCAGCAGGTCGCGTACGACGGGGAAGCGCTCGTACAGGGGCAGCGCCATGCCGGGGTACGGGCTGCCCTGCCCCGTGAACTGGAAGGCGACGCGCGGGCGTCCCTCGCGGGGTGCCTCGCCGGTCGTCACGGTGGCGGCCGCTGCGGGGCCGTCGGCTCCCCCGAGCCAGCCGTCCAGGGCCGCGGCGAGGTCCGCCGGGCTGGTGCCGCGGGCCGCCAGGCGGTGCCGGTGGTGGGCCCGGCCCGCCGCGGTGGTCACCAGGTCGGCGGGATCCGCCCCGGGGTGGCGGGTCAGGTGGTCGCGTACGGCGCGGGCGTTGGCGGCGAGGGCGGCTTCGGACCGGCCGGACAGGACCAGGACGTCCGGCGGGGCGACGGTGGCGGCGCGGGGAGCGGGTTCGGGGGCCTGCTCCACGATGATGTGGGCGTTGGTGCCGCCGACGCCCAGCGACGAGACGCCGGCGCGGCGCGGTGTGTCCCCCGGCGGCCACGGGCGTGCGGTCTCGGGGATGTAGAAGGGGCTGCGGTCGAGGTCGAGGGCGGGGTTCGGCTCGCGGAAGTTGGCCATCGGCGGGATGACGCCGTGTTTCAGCACCAGCAGCGCCTTGATGAAGCCGGCCAGGCCCGAGCACACGTCGAGGTGGCCGATGTTGGCCTTGGTCGCGCCGAGGGCGCAGTAGCCGGTCCGGTCGGTGTCGGCACGGTACGCGGAGACGGCGCCGTCGAACTCGATCGGGTCGCCCTTCAGCGTGCCCGTGCCGTGGGTCTCCAGGTAGCCGACGGTGTCCGCGCCGATGCCCGCGTGGTCCAGCGCGCGGCGGATGGCGCCGCGTTGGCCGGCCGCGCTCGGCGCGGTGTACGTCTGCTTGTCCGCGCCGTCGTTGTTGACACCCCAGCCCCGTATGACGCCGTGGACGGTGTCGCCGTCGGCGAGGGCCCGGTCCAGGCGCTTGAGGACGACGGCGGCGACGCCGGTGCCGCCCACCGTGCCGTCCGCGCCGGCGTCGAAGGCGCGCAGGTAGCCGCTCTTGGAGAGGATGGAGCCCTTGACGTACTGGTAGCCCAGCACCTGCGGCACGTGGACGGCCGTGGCGCCGGCCAGGGCGATGTCGCTGTCGCCGGTCAGTACCGACTGCGCGGCGAGTTGCAGGGCGACCAGGGAACTGGAGCAGGCGGTCTGGATGCCGACGGCCGGGCCGGTCAGGTTGAGGCGGAAGGACGCGCGGGTGGCGGTGAAGTCGGTGTAGTTGCCGACCATGACCTGCATCCTGGAGAGCCAGTCGTCGCCGACGGGGCCCTTCAGGACGTTGTTCAGCAGGTAGTTCTCCATGGTGTACAGGTGGTAGCCGGTGCTGGCGAAGACGCCGGTGCGCTGTCCGTCCCGTTCCCGCGGGTGGCCGGCGTCCTCCAGGGCGTGGTAGGCGCACTCCAGGAACATCCGGTGCTGCGGGTCGGTGAGCCGTGCCTCCCGGACGCTCATGCCGAAGAACCCGGCGTCGAACCCGTCGATGCCGGACAGGATGCCGCTGGCGCCGACGAAGTCGTCCGCCCGGTACTTCTCGGCGGGCACCCCGGCCGCGGCCAGTTCCTCGTCGGTGAAGCGCCGTACGCAGTCCCGGCCGTCCCGGATGACCCGCCAGAACTCCTCGGGGGTGTCCGCCCCGGGGAAGCGGAAGGCCATGCCGATGACCGCGACGCGCGAGTCGGCCGGTGGGTTCATGAGGTGCCGCCCTCCGCGGCGGAGACCTCCCGGCCGGGCGCCGGGCCGCCGCTCTCCCGGACCGGTGGTGCGGGCGGGAACAGGGAGCGCCCCCTGGCCAGCACGACGAGCAGGGCCACGCACAGGAGGATGGCCAGCCCCTGGAACGCGCCGACCACCTGGAGGGGCGAGAAGCGCTCCAGCAGCGCCGCGCTGACGATCATCCCGAGGCCGAAGCCGCTGTTCTCGGCCGAGGCGGAGAGGCCGAAGAGGCGTCCGCGCTGCTCGTCGGGGGCGGCCTGGAGCCGGGAGACGTAGGCGATCTCCGTGAACCCGTCGGCCATGCCGGCGACGAGCGCGGCGACGGCGGCGGGAACGGCCGGCAGGCCGCTGAAGACCACGATGAACGCCGCCGACATCACGCAGGAGCCGATCGCGAAGGCGCGCTCCCCCGGTGACCACCCGGTCTTGCTGGTACGGCGGGAGCAGACCTGCTGCGCCACGATGTTGCCGATCGCCCAGGTCGCCCAGAACTGGCTGACGAAGGTGGCCGGGTGGGACGGGTCCAGGGCGCTGGAGTAGATGGGCAGCGCGACGTTGTGCGACGAGGAGCCGAGGCCGTCGGCCGCCCGGACCGCGACCATGACCGCCAGCAGCGGCGCCGCCTTCAGGAGCGCGAGGGAGGCCCAGCGGCCGGTGCCCGTGGCGGCCGACGGCGCGCCGTCGGCCGTGCTCTTCCCGGCGGCCCGGGTGCGGATGGGCAGCAGGAACAGGACCGTCGCGGAGATCACGAAGGTGGCGGCGTCCAGCGCGAAGGCGGCAGTGTAGCCGAACTGCGCGACGATCACGCCCGCCGAGGCGAACCCGGCGATCATGGCGAGGGAACGGCCGGTGACCAGCAGGCTGTTGGCCTTGGTGCGCAGGTCGGCGCCGACGATCTCCGGGACGCTGCTGCGCAGCGCCACCTGGGAGAGCGTCGAGCAGGCGCCGGTCCCCACGGCGAGCGCGAAGAGCAGGGCGACGCGGGCGCCGTCGGGTGCGAGGAGCAGCACCACCAGGGCGGTCGCCTGGGTCAGGTCCGCGCACACCATCAGCCGTTTGCGGTCGTGCCGCGAGACCAGGCGGCCGCTGACGAAGCCGGACAGTACGCTGGTGATCAGACGTACGGCCATGAACAGGCCCGCGGTCAGCGCGCTGCCCGTCACCTGGTAGACGAAGACGTTCAGCGCCACCATGTTCAGGTAACTGCCGTACGCGGAAACGGCGTTGCCGACCACCAGCAGCCGGAAGTGCCCCACCCTCTTGTTCCCCCTTAGCGCCCCGTGCCGGCCTGGTCCACCACGCGGACGGCGGAGGACGTACTTACGGTCACCCGGTTCGCGGGGCGTCTGGAGACGCATCATCCGGTGACTTGACCCGCGCTTCGCCACGCGTGTAGAGGCATGGCGGCGACGGCCACGGCCTCCTTGCGTTTTGCCGTGTCCGTGGTTAGATCAAGCCGCATGTCACGGGGGATGTGCTGCCCCCGCGACACCGTCGGCAGTTCCGCTCCGTACCCGCGGGAGGGCGCACCATGTCCGGTCCCGCACGGGCCGTCTTCCCGGCGATGAGCCGATGAACCCGCGAGCACTTCGCAGCGTGGCGGCCGTACAAGGGCTTCGCCCCGCTCCGCCCGCGCCGCCGGACCGACCGTCCTGACGCCGCGGGCCGCCGGATCTTCCCTGCTCCTTCGTCACCCCCTTGGAGAAGAGATGTCGGACCACAGCGCGTCCACCATGGCGCCGATGCTGTCCCCGCGGGAGCGGGAGGTACTGTCGCACATCGCCGACGGCCTGACGTACGACCAGACGGCCAGGCGGCTGGGCATCAGCGTCCATACGGTCAGCACCTACCTGCGCCGTATAAGGGCCAAGCACCCGGCTCCCACCCTCGCTCATCTCGTACGGCTCCAGTTGGCGCAGAACAGCGGCTGACGGCCCGGGGCGCGTCCGCGGTGGCGCCCCCATGTTGGCCGGTTTCCGCCCCGTCAATGGCCGGTATCCGGACAACATCACGGGTTCGCGCCCCCTGCCTCGGCGTCCGCCGGTCGAGCGGTCCGGTGTGCGAACGATCGACGCCACCGGGTTTCCCGGGACGGCGATGGGTACCCGCTGCCGGACGTCGAAGCCGACCCGAGGGGCCCGTTTGCCATGTGGTGCCCGGCACCAGCGTCAGCATCGGCACCGCCCGCCGGAGCGGTGAGAGCGGACGCGCCGGCGATCGCGGATTGCCGCCGCGCGCCGCCGTGCTCCATGGCGGGCGCCCTCGTCCCCCGAAGGGACCAGGCCCGGACGTGGCGTCCCGACGACACACGGGTCCCGTGGTGAACTGCGCACGCGGGCGCCGGCGGCACGGGACACGCGCCCGGCCCGTCCGGCGGCGCGTCCGAGGGGCGGCCGCGCTCCACGTGAGTCAGCGCCCACCGGCCGGTTCGAGGGAAGGACGTGCGATGCGCCGTACCCGGACGGAGGACGACCGTGCCGCGGCCAGGGCCCGGGTGGAGGACGACCGTACTGCCTACGGGTCCCGGGCGGCGAACGGCCGTACTGCCTACGGGTCCCGGGCGGCGGATGACCGGGAGGCAGCCGGGACCCGGACAGCGGACGACCGGGACGCGGCCGGGATCCGGACGGTGGACGCGGATGTCGCGGGTGCCATCGGGCGGGTGCTGGACGAGGTGCTCGGCGCGCGGCTCGCCGCGGCCGCGGCGGCCGACGCCCTGTTCACGCGCGACATCGCCGAACGCGTCGCCCGCTTCACGCTGGGCGGCGGCAAGCGGCTGCGCGGCCGATTCGTGTGGTGGGGGCTGCGGGTCTGCGGCGGTGACGGTGAGGCGGCGGGTGCCGCGCTGCGGCTGGCCGCCGCGCTCGAACTCGTCCAGACCTGTGCGCTGGTGCACGACGACGTGATGGACGGCGCCGAGCTGCGCCGGGGCAGGCCCGCCCTGCACGCCGAGGTGCGGGGGCAGTACGGCCACCGCACCGGGGCCGGCCGGTCCGCCCGCTCGGCGGAAACGTTCGGCCGGTCCGCGGCGATCCTGGCCGGCGACCTCGCGCTCGCCTGGGCCGACGACACCGTCCTGGACACCCGCTTCCCCGACCGCGCGCGGTCCGCGGTGCACGCGCTGTGGCGGACCATGCGGACCGAGATGGTGGCCGGGCAGTACCTGGACCTGCACGGCCAGGTCACCGCTTCCCACTCCCCCGCCCGCGCGGTGCGCACCGCCCGCCTCAAGAGCGCCCGCTATTCGGTCGAACGGCCGCTGCTGCTGGGCGCCGCGCTGGCCGGCGCCGACGACCGGGCGGCCGGCGCGCTGCGCTCGGCGGGCCGCTGCGCCGGGCTCGCCTTCCAGCTCCACGACGATCTGCTGGGGGTGTTCGGTGACCCGGAGGAGACCGGCAAACCGTCCGGTGACGACATCCGCGAGGGCAAGGTGACCTACCTCACGGCCGTGGCCCGCGCCCGCGCGCGAGCCGCCGGCGACGACGGGGCCCTCGGCGTCCTCGACGCGGCGCTGGGCGACCCGTACCTCTCCGCCGCCGCGGTGGACCGCGTACGGGAAGTGTTCGAGTCGACCGGGGCCCGCGCCGCGCTGGAGGACAAGGTCGAGAGTCTCGCCGACCGGAGCGTGGCGCACCTGGCCGATGTGCGCACCGCCGATCCGGCCGCCCTGCGCCACCTGCGCGCACTGCTGCGCGCGACGGCCGGCGCCCGCCCGTGCTCTCCGCCGGGCGGCCCTCCCGCGGCGGCGCGCGGGGGTGAGCGGTGAAGTCCGTACCCGGCCGCACCGACCACGTCGTCGTCATCGGCGCCGGCCTGTCCGGGCTGTCCGCCGCGCTGCACCTGCTCGGTGCCGGGCGGCGGGTGACCGTGGTCGAGCGCGATCGCCGGCCCGGTGGCCGCTGCGGCCGTCTCGAACGCAACGGCTATCTGATCGACACCGGCCCGACCGTACTGACCATGCCGGACCTCGCCGAGGAGGCGTTCGCCGCGGTCGGCGCCTCGATGGCCGGGCGGCTGGACCTCGTCCCCCTGCACCCCGCCTACCGCGCCCGGTTCGCCGACGGCAGCACGCTCGACGTGCACACCGGGGCGGAGGCCATGGAGGCGGAGATCGAACGGTTCGCCGGCCCCCGGGAGGCCGCGGGCTACCGGCGGCTGCGCTGCTGGCTGGGCCGCCTGTACGCGGTCCAGATGCGGCGCTTCATCGACGCCAACTTCGACTCCCCGCTCCAACTGCTCCACCCCGACCTGGCGCGTCTCGCGGTACTGGGCGGCTTCGGCCGGCTCGACGCCCGCATCGGCCGCTTCCTGGCCGACGAGCGGGTGCGCCGGGTCTTCTCGTTCCAGTCCCTGTACGCGGGCGTGCCACCGGCCCGCGCGCTCGCCGCGTACGCCGTCATCGCCTACATGGACACGGTGGCCGGGGTGTACTTCCCGCGCGGCGGGATGCACGCGCTGCCCCGCGCCATGGCCGAGGCAGCGGCCGAGGCGGGCGCGGAGTTCCGGTACGGACACGGGGTACGCACGCTGGAACGTTCCGGTGGCCGGGTCACCGCCGTCGTCACCGACGCCGGACGCCTGCCGTGCGACGCGGTGGTGCTCACCGCCGACCTGCCCGAGGCGTACCGCCTGCTCGGCCGCGGCCCGCGCCGCCCGCTGCCGCTGCGCCGCTCCCCTTCGGCCGTCGTCCTGCACGCGGGCACGCCCGCGACCTGGCCGGAACCGGGCCACCACACCCTCTCGTTCGGCGCCGCCTGGCACCGCACGTTCGACGAACTCACCCGTACCGGCAGCCTGATGAGCGACCCCTCGCTGCTGATCACCCGGCCGACCGCCACCGACCCGTCGCTGGCGCCGCCGGGCCGCCACCTGCACTACGTCCTGGCGCCCTGCCCCAACACCGACATCGGCCCCGGCGTGCACGCCTGGCGCGACCTCGGCCCCCGCTACCGCACCGCGCTGCTCGCCGAACTCGAACGGCGCGGATTCACCGGCCTGGCCACGGCGGCCGAGGAGGAGTGCCTGGTCACCCCGGCGGACTGGAGCCGTCAGGGGCACGGCGCCGGGACTCCTTTCTCCGCCGCGCACACCTTCGCGCAGACCGGGCCGTTCCGGCCGCGCAACCTCGTACGGGGTGTCGAGAACGCCGTACTGGCCGGGTGCGGCACCACCCCGGGCGTCGGGGTGCCGACCGTACTGGTCTCGGGGAAGCTGGCCGCCGCACGGGTGACGGGCGGCGGCCCCGCGAGGTCCGCCGGGGTCACCGACCTCGGCGCGCGCCGCCCCGCCCGCCGTCGGGAGGGCAGCGCGTGACCGCCCGGGAACTCGACGCCGCGGGCATCACCGAGCCCGCGCTGCGCGCCGCCTACCGCCACTGCCGCCGGCTCAACGCCCGGCACGGAAAGACGTACTTCCTGGCCACCCGGCTGCTGCCGGTCGCCCGCCGGCCCGCCGTGCACGCCCTGTACGGGTTCGCCCGCTGGGCGGACGACATCGTCGACAGCCTGGACGACGACGCCACGCCCCAGGAGCGGGCGACGGCTCTGCGCACCTTGGAGACGCAGCTTCACGCCGGCCTCGCCCGGGGCGGCGGCGACGAGCCGGTGGTACGGGCGCTGGCGCACACCACCGCCGTCTACGGCATCGACCCGGCGTACTTCAGCGCCTTCATGGCCTCCATGCGCGCCGACCTGGAGGTGACCGACTATCCGACCTACGACGACCTGTGCCGCTACATGTACGGCTCGGCCGAGGTGATCGGCCTTCAGATGCTGCCGATCCTCGGCACGGTCACACCGCGCGAGGAGGCCGCGCCGCACGCCGCCGCGCTCGGAGCCGCCTTCCAGCTCACCAACTTCCTGCGGGACGTGGGCGAGGACCTGGACCGGGGCCGGATCTACCTGCCCGCCGATCTGCTGGCCGCGCACGGCGTGGATCGGGACCTGCTGCGGTGGAGCCGGCTGACGGGCAGCCAGGACGCCCGGATCACCGCGGCGCTGCGGGCCGCCGCCGACCTGACCCGCGGCGTCTACCGGCGGGCCGCGCCCGGCGTCGCCATGCTCGACCCGGCGTCCCGGCCGTGCGTCCGTACCGCCTTCATCCTCTACCGCGGCATCCTGGACGCCGTGGAAGCCGACGGCTACGCGGTCCTGCACCGCCGGGCCGTCGTGTCGCGCCCGGTCCGCGCGACCGTGGCCCTGGACGGACTGGTCCGGGTCACCGCGGCCCGCACCCGACCCGGACCGAGCCGCGCAGGCGTCCCGGCGGCGCCCGCACCCGCACGCCGCGCCGCGGCCGTACGCGCCACAGAACCCCCCGCGGACCGCACCGCGGACGGCCCAGGAGGAAGCACCGTGGACGCTCCATGCCGCCCCGACGGACGCGGCCGGTACCCGCTGCGCCTGCGCCGGCGGCCCGTCGCGTGGGAACGTCAGCGGCCCACCTGGCGGGACGCCGCGCCCGGCGTGATCGCGGCGGCGCTGGAACGCGCCAAGGCCCGGCCGTCCGGCAACTGGTACGCCGTGGGCGCCTCGCGGGACGTCGGCCGGGACCGGCCCCTGGGCCGGACCGTCGCCGGGACGGAGGTGGTGCTGTGGCGCGCCGCCGACGGGCGACTGCACGGCGGGCCGGGAGCCTGCCCGCATCTGGGCGCGCCCCTGAAGGACAGCCCCGTGCGGTGCGGCACCCTGGTCTGCCACTGGCACGGGCTCGCCCTGGACGGCGGCCCCTTCGCCGGGTGGGAGCCCTATCCGGCGTACGACGACGGAGTGCTGGTCTGGGTACGCCTGGACCGGACGGGCGGCGAGGAGCCGCTGGCCCGGCCCCGCGTCCCCGAACGTCCGGAGGCGGCCGTCGCCGTCGCGGCCGTGTACACCGGCGTCGGGCGCTGCGAGCCGGACGACGTGGTCGCCAACCGGCTCGACCCGTGGCACGGCGCCTGGTTCCACCCGTACTCCTTCGTCGACCTGACCGTGCCGCACGGCCCGGCGGGCCCGGAGGACGCGCTGACGGTGGACGTCTCCTTCAAGGTCGCCGGGCGTCTGGTCGTCCCGGTCCGCGCGGAGTTCACCGCGCCGGGTCCGCGCACCGTGGTCATGCGCATCACCGGGGGCGAGGGCGTGGGATCCGTGGTGGAGACCCACGCCACCCCACTGGGCACCGACGCCTCCGGCCGCCCGCGCACCGCCGTCGTGGAGGCGGTCGTCGCCGCCTCCGCCCGCCCCGGGTTCGCGGTGGCCCGCGCGGCCGCTCCCTTCCTGCGCCCCCTGATGCGGGCGACGGCGGGACGGCTGTGGCGCGACGACATGGCGTACGCGGAGCGGCGGTGGGAACTGCGCAGTACGGGGCGCTTCCCCGGCTGAGACACCGGCCCGTGGCATACGGGGTGGACGGACCCCACACGAAACCCGAGCGCGGCCGGCACCGGCTCACAGCAGGCCGAGCGGATGCCGCGCTCTTTCACCGTTCCCCGGACTCACCGTCCCCGAACTCACCGCCGCCGACGGCTCCGTCCTGCGACCGCACCCGGAGCCCGCCACCCACCGCGCCGGACATCAGCCCAAGGTCTGCGTCAGCTCGCTGTGCTCCCCGGTGTGGACGATGCGGCCGAATGCTCCGTTGACGATCGGCATGTAGGGCGGGACGTGGCCGCACTCGACGTCGGCGATGATGGGGACGCCGAGGGAGCCGAGTGCGTCGAGCACCGCCTCGTGCTGGCTCAGCGTCCCGGCGTTCGGGGCGCCGGTCCGGCCGACGAGCACCGCGTTCGCGTGGTCGAAGCATCCGGCGAGCCGCATGCCGTGCAGGTTCCGGCACACGGTGAAGGCGCTGTCGTCGGCCACCTCCACGTAGACGAGAAGGCCGTCGGGGGCCTCGTCGCGGGCGAAGGCCGACGTGTCCAGGTAGCGCGTCCCCGCGAGGACGGCCAGCGTATCGACGCAGCCGCCGATCAGTCTGCCCTCGGCGGTCACGTCGCCGTCCGCGTCGAGCCGGGTCCAGGTGCCGGTGGCGTTCAGGGGGTAGTCGCGTATCGCGGGGCATGCGGCGAAGTCGTGGTAACCGGTTGTCCGGTGGCGGCCGGGCGGGATCTGGGTGAAGCGGTGTCCCGAGGGCGCGGCGACGATGTCGAGCCAGGTCAGCAGTCCTTCGGGGACGCGGTAGGGGGTGTCCATGAGGTTGTTGCCGTGGACGGTCGCCGTGCCGGTGAGCAGGGTGAGCGGTGTCATCAGGGTCGAGAGGTCGGAGAATCCGACGAGCCAGGTCGGCTCCGCCTCCCGCAGCCGGTCCCAGTCCAGCAGCGGTATCAGGTCGATCGCGGTCTCGCCGCCCCATGGGGGCACGACGGCCCTGACGGTGGGGTCGGTCAGCATCGACATCAGCTCGTCCGCGCGCTCGGCGGCCGGAGCGCTGATGTGTGCGGAGCCGTCCATGCACCGGCCGACGACGACCTCGTACCCACGGTCCCGCACGTCGCCCACGGCGACGTCGAGCCGCGCGCGCAGCGCCTTCGGTACTCCACTGGACGGGGAGGTGACACCGACACGGTCGCCGGGGCGCAGGGGGCGGGGGAATCGTATGGACACGCGTGGGATTCTGGCACGGCGCCGGGCGCGGGCGACACCGGATTCAGCGACCACCTCGGACACCCAGCAGTCGTGCCAGCCCGCGCAAGGGTGCCGACCGGCCGCGGGCCGGGACTGTCCACAGGGGCTGGCCGCGGACGCCCCACCTCTCCAGGAGGGTGTTCGCGGCGAGGAAACCGGTGGTGGCCGCGCGTTCCATCAGAGCCACCGGCAGGTCGGTGCGTACGAGGTCGCCGGCGACCGTCACGGCGGGGTCGGGGGTCCGGACGGTGGGGCGGTCGTGGTGGCCGCCCACCGGGAACAGGGGGCAGTCCGCACGCCACTCGTGCTGGGCGTCGACCACTTTGGCCTCGCGCGTCTCGGGGTAGACGCGTGACAACTGGTCGATCAGCCGGTCCTGTTGTACCTGCCGGGCGGTGTCCGTGCCGAGCGCGTAGGCGTGCAGTTCGACCACGGAGCCCCCGTTGCGGGACACCCACCGGGCCGCCTCCCCCTCCCAGCGCTCCAGCACGCTGACGTTGTCGAGCGGGCCGTAGCCGCTGGTGCCGAGGAAGCCGGGCCGGTCCGGGTTCACCGGCCGGTCGAGCCACAGTCGGGAGACGAGGAACGGCGGTGCGGTGCGCAGTCGCAGCATCCGCTCGCGCCAGTTCTGGTCGCCCAGCCCGGGTGAGGCGGCGACGAGGTGACGCAGTCCGGCCACGTCGAGGGCGAGCACCACCGCGTCGTGGCGTGCCCTGCCGGCACCGCTGTGGACGGTCACGCCCGCGCCGGCCGGTGCGGACGCCACGCTCTCCACCGCGCAGCCGGTGCGCAGGGTGACGCCGTGACCGGTCAGGTAGCGGCCCAGCGGCTCCCACAGGGCCTGCGGGAACGGCTCGCCGGGGACGTCGAACAGCAGCCCTTCGCTGGACCCGAGGAAGTAGATGTGGAACATCAACGCCATTTCGGCGGCCGACAGTTCCTCCGGGTCGGCGAAGAAGCTCCGGGAGAACACCTCGAACGCCAGGTGGTGCGCGGCCTCGGGAAAGCGGATGCGGTCCAGCAACCGGCGCGCGCTGATGCCGTCCAGGCGTTCGTACACGTCCGGTGTCCGTACGTCGAGCAGCGGCAGCGCGGCACGCGGGTTCATCCGGGCCATTTCACGCAGGGTGAAGGTCGGGCTGAGCAGGGCGAAGCCGAGGGCGCTCCACGGCGGTGTGCGCGGGACGTGGGCGAAGCTGTCCTGGAGGCCGTTGCTGTGGCGCAGCGGGTAGTCGGGCAGCCCGGTGAGCGCGGCCAGTGCCGGGTCGGCCCGCCGCAGCAGTCCGCGCAGGTTGTAGTACTGGCGGAAGAAGGCGTGGAAACCGCGGGTCATGGTGGCCCGGGAGCCGTCGGAGAGCTGGATCGGCCGTCCGGCGAGCCGGCCGCCGAGCCCCGGCTCGCGCTCGTACAGCGTGACCTTCGCGCCCCGTTCTGCGAGCCCGGTGGCCGCGGCCAGCCCGGCGATGCCGCCGCCGATCACCGCGACGTGCGGTGCCGCACCGGTGATCCTCGCCCGCCCGGGCGGTGGTGGCACGAAGCGGGCGCGCCGGTCCCGGCCCCGGCGCGGTGCGGTGGTGCGGGCGGAGCGGGTGGCGGGTCCGGCTGCCTGGGGTGCGGCGTCACGCGGGGAGGTCGTCATCGGACGGTGTCTTCCTGTTCGGGGCCGGGGCGGCGGTCGGCGCGGCGCTGCCCGTACGCGCCGGACGCGTCGGAGGTACGGCCGGCCGGCGGCGCAGCCTCGGCAGTTCGGCCACGGTGCGCAGCATGGGCAGTACGGGGGTGTGCAGGCCGATCGACAGGTCCTCGCGCAGTCGGGTGCCGCCGTCCAGGAAGCGCAGCAGCCGTTCCATCGGTACGCCGCGGAACAGCCCGGTGAAGAAGTCGGCACCGTCGACGCGTCCGCTGTCCAGGGCGCGCAGCAGGACGGCGTCCATCAGCCGGGAGCGCGCGGAGTGCGGGGGCGGCGGGGCCGGGGTGCGGCCCTGGTGGAAGGCGGCGGCGATGGCCCGGGTCTGGCGCTGGACGGTGGCGAAGGTGTAGCCGGTCGAGGGCCGGGTGGCGCCGCCCGCCGCGCCGATGCGAAAGACGCCGGGCCCGGTGGCGCGGGGGAAACGCGCGTCGGTCATCGGGATGACGCCCTGCTCGGAGGCGGTGACCCGGTACGGGCCCAGCGGGCGGATCTCCGTGAGGTAGTGGCGCAGCGCGCGGTGGTAGGCGGCCTCGTCGAGCGGGGCCGCGGCGAACTCGGTGTATTCGACCAGCGCTTCGTGCGGGCCGAGCGGGAGGACGTAGCCGAAGGAGAGGCCGTGGTCCGGCTGCGGGGTGCGGAAGTCCATCAGGTCGGCGGTCCCGGAGTCGAACTCGGGCCGCTCGGTCCGCACGAACCAGCCGTGGAAGTGCTGGAGCAGGGTGGTGCGCGCGGGCGGCAGGGCGGGCAGCGGCCGGGAGTCGAAGACCCAGCGGGCCCGCAGCCGTACGGGGTCGCCTTCCGCCGTCACTCCGCGGATCTCGGCGCCGTCCGGCAGCGCGCGCACGTCGTCGACGGCGGCGGTCACGCGGCGCGCGGACGGCGTGGCCGCGAGCCGCGCACCGACCAGGGCCTCGAACGTGCCGGAGCGCAGCATCTTGTACCGCAGCGGCGCCGGGCGCCCGGTCAGCGCGGACCCGTCGGCCCCGTGGACGCGCAGCCGGTCCCAGGAGGCGGCCAGCACGCCGTCGTACTCGCCGTCCGGTCCCTCCCAGTAGCACCAGGTGCGTTCGGGGGGCCGCAGCGGTCCCGGCGGGGCGTCGACGACGGTCACTTCGGGGCAGCGGGCGCCGGGCGGCGGGGCGCAGAGCCGGTGGGCGAGGGAGAGTCCCGCGGCGCCGCCGCCCACGACGGCCACTTCCGTGTCGTACACGCCGTCTCCCTCCCGTACCGCCGGACACCGCCGGCGGGTCCGCCACGTCTGCGGGTGCCCGCCCGGCCGGGTTCCACCGGCTTCGGGGCCGGCGTCTCCGTACCGGGATCTTCGCCACGGTCATTACAGCGCCGCCCCCCGGCGATCGGCGGGTGACACGCGTCACGAACGGGGAGGGGTGACCGGCCGGTCCGGGCCGGAACGGAGAATGCCCCGGCCAGACGGGGGGAGCTGGCCGGGGCGGTCCGGAAACGGGGGGGGGACGCCGGTCATCTACCGATGAGGGTCCACACAACCCGTGATCGATTGAACGATAAATCACCGAGGCCCCATCTGCCAAACCGGATCGATGTGACGCATATCGCTCCCATCCGCCACTCCCATCCGCCACTCCCGTCGGCCCATGTCGACCCCGGCCCGTGCGCGTCAGCGGCCCCGGTGGCGGGCCTTCGCCTTGTCACGCGCCCGCGACCTGCGCCGCTCGTCCTCCGCCGCCCGCCGGCGCTTGGCCGCGGCCCGGCTCTCCGTCTTCGCCTGCGCGAAGCCGCGGGCGAGCGCCTCCTGCGCGGCGGTGCTCACCGGCCGGGCCGCCTGCTCCCGCGCGGCGGCGCGCGCCAGCCGCTTCGGGTTCACGCGGCAGGGGCGCGGCACGGCCGCCGCTTCCACGGCGGGCGCGGCGAGCGCTCGCGCGATCAGGCCGTCCGAGCGGCGGAGCGCGAAGGCCAGCAGTTCGGGGCCGGTCGGTTCGGCGCCGAAGACGTGCCGGGCGGCGCGTACGCCGTCCGGTCCGGCGATCTCCAGAACGCCGACCCAGTACGGGCCCTCGAAGAACACGGTGAACGTGCTCGGCATGAAGTCCTCCCATGGTGGTGCGAGAGGACGAACCGGACACCCTGGGAGGGAGGTTACTGACCCGCGCCCCCTTGGAGAGGGCCGGGCGCCCGGACTACCTACCGGGCCGTGTTTTCGTCCGTCCTGATACGGCTGAACATCTGACCCGATCATGGTGGGGCGGACACCGCGCGCCGCGCAATCGCTTTGTACGCGAGCGGGCGGGTGAGGTGTGCGACGCGGTCACCCATGGGCGCGCGACTGCCGCGCGGACGGGCTCCGGGCCCGCCGCGCGGCAGTCGTCGCAAGAGCGGGGAAGATCAGGAGACCGGGGCGAGCTGTGCCACCAGGCCGTTGCGCCACAGGGCGTCCACCCGGGCGCGCTCCTGCGCGTTCGGGTTGGCGTTCTGGCAGGAGGGGCCGGGGCCGCCACCCGACATCAGCTCGCTGCACGGACCCGAGTAGTGGTCGGGCAGGCCGAGGACGTGGCCCGTCTCGTGGGCCGTCACGCGGGTGGAGTTGTACTGCTGGTTCTGCCGGTAGTCGAGAAAGATGTAGCCCCGCCCGTGGCCGTCGGTGCTCGCGTAGGAGCCGCGGGCGTCGTTGCCCTCGTAGTACCGGAAGTCGGCGCTGGAGCCTTCCTGGAGCTTCACGTTGGTGACGGAGCTGTTCCAGATCTGCGTGCTGCGCGCTATCTGGCTGCGGAAGGTGGGCGCGCTGCTCGCGTTGTACGTGACGGTGACCGCCTGGACGCCGGGCGTGGCGGCGCGCTTGGCGGCGGCCGACTTCATGACGGCCTGGAAGAACGCCTTGTTGGCCGCGGCCTCCTCGGCCGAGCCGGTGTACCGGGCCATGGAGGCCGGGGTGGAGGTGCTCGCGGCGGCGGGGCCGGCCGGCGCGGAGGCGGCGGTGGCGGGGACGGTACCGAGGGAGGCGGCCAGACCGAGGCCGAGCACGGCGGTGAGGACCGTACGGGTGGGTCTCATGGGGGAACCTCGTCATCCGTGGGAGGGATTCGGTACCGGGATTGTGAAGGAATCAAGGTCCCCGGCGGATGACAGCTTTTGGCGATAGGGCCGTGACATCGCCCCGCCCGCCCGGCTCCCCGGGCAGCCGCAACCCCCGTGTCACCAAAGGTTCATGGAGCGTGGAAGGTACCGTTCACACCGTTGGCACGGGAACGTGGCACCTGCCCGCGTCATCACCGTCTCCGTCGAATGACGTATTCCGTCCGCGACCGACGCGGGTACGGGCGGCGGACGCGCCCGGTCGTCAGCCGGGCAGCGGGCGTGCCCGGTTGAGGTTGAGCAGGGGCGCGAGCAGATCGCCGTGGCGCGCACGGCGCTCGGCGACGGCGTCGAAGAGGAACGTGAGCTGCTCCGGTTCCGTACAGCCCTCGATCTCGTCCCAGGTCACGGGGGCGGAGACGGTGGGCAGCTCGCGGGCGCGCACCGTATAGGGCGCGGCGGTGGTCTTCGAGGCCGAGTTCTGCGAGAAGTCGATGAAGACCTTCCCCGGCCGCAGGGCCTTGGTCATCCGGTGTACGACGTGCCCGGGCAGCGACCGCTCCGCCTCGACGGCGACGGCCTTGGCGTAGGCCGTGACGTCGTCCGAGGGCGCCGGTTCGATCGGTACGAGGATGTGCAGGCCCTTCGAGCCGCTGGTCTTCGCGTACACGTTGAGGCCGTCGGCCAGCAGGCGCTCGCGCAGCCACCGGGCCACGCCGCAGCACTCCACGATGGTGGCCGGCTCCCCCGGGTCGAGGTCGAAGACGAGGCGGTCGGCGACGCGTGGCGTGGCGGCGGTCCACTGCGGGGTGTGCAGCTCGACGACGAGGTTCGCGGCCCACATCAGGGTCGGTACGTCGCGGACCAGCACCTGCTGCCGGGACTTCGCCGTGCTGCCGGGGACCTCGGTGGTCTTCACCCATGCGGGCGTCCCGGGCGGCACATTCTTGGTGAAGAACTGCTGGCCGTCGGGCCCGTCGGGATAGCGCAGGAAGGAGACGGGCCGGTCGTGGACGTGGGCGAGGAGGGCGCCCGCGGTGGTGGCGTAGTAGTGCAGCAGCTCGCCCTTGGTGGTGCCGGTCCTCGGATACAGGACCTTGTCCAGGTTGGTGAGCGACAGCCGCCGCCCCTCCACGACGGTGATTGGCGACATACGATGACAATCCCACAAAAAAGCCACACCAGGGATGAGACATGCGATCTGTTTGGAACGGGTCTATCTCCTTCGGGCTGGTCAGCATCCCCGTGAAGACCTACAGCGCGACCGAGCGCACCGCCTCGGTCTCGTTCGTCCGCATCCACGAGAAGGACGGCGGCCGGATCCACTACCGCAAGGTCTGCGAGCTGGACGGCGAGGAGGTCTCCAACGAGGAGGTCGGCAAGGGCTACCAGGCCGCGGACGACACGATCGTGCCGATCACCGACGAGGACCTGGCCAAGCTGCCGCTGCCGACCACCAAGACCCTGACCATCCTGGCCTTCGTCGGCGCGGACGAGATCGACCCGCTCCAGCTCGACAAGTCCTACTTCCTGGGGCCCAACGGCGTCGCCGCCGCCAAGCCGTACGCGCTGCTGCGGGACGCCCTGGAGCATCAGGAGAAGGTCGCGATCGGCAAGGTGGCCATGCACGGGCGGGAGACGCTGGCCATGCTCCGGTCGCACGACGGGGCGATCGCCATGCACACCCTGCTGTGGCCGGACCAGGTCCGCTCGGCGCGCACCGTCGCCCCGAGCGACGACGTCGAGATCCGGGAGAACGAGCTGACCCTCGCCGAGACCCTGATGGACTCGCTCGGCGACCTGGACGAGGCCGAGCTGCACGACGACTACCGGGAGGCCGTCGAGGAGCTGGTCGCCGCGAAGCTGGAGGGCGGCGAGCCGGCCGCGCCCCGGGCCGCGCCGGGCGCCGGCGGCAAGGTCATCGACCTCATGGCCGCGCTGGAAAGCAGCGTCCGCGCGGCTCGCGAGTCGCGCGGTGCGGGCGGCGGGGACGGGGCCGAGGCGGAGCAGGACGAGGAGTCGGCGTCGGTCACCCCGATCAGGGGCCGCAAGGCGGCGAAGAAGACCGCGGCGAAATCCGCGTCCGGCGGCGGCACCAAGAAGACGGCGGCCCGCAAGACCTCCGGGTCCGCCGCCAAGAAGACGGCATCCGGTAAGGCGTCGGGCGGATCCGGCGCGAAGAAGACGGCGGCCGGCGGGGGCTCGGGCGGCAAGAAGGCCGCGGCGAAGAAATCGGCGGCGAAGCCGGCGGCCAAGTCCACCGCGAAGAAGAGCGGCAAGAAGGCGTCGGCCTGAGAGCGCCACGACGCGCGGGCGGGCCCGGGCGGGCTCCGGCGGCCGTAGAGTCGGTGCATGGCTTCAGACGAGGGAACCGTGCGTGTCGACAGTTGGATCTGGTCCGTCCGGCTGACCAAGACGCGTTCGATCGCCGCCACGGCCTGCCGCGGCGGACATGTACGGGTCAACGGAGAGCGGGTCAAGGCCGCCCACGGGGTACGCCCGGGCGACGAGGTCCGGCTGCGGCACGCCGGGCGCGAGCGCGTCGTGGTGGTCTCGCGTCTCGTGCGCAAGCGGGTGAGCGCGACGGCCGCCGCGGAGTGCTTCGTCGACAACAGTCCCCCGCCGCCGCCCCGCGAGGAGATCGTCGCGGTCGCGCAGCGTGACCGCGGCGCCGGGCGGCCCACCAAGCGCGACCGGCGCG
The DNA here is from genome assembly GCF_044327445.1 of Streptomyces sp. NPDC018045. Lineage (NCBI taxonomy): Bacteria > Bacillati > Actinomycetota > Actinomycetes > Kitasatosporales > Streptomycetaceae > Streptomyces > Streptomyces sp. NPDC018045. The sequence continues at coordinate 197,924 of NZ_JBIRFL010000010.1, forward strand.
AGCTGGAGCACCTGCGCGGCGTCCGCTGAGCCGGCCGGGACGCGTGCTGCCCGGCGGCGGTACGGGAGGGCCGGACGGCTCCCCGTAGCGCCGCCCGGCGCGCTCACAGCTCGCTCAGGTACACCCAGGCGCCCTCGTCCCGCACGAAGCGGCTGTTCTCCTCCTGCACACCGGGCTCGCCGTCCAGCGTGTAGTGCGCCCGGAACCGGACGGTGCCCTCACTGTGGAAGGCGCTGCCGCCCGTCGTCGTGACGATCTCCAGGCGCGTCCACCGCTGCTCCGGCTCGAAGTCCAGGCTCGCCGGGCGGGTCGCGGGGTGCCAGGTGCGCAGCAGGTACGGTGCGTCGCCGGCCGCGAAGGCGCTGTAGCGCGAGCGCATCAGCCGCTCGGCCGTGGGTGCCGCCGCCTGCCCCAGGTGGAAGCGGGCACAGCACTCTTCGTAGGACGCCTGTAGTCCGCAGGGGCAGGGGGCGGAGGGTTCGATCGCCGTTCGCCGGCGTGCGTGGAATCTGGACACCCCTAGATTGTGACCGTTACGGGAGGCCGTACGGCCGGTGCCCCCCTGCCGCCGGAAGGGCCGTGCCCGAATCTCCCCGTCAGCCGGTGGCGCTCCGCAGCCAGCCGTCGACCGTCGCCGTCACGGCACGGGCGAAGCGGTGGATGCCCGGCGACCGTACGGGGCACGGGCGGGGCGTGGTGGTCGTCGGGGCCAGGCAGAAGTGCAGGGCGTCGTCGGTGCGGTGCAGGTCGGTGGTGCCGCCACCGGGGGCCGGGTGGGTGCAGTACGCGGGGTGCGCGCGTTCGTAGGCGTCGCAGGGCAGTTGGCGGGTCCACCGGTAGCGGTCGCCGACGGGGCCGAGTGTCCGGCCGGCGTCCGCGTACAGGTCGCCTGAGGCGGCGGCCCGGGCCGCGTAGATGGCGTTCACCCGGCGGACCCGGTCCGGGTGGAACGCGTCGGGCGCCTGGGAGGCCCAGACGATCTTCGGCCGGGCGAGGCCGGCGGTCCGTGCCGCCGCGGCGATCTCCTCGGTCAGCGCCCGCGCGTCGGCGGCGTACCGGTCGTAGTAGCCCGCCGTGCCGTACGTGGCGCCCGCCATGCACGGCGTGTAGCCCCAGGCGTTCCCCCAGAACTGGAGGATCACGACGCGCGGCCGCACCGTGCGTACCAGCGCGGCGGCCTTGTCCCGGGCGGGGACCAGCGACTTTCCCCGCCAGGCCGCCAGGTAGTCGCACAGGGTCGTGCCGGAGTGCGGCGCGCTGTGCAGCTCGACCCGCCCGGTCGCGGCGAGCCGTTCGGCGAGCGCGGTGCGGCTCTCCGTGGCCAGTGAGTCGCCGAGGTAGAGGGCGGGAACGGTACGGGCGGGCGGCCCGGGCGTCGCAGGGTGCGCCGGTGTGTCCGGCGGCGGGGTGGAGGCTCTGCCGCCGGACGCCGGGCCGGAGGCACTGCCGCCGGATGCCGGAGCGGTCGCGACCGGGCGTGGGCCGGCGGGCGTGTCCGTGGGGTCGGAGGCGAAGACGACGCTCCAGCCGAGGGCGCCGACCAGGGCCAGGGCCACCACGCCGAGCAGGGGTGCCACCCAGCGCTGGGTCATCGGGCCGTCCCTGGTCGCGCGTACGGCCGGTGACTCATGTCAGGTGCACTTCACACCGGCACGGGCGGCCCAGCCAAGCACATCGCGGGCCGCGGGACCAGACCGCTACCCGACGGGTTCGGCCGGCAGCCGCAGGTTCGGCCGTCCGGCCGGCGCCGCGGCCTTGCCGCAGAACTCCGCCTCGATCACGTTCACGTACAGCGCCTGGTCCGTCAGCCAGTCGCCGTTGATGTTGAACGTGAGCTGATGGCCGCCGTCCCTCGTGCCGAACGAGGCGGACATCGAGCCGTTGGTCCGCCCGGTCTTGCCGACCACCCGCACCCCGCAGGACAGGACGGCGGTCTCCACGCCGAGCCCGAACCCGACCCCCTCCCCCAGCGGCACCTCGGTGAGCAGCTCCTCCATCTGCGCCCGGGGCAGCAGTGCGCCACGCAGCAGGGCCCGGTGGAAACGGTTGAGGTCGCCCAGGGTGGAGATCATGTCCCCCGCCGCGCCCAGCCAGGTCATGTTCTGTTCCGTGGCGTCGTGGACCGGGGCGTCGGGGGCCGGGTCGTGCAGCCGGGAGTACCCGACGGGGTGCGGGTCCGGCAGGGTCGCGCGGCTCCCGGGGAACGACGTCTCGCCCAGCTTCAGCGGCTCGATGACGCGGCGCGTCACCTCCCGGGCGTACGAGCGGCCCGTCACCTTCTCGATGACCAGCCCCGCGAGAACGAAGTTGGTGTTGGAGTACCGGGCCTGCGTCCCCGGCGCGGACGTCGGCGGATACTTCATCGCTATGGACACCAGCTCCAGGGGCGTGTGGTTGTCGTAGCGGTGCTCGGGGAAGCGGCTACCGGAGGAGTTGGCCCGGAAGTCCGGGTCCTCGGTGTAGTTGGGCAGGCCGCTGGTGTGGTGCAGCAACTGGCGCAGGGTGATCGCGCGGCCGTCGTTCCCGTGGCCCCGCACCAGGCCCGGCAGCCACCGTTCCACGGTGTCGTCCAGGCTCAGTCGCCGCTCCGCCTCCAGTTGGAGCAGCACGGTGGCGATGAACGGTTTGGTGATGCTCGCCGCACGGAAGTGGTCGTCGGCCGAGCGGGCGCGCCCCGTGCCGGTGTCCGCGACGCCCGCCGTGCCGAACCATCTCTTCCCGCCCTCGCGGACCTCGGCCGCGACCCCGGGCAGCCCGGCCACCTCCACCAGTCGGCGCAGCGCCTCCTGGGTCGCCGCGTGCCCCCGCCCCGGCGTGTCGGGCACCGCCGCGTACGCGGGCGCCACCGTCGCGGCCCCCACCGCGACGGTGGTGGCGAGGGTGGTCAGGACGGTACGTACGGTCCGCTGTGTCATCGGTCAGCCTCCGGGAGCCGGTGAGGGGCTGCTCGTCCCCTGTGGCGTCTGGGACGCCGGGGAGGAGACCGGAGGTTGACCGTCCGGAGCGGCGGCCGGCGGCTTGTCCGGAAACATGCGGTCTCTGTCCCGGAGAAGCCCGAAGCGGCCGATATGCGCCCCCGGGCGGCTGCCGTGACCCGCACTGGTGACCGTTCCCGGCCGACCGGGGCCCGGCATGCGTGGGCGCTCCCCGGCCGGCCGGCGCCCGCACGCCGTGCGGCGGTGCCGGACCGGCCCCATGATGGAAGCAGCGGAGGCACTGCCGGCCCGGCGGGACTCTCCGGACCCGAGCGATCTTTCGGGAGGCGCCATGGGCAAGGACAACACTCCGGGTTCCGACGAGGCCCGCGCCGCGCGGCTGCAGGAGCTCTACACGGGCGGTGAGCGCCCGTTCGATCCGGAGGACCTGGTCATGGCCAGGGGCCTGGAACCGACGCCGGAGCGGGTCGAGGAGGCCCGCAGGCTCATCGAGGAGAAGGGGGCCGCGGCGATCGAACGGTATCTGCCGTAGCGGCGTCGCCCACGGGGTCACCGCTCAGTTCGAGGACACCAGGGCGGCGACACGCTCGCGGTACGCGGCGCTGTCCTGCCGGCTCAGCGGCAGCCGCCCGTCGCCCGCGAGGTGCGACGGAAGGTAGGTGGCCTGCTTGACGGCCTGGGACAGCGGACCGGGCAGGTTGAGGAGGAGCTGCCCCTGTTCGGCGGTCTCGATGACCATCCAGGCGTCGGAGCCACGGTCGTCGGGGGCGGTCGGCTCGATGGTGCTCACGGCCGTCACGGTCAGGGTGGGCGGTACGTCGGTGGTCGTCGGTGTGTCGGTTCCCGTCGCGTTCTCGTTCTCCGTACTCATGTTCCCTCCCTAACAACCGGGTGCGGGTGCGGGCCAGCGGACGCGCCGAGTCGTGTCTCACAGTGGCCGGGGGGAATGCGGGGCGAGGACCGTGGAAGGAGAGGTGGCCGACGGACATGGGCCGCAGAAGAGACCTGGCCAAAGTGACCCGTCCGACACGCGCCGAACGGGCCGGATCACCGATCATGGCCCACGTGAACGAGGACACCCACACCACCGGGCCGGCCCCGGACGCGGCACGGCACACCCACGACCGGGAGCGCCGGCGGGCACGCCTGGTGCTCGCCGGGCGCGCCGAGAGCGCGGAGGACCTGGCGATGCTGATCGACGCCCTGGGGCTCGACCCCCGGGAGGACCACGATCCGTCGGAGCGGCGGGAGTGAGCCGCGGCCCGGCGGACCGGTGATCAGGCTGTTCGGTCCGGGGTGGGCGCGTCCATCGCGTCGGCGAGGGATTTCGGGCGCATGTCCGTCCAGTGTTCCGTCACATGGTCCAGGCAGCCCTGCCGCGTGTCCTCGCCGTGCACGACGGTCCAGCCGCCGGGCAGTTCGGCCGCGGCGGGCCAGAGGGAGAACTGGTTCTCGTCGTTGACGAGGACGAGGTAGGCGGCGTCCGGGTTCTCGAACGGGTTGGTCATGGCGTTCGGCTCCTTGTGGGGGTCGTCGGGGTACGGGATGCGTGGTTCTTCGGTGTGCCGGGCCCGTCGGAGGCCGGGGTGCCGGTCCCGTCCGGGCCGTCCGGCCGGGCTGCCCCGTCCAGTGCGGTGGCGATCACGGGTCCGATCCGGTCGAGGGCGTGCGGCCGCATCATGTGGCCGTGCTCGCAGCGCGCGTCGTGGGTGAGCACGGCGCCGGAGACGTACGGCTGCCACGCCCGCGCGGGCCAGTGCGGTTCGCCGCGTTCGGGCTCCGCCTTGAACAGCAGCAGGTCGCCCTCGAAGACGGCGGGCCGGAAGGTGTACCAGCGCAGACGGGTGTTGTCGGTCAGGGTCTCGGCCAGGGCCGTCACGAGGGGTTCTTCGAGCAGGGCGGCCAGCGCGCTGCCCTGGTCGCGCAGGATCTCCGCCGCTCGGGCGGGGTCGAGACCGGAAGCGGGGCCGGAGGTGGGGCCAGGGTGGCCGATCGAGTCGACGAACAGTTCGGCCACGTCCCGCACGGTGTGCTGGGGAAGCACGCGGTCCGGGTCGATCTGGAGGGGCGCGGAGTCCAGCAGGGCCAGAAAGGCGACGTCTTCGCCCTGCTCCTGGAGGCGCGTCGCCATCGCGTGGGCGACGGCGCCGCCGAAGGACCAGCCGAGCAGGTGGTAGGGACCGCCGGGCTGGACGGTGCGGAGCTGCTCCAGGTAGTCGGCTGCCATGTCCGCGATGGTCGCCGGGCGCGCGCCGGGCTCGGTCAGGCCACGGGCCTGGAGTCCGTACACGGGGCGGTCGTCCAGGTGGCGCATGAGCCCGGCGTAGGGCCAGCAGATGCCCGAGGCGGGGTGGACGCAGAACAGCGGCGGGCGGCTGCCGCGCGGGCGCAGCGGCAGCAGGACGCGCAGGGCGTCGGCGGTCGCGGTGGCCTCGTCGGCCACGGTGTCCAGGGCCCGTACCAGTCCGGCGGGCGACTGGGCCTCGAACAGGGCGCGGAGGCCCGGGTCGGCGCCGAAGACCGTGCGGACGCGGCTGGTGAGGCGGGCCGCCAGCAGCGAGTCGCCGCCGAGGTCGAAGAATCCGTCGTCGGGTCCGACGGACGGCAGGCCGAGCACTTCGGCGAAGAGCGCGCTCATCATCTCCTCGGGCGGGGTGCCCGGTGCCCGGCCGCCCTCCGGCGCGGTGAAGACAGGAGCGGGCAGGGCGCTCCGGTCCAGCTTGCCGTTGGCGGTCAGCGGCAGTACGTCCAGGAGGACGACGGCGGCCGGGACCATGAACCGGGGCAGCCGTTCCCGCAGGAACCGCCGTACCTGCCCGGGGTCCGGCTCCGTGCCGGGAACGGGCACGGCGTAGGCGATGAGCTGTCTGCGGCCGGGGGTGTCCTCGCGGACCGCCACGGCGGCCCGGTCGACGTCCGGGTGGGCGAGCACCGCGGCCTGCACCTCGCCCAGTTCGATCCGTACGCCGTTGATCTTCACCTGGTCGTCCACCCGGCCGAGGTACTCCACGACGCCGTCGGGACGGTGCCGCCCCAGGTCGCCGGTGCGGTACATGCGTTCGCCGGGGGCGCCGTAAGGGTCGGCGACGAAGCGTTCGGCGGTGAGCGCGGGACGGTGCAGGTAGCCGCGGGCCAGGCCGGTGCCGGTCAGGTGGATCTCGCCCGGCACGCCCGGCGGCACCGGGCGCAGGGTGGCGTCCAGGATGTGGACGTGGGTGTTCCAGACGGGCCGTCCGGCGGCCACGTCGGGGCCGTCGGCGACGGCGTGCAGACTGTCGCCGCCGGCTTCGGACGCGCCGTAGAAGTTGACCAGGCGGGCGTGCGGAAGGGCTTCGGCGAACCGCTGCGAGAGGGCGGGCGGCAGGGCCTCACCGCTGGTCACCCACAGGCGGCAGGTCGCCAGCAGCCCGGTGTCGCCGTCCAGGAGGGCGGCCAGCAGGCTGGGGACGACGGTGATGCGGGTGGCCCGGTGCCGGGCGACGAGGGCGGCCAGTTCCGCCGGGCTGCGGGCGGTGAGGGAGTCCGCGAGGACGACCGGCGCGCCGTGCAGCAGGGCGCCGAGCAGTTCGGTGGTGCCGTCGATGAAGCTCAGGGTGGTCTTGGCGAGCACCGGCTGTCCGGCGTGCCAGGGATAGGTGCGGGCGCACCACAGCAGGCGGTTGACGCATCCCCGGTGCGGGCCGACGACGCCCTTGGGGGTGCCGGTGGAGCCGGAGGTGTAGATGACGTACGCGGGGTGCGACGGGGTGAGGGGGGCGCGCCGGTCGGTGTCGGTGAGGTCGCGGTCCTCGGCCGGTCCGCCGGCGCGGTCGCTGCTCGTCGCGGTCGCCTCGTCCGTGTCGCTCTTCTCATCCGACGTGCCCGCAGCGTCCGTATCGTCCCTCTCATCCGCCGCGCTCGCACCATTCGCCTCCCTCGCTACACCCGTATCGTCCCTCTCATCCGTCTCGTCCAGGACGAAGCACGGGAGATCCGCGGCCGGGAGTGTCGGCGCCGTGGCACGGTCCGTGACCAGCAGGACGGGCCGGGTGTCACCGAGCATGAAGGCGAGGCGTTCGGCGGGATATTCGGGGTCCAGGAACAGGTACGCGGCGCCCGCCTTGAGGACGGCGAGGACGGCGGTGACCATGGCGGGGGTGCGGGGCAGCGCCAGGGCGACGACGTTCTCGGGTCCGGCTCCGCGGTCGACGAGCCGGCGGGCCAGGCGGTTCGCCGAGGCGTTGAGTTCCGCGTAGGTGAGGGTGCGGCCGTCGAAGATCAGGGCGGTCGCGTCGGGCGTGGTGGCCACCTGGTCCTCGAAGAGGCGCGGCAGGACCAGGTCGGGGACGCCGTGCGCGGTGTCGTTCAGGTCGCGCAGGGTGTGCTGTTCGCGGGCGGTGAGGAGGCAGGCCCGGCTGATGCGCCGGCCGGGGTCGTCCGTCGCGGCGTCGGTGATCCGGCGCAGCCTGCCCACGAAGGCCTCGACGGTGCAACGGTCGAAGAGGTCGGTGCTGAATTCGACCATCGCCTCGATCCCGGCGGGGGTGCCGTCCGCCGTGCGGTGTTCGGTGGCGTTGATCTCCATGTCGAGCCGGGCGGTGCCGGTCTCGGCGGGCAGCGGTGTACTGGTGACACCGGGCAGCTCCAGGTCCCGTCCGGCAGCGGACTGCCAGGTCAGCAGCGTCTGGAAGAGCGGGTGACGGGCAGCCGTGCGGGGCGGGTTGAGGGCCTCCACGAGACGTTCGAAGGGGACGTCCTGATGGGCGTACGCGGCGAGGTTCACCTCCCGTACCCGGGCGATCAGTTCACGGAACGTGGGGTCGCCGGAGGTGTCGGTGCGCAGCACGAGGGTGTTGACGAAGCAGCCCACGACGTCGTCGAGCGCCGCGTCGGTCCGTCCGGCGGCCGGGGTGCCGACGGGAATGTCGGTACCGGCGCCCAGCCGGGTCAGCAGCGCGGCGAGCGCGGCCTGCACGACCATGAACACGCTTGCCCCGCAGTCCCGGGCGAGCCCGGCGAGCCGCTGGTGCGCGGCCGCGTCCCAGGAGAAGGCGAGGACTTCGCCACGGCCCGCGGGCACGTCCGGGCGCGGCCGGTCGGTGGGCAGCGGCAGTTCACCGGGCAGGTCGCGCAGGTGCCCGGTCCAGTACCCGAGCTGTTCGGCGAGCAGGCTGTCCGGGTCGTCGGGGTCGCCGAGGAGGTCGTGCTGCCAGAGGGTGTAGTCGGCGTACTGGACGGGTGGTGACGGCAGGTCCGGCGGACGGCCGTCGCGGCGGGCGGCGTAGGCGTGGGCCAGGTCGCGCCACAGGGGGCCGAGGGACCAGCCGTCGGCCGCGATGTGGTGCACGACGAGGACCAGGACGTGCTCTTCGGGGCCGAGAACGAGCAGTTCGGCGCGGAGCGGGAGTTCGCGGGTCAGGTCGACGGGGCGGCGGGCCGCCGCGCGGATCCGCCCGGTCACCTCGGTCCCGTCCCAGCCGGTCGCGTCCGTGACGGTCACGACGCCGGACGCGGCGTCCCGGCCGAGCACCGTCTGCCGGGGCACGCCGTCGGTCTCGGGCAGTACCGTACGCAGCACCTCGTGCCGTGCCATCACGTCCACCAGTGCCGTGCGCAGCGCGGCGGCGTCCAAGGCGCCGGTGAGCCGCATGGCCAGCGGAATGTTGTACGTGGCGCTCGGCCCCTCCATGCGGTGCAGGAACCACAGGCGGCGCTGCGCGGGGGACAGCGGCACCACGTCCGGCCGGGCCACGGGGCGCGGCGCGGGCCGTGGCCGCCGGGTGGTACGCAGCCGTCCGGCCGTTCCGGCGACGGTCGGGGCGGCGAAGAGGGTCCGGAGGTCCAGTTCGGTGCCGAGGACGGAACGGACGCGTCCGGCGAGCCGGGTGGCGAGCAGGGAGTCGCCGCCGAGGTCGAAGAAGTTGTCGTCGAGCCCGACCGAGGGCAGCCGCAGCACCTCGGCGAACAGGCCGCACAGCACCTCTTCCTCCGGCGTACGCGGTGCACGACCGGCCGGCGCCGGGCCGAAGCCGGGATCGGGCAGAGCCTGCCGGTCGAGCTTGCCGCCCACCGTCAACGGAAACGCGTCCAGCACGACGACAGCGGCCGGAACCAGGTACTCGGGCAACCGGGCACGCAAGAACTCCCGTACCGCACCCGGGTCGAGAGCCGGACAGCCCGCACCCGGGCCGAGGGCCGGCTCCTCCGGTGCGGCGACCACGTAGCCGACCAGGCGCGCGGTGCCCGACGCGTCCGTACGAACGGCGACGGCCGCGCGGGCGACCCGGGGGTGGGCGACGAGAGCCGCCTCCACTTCGCCCGGCTCGATACGGAAGCCGCGCACCTTCACCTGGTCGTCGGCCCGCCCGACGAACTCCAACCGCCCGTCAACCCGCCACCGCACCAGATCACCCGTCCGGTACATCCG